>DASXKR010000088.1:0-19887 GCA_036496665.1 Rudaea sp. | reverse complement strand
TCGGCATCGGCGCATTGCAGCTGATGCTCGACCGCGGCGAGTTGAAGGACTGGTTCGGCGCGACCGAAATCCAGATCGAAGCCGCGCTCGCATTCCTCGGCTTCTATCTGTACGGCGTGCACTGGTATACGAGCAAGCGGCCATTCCTCGACCTCGGCCTGTTCCGCGACCGCAACTTCCTGGCCAGCAACGTCTTCATCTTCGTGCTCGGCGTCGTGCTGTTCGCGACGATGGCGCTGCTGCCGCCGTTCCTGCAGAACCTCATGAACTATCCGGTCGTCACGACCGGAATGCTGCTCGCGCCGCGCGGCGTCGGCACGCTGATCGCGATGATGCTGGTCGGCCGGCTGCTCGCGCGCGGCGCCGATGCGCGCGTACTGGCCGGCATCGGCATGTCGCTGACCGCGTATTCCCTGTGGCAGATGGCGGGCTGGAGTCCGGACGTGCCGGAGGCGATGATCGTGACCAGCGGCGTGATCCAGGGCCTCGGGCTGGGCCTGGTGTTCGTGCCGATCTCGACCGTCGCCTACTCGACGCTGCCGATGTCGGCGCGCACGGAGGCGGCCGGCATCTTCAGCCTGATGCGCAACATCGGCTCGAGCGTCGGCATCTCGATCGTCATGACCCTGCTGTCGCGCGGCACGCAGATCAACCACGCCGAACTGGCCGAACGGATCACCGCGTTCGATCCGGCGGCGGCGCACTTGTCGGCGACGATGCATCTGCCGCAGGCTGCGGCGCTGTCGGCGCTGAATGCCCAGGTCACGCGCCAGGCCTCGGCGATCGCATTCCTCAACGATTTCTGGATGATGATGATCATGACCGTTGTCGCGATTCCGCTGCTGTTGCTGCTGCGTCCGGTGAAACAGACGCGCGCAGCGGCCATCGTGGCCGATCACTGATGCACGGGCGCCCGCCATCCGCGCCGCGCCCGCCACGTGCGCCTGCGCTGCCGCCCCCTGCGGAGACGGCGCGCGATGCTGCGCCGCGTCGCAACAGCGAGGAAATGCGCATCTACGGCATCAACGCGTGCCTGGCGCTTTTCCAGCGCCGGCCGGATGACGTGCGCAAGGTCTATCTGCTCGAATCGCGCCTCGGTACGCTCAAGCCGGTACTGGCCTGGTGCGTCGAGAAACGCCTGGGCTACCGCGTCGTCGGGAACGCCGACCTCGACAAGCTCACGCAGAGCCAGCATCACGAAGGCGTCTGCTTCGAGGTGCGGCGGCGTCCACTTCTATCCCTTTCCACATTGCTGCAGCGCCTGCCGCCACCGAAGCCGGTGCTGCTGGTCTGGCTCGACGGCGTCGGCAATCCGCACAATTTCGGTGCCGTGCTGCGCAGTGCCGCCAACTTCGGCGTCAACGGCCTGATCCTGGCGCGCGAGTCGGCGCTCAACGTGTCCGGCGCCGCGCTGCGCGTCGCCGAGGGCGCCGCCGAAGCCGTACCGATCGCACAGACCGCGCCCGGCGAGGACGTGTTCGGCGCGTTGCGCAACGCCGAGATCGAAACCGTGGCGACCGTGCCGCGTGCCGGCGAATCGCTGTACGCGGCAACCTTGCCGGACCGTGTCGTGTTCGTGCTCGGCGCCGAAGGCAGCGGCCTGCGCCAGGCGCTGGTCGATCGCGCCGGCCGCCACGTGACGATACCTGGCAGCGGCGCGGTCGAAAGCCTCAATGTCGCGGCGAGCGCCGCGGTACTGTTCGGCGAATGGTACCGGCAGCAGGTGGCCGGGGCCGAACGGAAGAATTTCCGCAAGCGCTAGTGGACTGTAACAACTGATTCGGGAGTGATTTTTTCTCGAGCCACGAGCGCCCCCATCCGCCTTCGGCACCTTCCCCCGCTTCGCAGGGGAGGGAAAAGCACCAAGATCCAATGTGGATTCCTTCCCCCGCTTGCGGGGGAAGGTGGCGGCAGCCGGAAGGGGGCAGTCCGTGCGAGGCATAAAATATGGTACCGATTCAAGCGTGACAGTTCGCTAGTCGATCACGGGTCCATCGGCGCCGGGAGGGAAACTGCCCGGCACCCGGACAGGCGCGGACGTGACCCATACGCAGGAGTTCCGGCGCGCAGCGGATTACGACGCGCCGGAATTTACCTTCGCCTCAGGTTTTTGCTTTCAGCGTGTCACGAATTTCGGTCAGCAGCGTGACCTCGGCGCTCGGCGGCGCCGGCGCGGCCTCTTCCTTCTTGATCAGCCGGTTCATCAGCTTGATGACGAGGAAGATCGCGATCGCGACGATGATGAACTGGAAGATCGTGTTGAGGAACACGCCATACTTGATGATCGCGCCGCCGGTGACGACGCCCTTGGCATCGGCGACCGGCGTGCCGATCTTCAATACCAGATCCGAGAAATCGATGCCCCCGATCAGCACACCGATCGGCGGCATGATGATGTTGTCGACCAGCGACGAGACGATCTTGCCGAATGCCGCGCCGATCACCACGCCGACCGCCAGGTCGACGACATTGCCGCGCATTGCAAATGCTTTGAACTCGCTGAAGAAACTCATCGGTTTTCCTCCCGTAGTCGTTACGAAGCGGCGCCGGTTCCCCGCACGGCCGCTGCAATCTACCCGAAAACCGGGGCCGTCCGCGTTATCGTTACATGATGACGCCGCGCAGCTCGGCGATGCCTTCCAGGCGGGCGTGGAAACGGTCGCCGTGCTGCAGCGCCGCGACGCCGGCCGGCGTGCCGGTAAAAATCAGGTCGCCGGCATGCAGCTCGAATAGCAGCGACAGTTCGTGGATGATGTCGGCGACGCTGAAGATCATCTCGGCGATATCGGTTTTCTGGCGGATCGCGCCGTTCACGTCGAGCGTCAGCTGCGCGTGCTGCGGGTGGCCGACCTCGGCTGCGCGGCGCAGCGCCGACACCGGCGCGGAGCGGTCGAACGCCTTGGCCGTGTCCCACGGCAGACCCTTGGCTTTCGCGGCGGCCTGCAGATCTCGGCGCGTCAGGTCGAGGCCGACGCCGTAGCCGTAGACGTGACGCAACGCCTGGGCAGCGGCGATGTCGACGCCGCCGGTCTGCAGCGCAACGATCATTTCGACTTCGTGGTGCAGGTCGCCGGTGGCAGGCGGATACGGAATGTTCGAGCGATCGGCGACGATGGCATCGGCCGGCTTGCAGAAGAATACCGGTGCCGCGCGGTCGACCGCCATGCCCATTTCGCGTGCGTGCTCGGCATAGTTGCGGCCGATGCAGTAGATGCGATGCACCGGAAAACGCTGCTCGCTGCCGCTGATTGCGACGGAGGGTGTCAAGGCGGGCGGAAACAGGAAAGTCATCGTGCATTCTCTCGGGTCGAACCAGGACGGTAACGATAGCTGTGGCACGGGCGCTTGCCAATTCGCGCGTAATCGGCGTGCGGTCGCTGGCGTCGTCCGGCCCCGGGGGCCGCGGCTCCTCCGAACAAAGGCTGCGGCGTCTGCAAGCTGCGCGACAAGGGGCGGCGCTTTCTCCCTTGACGGCATCGTGGGGGTCCGAGTCCGGCCATCTGACACCTGTCATATGCAATCGGTGATCATTGGCCCTCGATTGCAACGTCGCGAAACGCGACTCTGTGGCACACTTGGCAGCTGGGTCGCCGCATCATGGGTGTCATGGAAAATTCGGATTTGCTGAAGGAACTGCGTATCGATCGCAGCGCCAAGGAAGCGCCGTCGCGGCTGCCGCTGTGGTTCGCGCTTGCCGCAGTCGTGCTGCTGGCAGGGGCCGCCGGCGTCTGGTTCGCCATGTCGGGTCCTGGCGCGATGCCCGTGCAGACTGCCGTTGCACAGACGATGTCCGCCGGCAACGCCAGCTCGTCGGTGCTCGACGCGACGGGGTACGTCACGGCGCGACGGTCGGCGACGGTATCGGCGCAGATCACCGGCACGCTGACCGCGGTGCTGATCGAAGAGGGTGATCATGTCGAGGACGGCCAGGTTCTCGCGCGTCTCGACGACACGGCCCAGCGTGCGCAACTGGCACAGGCCCAGGCACAGCTGCACGCGGCCCAGGCGACGCTGGTCCAGTGGCAGGCCCAACTCGACCAGGCCAGGCGCGACTGGAAGCGCGCCGACGACATGGTCGGGCGCAAGCTCGTTTCGCAACAGGCGGTCGAACAGGCGCACACCCAGGTCGACACGCTGGGTGCCCAGGTTGCCACGCAACGCAAGATGATCGAACTCGGCGAGGCGTCCGTGAGCGCGGCGCAGGTGCAGCTGGGCTACTGCACAGTGCGCGCGCCGTTTACCGGCGTTGTCATCGCCAAGGCCGCGCAGGTCGGCGAGATCGTCTCGCCGCTGTCGGCCGGCGGCGGCTTCACCCGCACCGGCGTCGGCACGATCGTCGACATGGATTCTCTCGAGATCGAAGTCGACGTGACCGAGTCGTACATCAATCGCGTGCAGCCGAAGCAGCCCGCGCAGGCGATTCTGGATGCCTATCCGGACTGGAAAATTCCCGCGCATGTCATTGCGATCATCCCGACCGCGGATCGCGGCAAAGCGACAGTCAAGGTACGCGTTGCAATCGAGCAGAAGGATCCACGCATTCTGCCCGACATGGGCGTGCGCGTGTCTTTTTTCGAGGAAGGAAACAAGGCCGGTGCGCCGCCGCCAAGAGGCGTGCTCGTGCCGGCGTCGGCGATCGTGCAGCGCGAGGGCAAGAGCGTCGTGTTCGCGATCGACAACGATCGTGCGCGACTGAAGGTCGTGACGCCCGGGCCGACCTACAACGATTTGCGCCTCGTCGAGGGGATCGGTTCCGGCACCAAAGTGGTCAAGCAGCCGCCCGCCGAAATGGCCGACGGCACAAAGGTCGAAATCAACTCCGCGGCTAAGTAGGCCGCCGGCGAGGAATGTCGAAATCGGACGCTTTCGAACGTCTACTACTCAACAGGCCCGGGCGAATCGGATCGCTCATCAGCGTATCGGGCCTTGCAACGAATCGAGCCGGCGTGCGCCGGCCGTCGAACCATCGAGGGAAAAGATATGGCAAATCTGGTTGAAATCCGCAATGTCAGCAAGGTCTACGAGCGCGGCAAGCAGAAGGTCGAAGTGCTGCACCACATCGATCTGGATATCGCGCAGGGCGACTTCCTCGCGCTGATGGGGCCATCGGGTTCGGGCAAGACGACGCTGCTCAATCTCATCGGTGGGCTCGACTCGCCGACCGACGGCAGCCTCAGCGTCGGCGGCACGCGTATCGATAATCTCGGCCAGGGCGCGCTCGCGAAATGGCGTGCGTCGAACGTCGGCTTCGTCTTCCAGTTCTACAACCTGCTGCCGATGCTGTCGGCGCAGAAGAACGTCGAGCTGCCGCTGTTGCTGACCAAGCTCAACGCGGCGCAGCGCAAGAAGAACGCGGGCGTCGCGCTGCAGCTCGTCGGCCTTGCCGACCGCGTATCGCACAAGCCGACCGAATTGTCCGGCGGTCAGCAGCAGCGCGTCGCGATCGCGCGTGCGATCGTCTCCGATCCGACCTTGCTCGTCTGCGACGAACCGACCGGCGACCTCGACCGCCAATCCGCGGAGGACGTGCTCGGGCTGCTGCAGACGCTCAACAAGAGTCATGGCAAGACCATCGTCGTGGTCACCCACGATCCCAAGGCCGCCGAATACGCACGACATACGTTGCATCTGGACAAGGGCACGCTGGTCGAGCAGGTCGCGCACGCATGACGCGAGCATCGTCGTATTTGAAATGCATTTCGGGATGGAAGAAGCGATCTTGCGCGAGAAGCAACTCAAAAAGTGGGAACGAAAATGGAAAATCCGTTTGATCGAAAAAACCAATCCGTACTGGCGCGATCTGTATCCGGAAATCGTGGATGGCGCGATGAAAGTCACCGGATTCCCGCCAGAAGCACCGGGGATGACGCTTGAGAGGCGCTTCGCCATGACTGTCGGGCGTCTCCGCAACGAGAGGCAAACATGAAATATCTACATCTGGTCTGGGCCGCGCTGTTCCGGCGCAAAGCACGCACGATACTGACGCTCGTGTCTATCGTGGCGGCATTCCTTCTGTTTGGCCTGCTCGACGCGGTCCGCGTCTCGTTCGCGGAAGCCGGCAAATCGGCCAACGGTGCCGAGCGCCTGCAGGTCGGCGCGCGCCTGTCATTCATCCAGCCGCTGCCGCAGGGCCTCGGTGCACAGATCGCGCAGGTGCCGGGTGTCAAGGACGTGGCCTACGCGAACTGGTTCGGCGGCGCCTATCAGGATCCGCACAATCAGATCTTCACGTTCGCCGTGAGCCCGAACTATCTCGACGTGTATCCCGAGGTCGAGGTCGATCCCGAGCAGCGCAAGGCTTTCGACGCCAACCTCAACGGCATTCTCGTCGGCGAGGTCATCATGAAGAAGTACGGCTGGAAGATCGGCGACAAGCTGCCGCTGCAGTCACAGATCTTCCCGAACAAGGAAGGCAGCAAGAACTGGAACTTCGACATCATGGGTGTGATGAAATCGAAGGACAACAAGGCGTTCCAGAGCCAGATGATCGTGCTGCACTGGAAGAACTTCGACGAGACGACGCCGTACAACCACGGCAGCGTCGGCTGGTACATCGCGCGCGTCAACGACGTCAACGATTCCGATCGCGTTGCCAAGGCGATCGATGCGATCTCGGCCAATTCCGATCACGAGACGAAAACGATGACGGAGCAGGCAGCAACGGCGAACTGGATCAAGCAGCTCGCCGACATCGGCCTCATCGTCACTTCGATCATGGGTGCGGTGTTCTTCACGCTCGTGCTCCTGACCGGCAACACGATGATGCAGGCGGTGCGCGAGCGCACCTCGGAACTCGCGGTGCTCAAGACGATCGGTTTCTCGAACAGCAGCGTGCTGGCGATGGTGCTGGCCGAGTCGGTGTTGCTGCTCGTGCTCGGCGGTGTGATCGGCCTCGGCCTGGTCAGTCTGATCAGTTTGGCGCTGCCCGCGCTCAGCGGCGGCATGATCACGCACACGAGCGTCGGCGCGAAGAGCTGGTCGCTCGGCATCGCCCTTGCGATCGCGATCGGGGTCGTCATCGGTGCGCTGCCCGCGATGCGGGCGATGCGCCTCAACATCGTCGACGCGCTGGCTGGCCGCTGAGGAGATCGAGAAATGAAATTCCTGATGGGTCTTCTCACGTTCGTCGTCGCGCTCGTCGGCGTGTTCGCCTTCCTCAGTCTGCCGTGGCAGGCACTACCGGTGCTGCTGGTCCTGCTCGCGTTGTGGATGCTGCTCACGCGTCGCGGTCAACAGGCCGCATCGGTGACCGCCGTCGGCATCAGCACACTGGCGCAGCGCCTCGGCTCGTCGGCAGTGATCGTCGTCGGCATCGCCGGCGTCGTAGCGGTACTGGTTGCGATGCTCGCGATGGCACAAGGCTACAGCGACACGCTGCGTCGCACGGGCGGACTCGACACCGCGATCGTGCTGCGCGGTGCATCGGCTGCCGAGGTGTCGTCGGTGCTCACTCACGATTCGACCCTCGTCATTGCGCAAGCACCTGGCATCGCCAAGGACGAGGAAGGCAAACCGATCGCCTCGCCCGAACTCGTCGTCGCGGCAAACCTGCCGATGAAAGGCGGCAATCCCGAGGAGGATTTCGGCAGCGTACAGTTGCGCGGCATAGGCGACGAGGCTTGGAAACTGCGCACGAACGCGAAGATCGTCGCCGGCCGCCGCTTCACCCCGGGCCTGCGCGAACTCGTCGCGGGCAAGGGCGCGCAGCGCCAGTTCGACGGCCTCGAGGTCGATCACGAGATCAAGCTTGGCAATCAGCGGTGGAAGATCGTCGGCATCTTCGAATCGAAGGACGCAATGGAATCCGAATTGTGGGGCGACGCCGATGTCGTCGGCCCGACCTATCGCCCGAGCGGCAGCAAGAGTTCGAGCGCGGTGTACGTGCGCCTGACCGGGGCCGATGCGTTCGAGCCGTTCAAGGCGGCGCTGACCTCCGATCCGCGCCTGCAGGTCGACGTCAGCACGACCGAGGACTATTTCAGCAAGCAGTCGGAAGGCACGTCGAAGGCGATCACGGCGATCGGCATCGTCGTCGGGGCGATCATGGCGATCGGCGCGATCTTCGGCGCGCTCAACACGATGTTCGCGGCGGTCGCGGCGCGCGCGCGAGAAATCGCGACGCTGCGTGCAATAGGCTTCCGCGGCCTGCCGGTCGTAGTCGCTATCATGCTCGAGACGATGCTGCTCGCGCTGATCGGTGGCGTGCTCGGCGGCCTGATCGCCTGGCTGATCTTCAACGGCTTCAGTGCATCGACGCTCGCGGCCGGTACCACGGGTCAGCTCACCTTCCAGCTCGAAGTCGCGCCGAAGGTGCTATGGACCGGACTGAAGTGGGCGCTCGCGATCGGCTTCATCGGCGGCATCTACCCGGCACTGCGCGCGGCGCGGCTGCCGGTGACGACGGCTTTGCGCGAGCAGTAGTTGCAAGTAAGCCGGCCTCGTCGCGAACGGCGAGCTGTATGAGATGGAAAGCGCCGGCAGGTCCGGCGCTTTTTTCTTTCGGCTCCGCAGAGGTGTGGCGTCTCTCAGGGAATGGCCGGCGGGTGATACTCGAGCGTCAAGCCCAGCGCCCACAGCAGGATGAGCACCAGCGGCAGGTGCACGAGCAACTGCAGGAACGTGAAGCCGACGATGTCGCGCGCCTTCAGGCCGAGCACGCCGAGCAGCGGCAGCATCCAGAACGGGTTGATCAGGTTCGGTAGCGCTTCTGCTGCATTGTATATTTGTACCGCCCAGCCGAGATGGTAGTGGAGGTCGTTCGCGGCCTGCATGATATACGGCGCCTCGATCACCCACTTGCCGCCGCCGGACGGCACGAAGAAGCCGAGAATCGCCGAGTAAATGCCGATGACGAAGGCATAGGTGTCGGTCGACGCGAGGCGCACGAACAGCGATGACAGCATGTGCGCGACGGTCTGGCCGTCGGCACCCTTCGCGGTGGTCAGAATCGCGGCAATGCCGCCGTACAGCGGGAACTGGATCAGCACGCCGGTCGTGCTCGGCACGGCGCGCGCGACCGCGTCGAGAAAACTGCGCGGCCGCCAGTGCAGCAGCAGCCCGGCCATCAGGAAAATGAAATTGTAGGTGTTGAGATTCGCGATCGCGATGTACCATGGCTTGGTCAAAAACTCGTGGGACAGCCAGCCGAGCGCCAGCAGCACGATCAGGATCGACAGCAACGGACTCTGCTCGAACCATTCGCTCGGCCGTCGGTACTGCGGCAGTGTGCGCGGCACGGCTGTTTCCTTCTCGACGTAGCTTCCGGCGGTCTGCGCTTCGTTCTCGCCCGGCGCCGACCACCAGGCAATCAGCATCGACACGCCGAACAGGATTGCGGTCAGGCCGATTGACTGCCACAGGAAGATCGTTTCGGTGAACGGGATCACGCCGGTGATTGCGAGCAGCGGCTTTGGGATGCTGGCCGGATTGGCCTGCAACTGCGCCGCCGACGAGGACAGGCCCATCGCCCAGGTTGCGCCGAGGCCCAGATATGCCGCCGCGCCAGCAGCGCGATAGTCCATTTTCAGATCGTCGCGTCGCGCCAGCGCGCGCACCAGCAGCCCGCCGAAGATGAGGCTGAAACCCCAGTTCAGCAGCGAGGCAAGCATCGAGATCAGCGCAACGTAGGCGACCGCGCCGCGGCCATTGCGCGGCACGGCGGCGAGCCGGTCGATCAGTTTCGCCACGATCGGCGCGGTCGCGACGACGTAGCCGCCGATCACGATGAACGCCATCTGCATCGTGAACGGAATCAAGCTCCAGAAGCCGTCGCCGAACGCCACCGCGACGTCGGCCGGTGCAGCGCGCAGCGCGAGCGCAGCGAGTGCGACGATGACGACCGCGAGTGCGGCGAACACATAGGCATCGGGAAACCAGCGCTCGGCCCAGGCGGCCAGGCGCAGCGCGGTGCGAGCCAGCCCGGAGCTGCCGGACGCTGCCGGCGATTGCGTCGTTTCCATCGTCTGCTCCCGAGCGAGTGAAGGGCTGCGCCAGTGTGCGCAGAGCGCTGGTGCCGTGCAAGGCCGAACGCGACTGTGCGAAGACTGGCAGGCTACGACTTTGGTCGATGGTGCACGCGCGTGCTTGAGAGAGGTCCGGACTTGGCAGCAACGAACCGTTTTGCGCCGAACCATTCGGCAAGCTCAGGACAGGCTGCGCCAGCGCAACCGGCGAAGTCGAAAAAGCGCCGCGGAATCGGCCTTGGACTCTGCACCTTCGGCGCCACGTTCAGGGTGTACGGGATAGCAAAGCGCCGCTGCTGGCCATCATGTACCCGGGTCTACGGTGGCGATACCGCTCGCGGCGCAATGGCGTCGGTAGATCTCCTCGAGTCTCGACGCCGTGTAGCGCTGGCTGACATTGCCGGCGGCGTCGAGATATTCCACCGCGCCCGTCACGACGACCAGCACCACCAGTATCTCGTCGCCGACCACCTTCCATGAATCGACATTGCCTTCCGGCTCGTAGACGTAGTCGCCCGGGCCGATGCGTTCGCCGGTATCGAGCTCGCGCCAGCCTTGCAGATTGAATGCGTGCACTTCGCCGGTGTGGCGATGCCGTGCCATCGCTTCGCCAGGGTCGAGGCGCAGCAGTTCGACGAAACCACGATCGCCGGCTAGAAAACGCAACGGCTTGAATGATTTGCCTTGACCCAGCGGAACCCACGGCATCGTGTCGGCGGCGACATGCGGCACGAATGTCCCGATGAATTGGTGCAGGTCGCTTGCTCGCGGTGATGCGTTGATCATCATTCTCCTGTCCATGCCTCGTCGTCGATTGCCGGGAATCCGATTGTTCCCGGTTTGCAGACCGCAGCTTTCGAAGGCGACGCTGTCCTACGCTGCAGCCGCACCGAACAGCACGCGGCGTTCCTCCCCGCTGAAGGTGCGCGGCTTTGTGTACACGTCCTCGACGCCGGCGTAGACGCGTTGCGTTGCCGGACGCGCGCCGATGCCGTCGAACCAACGGTGCAGGTGCGGGAATTCGTCGAGATTCTGGCCGTGCCCGCGATGCGGAACGATCCATGGGTAGCAGGCGATGTCGGCGATCGAGAAATACCTGCCGGCACGCCGCTCGCGCTGCCTGCAACGCGACCTGCATGCGCAGTTGCGTGCAGCCGTACTGGATGGTCGACTGCGTGCCGGCACGCGCCTGCCGACGACACGCGCATTGGCCAGTGCGTGCGGCATTTCGCGCAACACGGCGCTGGCGATCTACGACCAGCTTGCGAGCGAAGGCTATCTGTTCGCGCGCGGCAAGGCCGGCACATTCGTCGCTGCGGTTTCCCTCGGGGCAAAGGTACGCAGGCCGGACGCATCGCCGGCGCACAGGAGCGGGCGGCTCAATCCACACTGGCGCGCGCAGGCACAGTCGATACCGGCACCGGCAGCGACCGCGCCGGCCCTTGATTTTCGCCTCGGCGTGCCGGAGCAGTCGCTATTGCCGGTGACGACGTGGCAGCGCCTCGGCGCGCGCACCTGGCGCGCACTGTCGAAGCTGCCGGCCGCGTATGGCGATGCGCAGAGGCAACCGGCACTGCGCGAAGCCATCGCCCGTCATGTTTCGTTTGCGCGCGCTGTTGCCTGCGCTGCCGACGACGTCATCGTCACCTCCGGCGCGCAGCAGGCATTCGACCTGCTTGCGCGTGTGCTGGTTGCGCCGCGGCGCAACGTCGTGGCGATCGAGAATCCCGGCTATCCGCCGCTGCGCGCCGCGTTCGCCGGCGCCGGTGCGTCGCTCGTGCACGTGCCGGTCGATGGCGAGGGATTGATCGTCGAGCGCTTGCCGGAAACGGCGCGTGCGATCTGCGTGACGCCATCGCACCAGTTCCCGCTCGGCGTTGCCATGTCGGCGCGGCGGCGCAAGGCGCTGCTCGATTTCGCGCGGCGACGCGGCGCGGTCGTGATCGAGGACGATTACGACGGCGAGTTCCGTTTCAGCGGCCGGCCGCTCGATGCACTGCAGACGCTCGATCACGACGATTCGGTGTTCTACGTCGGCACGTTTTCCAAGAGCCTGTTTCCGGCGTTGCGCCTCGGCTACGTCATCGCACCGCGCTGGGCGCGCGCGGCACTGGTCGCTGCGAAGCACGCCGTGGATGGCCACTGCCCGGTCGTCGCGCAGGACACGCTGGCCGCGTTCATCGCCGAGGGACACCTGGCCCGGCACGTGCGCCGGATGCGGCGCGTGTACGCGGCCCGGCGTGAGCGGCTCGTCGCGGCGCTGGCCGGCGAATTCGCGCCATGGTTCGAACTGTTGCCAAGCATCGCCGGCCTGCACGTGGCGGCGCTGACCACCGCGTCGGTCGATGTGCCGGCCCTCGTGCAGCGTGCCCGGCTGCGCGGGGTGTGCGTGTATCCGTTGCGCGAGTATTACGCGACGCGCCGTTCCGCGCGTGACGGCCTCGTGTTCGGTTACGGCGCGATCGACGAACCGTCCATCGCCGAAGGCCTGATGCGCCTGCGCCGCGTCATGTCGAAATGATCTGCGGCGCGGGTTAGCGCCGCGCTTTCGCCAGCGTGATCGTCGCGACGCCGGCCAGGATGATCGCCATGCCGACGAGGTCGAGTGTGTGCACCGTTTCGCTCGCGAACAGCAGGCCGATCAGCACGGCGACCGGCGGATTGACGTAGGCGTAGCTCGTCGCCAGCGCCGGCCGCACATGGTGCAGCAGGTAGATGTAGGCGCTGAAACCGACGATCGATCCGAACGCAAGCAGGTAGACGAGCGCCGCCACGGTTTCGGCGTGCACCGCGACAACACGCTCGCCGGTCAACAGCGCGACGACGCCGAGCGCGACGCTGCCGCACAACATCTGCCCGGCCGTGCTCATGGCCGGATGTGGCATGTCGCGGCGTCGGCTCCAGACCGAACCAAAGGCCCAGGTCGCGGCCGCGCCGAGCAAGGCCAGCGCGCCGATCGGCGAGCCGCCGAGGTCACCGCCGAAATTCAGCACGACGACGCCGACGAAGCCGACGATCAGTCCGACCCATTCGATGCCGCTCGGCCACTGGCGATAGAAGCCGGCGCACAGTGCCGCAAACAGCGGCATGCTCGCAACGGCGACTGCGGCGAGGCCCGACGCAACGGTCTGCTCGGCGTAGCAGACCAGACCATTGCCGAAGCCGAGCAGCAGCGTGCCGGTGACCGCGCAGTTGAACCATTGCTTGCGTGTCGGCGCCGGCACGCCGCGCCAGCGCAGCACGGCGAACATCAGCACGCCGGCGATGAAGAAACGGATCGCGCCCATCAGGAATGGCGGGAAGTCGATCAAGGCAATGCGGATCGCGAGGTACGTCGACCCCCAGATCAGGTAGAGGCCGACGAGTGCGAGCGGAACCAGCACGCGTGGCGAAAGCGCCGCGCCGCCTGCTGATTCGGCCGGCGTGGCCGCAACGTTGCTCACCCGCTCATCCATGGTCGCGAATCGACTGCATCACGGCGTCAGCCGCATCGACGCCTGGCCGAACACATAGCGCCAACCGTTGCTGGTGCGCGCGCAGGTGTCGCTGTACCACAGCTTGTAGTCGTAGGCGTCGTCCTTGTTCGAGCCCTTGATCCAGAGCAGCGCAGTCACGACAGCGGTATCGCCCCACACACGGACAGTCTGCTCGGTGTCTTCCTGGTGCTCGTAGGTCTCGGTCTTGTCGCGCGCGGACTCGAGCAGGTCGGCCTTGCTGCAGGACTTGCCCTTGCCGTTGACGAGCACGAAGTCGTCGGCGAGGATGCGGTCCATCGTCGCGGCGTCATTGGCCTTGACCGCGGCCTGGTATTTCGTGTCGAGCGCGGCGACCGCCGCGCGATCCTGATCGGGCGTCGCCTGCGCCGTCGTGGCGACGGCGAACAACAGACCGATGGCGGCAAGCGCCCTGTTCGAGACGTTCATGCGGGATGCTCCGGATTTCATGTCGGTCGGCGCTGCACTCGGCGCCCGAGCGGACACGATGGTTGTACGTGCAACGGCACTCTATCCGGACATGAGTGATCGCGACAGCGCCACTGGTCATGCCGACCGCGGGGCCGCTTGCACGCGCCCGAATGCGCGCGCGCAGGTTGTCATCAGCCCTTGCGGCGCGCTTCGCGTTCGATCAGATCGCGCTTGCGTGCGATACCCCAGCGGTAGCCGCCGAGCGAGCCGTCCTCCCGGATCACGCGATGGCACGGCACGACCACGGCCAGGCGGTTGCGCCCGCAGGCGTTGGCCACGGCGCGCACCGAACGCGGTGCGCCGATCTCTGCGGCAACGTCCGAGTAGCTGCGCGTGCTGCCGCGCGGAATGCGCTGCAGCGCCTGCCAGACGCGCCACTGGAACGCGGTTGCGCGGATGTCGAGCGGAGGCAGCGCCGTTGTCGGATTGCTGTCGTCGTCGATTTCGGACTGTACGCGGGCGACGACCGCGGCGAGCCATTCGTCTCGGCCGGCGTCGACGCGCTCGAGCGTGGCTTTCGGAAACTCCCGGCGCAGATCCGTCACCAGGTTCTCGTCGTCATCGCCGAGCGCGACGCGGCAGATGCCGCGCTCGGTGGCTGCGACCAGCAGGCGACCAAGTGGAGTTTGCAGCGTTGTATACCGCAGCGCGACGCCGGCGGCACCGCGTCGATACGTTGCCGGCGTCATGCCGAGCAGCTGTCCGGTCTTCTCGTAGACGCGGCTGCCCGAGCCATAACCGGCGTCGTAGATTGCATCGGTGACACGTGGCGCGGCGCGCAGCGCGGACTTGAGGTTCTCGAGCTTGAGCGAGCGGGCGTATTCGGCCGGACTGACGCCGAAGCGCTTGCGGAAAGAACGCTGCAGGTAACTGGCGCTCAGTCCCACTTCGCGGGCCAGCTCCGAAAGGCTCGGCGGCGTGTCGCCGGCGTCGGCGATCAGCGCCAGGGCACGAGCGAGCGGGTCGATCTGCAGGTCGGTATTACGTGGCATTGCGGTCATGATGGGCCTCCTTGCGCGCAGACTAGCGGGCCGGCGGAAGTGTCACCATCCGATTCTTGTTGCCGGCTATGCATCGCTCCGGGCGGCAGGTTCGCCGCACGGTTTTGCTGATCAGCCGGATTGCGATCAGAAACGCGCCGCCCGCTGCGGCAAGGCCACGTTACCGATTGAGCGGCGCTGCGTCCCTGCGCAGGACGACATACTCGCCCTCGATCACGCGCGGATCCGGGGCGGCCGATTTCGCTGCAGTCGCGGCACCGCCCTGGCTGCGCGTGACGGCGCGGATGATCGCAACGATGCTGCCGATGAAGGCGAACGCGAGCAGGGCAAAAAATCCGAACACGAGGATGCCGACCAGCAGCACCGCACCGATCGTTGCCAGCGCGAGGCGCAGCAGCGGGTGTCGCGGACGATTGAACCAGCGCCAGTACAACATGGCGTCACTACTCCGTATGGCAGAATGCCCGACTTGGCGGCGGTCAACGTCCGGCACAAGGGCGGAAAAGCTAGATACTCCGATGACTGTTAGAAAAACGTTATGTCCGCTTGCCGACGTGCCTGACGGCGGGGCGACCGCAGTCGACGCCGGCGATGGCGAAAATCCCGACTCGATCATCCTGCTGCGGCAGGGTTCCCGCGTTTTTGCCTACCGCAACGAATGCCCGCATACCGGGCGGCGCCTGGACTGGTCGCCGGGCCGCTTCCTGCTCGACGACAACCAGATCATCTGCGCCGCGCACGGGGCGTGTTTTTACATCGATTCCGGGCGCTGCTTTGCCGGACCGGCGCGCGGCGATGCGCTCCCGGCCGTCGCGATCGAGGTCGTCGACGGTCAGGTCATGCTGGCGTGACGCGCGTGCGCCGACCGGTCGGCCGGTACGAGCGCGATTCAGTACACCTGTACGCGTACGTCCTGATGCGCCGACTGTCCGCCGGAGCAGCCGAATTCGGCCGTCTTTCCGAGGATCGAGCGCGTCGGAATCCTCGATCCGGTAACGACCGTCGGATAACTGAGCACGTCGATGCGGTACGGTCCACCGTTGCCGCCAGTGACCGGGCTGAAGGCAAAGTCCGCGTTCGTGTCGGCGGCGCTGAACGCGGTCTGGCCGGTTTGCAGGTCGGTCAGACGTACGACCGCATCGCGCATCGGCTTGCCGCCAAAATCATAGGCCTTGCCGCTCACGCTGCAGGCGGCAAACGCCGCGACGGCCTGTGTCGAGAGAACCAAAGCCAAAGCAAAACGGTACATGGCATACCTCCGTCAGTTGGCAAGAAGGGCGCATCCCGGCGCGTCGGTTCCGGCGTCCATCGTCTGCACGCTCGCCGGACAGGAGCGTCCTGTTCGATCTTGTATCGCGACAGCTTGCATCGAATGGACGAACGCTACTGTGCAGCCGTCGCAGATTGGTTGCGTTAAATGCGCTGTCCGGAACCTGACTACATGATGCGCCTCTGGCGGGCCTGCCCGTGATGACCGAAACGGCCGCGATCGAACCGGGTGCCGCCGCGGCCAGCCCCGACGCCGTGCCGCTGGCCGTGGCAACGCGCGTCTGGGCGCTGATCGGCTGGCTCGGTTTCGGCGGCCCGGCCGGCCAGATCGCGCTGATGCACCGGCAACTGGTCGAGCAGCGCCGCTGGATCAGCGACGAGCGGTTTCTGCACGCCCTGAACTACTGCATGCTGCTGCCCGGTCCCGAAGCAACCCAGCTGGCGATCTACATCGGCTGGCTGATGCACGGAACGCTTGGCGGCATCATCGCCGGAGTTTTGTTCGTGCTGCCCGGTGTCATCGTGATCTTCGCGCTGAGCTGGCTTTACGTTGCGTTCCAGCAGGTAGCTGCAATCACCGCGATCTTCTTCGGCCTCAAGGCGGCGGTCCTCGCCGTCGTCATCGAAGCGGTGCTGCGCATCGCCCGGCGCGCGCTGAAGAATCGCACGATGATGGTCATCGCCGCGGCGGCCTTCGTCGCGATCCACTTCCTGCGCGTGCCGTTTCCGCTGATCGTGCTCGGCGCGGCGTTGGTTGGCATGGCCGGCAGCCACTGGTATCCGGTGCATTTCCCGGCGCCTTCCACCGCCGCGACGCTGGCCGGCGGCGATTATTTCATCGATCGGAAGATCGCCACGGGCAGGCTGAATCCGACGGCGCGTTCACCGTTGCGCACGCTGACGACGATCGGCACGTGCCTGGTCCTGTGGGTCGTGCCGGTGCTCGTGATGATGGCGCTGTTCGGCCGCGACAGCGTGTTCGCGCGCCAGGGCATGTTCTTCAGCCAGGCGGCGGTCGTCACGTTCGGCGGCGCCTATTCGGTGCTGGCCTACATCGCGCAACGCGCCGTCGGTACGTTCGGCTGGCTCAGCGCCGGCGAGATGCTCGACGGCCTCGCCCTGGCCGAGACCACGCCCGGGCCGCTGATCATGGTCGTGCAGTTCGTCGCGTTCATCGCTGCGTTCCGCAACCCGACCGGCCTGCCGCCGTTCGGCGCAGCGGTACTCGGCGCGTTGCTGACGACCTGGGTCACATTCGTGCCGTGCTTCCTGTGGATTCTGGCCGGCGCGCCGTACATCGAAACGTTGCGCAACAACCGACTGCTGCACGCCGCACTGTCGGCGATCACGGCGGCGGTCGTCGGTGTCGTGCTCAATCTGTCGCTCTGGTTCGCCGTGCATACGATGTTTCGTCGGGTCGGCGCGGCGCAGTTCGGATTCGTGCATGCCGACCTGCCGGTCTGGTCGAGCGTCGACCCGGCCGCTGTAGTGCTCGCCGTGGCTGCACTGGTCGCCATGCTGCGCTTCAGGCTCGGCATGGGCTGGACGCTGCTGGCATGCGCGCTGCTGGGCGCCTCCTGGAAATACTTCTGATCGCCAGGCCGCGCGAATCGCGCGCTTTTAATGAAACACCAGGTTGACCATGACCAGCATGGCGACGAGCATGAGGATCGTCAACGGCAGGCCGACGCGCACAAAATCGCGGGCGCGATAGCCGCCGGGTCCGGCGACAATGGTCAGCACCGGATTGGCGCTGGCGATGACGTAGCTGTTCGAAGTCGAGATCGCGACGATCAGCGCATAGACGGCCGGGCTGCCGTTCGAGGCCAAGGCGATGTTGATCGCCATCGGTACCATCATCACGGTCGCGCCGACGTTCGATACGACCTGCGAGAAGAACAGCGCAAGCAGCGCGATCACGGCCTGCAGCGCCCACTGCGGCCAGTTGCCGAGGTAGCGCAGCACTTCCTGCGCGATCCAGGCAGCCGCGCCCGTGCGGTCCATGGCCCAGCCGAGCGGAATCAGGCAGGCCAGCGTGAAGATCGTCTTCCAGTTGATCGCGTTGTACGCCTCTTCCATCTTCAGCACGCCGGCCAGCAGCATGCCGACGGCACCGGTCAGCATTGCCACCGACAGTTTCAGGTCGGTGAACAGACCCAGCCCCATGGCCAGCGCGAAGAACGCGGTGGCGTGCCAGATCTTGCTCGGCCGGCCTTCTTCTTTCGGGTAATCGGTGACGACGACGAAGTCATGCGTCTCGGCGGCGAGCGTCAGGTCACGCCACAGGCTGTGCAGCACCAGCGTGTCGCCGGCGCGCAGCGCAACCTTGCGCACGTCCTCGCGGAAGATCTCCTCGCCGCGGTTGACCGCCAGCACGCTGATGCCATAGCGCTTGCGCAGGCGCAGGTCGCTGACCAGCTGCTTGACAAAATGCGAGTTCGGCGGAATCACTGCCTCGGAAATGCCGGCGCGGGTCGGATTGAACATGTCGCGGAAGTTGCGCAGACGCGTCTGCGCGCGCAGCAGGTTGAGGTTGGCGAAGTCACCGACCTGCTCGCGCTTGCCGAGCGCGCCGAGCACCGTACCGACCCAGATCATCGTGTCGGCCGGCGGCGCAAGCCGGGTCTCGTCGCCGTTCTTGATCGCCAGGATCAGCGGCGCGCCGCGCAGCGCTTCGGCTTCGGCGATGCTCATGCCGACCAACGGGCTCTCCGCGCTCACGGTCAGTTCGAACACTTCGCCGTCGATGCCGTAGGTTTCGGCAAAATAGGTTTCGGTGCGGCCCGGCGTGACGTTCTGGCTTTCCTCGTCGATCGGCAGCAGACGGCGCGTGAACAGCGCGAAATAGCCCAAACCCGCCAGCAGCAGCGGAATGCCGATCGGCGCAATCGAGAACAGAGAGAACGTCTCGATCGTCTGCGCGCCGGGCGGCAGGTTGCGGTTTGCGCTGGCGATCAGGTCGTTGAGCAGGATCAACGGCGAGTTCGAGATCATCGTGATGTTGGTGCCGGCCAGGATGCAGAACGCCATCGGCAGCAGCAGCCGGCCGAGCGGCACGCCGGTGCGTGCGCTGACGCGGCTGGCGACCGGCAGGAACAGCGTCGCCAGTGCCTGGCTCTGCATGATCCCCGACAGGGCGCCGACCATCGCGTTGAGCAGAATCTGCAGACGCGTTTCGATGCCGCCGGAAAGGCGCAACAGAAATGAAGCCGCCTTGTTCAGCACGCCGGTGCGGTCCAGACCCGCGCCCATGATCATGACGCCGAGCAGCGAAATCACGGCGTTGCCGGCAAAGCCCTCGAACAACTGCTCGACCGGCATCAGGCGCGTGATGCCGATGACGACGATGACCAGCAGCGCGACGAGGTCGGCGCGGATCCACTCCAGCACCAGCATCAGCACGGTGAACACCACGAGCGACAGCACGAGCATCATGTCGTGGGTGAGGACCAGGCCGGTATTCATCGGGGCATCGTTGTTATTCGGCTGGACTCGAGCGGCGGCGGCGGTTGGCGTCAACAGCGGTCATAGAGAAGATCCCACACGCCGTGGCCGAGGCGCCGCCCGCGCTTCTCGAAATGCGTTTCGATGCGCCAGTCCGGCTGCGCGACGAAGCGCGCCGCACCGGCGCGGTTGCGCCATTGGGCCGATGATTCGAGCACGCTGTGCATATGTTCGGCATAGTCCGCC
>DASXKR010000087.1:0-6464 GCA_036496665.1 Rudaea sp. | reverse complement strand
GATCGCCGACGCCGGCATCTCCCAGGCCTACCTTTCGGGCAAAGGCGACCGCAGCTACTTCGACATTCGCTCGATGTATTTCTACGGCTTCTCACAAGCTGACGTGCAGAAGCAGATCCCCGTCATCCATCCGGTGATCGACTACAACTACGTGTTCGACCATCCGGTGCTGGGCGGCGAGGTTGGCTATAACATCAACTTCACCAGCCTGACGCGCAGCCAGGCGGAGTTCGACGCCATCACCCAGACCGCCAACTGTGGAAACACCGCCGATCCGGCAATCAAAAACAACTGCGTGATGCGCGGCATTCCCGGCGACTACAATCGCTTCTCGACGCAAGCACAGTGGCGGCGCTCAATCACCGATCCCTACGGACAGGTGTTCACACCATTCGTGTCTCTGCGCGCCGATGCCGCGACCATGCGCATCGACAACGATCCGGGCGTGTCGAACTTCTACAACACCGGCGACTCCAATCTGGTACGCGGCATGCCGACCGCCGGCTTGGAGTACCGTTATCCATTCATCAGCGTGCAATCGTGGGGCACGCAGACATTCGAGCCGATCGCCCAGGTGATCGTGCGGCCGAACGAGACGCAGGTGAATAGGTGGCCGAACGAAGACGCACAGACACTGATCTTTGACGACAGCAACCTGTTCCGCGTCGACAAATTCTCCGGTTGGGACCGCGTGGAAGGCGGCGGCCGCGCCAACTACGGCGCGCAGTACACAATGCAGTTCAACCAAGGCGGCTTCGTCAACATGCTAGTGGGACAGTCCTATCAGCTGTTCGGCGCCAACTCCTTCGCCATGGGGGGTGCCACCAACACCGGCATCAACAGCGGCCTCGACACGACAATGTCGGACTACGTCGCTCGATTGTCATTCCAGCCGAACAAAACCTACCAGTTCATTACACGGTTCCGGTTCGACAAAGACAATCTCACCGCCGAACGCATGGAGTTCGAGGCGCGCGCTGTTTACGACCGCTGGTCCGTGTCCGCTCTCTACGGCGACTACGCCGCTCAGCCTGCCATCGGCTTCCTCAACCGGCGCCAAGGCGTACTCGCCACCGGCACATACAAGCTCGACTCCAACTGGGTGCTGCTGGGCGGCGCACGCTATGACATCCAGGCCGGTCAATTTAACCAATCCCGTATCGGCATCGGCTATGTCGACGACTGCCTCCTCTTGGCCGTGAATTACACCACTAACTATGCCTACAGCGGAAACCCGACGAACGACCACACCGTGATGCTGCAATTGACCCTGCGCACACTCGGTGGCACGTCGGTGAGCCAGGGCGTGGGCGGCGGGCTCTGATCGATAGCCGGCGCCGCCATCGCCGAAAGACCAAGGCCAAACACCAAGACTAGGAAGATAATGTCGAGAGTGCCGGTAACAACGAGTCCGACGAGGCGATGGCTGATAGCCGCGCTGCTCTTGGCGGGCGTGATGACGCCCGGCCTGGCGCGGGCTCAGGTCGTCGTGGTCGCCAATGGGTCGCCGATCACCGCCTACGATATCGAACAGCGCACAAAGCTGATCGCATCGTCGTCGCACAAGAGCCCGTCGCGGCAAGAGGTTATCCAGGATCTCATCGACGACCGCCTCAAGATCGACAAGGCTAAAACCTACGGCCTGATAGTCAGCGATGACGAGGTCAAACAGGCGTTCAGCAACATGGCCGCGCGCCAGCACATTACGCCCGAACAGTTCGAGCAGGTTCTGAAGCGCGCCAACCTCGGCGCGGACACGATAAAGGCGCGTATCCGCGCTGAGCTGACCTGGGGTCAATTGGTGCGCGGCAAATACAGCACTAGTTTGGAAGTCGCGGAGCCAGACATTGCACAGGCCATGCGCGCACGCAACGAAGCAGACACGGTCGGCTATATCTACACACTCTATCCGGTGATCGTCGTCGCGCCCTACGGCTCACAGGCAGCCGTGCTCGAAGCAAAGCGCCGGGAAGCTGACAACCTGCGCAGCCGTTTCCTCAACTGCAAAGAGGGCCTCGAACTTGCGCGCGCGCTGCGCGACGTCGCCGTGCGCGAACCGGTCACCCGCTCGTCCGCCGACCTCAACCCGCAACTGCGCGACCTGCTTGCCAACGTACAGATTGGGCGCCTGACCGCACCCGAGGCGACGGCGCAAGGTCTCCAGATGTTTGCGGTCTGTGAGAGAAAAGAAAGCAAGACCGAGTCGCCGGTACAGCGCGAAGTGAAGGACCAGATTTTCCGGCGCCGGTACGAGCGCGAGTCCAAGAAGTTTCTGGAAGAAATTCGCCGGGCTGCGATGATCGAATACAAAGATCCGCAAGACGCCAAGACAACCCAGTCAAAATGAGCGCCCCCAAGCCTCTCGCCTTGACGGTCGGCGAGCCGGCAGGCATCGGCCCGGATCTGACGCTCGCACTCTGGCGGCAACGGGCTGAACTTGACGTGCCGCCGTTCTACATCATCGGCGACTCGGATTTTCTGCGGCGCCGCGCGCGCGCACTGGACCTTGACGTCGCCTTGGCCGAGGTGACGCCGCGCGAGGCCACCGGCGCTTATCCGCGCGCGCTGCCGGTAGTGCCGCTTGGGCTTTCAATCAACGCCGCGCCCGGCAAACCGGACGCGACCAGCGCGCCGGCGGCGATCGCCGCGATCCGCCGCGCGGTTGCCGACGTGATGGCGGGCGAAGCCGCGGGCATTGTCACCAACCCGATCGCCAAAAGCGTTCTCAGCCGGGCGGGCTTTACCGAGCCCGGCCACACCGAGTTCCTCGGACATCTGGCGGAGCAGGCCACCGGTAAGCCGGTGACGCCAGTGATGATGCTCTGGGCACGCGAGCTTGCGGTCGTGCCTGTGACGATTCACATCCCGCTGCGCGAGGTTTTTTCAACGCTCAGCACCGCCCTGATTGTCGACACCGGCCGTATCGTGGCGCACGACCTGTCGCGGCACTTCGGCGTCGCGCGCCCGCGGCTTGCCGTTGCCGCGCTCAATCCGCACGCGGGCGAAGAGGGTACGCTCGGCGACGAGGACAAGATCATTGTCGCACCCGCAGTGGCGAGGCTGCGGGCTGAAGGCATCGACGCCGTCGGCCCGCTGCCGGCTGATACCTTATTCCACGAGCGGGCACGGGCGACTTACGATGCCGCACTGTGCATGTATCACGACCAGGCGCTAATCCCGATCAAGACGCTCGCCTTCGATCACGGCGTCAACGTCACGCTCGGTCTTCCGTTCGTGCGGACCTCGCCCGATCATGGCACCGCCTTCGACCTTGCCGGCACCGGCACGGCCAATCCCGGCAGCCTTCTTGCCGCGATCAGGCTCGCTGCGCGCCTCACTGCGAACGCGCCGGCTCTGGTGCCAGCGAAATAGATGCCGCAGATCGACGACCTACCGCCACTGCGCGAGGTCATCAAGCGACACGGCCTATCGGCCAGAAAATCGCTCGGCCAGAACTTCCTGCTCGACCTCAACCTGACGTCACGGATTGCGCGGGCGGCAGAGCCGCTCGACGGCACAACAGTGATCGAAGTCGGACCCGGACCCGGCGGGTTGACGCGTGCGCTGCTGGCGGAAGGCGTCAAGCGTGTCATTGCCGTCGAACGCGATGAACGCGCGCTCGCGGCGCTGACCGACATTGCCGCGCATTATCCCGGGCGGCTGGATATTGTTATCGGCGATGCGCTCGATTTCAATGCGCGGACATATCTGCGTGGCAGCCGGGCGAGGATCGTCGCCAATCTGCCCTACAACATCGCAACCGCGCTGCTGGTCGGCTGGCTGACCGCCGAGCCGTGGCCGCCCTGGTATGACATGTTGGTGCTGATGTTCCAGCGCGAGGTGGCCGAGCGCATCGTCGCCAAGCCGGGCGACGACGCCTACGGCCGGCTGTCGGTGCTGACGGGCTGGCGCACGGAAGCGATGATTCTGTTCGATGTCGCGCCGTCAGCCTTCGTGCCGCAGCCCAAAGTAACTTCGTCGGTGGTGAGCCTTGTGCCGCGCACGGAGCCGCTCGCCTGCGACGCCGGTGCTTTGCAGCGTGTAACCGAGGCGGGCTTCGGCCAGCGCCGCAAGATGCTGCGACAGAGCCTCAAGACGTTGGGCGTCGATGCGCTCGCGTTACTCCTCCGCGCCGGAGTCGAACCGACCGCGCGTGCGGAGGAGATTTCCATCGAGGGCTTTGTGGCGCTGGCGCGCGCGTTCACTTCGAAATAAGTTGCCCCGCATGCAAATGCACCGCCAATCCCTCACCGCCTACGGCGCGCCGTTGTGCGAGACGGTCGTTGACGCGCCGAGGCCGCAAGGCACCGAAGCGTTGGTGCGCATCACGCACTGCGGCGTCTGCCATTCCGACCTGCACATGCAGGACGGCTATTTCACGCTCGGCGATAGTAAGCAGCTTGACGTGCGCGCCGGCCGCACGCTGCCCTTCACCCTAGGGCATGAGATTGCAGGCGAAATCGAAGCAGCGGGCCCGGAAGCCGACGTCAAATCCGGCGCCAAGATTGCTGTTTATCCCTGGATCGGCTGCGGACAGTGCCCGGCCTGCAAGGCTGGCGATGAAAACATCTGCGCAAGCCCGCGCCATCTCGGCATCACGATGGACGGCGGCTACGCCACGCACGTGCTGGTGCCGCATTCGCGTTATCTCATCGATTACGCGCCGCTGCCCGCATCGTACGCGGGCGCGCTGATGTGCTCGGGGCTCACTGCCTATGCCGCACTCAAGCGCCTTGCCAGCCGTGCATCGCGCGCGCCGCTGCTGCTGGTCGGCGCCGGCGGCGTCGGGCTGATGGGATTGGCGCTTGCGCGCGCGATGTATGGCACACCCTATGTTGCCGACATTGACGCCAGGAAGCGCGAGACGGCACTCGCCGCCGGTGCCAAAGAGGCGCTCGATCCGGCCGATCCGAACACGCGTAAAGCGCTGCTCAAAGCGAGCGGCGGTATCTACGCGGCGGTCGACTTCGTCGGCTCCGATAAGTCGCTCAATTTCGCCACCGGCGTGCTGGCCAAAGGCGGCAAAGTGGTTGTTACGGGCCTGCTCGGCGGAGGCTATTCGACCGCGGTCGCCATGTTCCCGCTCAAGGCGATGGCGATCGAGGGCACGCAGACGGGAACTTTGTCAGAAGCGCGCGAACTGATCGATCTGGTGCGCGCGAAAGCGATTGCGCCGCCGCCGATCGCGGAGCGGCCATTGGATCAGGCATCGAAAACGCTCGACGAATTGCGCGCGGGAGAAATCGTCGGCCGCGTGGTGCTGACGCCGTAACGTTTAGCATGTGGGCAAAATCGGGGTTTCAACCGCTGCGGAAACTGCCTAGTATCCCGGCCGCTTGGGCATCGCCCAAAGAAAATCCGCAATTTGCCGGCAGTGTCGAATCGCAATAGGGGGACTAGTCCGTGAGCTTAACCGTCAGCGAACCTCTTCGCGGCCGCGCACTGTTCGACAGAATCTGGAAGTTCACGCTGCGGCGTATTGTGCTGCCCATCGTGGTGTGGGGACCGATCGCCTACGTCTTCCCGAAGATCGCATTGTTCTATCTGGCCTGCGGCATCTATGACGTCAGCCGCAATCGTCCGCTCAAAGCCTCGACGGTGCGGCGCTATTTCCTCGGCAACGGCGTGCTGCTGTGGATGCTATCGCCTATCAATGTTCTGCTCGATCTGTTCTCGCTGCCCTTCGTCAACAAAGGTATCTACCGGCTGGAAGACTTCCCGGCCGACATGCAGCGCGAAATAAAGCGATTCATGCAGGTCACCAACGACGCTGGCCTCGTGCAGAAATCGGAAGAAGCGGTCCAGCAGCACAAGCGCGCGATGATTTTCTGGCGCAGCTACGGCGTCAAGGTCGACGCGGCGGTCGACGTACCGGCCTACAACGAGCGCTGGAAATATATCAAGACCATCGGCCTTTCGGTCTTCAACAAGAAGACCACGACGTCGTGGCACTTCGGCTGGCTGCGGCCGACCCTGCGGCTGCTGTACAACATCAACGACATCACCGACCGCTCCGCCTACATCACGGTCGGCGACAAGACGCATTACTGGTGCGACGAGAAGCTCTTCATCTTCGACGACACGCTGCAGCATCTGTCGGCCAACGAGACCGACAAGATGCGCTACTGCATGTTCGTCGACATCCTGCGCCCCTCGCCGTTCCCGTGGATCATGTCAGCCGTGGTCGTCGTCGAGGGCTGGCTCAACAACACGTTCAAGCTGATCGCCTTGAGCGGCTGGACGCTGGTCGAGCAGGCCAAGCCCGCGCGTTGAACCCTCGTCTTCTTCCGGGATCTGCGGAACGCATCGCCGCGATGCGTGTTTTGCTTCCATACGGAGGAAGCAACGATGAAACTTTTCTATGGGATCGGCACCGCGGCCCTGGCCATCGGCCTGGTCAGCGGAACCGCAAACATCGCCAGCGCGCAGTCCGACCGCACCTTGGGCATCAATTGCACCGTCGC
>DASXKR010000086.1:0-1685 GCA_036496665.1 Rudaea sp. | reverse complement strand
CGAACGGGGCATTGTCAGCGAAGGTGCGCCCGTCCTTGTCCGCTTCGTGTCGTTGATCGCATCGCGCTTCGGTACGATCGTCACGCAGAAGCTCGCGACGCAGGCGCTCCCGGTCATCGGCGGCCTTGGAGGCGCTGCGGTCAACTACATTTTCATTGACCATTTTCAGGAGGTCGCACGGGCCCACTTCACGGTCCGTCGGCTGGAACGCATCTACGGCGAGAGAATAGTGCGGGCGGCCTACGAGAAGCTCAAAGGCGAGATGAAGCCAAGGATTTGGAATGCGAGCGTGGCCACCGGCATGTAGACGCTGAGCTCATCTGGGCTCTTGTATGTAAGTGAGAACCAGGCCGGTGTGGATCCTAAGGGTGGCGGCTTCAAGCGCGGCGACAACAATTCGCTCGACTGTGAGCGGCGGCCAACAGCGACGAGTGGCCCGCCTAGCATCATCTACTTTGTCGACAATCTTGGGTATGGCGAACTTGGCTGCTATGGAGGTGGCATTCTGCGCGGAGCTGACGGGAAAAGTGTTCGAGCAAACGAGGCCAAAACTAACGGTCTAAGAGCCGGCCTCAAGAATCTGAACAGGACGATAGGTGGAGTTTTTGCCTGACAGCGGGCACGCTGTGCCCCGCGAATCAGGAGAGACAATGAGCAGACGACCGCGCCGGAATCACACGCCGGCTTTCAAGGCCAAGGTGGCGCTTGCAGCCATCAAGGGCGATCGAACACTGGCTCAATTGGCAGAGCAGTTCGATGTGCACCCCAATCAGATCACATCGTGGAAGGCGCAGCTCGAGGAAGGAGCCGCCGATGTGTTCGGGCCTGGTGGCGGCGGCACAACCACGCAGCCGGCCGTCGACGTGAAGTCGCTCCATGCCAAGATCGGAGAGCTGACGCTGGAGAACGATTTTTTGGAGGGAGCGCTCGGCAAAGCAGGTTTGCTGAGCGCAAAGCGATGATTGACCCTGCCCACGATCTGTCGATCACCAAGCAAGCGGTAGCCCTGAACATCAGCCGTGGCAGTGTCTACTATCTGCCACGTCCGGTGTCGGCGACCGACTTGGAGGTCATGCGACGTCTCGACCGGCTGCATCTGGAGTTCCCTTTCGCCGGCTCGCGGATGTTGCGAGGTCTGCTGGCCGCCGAGGGGTGCAAGATCGGCCGGCGTCACGTGAAGACGCTGATGCGGCGGATGGGGATGGAAGCGCTCTATCGCCGTCCGCGTACCACCAAGCCGGAGCCAGGCCACAAGATCTACCCGTACCTGCTGCGTGGGATCGAGATCACGCGGCCGAACCAGGTGTGGGCGATGGACATCACCTACATCCCGATGGCGCGCGGCTTCGTCTATCTGGCTGTTGTGCTTGATTGGTTCAGCCGTCGCGTGCTGTCGTGGCGCGTATCGATCACGATGGATGCGGCTTTCTGTGTCGAGACCTTGGAGGACGCTCTCGCACGCCACGGCAAACCGGACATCTTCAACACCGACCAGGGAAGCCAGTTCACCGGCATGGCCTTCACGGCTGTGCTGATCAAGAACGCCATCGCCATCAGCATGGACGGCAAAGGCGCCTGGCGGGACAACGTCTTCGTCGAGCGGCTGTGGCGCAGCGTCAAATACGAGGAGGTGGTGTGCTGTGAACGCAATCGGTCGCGTATCGAGCGGTTGCGATGCTTTACCG
>DASXKR010000085.1:0-10444 GCA_036496665.1 Rudaea sp. | reverse complement strand
TCCGTCGCCAATCGTTCCATATTCAAAATAACCGTCCACTGTGCTTGTGCCGTCCAGGCTAAATTCCGACGCGTCGAGATTGAACGTCGTACTGCCGAAATCGTAGATCACTACGTAGGGCGCGCCCAACGTCGGCGCTGTGTTGCCGACCAGCATGCGAAACCGGTGACCGCCGCCGCCGACCTTGTTCAATGCTCCCTTGTCGAGGACCAGGACATCGTTGATGCTGGTGTCCAGCTGCATGACGATGAGTCCGCCGGCATTCCAGTCGAGGTGATTGCCAATCGTGATGAATCCCTCGCCATCGTTCACGCCCGCGCTGCCCGGCGCGATGAAGCCACTTGGGTTCAAGCTTGCTCCGGCAGATACGGCACCGCTGCCGCTCAGCGTAGCCCCGCTGCCGATGATGACCGGACTCGCCGTCAACAGACCTTCGACTTGCAGCGTACCGGCGGCGATCATCGTCGGTCCGGCGTACGTGGAGGAGCTGCCGGTAACGCCGAGGACCAGCGTTCCCGCGCCTTGCTTGGTGATCGAAGCGCCGCACGGATAGGTGGTTCCGCTGGTCGGATCGGCGAGGTCCGGCTGACCGGGAGCGCAACCCGGCGTCCACGTGCCGCCTTCGGGAATGCTCTCGTTGCTGTCGTCCGCGATGTCATCGGAGATCGTCTCGGTTCCCGCGATGTCGAACATCGTTGTGACGCCGCTCATCAAGAACAAGCCGCGGCCGGTCGTGGCGCCGCTCGCGCCTCCGCTGCCGCCGGTCGCGCTATTGCCATCGATACTGCTGTTTGCCGCGCTGCGCAGCGTCAGCGTGGCGCCGCCGCGTACGAATACGGCGCCGCCGAAACCGGCGCCGCCCCCGCCGTCGCCGGATTGCCCGGGACGGTCAGGCGTGTAATCGTAGTAGGAACAATTAACGCCGTGCATTCCGATGCCACCGGTGCCTGCTCCCACACCGGCGGTTCCGCCGGCGCCGCCGACGCCGCCTTGATGAAAATCATTATCATAGCTAGAGACGCAGCCACCGCCGCCGCCACCGCCACCGCCGCCGCCACCGAAACCGCCGGCACCGCCCTTGCTGCCAGGGCCGCCATCGGCCAGGTAACCGTATAGGCCTAAAGCACCTCTCCCGCCGCCGCCGCCGAACCCTCCGCGTTCCCTAAACTGGTTGCCGCTGCCACCACCCCCGCCGAAACCACCGCTGCCGCTCACACCAACGCTGTAATGGAGACCGTAATTATCATAAAGACTCAATATCACATAGGGACCGCCTCCACCGGCTCCGAATCCCCCGGCGCCGGCAGGTACTTTGTTGTTGAGAGAATAAACGCCGCCCGCGCCGCCGCCCCCGATTCCGCCGCCCTGAACCATCGCTGCGCCATTGAAACCAGCGCCGAAGGCCTGCGAGACCGAAACCTGGCCGATGCCTGTGCCGCCGAATGTGCCCCCGGATTGGCTGTCGGTGTCGCTGCCTATGCCGCCGCCGCCGCTGCCCCCGGAAGCACCGCCGATTCCGCCACCGCCGCCTTCGGTGGAACCGGCATCACCGCCCATGCCGCCTCCACCGAAGCCGACGGCACCGCCCGTGGGACTGCCCGGGCCGCCGCTGCCACCTGCAGCGCTGTTACCAGCGAAGCTGATGTCGCTCAGCGACACGCTTGCATTCCGGTTGATGAACAGCGCTCCGCCGGCGCCCATGCCGCCGCCGCCATTGCCGCCGGCGCCACCGTGTGCACTGCCGTTTTGCAAGACGAGACCGCCGAGATTGACGCTGATGCCTTGTGCCCCATCGGGATTCGGCAGCCCGGTGCCATTGAAGTTCTGCGTGGAGTCCGGCAAGCCCGACACCATGAAGATTCGGTGCGCATGACCGCCGTCGATCGCTGCGGGTGAGGCAAGCGCTGACGCGTCGATCGTCGTGTTGTTGAACAGCAGCGGCAAGTCGTTGCTCAACGCGATCGTCGCGCCGCTCAATGCAGGTGCAAACGTGATCGTCATGCCCGGGCTCGTCGGTGCTCCGGTCGAGCCGGTCATCAGGTTGGCAGCGACGATGCAATCGCGCAGCGTGATCGTGGTCTTGTGCGCTCCCTGCCAGCCGGACGGATCGACACTGATGACCTTGGCGCTGGCTTCGGTCGGATCGTCGGTATTGCTGCCGACGACGCAGGAGGCGGCATTCGCGGCCGACCCGGCAACCAGTGAGAGCAAGCCGACCTGGACCGCGGACACGAGCGGGCGTCGATGAATACTATGCGACATCGTGATCATGAGCATGCTCCGCCTCCGTTGATTCCTTCTACAAACGCCCCATCACTTGTATTTGCGACAGTGCTCGGGCCACGCCCCGGCAGCTCGGCGCAATTGGCAGTCGCGCCGGCCCGGAGATCCGGACCGAGCACAGCGGCGAGCTGTAGCCCTCGCTGTGAATGTCCGGATGCCCGGCGAGCAGCTGGCACAGCAACGTCGAGGCGGAGCGCGGCAGTCCGGCGACGCCGACGAAGCGGGCGGTCATCAGCTTGAAGTGTCCCAAAGCGGCTGCGGCCAGCTTACACCGGTCCAGCAGAAGCTCGCTCTATTCGTGTCAATCCGCATTCATCCGGGTTCAAGAGTTCTTTTCCCTGCGCACGGCGATCCGCGTCGCGTCATTCGACCGGATACGGCCCGTCGGCGAACACTTCGTCGTGGTAGCCCTTCGAGCCGATCGCCTGCGCCAGCGGACTGCGAAAATCGTCGCTTGTCCGCAGTCGTTCGATGATGTGTGCGAAGTCGTAGCGCGGCTCCCAGCCGAGTTTTTCGCGCGCACGCGCGTTGTCGTAGACGCGCTCGATGCCGGGCAGCATCGACCAGCCGCGGCACGCGTATACATCGGCGTAGCCCGGCACATAGTGGCGCACGAATGCCGACGCATCGTGGCGCAGCTGCGGACAGTCCGAGCGCACGAACGGTGTCGTCGCGCTGATGATGTAGCGGCCGAAACCGATGTCCGCGGCGCGATCGATCGCGAGCAGATGCGCGCTGACGATGTCCTCGATATCGGCGCGGCGATAGAGAAACTCATTCGCCTTGATGTTCGCGTCGCTGAAGTTCGCACGTTTGGCGGCATCGTCGTCTTCTTCGGGAAAGAAACGCGACGTGCGCAGCACCAGGCACGGCAGCTTGAACTTGTGATGGAACAGCTCGCACAGGTTCTCGGCCGCGAGCTTGGTCACGCCGTAGATGTTCTTCGGCTGCGGGACCAGAGCCTCGGTCACCCACACGGCCGCCGCACCGGCGGGTGGATTCATCGCGCGGCCGTAGACGCTGGTCGTACTCGTGAAAATGAATTTGCCGACGCCGGCGGCCACGGCTTCCTCGAGCAGATTCAGCGTGCCGCTGATATTGGTGTCGACGAATTCCTGACGGGTGTGCGTCGCGACATGCGGCTTGTGCAGCGTGGCGGCATGCAGGACGACATCGCAGCCCGACATCGCGCGTTGGACGACGTCGCGGTCGACGATCGAGCCGACGATATCGGTGAATTGGGACGGCTGCGCGTCGAGGCCGGTTGCCTTGCGCCCTTGCGCATGCAGCGTGCGCATCAGCGCTTCGCCGAGGTGACCGGAACTGCCGGTGACGAGGATCGAGGTCATCGAGACTTTACACAGTCGGCGCAACGCGACGTGCCCGTCCTCAAAGGCGCATGTCGTGACAGCGGATCGGGTCGGTGGAAGGTTCGGGCAGACCAAATCCCTCGATCAACAGCAGCGCCTGAAGCTGTTCGGAGGCACCTTGCGCTGGCGTCAGCGGAGGCTTCAATGCAGGTATTGGGTCACGCCGACTCGGCGCAGCAAGCGCTTCATCCATGATTTTCTGAAACCAGTCGGAGTATGTCATCGAGGTCATGTTCACGACCGAACAGTGCGAAATGGGACCGAATTCGATCCAGATCGAGTTTACCGCAGTTGGCGGTAACGAGCGCCTGAATATCCAATCGGTCCTGAAGGCGCTTTGGATTGTTGTGATAGGCCTGTACCTTCAGTCCGATCAGATCCTCCGCCTGAAATCACCCGAATCGCTTGGCCATCGAAGTCCACGAGATCGGCGCGCGCCAGCATGTCTTTGCTGATGCTGCGTCGTGCATGCTGGAAATTGGCCCTGATGGCGCCCTGAAACGTAGCTACTGAACTCATCATCCTCGATGATGACCTGTGCACCGCGTGCATGCATAAGCGCACGCACGCGTGGAACGAAGGTTTCGTCAACCAAAAAATCGACATCGATTGTGCCGCGGGGAAAACCGCGCGGGCCCAATGCCAGCCCGCCAATCAACGCGTAGTCTATGGCTTGGGCAGCAAGAGACCAGCCAGCTCGAGCATCAGATCGCGAATTTGCGCTGCGGCGGGCGACACGGACCGCCTACCACTTGCCGTGAAACAGCTCGCGCCCGATCAGCATGCGGCGGATTTCGTTGGTGCCGGCGCCGATCTCGTACAGCTTGGCGTCGCGCAGGATGCGGCCGGTCGGGTATTCGTTGATGTAGCCGTTGCCGCCGAGGCACTGGATCGCCTCGAGCGCGACCTGCACGGCGTTGGTCGATGCGTTGAGCAGGCACGAGGCCGGATCGATCCGCGATTTGTAGCCGCGGTCGTAATCCTGAGCGACGATGTACGCGTAGGCGCGTGAACTTTGCAGCGATGTATACATGTCGGCAATCTTCGCCTGCATGATGCCGAACGTGCCGATCGGCGCGTTGAACTGCTTGCGTTCGCGCACGTAGGGCAGGGCGGCGTCGAGCGCCGCCTGCATCAGGCCGATCGGCCCGCCGGTCAGCACGAGGCGCTCGGTGTCGAGGCCGCCCATCAGCACGCGCACACCTTCGTTGATTTCGCCGAGGCGGTTTTCATCCGGGATTTCGCAATTGTCGAACACCAGTTCGCAGGTGTTCGAGCCGCGCATGCCGAGCTTGTCGAGCTTCTGCGCGGTCGAGAATCCCTTCATGCCTTTCTCGACGATGAACGCCGTCATGCAGCGCGAGCCGGCCGGCCGGTGCGCGGTGCGCATGTAGACCAGCAGCACGTCGGCATCGGGGCCATTCGTGATCCACATCTTGCTGCCGTTGGCGACCCAGTGGTCGCCCTTGCGTTCGGCGCGGCAGGTCATCGAGCCGACGACGTCGGACCCGGCGCCCGGTTCGCTCATCGCCAGCGCACCGACGAACACGCCGCTGCACAACTTCGGCAGGAATTTTTTCTTCTGCGCTTCCGAGGCGTTGTGGTTGATGTTCTGCACGCACAGGTTCGAATGCGCGCCGTACGACAGGCCGACCGAACCGGATGCGCGCGAGATTTCCTCCATCGCGACGACGTGGGCGAGAAAGCCCAGGCCCGAGCCGCCGTAGTCGGTCGACACCGTTACGCCGAGCAGGCCCATGTCGCCGAGCTTGCGCCACAGGTCGGGAGGGAACGCGTTGTCGCGGTCGATCAGATCGGCACGCGGCGCGATTTCCTTGTCCGCAAACGCGCGCACCGTTTCGCGCAGCAGGTCGACATCTTCACCGAGGGGAAATGGGCGCATGGTTTACCTTCAAGGACAATCCAATCGAGCGGCGCAACGTCGGTAAAACCAACGTCATGCCCGCGAAAGCGGGCATCCATCTTGATCTTCGCCGCGGAAACCAAATCAAAATGGATTCCCGCTTGCGCGGGAATGACGACAGTCTAGGCGGTTTTCGGCCGGCAAATCCACGATTGTCGCGCCGCCATTTCCTTATCCCGACGGGAAGATGGCGTTTGCGCAGGCGGCCGAATCGCCGACCGCCTTTCTCAGTTCCCGCGCATGCGCCCCTGGAAGCGCGGTGCGTGGTTGCCCATGGTCGGCAGCTTGATCTTGCCGATCTGGGCAATGCGCTCCTCGGCGACGCGGTCGGCGGCCTTGTAGGTCGGGATGCCGTCGCGCCTGGCGATCTGGAAGATGCGGCTGACATTGTCGTAGATCGTGCGCATCATGCGCATCGCGCGCTCGCGGTTGTAGCCGTCGATCTCGAGCGATATGTTCATGACGCCGCCGGCGTTGACCGCGTAGTCCGGTGCGTAGACGATGCCGCGCTTCTCGACTTCGTCGCCGATCGCCTCGTTGGCGAGCTGGTTGTTCGCCGCGCCGCAGATGATCTTGCATTTCAGGCGCGGCAGCGTGTTCTCGTTGACCGTGCCGCCGAGTGCGCACGGGCTGTAGACGTCGGCATCCGTGTCGTAGATCTCGTCCAGGCCGACTGCGGTGCAGCCGTATTCGCTCACGGCCTGCTCGACCAGCACCTTGTCAATGTCAGTCACGTATACTTTTGCACCGTGCTCGCGCAGCAGCTTGATGAACTCCATGCCGACATGGCCGGCGCCCTGCACGGCGTAGCTGTACTTGCCGACGTCTTCGTTGCCGAACTTCGCATTCAGCGCGGCGAGCAGGCCCTGCAGCGTGCCGTACGCGGTGAACGGAGACGGATCGCCCGAGCCGCCGTGCACCTGGTGCACGCCGGTGACGAACTCGGTTTCGCGGAACACCCATTCCATGTCGTTGACATTGATGCCGACATCTTCGGCCGTGATGTAGCGTCCGTTGAGGGAATTGACGAAGCGGCCGAACGCGCGGAACAAAGCCTCGGACTTGTCCTTGGCCGGATCGCCGATGATTACCGCCTTGCCGCCGCCGAGGTTCAAGCCGGCGACCGCGTTCTTGTAGGTCATGCCGCGCGACAGGCGCAGCACGTCATTGACGGCTTCGGCTTCGCTCTTGTACGGCCACATGCGCAAGCCGCCGAGCGACGGGCCGAGCACGGTATTGTGGATCGCGATGATGGCTTTGAGGCCGGCGTCCTTGTTGTGGCAGAAGACGACTTCCTCGTGGCCGGTGTTGGCGATCGTTTCGAAAATCATTTGGAAAACTCCGAACAGATAGGCAAAAGTGTCTGCGGCACGCCATGGTTACGCGTCGCGGCCTCTCTCGGCCCTCCTTGCCTTCGAGGCGCCCGGGCTTCCTGCCCCGCGCAAAGCAAAGCGGCCGCGATGAACGCGGCCGGGCTGGTATATGCAGGGCGCGCATTGTACCCACACCCGCCACGCCGCAACAGTGCGCCACATAGGTCTCCGGCCTGAGAGCGGCCCCTCACCGCAGCGCTCTTCCCTCGATTGAACAGATCGGAGAGAGGGAGAGAATCGCGACGCACCTTGGGCGGCGCGAACGCCCCAAGCGGCGCGGTGCTTTCAAGCCTTCCCCTTCACGGGGAGGTTGGGTGGGGATGGTGTTGCTGTAGGGGAGAGGCCAGAGTCATTTTTTCGTAATTTCCCGTTCATCCTCGCGGGGCTGACTTGCGCGCCGTCAACTGTATATAGTGGCGATCACGCCGTTGGGGAACGGTGGCGCGCTCAGGGGGTGAGCCCGATGGTCCTGTCGAATTGCGGCGATGTGCCGCGTTGGAAACGCGCGCGCTACTTGCGCGTCGCGTTCATCATGGCGTTCACGCTGGCGAATTCCGCGTTCGACGATCCCGCGTCGGCAGCGTCGCTCGACGACACCTTCGACGGCAATGCGCTCGACTGGTGCCGTTGGGAGGACACCAGCTACCAGGCAACGGTTGCGCAATCCGGCCAACTTAGCCTTGCGCCGAGCGCCAGCGGAACGTTCACGTCGGCCCGCGTGCATTCGCAGGCGCGCCTGATCGGCGACTTCGACGTGCAGGTGGATTATCAGACCGGCGCCGGCATGGACGTGCCGCTGGACACGCCGGGCCAGGCGCTCGACCTCGCGCTTGGCGTCTACTGGGACGAAGCCCGTTACATCCAGCTCGGCTGGGTGCGCATTTACGGCGACACTGGCTTGGTCGCGTATTCCTCGCTGCCAGAATCTGCGCCGAACAACTCCCTGTATACATCGGACCCGTCGCAGGCGGGCACGCTGCGCCTCGCGCGCACCGGCACGACCATCCACTATTACCGGCGGCCTTCAGGCGGCGGCAGCTGGACTGAACTTGGCAGCATGACCGTGCCGGGCACGCCCGTGCACGTGACACTCTCGGCGTACCATTACAGCATCGCGCGCGCGTTCACCGGATACTTCGACAACCTCCAGCTCACCGCGGGCGCCACCGACGACATCGCCTACGCGCAGCCGAATTATTTCCGCCGGCCTGCCGACTTCGGCGTCGCTGCGTTTGTCGAGAACTATCCGGTGCAGCGCTATTGGCGCAACAAGTGGGGCGCGAAGGATTTCTTCGACTATGCGAAAGAGTCGGGCTTCGATTGGGTCAAGACGAGTGTCACGATGTTGTCGGCGCCGGAACTCGCGGCGACACCGGCGAACCAGTGGGGAACGCTGGCCTGGCAGGACACGTTCTGGTCGTCGCGCGAATATGCCGCCGAGACCCTGAAGCAGGCAAAAGCCCGCGGACTGCGCCAGGAGGTGCAGTTGCTGCTTAGTCCGCACGCCGCCTATTGGGGTTATCAGGAAGGCCCGACGGATTGGCTCAGCAAGACGCCGGATGAAATCGTTCCATTGCTCACGCAAAACGTAGCCGACACCGTCAACTACTTCAAGAGCCAGGGCCTCAACGTCGAGAAGTACGCGATCGGCAACGAGGTCGATATCGGCATTCTCGACTTCCTGCCGGATCATCGCATCGCCGTGCCGCCCGGCGTCGGCTACACGACCGACATGCAGTGGATGCGCGACAACGTGTGGCCGATCGAGGCCAAGCTGTTGAAGGCAGCAGCAGCCGGTGTGATGCAGGCCGATCCGTCGGCGAAAATCATCCTGCACATCGCCGGACTCGAGTTCACGCCCGGCAATGTATTCGTGCCGGCATTCTTCCAGGCGATGCAAGACGCCGGCGTGCCGTTCGACTACGGCGCGCTGTCGCACCCGTACGCGACATATGCCTGGAAGCTCGACCGCTATCCAACGGCATGCTGGTTCAAACGGCTCGCGCTGTCTTTCGATCGCATCAGCGCGACGACCGGCAAGGCCACGATGATGGTCGAAGGCGATTACCCGGCGGCGGCGGTCACCGGCATCATCGCCAACCCGATGCTCGACTTCCCGTTCACGCCGGCGGGGCAGGCGGCGTGGGTGCACGACCAACTGCGTTTTGCCGCCGGCCGGCCGAACATCGCGGGCTGGCATTATTTCTATCCGGACATGGCCAGCGACGTGATCGGCAACACCGTCGAGGAGCTGCCGCTTGGCGCGATGAGCCTATTTGCGACTTCGACGACGCCGCGGCCGGCCCTGGCCGAGTTTCGCGTGAACCTGTCGATTTTCGCCACCGGCTTCGAGTGACAGAAATTGATGCGCACGGTCTTCCTAGCCCTCCCGTTCAAGGGGAGAGCTGGGTGGGGATGGTATTGCGCCAGCCTCAACAGTTTTGCTAAGGCAGCGGCTCCGAACTCCTGCTGCTGCGCGGATAGCGAAGACGCGCGTGATCGACCGCTTCCCAGCCAATCTTCTCTTCGAGCCATATCTCCTTGGTTGGCGCGAAAGCATCGGGGTTGTCGAGTGTCGCCGTGGTCACATCGGCGACGTCAGGACGATCGGCACCTGCGTATGTCAGGGTTGTGCCGCAGCGCGCGCAAAATCCGCGTTCTACGCCGGACGAGGATGCGAACGTGGCGGGCTTGCCGCTCGTAAAGCCGAAATCCGCCGCCTGGAATATCGCCCACGCCAGCGATGGCGCGCCGGATGCCTTGCGGCAGCTGCGGCAGTGGCAGACGACCAGCGCTGTCGGCGCCGCGGTGACGCGGTAGCGAATCGCGCCGCACAGGCAGCCGCCTTCGTGAATGTCGGGCTGGTCCATCGTTGCTCTCCTGTGATAACCAACGACCGTTCACGCTGAGCGTAGCTCGCGCAGCGAGCGAAGTCGAAGCGTCAGTGCAGGCGCGGGCCTTTCGACTTCGGCCTACGCTCAGGGCGAACGGACCCTTTGTACCCGTCGTCCCGGCGAAAGCCGGGACCCGGCGCCCATTGTCTTCGGAAGACACTGGATTGCGGCGCGACTCGCGCCATCCATGCGATCGCGCTTCGGGCCAAGCTTCGCTGTTCGCGCACACTCCCGGCGCGCGCAGCCGCCGGAATGACGGGCCCGGATTGGATCGCGGGCCAGGATTTGATGACCGGCGTACAATTGCAACAAAGGCAACGACTACGGATCCGCCCATGAGCACCACAGCCCGCAACATCCCCGCCCGCGAACCGAACGCCGAGACGACGCCGTTGCGCTTCGTCACCGCGGCGAGTCTGTTCGATGGCCACGACGCGGCGATCAACATCATGCGCCGCCTGATCCAGGCGCAGGGCGCCGAGGTCGTGCACCTGGGCCACAACCGCAGCGTCGAGGACGTCGTGCGCGCCGCGCTGCAGGAAGACGCCGACGGCATCGCGCTGAGCTCGTACCAGGGCGGCCACGTCGAATACTTCAAGT
>DASXKR010000084.1:0-19653 GCA_036496665.1 Rudaea sp. | reverse complement strand
CTGCGCAAAGCCGCCAAGCGCACAGTCCAGGCGTTGTGGGACGAGATCGGCAATCTCCTCGACGAGTTCTCTGCCGCTGAATGTAGCAACTACTTCAAGTCATCTGGCTACGTATGCAGCTAAATCAAAAACGCTCTAGTCCGAGGCGCGCAGACGCAACTCGCCGCGCAGTTCGGCGTAGACCGCGTCGGTGTCCGGCCGCACGCCGTGCCAGAGCGCGAACGATTCGGCGGCCTGCTCGACCAGCATGCCGAGGCCATCGAGCGCCTGTCCTGCCTTTGCCGCGCGCGCCCAGGCCAGGAACGCAAACGCGGCGGCGCCGTACGACAGGTCGTAGCACAGCGCGCGGCGTGCGACGAGTGCGAATGGCAGCGAGAGCGGCGCCGTGCCATGCCCGGCCGACGTGGCATTGACGATCAATTCGAAGTTGCCGAGGTCGGCCAGATCCTGCCAGTAGCGTGCGTGCGCGCGTTGCGGCAGCCCGATCGCATCGGCCAGCGCATCGGCGCGCTCCGGCGTGCGATTGACGATGGTCAGTTCGGCAACGCCGGCGTCGAGCAGCGCAAAAGCCGCGGCACGCGCCGCGCCGCCGGCGCCGAGCAGCAGGCCGCGACGTCCGCGCAGATCGAGCGCGTGGCGCTCGGTCAGATCGCGTACCAGACCGGCACCGTCGGTGTTGTCGCCGCGCCAGCGTCCGTCGGGCTGCAGCGAGAGCGTATTGACCGCACCGGCACGGCGCGCGAAATCGGACGCCTGCGTCACCCGCGCCAAGGCTGACTGCTTCAGCGGCAAGGTAACGTTTGCGCCCCTCCCGCCGGCAGCCGCAAACGCGTCGAGTTGCGTGGAAAACGTTGCCGCTGGCGCATCGATCGCCGAATAGCGCAATGCGACGCCGGCAAGACCGCCGAAGCGCGCGTGGATGCGCGGTGACAGCGAGTGCGCTATTGGATGACCGAATACCGCGAAGTCCGGGAGTGCGGGGGCCAGCGCTGCACCGCGCTCAGGATCCGGCCAGGCAGCGTCCGGCATCGTGTCAATGCTTTTCATTCAGCCACCCTGCTGCGGACAGCGCGAAATAGGTCAGGATCGCGTCGGCGCCGGCACGCTTGATCGAGGTCAGCGTCTCGAGCACGATCGCGCGCTCGTCGAGCCAGCCGTTCGCGAACGCGGCTTTTTGCATCGCGTATTCGCCGCTGACCTGGTAGACCAGTGTCGGCGCGCCGAAGCGCTGCTTCACGCGCTGCACGATATCGAGGTACGGCAGCCCCGGCTTGACCATGACCATGTCGGCACCTTCGGCCAGGTCGAGCTCGACTTCGCGCAGCGCCTCGTCGCCGTTGGCCGGATCCATCTGATAAGTATACTTGTTGCCTTTGCCGAGGCTGCCGGCCGAGCCGACCGCGTCGCGGAACGGGCCGTAGAACGCCGAGGCGTACTTGGCCGAATAGGCGAGGATGCGCGTGTGCACGTGGCCGTCGCGCTCGAGTGCCTTGCGGATCGCGCCGATGCGCCCGTCCATCATGTCCGATGGCGCGACGACGTCGGCGCCGGCATCGGCGTGCGACAGGGCCTGCTTGACCAACGCATCGACCGTGGCGTCGTTGACGACGTAGCCGGAATCGTCGATCAGGCCGTCCTGGCCGTGCGTCGTGAACGGATCGAGCGCGACGTCGGTGATTACGCCGAGTTCGGGAAACGCTGCCTTCAGCGCACGCACGGCGCGCTGGGCCAGACCGTCGGCGTTCCAGGCTTCGGCCGCGTCGAGGCTCTTGGCCTGCGGCGGCGTGACCGGAAACAGCGCCAGCGCAGGAATGCGCAACGCATGCGCCTGTCCGGCAATCTTCACCAGCTGGTCGATCGACAGGCGTTCGACCCCCGGCATCGAGGCCACCGGCTCGCGCACGCCTTCGCCTTCGCGCACGAACACCGGCAGGATCAGGTCGTCCGCGGCCAGCACGGTTTCGCGCATCAGCGCGCGTGAAAACGCATCGCGACGCATGCGGCGCATGCGGGTGAGCGGATAGGGCATCGAAGGGTCTCCGGCGTATCGCCGATACTTTAGCGCAAACGCCGACGGGCCCGCATTTTTCCGCGCGGCATCTTGCAATGCGCCGGTGTAGCTGTTGTGATTGCGCCCGGCATCCAGGGGGATGCGGCAAACCGCATTGGTGCAGGGTCGGCGTTCGCTTTCGTTGTGCGCATCCGTAGCGGATACGTGCGACGGGTTGCGCCGGATGGTACGCGCGCAGACGGAAGACGCACCTTGCCCGGCATCCTGGTTGTCGAACGCTCGACCACGCTCAACCATCTGCTCAAGCGCACCCTGACGGCCGCGGGTCTGAGCGCGCGCGGCGAATTGGCGGGCTACTTCGAGACGATGGATCAATTGCGCCATTCGGCCGAGCACGACCAGCCGTACGGCCTGTTGCTGGTCGGCGCGCCGGGCCGCATCACGCGCGAGTTTGCGGCGCTGCTGGAATACCTGCGCAGCGCCGACGGTGCGGCGGTGCCAGTCGTGATGATGACGCACGAGATGCTGCCCGAACTCGAGGAGTTCGGCCGCAGCCGCAGCAACCTCGAGCTGATGCTGTGGGCGAATTTCAGCCGCTTGCCCGGCGTCATCCGCGCCCGGCTGCCGGACGATGTGCAGGCGGTGACCCCGGCGGCGGAGGCGAATCTCGCCCCGCCTGCAACCGGTATCCACATCCTGTTCGTCGACGATTCGCAGAGCGTGCGCCTGGCCTACCAGCACCTGCTCGAGCGCAACGGTTTCCAGGTCACGATGGCCGCAACGATCGGCGACGCCGCCGCCAAGGCCGCGCAGACCGCGTTCGACCTCGTGATCGTCGACTACTACCTGCCGGACGGCAACGGCGACGAACTGTGCCGGCGCCTGTCGAGCACGCCCGGCGGTCCGGCGCTGGCGATCATCACCGGTACCTACCGCGAGGATGTCATCAAGCGCTGCCTGGAGGCCGGCGCGACCGAGTGCATGTTCAAGAACGAGGCCAAGGAATTGTTCATCGCGCGCGTGCGCACGCTGACCCGGCAGATCCAGATGCAAAAGTCGGTCGAGTCGGAGCGCCAGCGCCTCGACGGCATCCTCGGCTCGGTCGGCGACGGCGTCTACGGCGTCGACGGCAACGGCATCGTCACGTTCATCAATCCGACCGGCCTGCGCCTGCTCGGCTGCAACGAGGAAGGCACGGTCGTCGGCGGGAGTGCGCACAAGGTGATGCACTATGCGACCGCCGACGGCCAGCCGCTCGCCGAAGAAGACTCCGTTCTGAGCGGCGCTTATGCGCGCGGCGAATCGCTGACCGCTCACGAAACCGTCTTCTGGAAAACCAGCGGCGAGGGCATGCCGGTTGAATGTACCGTCCTGCCACTGGCGATCAAGCAGCGGCGCGCGGGCTCGGTCGTCGTGTTCCGTGACATCTCCGAGCGCAAGAGCGCCGAACGCCTGCGCTGGGAAGTCAGCCACGATCGGCTCACTGGCCTGGCCAACGCGCGTCATTTCGACCAGTTGCTGACCGCCGAATTGCAACGCCGCCGCGAACAGGGCGGCTACGCGGCGCTGCTCTACATCGACATCGACCGCTACAACTACGTGGTCGATACGGCCGGAGCGCAAAGCGCCGAACAGCTGCTCGCGGACATCGCCAGCCTGGTCGGCAAGCGTCTGCGCGACGGCGACGCACTCGGGCGCATCGAAGGAGACCGTTTCGCACTGCTGCTGTCCGGGGTGCAGCTGGAGAACCTGTTTCCGGTCGCCGACGGCTTTCGCGAACTGCTGCACCAATGCCGCTATGTCGCGCAGGGGCAGCCGCGTTACGCCAGCGCGTCGGTCGGCGTCGCGGTCATCAGCAAGGACACGCCGTCGAGCGAGTACGTGCTCGAACATGCGCGCCTTGCCTGCCGCACCGCCAAGCAGCGCGGCCGCGACCAGACCGAGGTCTACGTCGGCGAGTACGACGCGCGCATTGCGCGCGAGATCGAGGCCGGCTGGACCGACCGGCTGCGCACCGCGCTCGAGCAGGAACGTTTCGTTTTCCTGGTGCAGCCGATCGTGCCGACTGCCGCGCTCGGCGCAAGCGAAGCCGACATCGTCCAGCGCCAGGGCTGGCGCATCAATGGCGGCAACATCGGTCTGGAATACCTGTTCGAAGTACTGCTGCGCATGGTCGGCAAGGATGGCCAGCTGATCTCGCCGAGCGTATTCCTGCCGCTGGCCGAACGCGTCGGCATGATGCCGAAGATCGATCTGTGGGTGATCAACCGGCTGCTGCGCCACCTGCAGGGCCTGAAGAACCTCGACGCATCGATCGCGTTCAATGTAAATCTGTCGAACATGACGCTGGCAGATCCGGAGTCGCTCGGATTGATCGAAGCGGCGATCAAGGACTCCGGTGTCCCGCCGCACCAGCTGATCTTCGAGATCACCGAGACCAGCGAGCTGACCAGCCTGCATGTCGCGCGCCGCTTCATCTGCGAACTGAAGAAACTCGGCTGCCGCTTCGCGCTCGACGATTTCGGCACGGGCTTTTCGTCATTCACGCACCTGCGCCACCTGCCGGTCGATTTCGTCAAGATCGAAGGCAGTTTCGTCGAGGGCATGCCCACAAACGAACTCGACCGCAAAATGGTGAGCTCGATCACGCAGCTCGCGCAATCGCTGAAATTGCGTGTGATCGGCGAACATGTCGACAGTTTCGCGACGTTACAAGCACTTCGCGCCTGTGGCGCCGAGTTTGCGCAGGGCAACTACCTGGGCGAGCCACGACCGCTGCTGACGGTCGATTTCGGCGCATTGTTTCCACCGATGGCCGTCCACGACGGCGAGACGGCGCCAGCGTGACGCAGTAGGCAGCGCAGCTGCCAAATCCTTCAACGATTTGTCCGCCGCGACGCGCGATACTCAGTATAAATACTAGGGTATTCATTATTCTGGCGAAGTTTGCTAGAATAACTAGCATGAGTTGTTCATAACCCCTTGATGCCCCGAAGGGAATAACGATGCTCACGCCAATGTTCGTGCTACTGGCCCTATCCGCCATGGCAGTTGCCGCACTCGCCTGCGTTCGCCGTATTCCTGAAGGGCAGGCCTACACCTTGCGCCGCATCGGCGGGCATCTGCGAACGGTCGGTGCCGGGATCCATGTGGTGCTGCCGGTGATCGAGCGCGTCGCGCATCGCATCCGCCTGCTCGGCAACGTCGTCAATGTCGACCATGTACCGCCGGCACCTGCCGGCTTTCCGTACAGCGGCCAGATCTTCTACCAGGTACTCGATGCCGTGCGCGCCGATGCGGTGATCGACAGTGTCGACGCGCTGGTCTGCAACTGCCTGCCGGTGCTGCTCGGCGCAGGCGCCAACGAAGACAACGCCAGCCGCAACCTGCGCATCAAGGCCGAACTGAACCGGCAGCTGCACGACCGCGGCATCCTCATCACGCGCGTCCAGATCGCTGCGGCCTAGACTCTCGCTTCGAGACGCCCGCAACGCTGGCTTTTGCCGGCACGGCCACGGATACTTGCCGGCCCGCCGTACCTGAGCGGCCGCGAGATCCTCGATGCCCTCCGCCGTAACCGACCGCGCTGCGATGTTTGCCCAGCTGCGGGCGGGCGTGGCCGAACTCGGGCTGGCGCCATCGGCATCGGCGATCGAGCTGCTGCTCGACTATGTCGAACTGCTGGCGCGCTGGAATTCTGCCTACAACCTGACCGCCGTGCGCGACCCGCTGGCGATGGTGACCAGTCACCTGCTCGACTCGCTCGCCGTGGCACATCTGGTTCGCGGCGAACGGCTGGTCGACGTCGGCAGCGGCGCCGGGCTGCCCGGCATCCCGCTGGCGATCACCGCAACGGAACTTCAGGTCACGCTGATCGACGCCAATGGCAAGAAGACGCGCTTCCTGCGCGAGGCCGTGCGCTCGTTGGCACTGGACAACGTGCGCATCGAAGCGCAACGGGTCGAAAGCGTGCACGGCCAATTCGACACGGTCATTGCGCGGGCATTTGCGTCTCTGCCCGACATGCTCAGGCTGGCCGGCCATCTGCTGGCGCCCGACGGCATCCTGCTGGCCCTGAAAGGCCAGCTGCACAAGGACGAAATTGTCTCGTTGCCGGATGGCTTCGTCGTCGCTGACATCGAGCCGCTGCACGTGCCGGGTTTGGCAGCGGCGCGCCACGCGGTGGTAATCCAGCGTTCGCAGGCCGCGCTCAGCGGCCATGCGGCTTAGAACCTATCTGAAAATCTACTGCGCTCGATACCTTGCGCGCCGCCGGTGCTCGGACTGCCAAGGCAAGGATGACGGAGCGAATGGCCCGTGGGGCGAGCCGCGGACGCGGCGAGTAATCCTCATGTACACTCAAGTACACTCCGGTTCCTCCGCGCCGTCGTCGCGCCTGATCTTGTCCAGGATCAGCTCATCGCTCGCTACGATTTTGAGATAGGTTCCAGAGATTTGTCATGACGCGAATCATCGCAATAGCCAACCAAAAAGGCGGCGTCGGCAAGACCACGACGGCGGTGAACCTCGCCGCGGCGCTGGCCGAAACGCGTCGGCGGATTTTGCTGGTCGACCTGGACCCGCAGGGCAATGCGACGATGGCTTCGGGCCTGGACAAGCGCACCGTCAAGCTCACCGGCTGCGAGGTGCTGCTCGACGAAGCACCGATCGAGAGCGCGATCGTCACGACCAAGGCCGGTTTCGACATCCTGCCCGGCAGCCGCGACCTGACCGCGGCCGAGCTGAAGATGATCGACATGCTGGCGCGCGAGTCGCGCCTGAAGGAGCACCTGGCCAAGCTCGGCAACACCTACCAGACCATCCTGATCGACTGCCCGCCATCGCTGCACCTGCTGACGATCAACGCGTTGACTGCGGCCAACGGCGTGCTGATTCCGGTGCAGTGCGAGTACTTTGCGCTCGAAGGCCTGTCGAGCTTGCTCGACACGATCAAGGCGGTGCGCACGCGGCTCAACCCGCACCTGGAAATCGAAGGCCTGCTGCGCACGATGTACGACGTGCGCAACAATCTGGGCAACGATGTTTCGGTACAGCTGACCAAGCATTTCGGCGACAAGCTGCTGCGCTCGATCATTCCGCGCAACGTGCGTCTGGCCGAGGCGCCGAGCCACGGCCTGCCGATCAACCTGTACGACCGCGAATCGCGCGGCGCAATCGCCTACCTCGGCCTCGCCGGCGAGATGCTGCGGCGCGAACGCACGCCGATGCCGGCCCACGTGAACTGACCGGAGATCGATGAGCATGGCTGCAAGACGACGCGGAGGCCTCGGCGCGCGCGACCTGGACGTGTTGCTCGGTGGACCCGAAGCCGACACGCCGCCGGCTGAAGGCGAGCTGCAGCAGTTGCGCGTCGACCGCATCCGGCCCGGCAAGTACCAGCCACGCCGGGCGATGGATCCGGAGCGCCTGCAGGAACTGGCCGCGTCGATCAAGGCGCAGGGCCTGATCCAGCCGATCGTGGTGCGCACGCTGGCCGGCGGCCAGCACGAAATCATCGCCGGCGAGCGGCGCTGGCGAGCGGCGCAACTCGCCGGCCTGAGCGAAATTCCGGCGCTCGTACGTACGGTGAACGATCAGGCGGTCGTCGCGATGGCGCTGATCGAGAACATCCAGCGCGAGGAGCTCACGCCGCTCGAGGAAGCACAGGCACTGCATCGGCTGATTGGCGAATTCAATTACACGCATCAGCAGACCGCCGACGCCGTCGGGCGCTCGCGCGCGGCCGTTTCGAACCTGCTGCGCCTGCTCGACCTGCCGGCCGAGATCAAGAAGCTGCTCGAGCAGCACAAGCTCGAAATGGGTCATGCACGCGCACTGCTGACGCTCGATCCGGCGTTCGCACTCACGCTCGCGCGCCAGGCCGCCGAACACGGCTGGTCGGTGCGCGCCCTCGAAGACGCGGCGCGACGCGGCCAGACGGTGCCGAAAGGCAAGGCGAAGAAGGCCGCCGCACGGCGCGATCCGGACATCGCGACGCTCGAGCGCGAGCTTGCTGAAAAGCTCGCCGCGAAGGTCAGCATCCAGCATGGCAATAGCGGTCGCGGCCGGCTGGTCATCGCCTACCACAGCCTGGACGAACTCGAAGGCATCCTCGAACGCATCCGCTAGTTGGGTTCGGCAGAACACGGCTCAAGAGAAAGCAGGATCAAAGACCACCATCTTTTCTGTGATTGCTGGAAATCTGATCGAATCGGCATGAAAGTTTCACGGCGCTAGCAGGGTCATGTCCGCAGTGAACAGCAAGCAGCGGCAGTTCGACGCACTCGTGCGTAGCCTGTCAGGTGACCTGTTCCGCTACGCCTATTGGCTGTGCGGAGACGAGGCTTTGGCTCACGATCTGGTCCAGGAAACGTTTTTGCGCGCCTGGCGCGCACTCGCCGACTTGCGCGAAACCAGTGCGGCGAAGTCCTGGTTGATCACGATCCTGCGCCGCGAACACGCACGCCTGTACGAACGCAAGACACCGCAGTTCGCCGATGTCAGCGAGATCGACGTCGCCGACGATCGCGACACGGCGCAACCGGAACACATCGGCGAGGACGCGGTAATCCGTGCCGCAATCCACCGGCTCGATCCGAAGTATCGCGAGCCCTTGCTGATGCAGGTGCTCGGCGGTTTTTCCTGCGACGAGATCGCGCGCGAGCTGAACATCTCGAGCGCGGCCGTGATGACCCAGCTTTTTCGCGCCCGGCAGAAGCTGAAGGTGATGCTCGCCGATGGCGCCGTTGAAGGAAACGTCCATGAACTACCGCGATAAAAAATCGATCGCTGACACCATGCACACATCGCCTCGCGGAGCGGCCGCTTTCAGCCTCCCTGAGTCAACCCGATCAGCATCGAGTCTCAGCTGCCCACCTCTCCCCTTGCGGGAGAGGTGGCCGCGCGCAGCGCCGCGGGAGAGAGGATGGCGGCGAAGCCGCCGACTTCGTCGGCTCACTCTCTCCCCAACCCCTCCCCCACCAAGGGGGAGGGGTTTTGAGAGCGCGTCGCTGAGACTCGCCGCTAACTGGGTAGCGTTGAAGGGGCGAAGCGTTCGTGCAGCAAAGCCTTCAGGGTTGCGGAGGTGCGGGTATCGTCCGGCAAAACCGGCAACTTTCGGGCTCGATTGTGTAGACCGCTGAAGATGAACTGCATCGAATTCCGTCGCCAGCTCGGCATCGATCCGCAATCCGCGGCCGCCGGGTTCGTGCGCCACCGCCAGGAGTGCGCACGCTGCGCCGAAGCGGCCGCACGCGCGGCCGAATTCGAAACCGCGCTGCGGCGTGCGCTGCAGATCGCGCCGTCCCCGCAACTGGCCGAGTCGATCCTGCTGGCGCAAGCGACGCAGCAGAACCGGCGCCAGGCCTACCTGCGTCGCGGCGGCCTGCTCGCACTGGCGGCAACGCTGGTGCTCGCGGTCGGCATCGGCATGCGTGTCGAGGCCACGCCGCTGTCGACACAGGCGGTCGAACATCTGCGCGAGGAAGCAGAGGTACTGACCTCGGTCAAGCCATTGCCGGCCGAGTCAGTGCGCGCGGCGTTCGCCCAGCGCGGACTCAAGCTCGCCAACATTCCCGCTGGCGTCGCGTTCGTCGGCTGCTGTCCGATGGGACGTCATCTGACCGTGCACATGGTGATGCCGGAAGGTGACGGCCCTGTCACCGTGATCTACGTCGTCGACCGCGGCTCGAGTCGGCGCGAGGATTTCCAGCGCGACGGCTGGCGCGGCCGCAGCCTCCCGCTCGGCAAGGGCACGCTGATCCTGCTGGCCCGCGACACGGATCATTTCGACGGCGTCGAGGCCGCCTGGCGCACGGCGCTCGCCGGCTGAAATCCGTCCAGACGCCGTCATCATCGCGTTGGCAGGACGCACGCGACGGGAGCGCCTTCGCCAAGCCGCACCGCCAACCGGTACAATCGCGCCCCCGCGCCGGTTCGGCGCAGCTGTTCGGGTTGAGTGATGACGATCCTGCTGACGGGCGCGGCCGGCTTCATCGGTGCCTATGTCGCACGCGCACTGCTCACGCGCGGCGATGCACTGGTCGGGATCGACAACTTCAACGACTATTACGATCCGCAGCTCAAGCATGATCGCGTCGCCGCGCTGTGCCGCGGCCTGGACCTGCAGACGCTCGACATCGCCGACAAGCCGGCACTCGATGCGCTGTTCGCGAAGCACAAATTCCAGCAGGTCGTCCACGTGGCCGCGCAGGCCGGCGTGCGCTATTCGCTGAAGAATCCGTACGCCTATCTGCACAGCAACTGGACCGGCTTTCTCAACATTCTCGAAGCATGCCGGCGCCACAACGTCAAGCATCTGGTCTACGCCTCGTCGTCGTCGGTGTACGGTGCGAATGCGGTCGCGCCGTTTGCCGAAACGCAGGCGGTCGACCAGCCGTTGTCGTTGTATGCGGCGTCGAAGGCGTCGAACGAATTGATGGCGCATTCGTACGCGCATCTGTACCGGATACCGTGCACCGGGCTGCGCTTCTTCACGGTCTACGGCCCGTGGGGACGTCCCGACATGGCACCGCTGATCTTCAGCCGCGCGATCCTGGCCGGGCGGCCGATCGAAGTGTTCAACCGCGGCCGCATGCGCCGTGACTTCACCTGGATCGACGACATCGTCGCCGGCGTGGTCGGAGCGCTCGGCGCGCCACCGCGCGACGACGGCAAGCACGCGCCGTATGCGATCTACAATCTCGGCAACCGCCGGCCGGTAGAACTCGAACGCTTCATTGCGGTGATCGAGCTGGCGGCCGGACGCAAGGCCGAACGCATCAACAAGCCGATGCAGGCCGGCGACATGCCCGAAACCAGCGCAACGGTCGAGCGCGCAAAGGCCGCATTCGGCTTCGTGCCGATCACGACGATCGAGCAGGGCATGCCGAAGGTCGTGGCCTGGTGCCGCGAGTATTTCGGCGACAAGCTTTGACGAGTGGATCAGGAGCCCTTGCACGAAGAACACGAAGGAGAGCGTACGAAGCACACGGAGGCTGATCCGTCATGAGCTTCCTTCGTGTTCTTCGTGTTCTCCGTGGTTCATTCTTTTGAAATCGGGAATACGTGATGCCAGAATTATCCGTCGTCGTTCCGGTACACAACGAGCGCGACAACATTGTTCCATTGCTGACCGAGATCGCGGCCGCGCTACGCGGCGGGGCTGATTTCGAGATCGTCTACGTCGACGACGCGAGCAAGGACGACTCGCTTGCCGTGCTGATCTCGGCCAAGGCGCAGTTTCCCGAGCTGCGCGTACTGCGACATTTGCAGCAAAGTGGACAAAGCACGGCGTTGCGCACCGGCATCAAGGCCGCGCGCGGCGCCTGGATCGCAACGCTCGACGGCGACGGCCAGAACGATCCTGCCGATATCCCGAAGCTGGTCGCGATGCGCGGCGAGTCGCCCGCGGCGATCAAGCTGTTCGCCGGCTGGCGCGTCAACCGCCAGGACACCGGCAGCAAACGCTGGGCCTCGAAGTTCGCCAACGCAATCCGCAGCCGTCTGCTGCGCGACGAGACGCCGGACACCGGCTGCGGCATCAAACTGTTCGAACGCGCCGTGTTCCTCGACCTGCCCTACTTCGACCACATGCATCGCTACCTGCCGGCGCTCGTCCAGCGCGCCGGCTGGCAGGTCAAGAGCGTACCGGTCAATCACCGCGCACGCGGCGCCGGCACGTCGAAATACAACAACCTCGACCGCGCCCTGGTCGGCATCGCCGACCTGCGCGGCGTTGCCTGGCTGATCCGCCGCTCGAAACGCACCGGTGTCGAGGAGATCTGACTGTTTCAGGATCAAAAGATCACCACGAAGGCACGAAGAAGAGGGGAAAAAGTGGGAAAGCGGGAAGGCCAGCAGCGCTTACCGTTGACCGCTCTTGGCCTTTCTTCGTGTCCTTCGTGCCTTCGTGGCTGTCTTGGGCTCCTTGCAGCAGTTCCGGTTGCTTCAAGGGATTGATTCTGTTGTAATACGCGGCTCGCCGACCCTTTGGTCTGGTGAATCCGGCATCCGCCGGGCCGAATCTGCCCTGGCTAAGGGCGGCCCAATATCAAGACGAGGTTCGTATGGCGAAGGTCTGCCAGGTAACCGGCAAGCGCGCACAGTCGGGCAACAACGTGTCGCATGCCAACAACAAAACCCGGCGCCGCTGGCTGCCGAACCTGCACGAGCGCCGCTTCTGGGTGCCGAGCGAGAACCGCTGGGTGAAACTGCGCGTTTCCGCCAATGCCCTGCGTACCATCGACAAGAATGGCATCGAAGCCGTTCTGGCCGAGCTGCGCGGCCGCGGCGAGCGCGTTTAATCAGAGCGGGTCTAGGGAGAACGATCATGGCATCCAAGCGCGACAAGATCCGCCTCGTGTCCTCCGCGGGCACCGGCCATTTCTACACCACCGACAAGAACAAGAAGACCACGCCGGACAAGATGGAAATCAAGAAGTACGATCCGGTCGTGCGCAAGCACGTGGCGTACAAGGAAGCGAAGATCAAGTGACGTTTTGGCCCGCGCGCAGCATGCGCGCGGCTTGCCAAAACGTCATCCCGGCGCAAGCCGGACTGCGGAGGCAGGAAGCCGGAGCGAACATTCGCGCAGCGAATGGCCCGCAGGGCGCGCGGCAGGAGCCGCGTGTAATCCAGTGTCTTAGGCTCCCTACAACAAGAAAAGCCCGCCTGCCGGCGGGTTTTTTGTTTGGAGCACGCCCCGGGACGCTTCGTCAAGATCCTGAAGACACTGGATTCCGGCCTTCGCCCACTGCTGTCCGGAATAAATGTATACCGCGAAGCCGCGAATCGAAAGTGATGTCGCAGTCAATCGCTGTCGCTACGTCGGCGAGCAGCCGCAGGGCATCCAGGCACCGACAGAAAGATTATTCCGGACAGCAGTGGGCTTTCGCCGGAATGACGAGAACAACTCAGTGCAGCGCTTTGAGCGCCGGATCGAGAACCGTCCAGACATTCGCGAGGACCTTCGGCTCGCCTTCGGCCTTCGGATGCAGGCCGTCGTCCTGCATCAGTTTCGGGTCGAGCGCCACGCCGTCGAGCAGGAACGGCAGCAAAGGCGCATTGAATTTACCCGATAAATCCCGATACATCTGACGTAATCCATCGCGATACTGCGGTCCGTAGTTGATCGGCAGCTCGATGCCGAGCAGCACGCTGCGGGCACCGGCAGCGCGGATCGCTTCGAGAATTTTTTCCAGATTCGCCTGGATTTCGGCCAGCGGCAGTCCGCGCAGGCCGTCGTTCGCACCCAGTTCGACGACGACCAGGGCCGGCTCGTTGTCCGCGAGCAGCTTCGGCAGACGCGCCAGACCGCCGGCCGTGGTCTCGCCGCTGATGCTGGCATTGACGACCATGCGCCGGTCGCCGCCGGCGTTCAGGCGCTGCCGGAGCAGGTGCACCCAGCCTGCCTCGGGCGCGATGCGGTGCGCGGAAGACAGCGAGTCGCCCAGCACGAGCAGCGGCGCCGCGGCTGCCGGTTTGGGCTGCGCGGCGGAGGCGCCAGAGGCGAAGATGAACAGCAGTGCACAAAGGATGTTTTTCAGCATGAATGACGATATCGGGATTGCGGTCGGCGCCGACAAGGTTAGCAAAGCCGTCGACGGACCGGACGGCAGGCTGGTCATCCTCGACGACGTGAGCTTGACGCTGGCGCGCGGCGACAGCCTGGCGATTGTCGGCGAATCGGGTTCCGGCAAGACCACGCTGCTCGGTCTGCTCGCCGGCCTCGATCGCCCGACCTCCGGCGCGATCACGCTGGCCGGCGAGCGCCTCGACGCGCTCGACGAGGAAGCGCGCGCACGCCTGCGTCGGCGCCGCGTCGGTTTCGTCTTCCAGAACTTCCATCTGCTGCCGGCGCTGAATGCCGAAGAAAACGTCATGCTGCCGCTCGAACTCGACGGCAGCGCCGACGCGCGCCTGCGCGCCGCCGAAGCGCTGGCGCGCGTCGGCCTCGGCGCGCGCCGCCATCACTATCCGGCCCAGCTGTCGGGCGGCGAGCAGCAACGCGTCGCGCTTGCACGTGCCTTCGTGCATGCGCCCGAAATCCTGTTCGCTGACGAACCGACCGGCAATCTCGATCGGCGCACCGGCGCGATCATCGGCGACCTGCTGTTCGCACTGAATCGCGAGCACGGCACGACGCTCGTCCTGGTGACGCACGACGCGACGCTCGCCGCGCGCTGCCACCGCCAGCTCACCCTCGATACCGGGCGCATCGTCGAGGCGGTTGCCGCATGAGGCCGATTGCGTTTGCCGCGCGCAGCCTGCGCCGCGAATTTCGCCATGCCGAGCTGGCGACGCTTGCTGCAGCACTGGTGCTTGCCGTCGCTGCGCTGTGCGCCGTTGCAACGCTGGCAAGCCGCGTCGAGCGTGCGATCGTTGCGTCGGCGGCCGAACTGATCGGCGGCGATCTGTCCGTCGCATCGAGCCGCGAGCTGCCGGCGGCGCTGGTCGACCAGGCAACGCAGCGCGGCCTGACGACCAGTCACCTCGCGGATTTTCCGAGCGTCGTGTTCGCTGGCGAAGTGAGCCGTCTGGCGGACATCCGCGCCAGCGACGCGGCCTATCCGCTGCGCGGAGCGCTGGTGGTGCGCGAGGCGGATGGCGCCGAACGGATCGTCCACGGCCCGGCGCCGGGGACGGTCTACGCCGAGCCGGCCGTCCTCGCCGCACTCGACCTGACGGTCGGCAAGCCGTTGCGCATCGGCGGACGCGACCTGACCATCGCCGGCGAGATCACGCGTTCGCCGGACAGCGGCAATCTGTTCCGGCTCGCGCCTCGTGTGGTCATGAATCTGGCGGATGCCGAATCGATCGGCCTGCTTGGTGCCGGCAGCCGCGCGCGGCATCGCCTGCTGCTGGCCGGCGACGAAGCGGCCGTGGTCGCTTTCGCCGACGCGATCAGGGCGCAACTGCCGGCCGGGGCGGAGATCACCACGGTCAAGGAAGCGCAACAGAATCTCGCCGGCGCGTTCGAGCGCGGCGGCAGTTTCCTGCGCCTGGCCGCGTTGCTCGCGGCGTTGCTGTCCGGCGTCGCCGTTGCGCTCGCAGCGCAGCGTTTCGCGCGGCGCAAGCGCGAGGAGGTCGCACTGCTGCGCTGCCTCGGCGCGAGTCGCGGCGAAATCCTGGCTGCGCTGCTGCTCGAACTCGTGCTGCTCGCGCTGCCGGCCTGCATGCTCGGCCTGCTGCTGGGTCTGGGTCTGCAGCAGATTGTGTTCGTGCTGGCCGGCGACCTGCTGCCGGGCGCGACGCCGTCGATTCCGTGGCAGCCGCCGCTCGCCGCGTTCGCCATCGGTGTCGCCGTGCTGTTCGGCTTCGCGCTGCCGCCACTGCTGCGCCTGCGCGACGTCGAACCGATGCGTGTGTTCCGCCGCGACGACAGCGCACGCGCCGGCCGCTTCGATGCGTTGTACCTGCTGCCGCTCGGCGTCGCCGGCCTGCTGATCTGGCTCGGCGCCGGTGACGTGCAACTGGCGCTGACCTTGGCGCTCGGTTTTGCCGGCGTCGCGCTAGTGACGCTATTGCTCGGGCTGATCCTGCTGCGCTTCGTGCGCAGCGGCGGTGCGCGCCTGTCCGGCGCACTGCGTTTTGGCTTGGCCAATCTCGCGCGCCGCCGTGCGCTGAGCCTGGTGCAGGCCAGTGCGCTGGCGCTGAGCCTGACTGCGTTCGCATTGCTCGCGGTGGTCGGGCCGTCGCTGCTGGCGAGCTGGCGCGCCGAATTGCCGGCCGATACGCCGAACTATTTTCTGATCAATCTGCAGGACGGTCAGCGCGCGGCCATGCAGCAACAACTGGCGAACCTCGGCGCCAGCAACGTCAACGTGCTGCCGCTTGCAGTCGGCAAACTGGTCGCAATCAACGGCAAGGTGCCGAAGGCCGAGGACTACACTGACCGGCGAGCGGCAAACTGGATCAACGGCGAGACGCGCCTTTCATGGAGCGCCGAACTGCCGCCGGCCAACCGGCTGCTGCAGGGGAAATGGTTCGCAGCCGACGACACCACACCGCAGATTTCAGTCGACAAGCTGTGGGTCGACATGTTTGCTCTGAAGCTCGGCGACGAGCTGACGCTGCGCGTCGGCGAGCGCGACATCACGGCCCGGCTGACCTCGATCCGCGGCGTGCGCTGGGATTCGTTCCGCGCGAATTTCTTCCTGATGCTCGATCCGGCCACCGGCGCAGCGCTCGCGCACAGCTACATCGCCAGCTTCCACCTGCCGCCGAGCGCTTCGGTGGCCGGGTTTTCGCGGGATTTTCCGAACGTCTCGCTGATCGACCTGAACCAGATCCTCGATCGCGTGCGCGACATCATCAGTCGCGTCAGTCGCGCGGTGATCTGGGTGCTCGGCTTCAGCCTCGCGGCCGGCCTGCTCGTGCTGCTCGCCGCACTCGCCGCGACGGCGGATGAGCGCCGCTTCGAGTCCGCGTTGTTGCGCACGCTCGGCGCGCACTCCGCGCAGTTGAGTTCGGCCGTGCTCGGCGAATTTGCCGCGCTCGGACTGGTCGCCGGCGGAATCGCGGCGATCGGCTCGGCCGCGATCGGCATCGCCCTGGCAAGGCGCGTGTTCCACTTCGGCGAGTACGTGCCGCCCGCCGGACTGCTGCTCGCCGTGGTTCTCTGCGCGGCGGCGCTCGTGGCATTCGCCGGCTGGATCGGCACGCGCCGCATCACCCGCACCTCGCCGGTAGCCGTCCTGCGCCGAGGATGAACCATGACGAGACAGGGCAAAAGAAGATTGAACCACGAAGAACACGAAGAACACGGAAAAAGCGCAAGAAAACTATCGCTTTGGTAGGTCGTCCTCTTCGCTTCCTTCGCGTTCTTCGTGACTCTTCTTCGTGTCCTTCGTGTAACGCTTTTCCGGCGCTCTTGTCGGCATAAAAAAGCCCGCTTGCGCGGGCTTCGGTGTCTTGCGTGCAGAGCGCGGGCTAGATGCGCGCGGGCGCGAGCGAGTAGCCGCGCAGGCGTGCGGCGAATTCCTGCAGCGCGCGGATGCCGGTTGCCTCGGCCTCGTGGCACCAGTCCTGCAGATTCTTCAGCATCGTTTCACCGGTGCCGTTGCCGCGCTCGAGCACGACGGCCAGGCGTGCGCGGAAATCACACACGGTGGCCAGGCGCGGGCGCTGCCGGACGATTTCCTGCAGGCGCTCGCGTGAATGTTCGTCGAGCCAGCGGCCGCCGTTGGCGAGCGCCTTGCGCAGCGCGCGCGGCAATGCCTTGAGCTTGGCACCGGCTTGCGCTGCTTCCTCGCGCAGTGTCGGGTTGATCACCCCGCGGAAATAATCGGTCATGACCTGGAAGCGGTGGCTGAGCAGTGCCCTCATCGTTTCGGCATCGGGCAACTGTACGTTCGGGCGGATGTCCAGCGACGGGGCGACACGCAAGACCTTCGCGAGGCCGAGTTTCTCGAAGCCCTTGATCGCCGCCCAGCCGATATCGAACTCGAACTTGCGCAGTGCAAACTTCGACGAGCTCGGGAACGCGTGATGGTTGTTGTGCAGCTCTTCGCCGCCGATGAAGAAACCCCACGGCGTGAGGTTCGTCGCCATGTCGGCCGTTTCGAAATTGCGGTAGCCCCACCAGTGGCCGAGGCCGTTGACGACACCGGCGGCCCAGAACGGAATCCAGACCATCTGCAGCGCGGCGATCGCCACGCCCCAGATGCCGAACAGCGCGATCGAGACGATGAAGGTCAGGGTCGGACCCCAGTACGCATGCTTGCCGTACAGGTTGCGCTCGAGCCAGTCGTCCGGCGTGCCGATGCCGTACTTGTCCATGTCGGCCTGGTTGTGCGAGGCGATGCGATACAGATCGACACCTTCCCACAGCACCTTGTTGATGCCGAAGACTTTCGGGCTGTGCGGATCTTCATCGGTCTCGCACTTGGCGTGGTGCTTGCGATGGATCGCGACCCACTCCTTGGTCACCATGCCGGTGCTGACCCACGACCAGAAGCGGAACACGTGCGCCAGCGCCGGATGAAAATCGACGCCGCGGTGCGCCTGGCTGCGATGCAGGTAGAGCGTGACGGCGAAGATCGTCAGCTGCGTGACGATCAAAAAGTATACAATTTTTGTCACCCACGAGGCGTGCAGAAACCCGTGGTTGAGGAAATCGAGAATGAAATCGAGCATGAGAATTGCCGGATGGCCCCCAGGACGCGTGACTATACGTGAGGCCTGACATGGGTGCCAGTGACGCCGGTCACAAGGCCGAGGCAGCCGACGAACGTCGCGCAGCTGGTTGAATTCATGTGTTTTTCGTTAAGCCGTCGCGGCGCCGGCGACCACGCCGTACTCGTGTGAGAATGCGTGCATGCCGGAACTACCTGAAGTCGAGACGACGCGGCGCGGCATCGCGCCGCACCTTATCGGACGCCGTGTCGAGGCGCTCAAAATCCGCCAGCCGAACCTGCGCTGGCCGGTCCCGCCGGCGCTGCGCCGGAAACTGCCCGGGCAGCGGGTGGAAGGCGTCGAACGCCGCGCCAAGTACCTGCTCGTTCACACCGCTGCCGGCAGTGCGCTGCTGCATCTTGGCATGTCCGGATCGCTGCGTGTGCTCCCGGCCGCCACGCCTGCCGGCAAGCACGACCACGTCGACTGGCTGCTCGACTCGGGCCAGATGCTGCGCTTTACCGATCCGCGCCGCTTCGGCTCGCAGCTTTGGCAGGCCCCCGGCAAGCTGCACCCGCTGCTCGCCGCGCTCGGACCCGAGCCACTCGATCCGGTGTTCGACGGTGTCCACTTGTGGAAACTGTCGCGTGGCCGGGCCGCGGCGGTAAAGACATTCCTGATGGACCAGAAGACGGTCGTCGGCGTCGGCAACATCTACGCCGTCGAAGCGTTGTTCGCCGCCGGCATCCGCCCGGGCCGCGCCTCCGGCTCGATCTCGCTGCTGCGCTGCGAACTCCTCGCGGCCGCGGTCAAGCGCATCCTCGCCCACGCGATCACGCGCGGCGGAACGACACTGCGTGATTTCATCAGCCCGGACGGCGAGCCCGGCTACTTCGAACAGGAACTGTTCGTCTACGGCCGCGGCGGCGAGCCGTGCAAGGTCTGCGGCACGCCGATCCGTTCAGTGCGGCTCGGCCAGCGCTCGACGTTCTACTGCCCGACTTGCCAGCGCTGAAAGTGCAGTGAGGTCGCGCGCGGTGCGCGCTCGTGAAGAGTGAGGAGTCAGCGAAGACAGACCGCCTTCGTCACGAGCGAGCGCCAGCGAACGACCTCACGAGGCCGCACCGCGGCCGACCTCACGAGCGCGCGCAGCGCGCGACATCACGCATCACTGCCTTGCGCCAGCGCCAGTTCCGCCTGCTGCAATTCGATGCGTCCTTCGCCGGCCACGATCTTCTTGAACTCGGCGCGGCTCACCGAGACGTAGCGCTCGTTGCCGCCGATCTCGACCTGCGGCCCGTCGGTTACGACCCGGCCGTGATCGTCGACGCGCACGACCATCGTTGCTTTCTTGCCGGTATGGCAAATCGTCTTGATCTCGATCAGGTTGTCGGCCCAGGCCAGCAGATACTGGCTGCCCTCGAACAGCTCGCCGCGAAAGTCGGTGCGCAAGCCGTAGGTCAGCACCGGAATCTTCAGGGCGTCTACGATGTCGGTCAGCTGCCAGACCTGCGCCTTGGTGAGGA
>DASXKR010000083.1:0-28959 GCA_036496665.1 Rudaea sp. | reverse complement strand
CTGCGCAAAGCCGCCAAGCGCACAGTCCAGGCGTTGTGGGACGAGATCGGCAATCTCCTCGACGAGTTCTCTGCCGCTGAATGTAGCAACTACTTCAAGTCATCTGGCTACGTATGCAGCTAAATCAAAAACGCTCTAGTCTTCGAGTCCGTCGGCGTCACCGCCGACCGAGCGCAGGTAGGCAACGAGTCCGCGTTCGGCCGTTTCGACGAATGTCTCGCCGGTCGCGTCGAAGCGGGTAATGCGGTCCGGGCGGAAATTGCGGAAGTCGTTGCGCAGCCGGCACCACGCGCCAAGTGTCCAGGCACCGCCACAGAACGCCAGGCACAACGGCTCGACATCGCGCATCGTCGCGCGGCCGCCCTCGTCGCGATAGTCCAGGCGCAGGACATGATGGTCCGAGATCGCCGCATGCAGGCGGTCGATCACGCCGCTCGCTTCGATGCGGTCGCGGCGCGGCGGAGCGAAAATGCGTGAACGCCGCGTGCGTGCGCGCAGCTCAGGCGGCAGCACCGCTTCGATCTTCAGCAACGCCGCTTGTGCCGACTGGGTCAGGCGTTCGCCGCCGAACGCACGCACGAAGCGCGTGCCGACGACGAGTGCTTCGAGTTCGTCGGCGTTGAACATCAGTGGCGGTATGTCCGAACCCCTGCGCAGGAGGTAGCCGACGCCGGCTTCGCCTTCGATCGGCACACCGGATACCTGCAGGTCGGCGACATCGCGATAGACCGTGCGCAGCGAGACACCCAGCGTCTCGGCCAGGCGTCGCGCCGGCAACGCCGTGCGGCGTCCACGCAGGGCATGGATGATGAGGAACAAGCGGTCGGCTCGGCGCATGCCCCCGCTTTTATCACATAAATCCGTTGCGCGAAGCGCAACACCCGGCGATCACGAATCACCGCAGCAACGAGCGCGCCGTCGGCACGAGGTGCAGCGCTTGCGTCTGGCCTTTCAGGCGCTTCGTCAGCTCCGGTGCGACGGCCTTGCGCCAGGCCGCGGACCCTGTCGCCCGCTCGAGCGCTGCATCGGCCTGGGCGCGATCGCCAAAGCGCGCGATCCATACGAAGACATGCTCACCCTCGCGTACCGGCAGGCGCGGAAAGTTGTTCGGCGTCGGTTCGGTTTCGAACGATGCAAGCACCGAAACTCCCGCGCGTGCGAGCAGCGGACGCGCGCTGGTATCGAACCAGCGCGGGAAATCCGGCGCCGCAGCCGCATCGAGCGACCAGACCGCCGCGACGAAGACATGCGCTGCGCCCGCCGGTGCACCAAGCGCAGTCCGCTGCATCCGGCGCAGGTCGAAGCCCGTGTCCTGCGCGGACGGTCGCAACAGCAGCACGTTGTCGGTGTCGGTGAAATTGGCGTTCGCCTCGTCGCGCAGCGACTTCCACAGCGTGCTGCCGTAGAACGTCTGCAATGCCGTGGCGCGCGACGGCATGTCACGGAAGCCGCGCAACCAGACGAAGCGGTCCGGGTCATCCAGATTGCGAAACTGGCCGATGACCGTGATGCCGGCGGCTTCCTGTGGTTCGATGAACTCGCGCTCGAACAATGTGGCAAATGTGTCGAAGCGCTGCGGATGCAGTGCGTACTGGCGCAGTTCGACGACACGACAACAACGCGCCGCGTCGCCGCCGCGCGCAACATCCGCCGCGTCCGCAGCGGTTGTCGACAGTGCTCCGGTCACCGCGGCGAGGGTACCCAGCAACGTACTGCGCCAGGCGCGCGAACGACGATGAATGGTTTTCATGACACACCTCCCGTGGCCGGCTGGTATGCGGCAAGGCGTGTCATGTGCATGCGCCAGTTGGTTTCCCAGGTCCTGCCGCCATCGCTCGAGAAGGCCTGTTCCCAGAGCGCACGGTTCGCCTCGATACCCGACCAGATGAAGCGGGAACGCACGGGAACGCCGTTGTGCGTGTCGTCGCCCTCAAAACAGCCGATGCCGTTGGCAAACGCGCCCACAACGGGAGCGTCGAGCCCACCCTTGCGGTTGCTGGCCCACCAGATGCTCCACTGCCGCGTTGCGCGGTCGAACAGGCGCAAAGTCATGCCGAGGAACACCCCGGGGCCGAATTCGTCGGTCACGAACTCGTCGAGGTTGCCGAGGCCGCCGAGAATCGGCCGGCATTCCTGGATCGCGTCGAAGTGTTGCCAATCGGTCGAGCCGACCAACCGCTCGCGCAAACGCTCGTTGTGAACGCGCCAGCGACCGAAATAGAAATCAAAGTCGTGCGCGCCATCGTGTTCGCGGTTGGGCACAACGCGCCGGTCGTCGGCAAGCTGGTTGCGGAACAGGGCGGTGCTCGCTGCGGCGGCGACCTGGCTGCTCGCCAGCGCGGCGAAGATGCCGGCACCGGTGCTGCTGCTCAGGAAATCCCTCCGTGCGGCGCTCATGCCGGCGACCACAAGCCGACGCGATTGCCCTCGCAGTCGCGCAACTGCGCGAAAAAGCCCATTCCGGCCGGCAACGCCGTGCGTTCGACCAAAGTGTCACCGCCGATGGTCTGGGCGCGCTCGAGCACGGGACGCAGATCGTCGACACTGAGATAGACGATGCTGCCCTGAACCGACGGCCGGCAATCGTCCAGGCGAATCAACGCGCCGGTTGCGTTCGGCTTGTCGCCACGCGGGAACACGGCGATGTCGCTGCCGGCGAAACACTCGCGACGCAGCGGCTGAGCCAGGATCTGCTCGTAAAAGCGCCGGGCACGATCCAGGTCGTCGGCCGGAATCTCGAACCAGGCAGGAACGTTGGCATTCAACATGACGTCTCTCCATTGGCGGGCTTGTGCCGGATTGCACGTGCGCAGCGTGCGCGTGCCCTGCTGCCACCCTGCTGTCAGCAGTGTGCATCGCCGTTCTGGCTGTGTGTTACCGCGGAAAGGCAATATCATTCGCAGCAGCAATGCGGATTGCAGACAAATGAGCGACAAGGGCAGCAACGACTTCATCGAGGTTTACGACGGCGCGCTCGACAGCACGGCATGTGCCGCCCTGATTCGCCAGTTCGACGCCAGCGGCGACGCCGTTCGCGGCCGCGCTGGTTCCGGGGTCAATACCGCGGTGAAGAACAGCTGGGACATCACCATCAGCGGCAAGCCGGAATGGGTCAAGGCCGAGAGCCGCTTGAACCGGGCGATGCTCGAAGGGCTGAAGCACTACCTGCGCAAGTATCCGTACACGGTGCTCGGTCCGCTCTGGCTGAAAATGAAGGATGACGCGACCGGCGAGCTGACGCTGCTAAGGCCGGAGAGCCTCGTTGCGCTGCCGGACCAGCGCCTCGGCGCGCTCGCCGTGCGCGCGTTCCGGCCCGGCAACATCAATATCCAGAAATACATCGCCAACGAAGGCGGCTATCCGCGCTGGCACTGCGAACTGCATCCGCAGAGCGGCGATCCGACCGGCGAGAAGCTGCATCGCACGCTGCTGTGGACGGTTTATCTCAATGACGGTTTCGCCGAGGGCGAGACCGAATTCCTGCATCAGCGCCGCAAGATCGCGCCGCGTACCGGATCGCTGCTGATCGCACCGACCGCATTCACGCACACCCATCGCGGCAACATGCCGAAGGGCGGCGACAAGTACATCGCGACGTCGTGGATCCTGTTCCAGCGCAGCGATGCGCTGCATCGCGGCGCCGAGGTCAATCCGGACTGAACAGCTCGCCCTGCGGCGACGGCGCGCGCGGTGGCCGGAACAGCGTGCAATCCAGCGTCAGATCGCGATTGCGCGCCAGACCGAGGCGACGCGTCGCCAGCGTGAAGCGTTGCCGGAGCAACTCGGCGAACTCGCCTTCGCCGCGCATGCGCTTGCCGAAGCGCGGATCGTTGTCGCGCCCGCCGCGCATCTGCCGCACGAGGCTCAGCACGTGTTCGGCGCGTTCCGGGAAGTGCAGTTCGAGCCATTCGCGGACCAGGTCTTTGAGCTCATACGGCAGGCGCAGCACCGTGTAGCCGGCCATGCGCGCACCGGCTGCCTGGGCTTGCTCGAGGATCTGTTCGATCCAGCGGTCGGTCAGCATCGGGATGATCGGCGCGACCAGCACACCGCACGGAATGCCGGCTTCGCTCAACGCGCGCAATGCTTCGATGCGCCGGTGCGGCGCGCTCGCTCGTGGTTCGAGTTTCGCGGACAGTCGATTGTCGAGTGAGGTCACCGACACGAACGCGTAGACCAGGTTCTGCTGCGCCAGCGGTGCAAGCAGATCGATATCGCGTTCGACCAGCGCGTTCTTGGTCACGATCGTCAGCGGATGGCGATGCTCGGCGAGCACCTCGATCACCTGCCTCGTGACGCGGTATTGGCGCTCGATCGGCTGGTACGGATCGGTGTTGGCGCCGAGGTTGATCGGGCTGACGCGATAGCCCGGTCTGGCCAGCTCGGCGCGCAACAGCTCGGCGGCGTTGGTCTTGGCAAACAGCCTCGTCTCGAAGTCGATGCCGGCTGAAAGATTCAGATAGCCGTGCGATGGTCGCGCATAGCAATAGATGCAGCCATGTTCGCAGCCGCGATACGGATTGACGCTCTGCTCGAACGGAATGTCCGGCGAATCGTTGCGGCTGATGATCGAGCGCGCACGTTCCTCGGTGACCGTCGTCGCCGGCCGGCCGGGCTCGTCGTCTGCGCGCTCCCATCCGTCATCGACGCTGACCTGCGTGCGTGTCTCGAAGCGTCCTTCCGGATTCGAGGCGGCGCCGCGTCCCTTGATCTTGCGCGTGCGATCGAGGCTGTCGATGGAGGTGGTAATGTGTTTCATGGCGGTACCGTCGCCGCCAGTATGCGCCATCACGTCTCAGCGCGCGCGACGGTACGTGGCGAGCAACAACACCAAGACGTCATCCCCGCGAACGCGGGGATCCATCCTGCTCCGTTTGACGAGACACCGTCAAACGGAATCGATCGCACTTACAAAAAGTCCAGCCACGGATGGCTGGTTCTTGATCCTAGCGATCAAGGATCGATCGCACAAACTAATGAGCCGCGTAGACGCGCATCACGTCGGCGCGCAACGCCGCCTGGCTCGATCCGCGGCTGTAGAACATATGGCCGCCCGGATACTCCTTGACCTGCACGCGGCTCGGATCGCCCATGACCGGCATCTGGTCGACGATCAGTTTCGACGCCATGAACGGGCACGACAGGTCGTCCCAGCCGTGTACGATCAGCACCTGCATCTTCGGATCGATCGCGATCGACTGGCGCAGCTCGGTGACCGAACCCTTGTTCATTTCGTCCTTGTCGCCCCACAGCCGATTCACTTCGTAGCTCAGCGCGTTGTAGCGGCCATCGTATTTCCAGCCGACCGTGCGCGTGATGAAGTCGACGATCGCCGTCGTCGTCGGCGCGATGATCGAATCGAGCAGAGGATCATTGGTGCGTTGCTGCGGAGCGAACGGGAACGGATCCCACTGCGTCACGTTGGAATCATAACGGCTGCCGAGCTTGCCTTCGGCACGATAGACCTCGCGCAGATAAGCCTGTGTTTCCAGGCGGCCGCCGGAGCGGCGCACGAACGTCGGATCGAGGCCGGAAAGCTCGGTCACACGCTTGACGATGCGGTCGAGTGCCTGCGGGTCGGAACGGCCCTTGAGCAGGTCGACGACATAGTCGCCGCGCGTGTAGGCGACGACTTCGTTCATCGCCGCATCGGTCAGCCTGCCCTGGCGCTCGAGATTCGCCGCCGAAATGCTCGGCAGCGTCATCATCCATGGCAGCGGCGACAGGTCGCCGCCGTCGTTGGCGGTCGGCTCCAGATACGGCGACACGAGCACGACGCCGTTCATCGCAACGCCGAGCCGGGTCTGCAGATAGTGCGTGATGCGCGGACCGCGGAAGCCGCCGTAGCTTTCGCCAACCAGGTACTTGCGCGAATTGAGGCGGCTGTTCTTGACCAGCCAGTCGTAGACGATGCGCGACAGGTATTCGATGTCGGCACCGGTAGCGTAGAACTTCTTCTTCGCTTCGTCCTCGCCGACGCGCGCGCGCGAAAAGCCGGTGCCGACCGGATCGATGAAGACGAGATCGGTGAAGTCGAGCCAGGTGCCGGGATTGTCGAGCAGTGTGGCCGGGTCGGACGGGCTGTTGCCCTCGGCGCCGAACTGCACGCGCTTGGGTCCGATCGCGCCGAGATTCAGATACACCGACGACGCGCCCGGGCCACCATTCAACGCAAAGGTGACGGGCCGGTTCGCACCCGACACCGTGTAGGCGATGAACATGATGTCGGCGATCGTCTTGCCCTTCTCGTCGAGCACCGGCAGCGAGCCGACGGTCGCTTCGTAACCGAGCGACTTGCCATCGACTTGTGCGCTCAGATGCGCGCTCTTGTCCGGCGGAAACGGCGGGAGTTTCAAATCGTCAGCCTTGCCGGCATCGTCCTTCGCCGCGGGTTTGGCGTTGTCGTCTGCGGCAAAGGTCGATGCAGGGACGATGGCGCACGCGAACAGGAGGGCAAGCACGCTGGAAGCAAGACGCAGGGACATCGGTGGGCACCTCGAACGGACAATCCAATGGACCAGCATAGCGCGCCACGCAGTCGCGTTTATGTGCCGGAAGACCCAAGGACGCTACGGCAGCTAACCGTCGCGGGAAGCCCCGGTCGCTGTTCCGTGCGTGCTCGTCCGGCGCCATAGCCGTCGCACGAAGCGGAACAGTTTCGGCAGCAGCCAGACGACAAGGCCGAGAAATGCCGCGAGCAGCAGCAGAAAGGCCAGCGGGTGACGAAACACCAGCCACAGGCCGCCGAGCAGCAGCCCGTCCTCGCCGAAGCTCGCGGTCCAGTTGCTGAGCGGTTCGGGCGACGTGTTGATCGCGGCGCGCGCGCCGGTCTTTGCCAGATGGGTCCCGCCGGTGATGGCACCGCCGAGGATCGCGGCGGCCAGTTGCATGGCTGGCGCGGAATCGCCCATTGCACCCCAGGCCAGCAGGGCACCGGCCGGAATGCGAATGAACGTATGAAAGGTGTCCCAGACGGTGTCGAAGCCCGGCACTTTGTCGACCAGGAATTCGGCCACGAGCATGACGCCCGAAGCGATCAGCACGAAGCTGTGCTCGAGCACGATCAAGTGCTCGGGCAGATCCACGTAGCCGAAACGACCGAGCAAACCAACGATGAAGATCGCGGCATACAGGCGGATGCCGCTGGCCCAGGCCAGCCCGCCGGCGAGTGCCAGTTGCTGCAGCATGTCCACGATCGTTCTCCCGCCACCTGCCACGGCGGCATATTACCTGCCGGCCCCTGGACGGTGCGGTGATTTGTGCGCGACCGCGTTGAGCAGGCTGCGCCGATATGGCAGCATCACGACATCTGCCGAGGACTGCCATGCACTGGATCCTGTTGCTGATTTCCGCGGCTGCGTTCGGGACGGCTTTTTTTGCGCCGTCACAGGGGATCATCGTCGTCGGCCTGCTGGTCGGATTTGTCTGCCTGTTCGCCGGCTTCTTCCGGATGATCGCCGAACGCATTGCCGAGCGCTCGCGTCCGGATGCGACCCTGCTTACCGACGCCGACGTCAATGCGCTGCTCAAGAGCGTGCGCGCAGCGCGCGCCACACGGGAAGCGGCGAAGAAACCCTAGCGCCGCTCGCCGACGGGCACGCGCGCTCGAACAAAAGGAGGCCGGTGGCTTCGCCACCGGCCCATCGAAGCGGGAACCGGTCGTGGGCTATTTGGTTATATCGACGTCCTTGGTCTCACGCAGGAACAGCGTGCCAATCACCAGCGTCATCACCGAGATGATGACCGTGTACCAGAGCCCGTAGTAAATGTCGCCGCTGAAGGCAACCAGCGCAAACGATATCGACGGCAGGAACCCGCCAAACCAGCCATTGCCGATGTGATATGGCAGACTCAGTGACGAGTAGCGGATGCGCGTCGGGAACAGCTCGACCAGCCAGGCCGCGATCGGTCCGTACACCATCGTCACGTAGATGACCAGGATCGTGAGCAGCAACAGCAGCATCGGAAAGTTCACCGCGGCCGGGTCCGCCTTGGCCGGATAGCCTCCCGCCTTCACCGCCTCGCTCAATTGCTTGTTGAAGTCGGCCGCTTTCGCCTTGAACGCATCCGCGTCGAGGCTCGCTCCCTCGAACGACTCAATCGCGCTGCTGCCGACCTGCACCGATGCGACGGCTCCAGCTGGCGCCTCCTTGTTCGTGTAGGGCACGCCTGCCTTGGTCAACGCGCTCTTGACGATGTCACACGAATCCTTGAACACGCGTTTGCCGACCGGGTCGAACTGGAAACTGCAGGTGTTCGGATCGGCGGTGACGACGACCGGATTGGACTGGGTCGCGGTTTCGATTGCCGGATTGCCGTAGTGAGTGAGCGCCTTGAAGATCGGAAAGTACGTCAATGCTGCGAGCAGGCAGCCGGCCATGACGATCGGTTTGCGACCGATTCTGTCGGACAGCGCACCGAAGATCACGAAAAACGGCGTGCCGATCAGCAGCGCCAGCGCGATCAGATAGGTGACCGTGAGGCTGTCGATCTTGAGCGTCGTTCCGAGAAAGAACAGCGAGTAGAACTGGCCGCCATACCAGACGACTGCTTCGCCGGCAGTTGCACCAAACAGCGCGAGCAGGACGATCTTGAGATTGGGCCAGCGCATAAAGGATTCGGTCAGTGGCGCGCTGGAACCGCGTCCTTCCGCCTTCATCTGCTGGAACATCGGCGATTCCTGCAATTGCAGGCGAATGTAGACCGAAATCAGCAGCAGGAAGAACGACAGCCAGAACGGCACCCGCCAGCCCCATGCCGCGAATCCCTCGGCACCTATCCATTGCTTGCACAACAAGATAACGATCAGCGAGATGAACAGACCGAAGGTCGCCGTGATCTGAATGAAGCTCGTATAGAAGCCGCGCTTGTTCGGCGGTGCGTGTTCAGCGACGTAGGTCGCAGCGCCGCCATACTCGCCACCGAGCGCCAAGCCCTGCAACAGCCGCAGGATGATCAGTATCACCGGTGCCGCCATGCCAATCGAAGCGTAGGTCGGGATCAGGCCGACCAGGAATGTCGACGAACCCATGATGATGATCGTGATCAGGAAGGTGTACTTGCGTCCGATCAGGTCACCGAGGCGCCCGAACAGCAAAGCACCAAATGGACGCACGAAGAATCCCGCGGCGAAGGCCAGCAGCGCCATGATCAGGCCGCTGGTCGGATTGAGCGCCGAGAAGAAGTTGGAGGCTATGTTGGCCGCGAGCGAACCGTACAGATAGAAGTCATACCACTCGAACATCGTGCCGACGCTCGAAGCCGCGATGACTCGCACATGCCCCTTGGTGAGCCCCCCGCTCCCGCCTTGCATTGCCGCTGTTGCCATGATGTTCCCCTCAGAGAAAATGAACCCAGGTCGTAAACCACGCCGGCAGCCTCCCCGCCCAGATGCTGGCCGGCAGTACTTGCTGCCCCGCGCACGCTTGCGTCCACCGCGTCGACCGCAACTCCACGCCTCATCGATCGTCGATGAATACGGGCAGCAGCCTGCCGCGCAAGATCGCACACTGACATGACAGCCTGCGCTGCGGCCGCCGATGCGGCCATACGTCTTTGGTCGAAGCCTTGCCAAAGCTCGACTAAAGTCGTATTTGATGCAGTGCGCCAACCGCTACTGTGATCGTTCGCGGTCCTGGGGCTCGCGGACCGAGGAGGCTTTCATGTCCAAGCTGCATCCCGTACCCGCCGAATTCGCCGCGCGATCGCGCATCCGGGCGGAGGATTATGAAAAGCTCTATGCCGAGTCAGTGCGTGACCCGGAAGGGTTCTGGGGACGCATCGGCAAACGCCTGGACTGGATCAGACCGTACGCCAAGGTCAAGAACGTTTCCTTCGCAGCAGACGACCTGCACATCCGCTGGTACGAAGACGGCCAGCTGAACCTGTCGGCCAACTGCCTCGATCGCCATCTGAAGACGCGTGGCGACAAGACAGCGATCCTGTGGGAAGGCGACGATCCGGCCGAGTCGCGCGCGATCAGCTATCGCGAGTTGCACGAGCAGGTCTGTCGCGCCGCGAACCTGCTGAAGAATCTCGGCGTGCGGAAGGGCGATCGCGTCACGATCTACCTGCCGATGATTCCGGAAGCCGCGGTGGCGATGCTGGCCTGCGCGCGCATTGGCGCGGTCCATTCGGTCGTATTCGGCGGCTTTTCACCCGACTCGCTGGCCGGGCGCATCGCCGACTGCACGTCGAAGCTCGTGATCACCGCGGATGAAGGGCTGCGCGGCGGCAAGAAGGTCGGCCTCAAAGTCAATGTCGACGAGGCGCTGACCAAACCGGACACGAGCAGTGTCGAGACCGTGCTCGTCGTCAAGCGCACCGGTTCGCCGGTAAACATGCAGGCGCCGCGCGACCGCTGGTGGGATGCGCTGATGGCGACGCAGAGCGCCGAGTGCCCGCCGGACACGATCGGCGCCGAGGATCCACTTTTCATTTTGTATACTTCGGGTTCGACCGGCAAGCCCAAGGGCGTGCTGCACACGACCGGCGGCTACGGTGTGTTCGCCAGCTACACGCACGCGTGCGTGTTCGACCTGCGCGAGGAAGACATCTACTGGTGCACGGCCGATGTCGGCTGGGTCACCGGCCACAGTTACATTGTCTATGGTCCGCTGGCCAACGGCGCCACCTCGCTGATGTTCGAGGGCGTACCGAACCATCCGGATTCGGGGCGCTTCTGGCAGGTGATCGACAAGCACCAGGTCACGTTGTTCTACACGGCGCCGACCGCGATCCGCGCGCTGATGCGTGACGGCGAAGGCCCGGTGAAAAAATGGAAGCGCTCGAGTCTGCGCCTGCTCGGCAGTGTCGGCGAGCCGATCAATCCGGAGGCGTGGGAATGGTACTGGCGCGTCGTCGGCGACGGGCGTTGCCCTATCGTCGACACCTGGTGGCAGACCGAGACCGGCGGCATCCTGATTACGCCGCTTCCCGGCGCGATCGACCAGAAACCCGGTTCGGCGACCAAACCATTCTTCGGCGTGAAGCCCGCGATCGTCGACGCGAACGGCAAGGTGCAGGAAGGCGAGGCCGAGGGCAATCTGATCTTGACCGATGCCTGGCCCGGCATGATGCGCACGGTGTACGGCGACCATCAGCGCTTCATCGATACCTATTTCAAGACCTACCCGGGAACCTATTTCACCGGCGATGGCGCGCGGCGCGATGCCGACGGTTATTACTGGATCACCGGTCGTGTCGACGACGTGATCAATGTTTCCGGCCATCGGCTCGGTACGGCCGAAGTCGAAAGCGCGCTGGTCGCGCATGCGAAAGTAGCCGAAGCGGCGGTCGTAGGTTGCCCGCACGACATCAAGGGCCAGGGTATCTACGCGTATGTGACGCTGAAATCCGGCGAGCAGCCGAGCGATGCGTTGCGCAAGGAACTGATCGCCTGGGTGCGCAAGGAGATCGGACCGATCGCGACGCCGGATTACCTGCAGTGGGCGCCCGGACTGCCGAAGACGCGCTCAGGCAAGATCATGCGTCGCATCCTTCGCAAGATCGCCGAGAACCAGCCCGACCAGCTTGGCGACATCTCGACGCTGGCCGATCCGTCGGTGGTACAGAATCTGGTCGGCGAGCGGTTGGTGAAATGAAAGCAGGGGCGAGGGGTGAGCGGCGAGTATCGAGGGTCCGCCGCGGCGGGTCGCCTGCTTTTCCCCCGTTACTCGTTACTCGTCCCTGATCCCTGCTCCTGTCATGCGCGAAATTCTCATAGCCGACGACCATCCCCTGTTCCGCGATGCGCTCAAGCGCGCGTTGACCCAGGCGGTGCCGGATTCACTGCTGTTCGAGGCCGACAGTGTGCCGGCGCTGCAGGTTCTGGTCGAGGCGCACGCCGACGCCGAACTTCTGCTGCTCGACCTGCACATGCCCGGCGCGAGCGGTTTTTCGACCTTGGCGTACATGCGCGGCCAGCATCCGGGACTGCCGGTGGTCGTGGTGTCTGCGCAGGAGGAGCCGGCGGTGATCCGCCGTGCCATTGCGCACGGTGCGTCAGGCTATATTCCGAAATCGGCGTCGGTCGACACGATCGTGACCGCCGTGCGCCGCATCCTCGACGGCGATGTCTGGCTGCCGCCGCACATGACGACCGCCAATGGCATGCTCGGCGCGGACGAGGCCAGTGCTGCGGCGCGCGTTGCCGAACTGACCCCGCAGCAGTTTCGCGTGCTCGGAATGATCGCGGCCGGTCTGCTGAACAAGCAGATCGCATTCGAATTGAACGTCTCCGAGGCGACGATCAAGGCGCACATGACCGCGATCATGCGCAAACTGCACGTGTCCAATCGCACCCAGGTTGCACTGTTCGCCAATCATCTGGCGCTCGAGCAAGCCGCCGGATTGCCCGACGCACTTGAATCACTGGGCTGAGCGACGCAAAACGCTTCAGGCTGCCGGTTGTGCCTGCTGGTTGTTGTTGCCGCGCCCGAGCTGGGCGATCAACGCGCGCAGCGCGGCCGGCTTGACGGGTTTTCGCAGCAGGGCGTAGCCGAGATCCCGCGCGCGCGTCTTCAACTCCGGACTGGCGTCGGCGGTGATCAGGGCGCCCGGCGGCGGCGGCGTGCACACGTCGCGCAGGTGATCGAGCGCCGCCAGGCCATCGCGTGCATCGTCGAGATGGAAGTCGGCAAGAATCAGGTCCGGATGGCGCAGCGTCGCGGCCTCCACGGCTTCCTCCACGTTGCGCGCAATGGCGCAGCTGACGCCCCAGCGCGTGAGCAGTGCGAGCATGCCGTCGAGAATCGACGGATCGTTGTCGAGGCACAGCACATGCAGCGCATGCGGCAGGCCGACCGGCGACGGCCGGCGCAGCGTGCGCGCACTGGTTGCGCCAGCGGACTCCGTGGCGCGCGGGACGCGGATCGAAAAGCGGCTGCCGCGACCCGGATGCGAATCGGCGCCGAGTTCGTGATTGAGGATGCGCGCGATACGGTCGCAGATCGCCAGACCGAGGCCGAGGCCTTTCTCGCCCCACGGCGACGGCTGATCGAGCCGCCGGAACTCGTCGAAGATCATGCGCATGTTTTCGTGGGCGATACCGGGGCCGGTGTCCCACACTTCGATGCCGACGTGGCTGCCGCGGCGGCGCACGCCGAGCAGCACGCGCCCGTTGCGCGTATAGCGCAAAGCGTTCGACAGGAAGTTCTGCACGATGCGCCGCAACAGATGCGGATCGCTGCGCACGTGCAGGCGTGTCGGCAGCACATGCAGTTCGAGCCCGCGCGTCTGCGCGAGCACGGAAAACTGATGGCGCATCGACTCGAACAATTCATTCAGGGCGAAGCTGCCGATCTCCGGACGGTAGCGCCCGGCGTCGAGGCGTGATGCTTCGAGCAGCGCTTCGAGCAGATCCTCGGCCGCCTTGAACGACGCATCGATGCGCTCGGCCAGCTGCGCGGAATCGGCATCGAGCTGCGGCTGGTGGCGCAGCGCCGAGGTGAACAACCGCGCGGCGTTGAGCGGCTGCAACAGATCGTGCGATGCGGCGGCGAGAAAACGCGTCTTGCTGGCGTTCGCCGCTTCGGCCTGGCGCTTGGCCTGCTCCTGCGAAACCAGGGCCTCGCGCAGTTCGCTGGTGCGCTGGGTGACGCGTTGCTCAAGTGTTTCGTTGGCTTCGCGCAACGCGTGTTCGGCGCGCTTGTAGTCGGTGATGTCGCTGAACGTCGTCAGGTAACCGCCACCCGGCAGCGGCTCGCCGCGCGTCTCGATGACGCGCGCGTCCGGCCGTTCGCGCACAAACACATGCGGCGTGCCGCGACGCAGGAAGTCGAGGCGCCGGCGGACCTGCAGCTCGACATCGCCCTGCCCGAGCAGGCCGTGCACTGCGTTGTGCCGGATCAGGTCGGCGACCGGTCGGCCGACGTAGACGAATCCTTCCGGGTAGTCGAACAGGTCCGAATAGCGCCGGTTCCAGGCGACGATGCACAAGTCGCTGTCGACCACACTGATGCCCTGGGTCATGTTCTGGAACGTCACGCCGATCAGTTCGCGGCTGAAGCGCAGTTCCTGCGACGTCTCATCGAGCAAGGTCGCCGCTTCGGACAGATCCAGTCCGGTGCCGCGCAGCGCGCTGGTCAGAATGCGCCTTGCCGACGCCGAACCGATCGCTCCGGCCATCAGCCGTTCGGTGAACTGCAGCGCCGCGCGGTCAGCGGCGGCGTGCGCCGGCAGGGCCTGACCGGTCGTCAGCGCGTAGTCGGCGAACGCCCGGCGCGCTGCGACGTCGCCGACGATGCGCTCGGCCAGCGCGAGCAGGTCGGCGATCGGTACGCGCCCGCGCCAGTCACTGGCGGCGCCGCGTTCGGTGTCGAGGTTCAAGAACGCGGCGGCGCGCAGGCGCTCGTCGACGCCGGGTCGGTAGCGCCACGACAGCAGGACCAGACAGCCGACATTGGCGAACAACGACCAGAACGTGCCGTGACTGATTGCATCCCAGCCCTCCAGGTGAAACAGCGCGTGGGGACGCAACGCAGAAATGCCGAACGGCCCGCTGCGCACCCAGTCCGATGGCAGCCAGCCGTGTTCCGCCATGCCCGGCAACAGCAGCGTATAGGTCCAGAGCGAAAATCCGCAGATCAGGCCGACGCTGACGCCGAAGCGGCTCGCGCCACGCCAGTACAAGCCGCTGATGATGGCCGGCGCGAACTGCGCGAGCGCGACGAATGCGAGCAGTCCGATCGACGCCAGCTGAACGTTCAATGCGGTCGCGCGGTAGTAGGCAAGGGCCAGCGCCGCGAGTACGACGATCGCGATGCGACGGACGGTCAGCACGGTCGCCGACAGGTCGCGCTGTTCCAAACCCAGCCGTCGTATACGCAGCAGCGCCGGAACGACCAGGTCGTTGCTGATCATCGTCGACAAGGCGACCGATTCGACGATGACCATGCCGGTCGCCGCCGAGAATCCGCCGAGGTACGCGAACAGGGCCAGCAGCTCATGTCCGCGCGCCAGCGGCAGCCACAGCACGTAGCCATCCGGATCGATGCTGCGCACCGCCGCGACCGGCGCGCCGGCAGCAACGATCGGCAGCACGAACACGCAGATCAGCAGCAGGTACAGCGGAAACACGCGGCGCGCGCGCGTCACGTCGGCCGGGTTCTCGCACTCGATCACGCCGACCTGGAACTGCCGCGGCAGGCAGAACATCGCGACAAACGCGAGCAGGCACTGCGTTATGAAACCGGCCGGCAGCCCACGTGTGGCGAATTCGTCGACCGGCGGTCTGAACGCCGCACTGAACCCGCTCACGTTCAGCGCGTAGATGCCGATCACGACGAATGCGACCAGCTTGACCAGCGACTCCGCCGCGATCGCCAGCATCATGCCGTGATGGTGTTCGGTGGCATCGATGCGGCGCGTGCCGAACAGGATTGCGAACACGGCCAGCAGCAACGCGATGTAGAGCGCGCTGTCATGCAGCAGCGGCGTGTGTTGCGCCGGTTCGCCGCCGAGGATATTGATGCTCATCGCGACCGCCTTGAACTGCAGCGCGAGGTACGGAATCGCTGCCGTGACAGCGATGATCGTCACCAGTGCGGCCAGTCCATGCGACTTGCCGAAGCGCGATGCGATGAAGTCGGCGATCGAGGTGACGTTGCGTTGCTTGGCGACGACGGTCAGGCGCTGGAACAGGCCGCTGCCGAATACGAACAGCAGGATCGGCCCGAGGTAGATCGGCAGATAGGAAAGGCTCGATCCGGCCGAACTGCCGACTGCGCCGTAGAACGTCCATGACGAGCAGTAAACCGCGAGCGCCAGGCTGTAGACCAGCGGCCGCAGCCAGGCGCGGTTCGGATATAGCGGCCGCCGGTCGCCGAAGTACGCCAGACCGAACAGGCCGGCCACGTAGCCCACCGAGACCAGCAGCAGTACCCAGCCGGCGATCACGTCAGTGCACCCTCCCGTATCCGGTTTCGCGGCGCTGGCACGCAGCGCTGAGCTGTTGCCGGCGACATTAGCCACTTGACCGCCGCCGCGCCAGAGCCAAGCATGCGCCATGCGTTTTCTGAGTCCCGCCGCCTTTACCGCAACACGCTATCCCGAAGCGTTGATGGACGACGAGATCCAGCTGTGGTACTTCCCGGCCGGCGACGGCACCGGCACGCGCCTCGACGAGGCCTGGCTGCGCCCGCTGCTGGCAGCGCACGTCGGATGCGCGCCGGAACGGCTGGTATTGCGCCGTGGCGCGCACGGCAAGCCTTTTCTGGACGGCCCGCCGGCGTTCGAATTCAATCTTTCGCACAGCCGCGGCGCGGCCCTGCTCGGACTCAGCCGCCGCCAGGCCATCGGCGTCGACATCGAAACGGTCCGGCGCGAGCGCCCGGTGCTCGATCTGGCGCGCCGCTATTTTGCTGCCAGCGAAGCCGAGGCCTTGGCCGCAATCGACGCGGCCGGGCGCCAGGCCGCTTTTCTGCGGCTGTGGAGCTGCAAGGAGGCTGTGGTCAAGGCCGATGGCCGCGGCATAGGTTTCGGTCTGTCACGCGTGGTGTTCGTGCTAGACGCGAATGGCATGCCGGCACACTTGAACGTGATCGGCACCTCGGCAGGCGCAGCCGCGCAGTGGCAGATTGTCGCCTTGGCGCCGTCGATCGGACATACAGGAGCCCTAGCCTGGCACGGACGCGAGCGCCCCGTGCGGGCATTCGTCGCTATGCCGCCCTGATCGCGGCGCAGCATGCCGCCAGCGGTTGCTGGTCCCGCACAATACGGTTAAGTTTCGTCAATCACGGCCTGAATCGATCGCATGTGGAAGTTGCTGCGTAACCTGGTCATCGTTGCGGTGCTGGCGATCGCCGTGCTCAAGCTTGTGCTTTGGTACGAGATTCAGCAGGGCGCGGCGCGTCTGGCCACGCGCCTGGCGCCGTTCGCGCAGGTCCAGTATGGCGGCGTCAGTTCAGGGCTCGACGGCAGCGTCGACTTCGTCGCAGTCAATGTCACCGTCGGCAAGGGTGCATCGCGTGAGGTCTGGCGCGCCACGCAGGTCGAACTGACAACGCCCGGCGCGTTGTGGCTCGTGCGCCGACTGCTGTCGGACGATGAAAGCCTGCCCGAGCGCCTCGGCATCACGATCAAGGGCCTGCAGGCCCCGGCCGCGCTCACCGCTGCCGGCGGCGAGCTGTCCTGGCTCAGTCCGATCAGCCTGGTGCCGTTCGAAACGCTCGGCTGCGGCGTGGTCTCGCGCTTCAGCGTCGCGGACTACCAGCGCATGGGGCTCAATCCCGGTGCGCAGCAAGAGCATCTGGATTATCGCTACGACGCGGCGAACGCGGCGCTGGCGTTTTCAGCCGAACTGTCGTCGTTGCCGTTCTCCACGATCACTGCACGCGGCGAGTTGCAGAAGTTCGCCCCGAATGCCGTTGCCGCCGGCAACTGGCAGAAGCTGCATGTCAGCGAGCTGTCGCTCGGCTATGCCGACGGCGGCTACCTGGCGAAACGCAACCGGTTCTGCGCCCAGCAGGCCGGCATGCGTCCCGCGCAATTCATCGATCAGCACCTGACAGCGGTCGCGACGTTTCTGGCCGAACGCGGTGTCCAGCCTGGCGCAGCGACCGAATCGATCTACCGCAGCCTGGTCGCCGAGGGAGGTCGCGTCAACGTGCTGAGCCTGCCGCCCGCTGCCTCGTCGATCGGCCAGCTGCTCGGCGAAACTCCGGATGTCATGACACGCCAGTTGAATCTCACGGCACGCCGCAACGATGCGCCACCGGTGATGGTGCGTCTGGGATTTATCGCGACCAGCGATGTGCAAGCCTCCGCATCGACCGCAGCTGTCGACGCGGCGCCGGCAGCATCTGCGACCGCGGTGGTCGCTGCTGCGACGACACCTTCAGCGTCCGGGTCGCCGGCGCCCAACGCCGCGCAGTCGCCGGCACGAGCCGCGCCACCAGCGCAAACCAAGCCTGCACCAGCCGCAACAATGACCGTCATCGCTGTCCAGCGGCCGGCGGCCATCGCTCAAGCTCACCCTGCGCCCGCTGCAGCCGCACCCGCGACGAGCGCGGCGCCCACGCTGGCGAAACCGGTCGCATCGGCGCCTGTTGCACCTGTCACGAAACCGGCCAATCCAGTCGCGAACAGCCTCGGTGAGAGTGCTCCACCGCCACCGCCGGGATCGACGCTCGCGCTGGTCTGGAAGCCGTCGATCGACCGACTGCCGCCGGCCGCTCCCGCGACGCGCGATTTCGATGTCATCGACTTTTCCGCACTCGGTTCGTATTCGGGACGCTTCGTGCGCCTGCTGACGACGACCGGCAAGAAAGTCGAGGGACGCATCATCGGTGTCGACAGCACGGCCGTCGGGGTGCGCGTCAAGAAAGCCGGGGGCACGGCCGAATTGCAGATTCCGCGCAGCATTATCCACGAGATCCAGCTGCCGCATCGGCAAACCGGCGACAACAACGGTTGACGTCGCGCTGCGACGGGCCAGCCTGCTGCTTCGTCCATATGCCAATGGATAACACCAGCGATCCGGCTGCCGGATTCGCACAACGTGTCGATGCAATGACCCTGGCACGCGCCCAAGCCGGCGATATGCAGGCATTCGCGACGTTGTATTCGAGCTTTGGCCGGCCTTGTTTCAATCTGGCCTTGCGCATACTCGGCAACCGGGCGCAGGCCGAAGATCTGGTGCAGGAGGTATTTCTGAAAATGTTCGGCGCGATTCGCAGCTACCGTGGTGACGCTCCGTTTGGAAGCTGGCTCAAGCGCATGGCCGTGAATGCGACCATCGACCAGCTGCGCAGCCAGCGTCATGAAGCCGATGTCGATGCCGACGCGATCTTCGCTGCCCAGCCGCACGATTCGGCCGGTCCTGCCACGGCGCTCGATGCCTGGTCGCTGCTGCAGCGCCTGCCGCCGCGCGCGCGCGCCGTGCTGGTGCTGCACGAATTCGAAGGTTATACGCACGTCGAATTGGCCGAGCTGTTCGGCCAGAGCGAGAGTTATTCGAAATCGATCCTGGCGCGTGCGCTCAAGCGCCTCAACGAACTGGTCGTCAACCCCCGGGAAGCTGCGGCATGTCCGAGCCAGACCTGACTTTCCATCAGCTGGCGCAGCGCCTGCGCCTCGAGCAGCTGCCGCACGTCGAGCCGTCGGCAGAGCTTTGGCCGCGCATCGCCCGTGCACATCGCCAGCGTCTGCGCCAGGCACGCGTGCGCCGTCTGAGCGCGTGGTGCGGCGGCGCCGGCGTCCTCCTGCTTGCCGCGCTGATCGGCGCTTCGGGTGGCTGGTTCGACATGAGGCAACCTTCGTCAACCACTGTCGACTGGCAGGCAAGGGCACAGGCGCTCGAGTTGCAATTGCGCGCGCTCAATGCCGCCGCGTCGCGACAGGTCGATGCCGCGATCGGCAGCGACGCGCAAGACGAACTGGTGCTGGTCGATTTGGCTTTGCAGGCTGCCTACGACGAAGGCGCCGCACAAGAACGTTTGACTGCACTGTGGAAACGCCGCAGCGAACTGCTCGACGTGCTGGTGAGCGCGCGTCGGCACAACATGCAAATCAGCAGGATCTGACCTCATGATCAACGACAACTTCGCGACCAGCGCCGGGCCCTGCCAACTGCTCCTGATCGTCGCGCTCTCCAGTTGCAGCGTTGTCGCGTCGGCCGCTGGCGATCGACCGGCCGCTTCAGCGGCCGCCGCAACGGCGGCGCCGGCGGCGTCAACACGCGCGACGGCAGCCGTGACCAGCGGCGGCGAAACCGCGCAGCGCATGCGCCAGGACATGCAGTCGGTGCTCTCGCACATGGCCGAGAGCGGCGCGCTCGGACAGCATCCGGAGCATGTCTCGTTGCGCGTCGAGGAGCCTGCGCGACGCGTTTCGACCCTCGGCGCGCTGGTCGATTCGACCAGCGCGCAGAGTGCCCGCGACGGGCTGCATGTGCTCGGCGCCACGCCGGGCAGCACGGCCGACCGGCTCGGTCTCCATCCGGGTGATGTCATCATCGCCGTCAACGGAACCTCGCTGCGCGAACTGGGTGCCGACGATCGTGGTCGCGCTCTGGCTGCAACCACCATGCGCTCCGTGGTTGATGATCTGCCCGACTCGGCGACGCTGACCGTCAATGTGCTGCGCTCCGGCGAGGCACTGACTCTCAACGCTCCGGTGCAGGCGATTTACGTGCCGGCCATGCGAGTCGAGCTCGGTGACTCTGCCGACCCAGCCGGTGGTGGCGGCTCGGCAATAGCGCCGGCGCCAGCGCGGGCTGACCCGCCGGTTCAGGAGGGATGCGGTCGGATCAGTGCGTTCGACGTGGCACCGCGCGGCGAACGGCTGTACGCCGCACGCATCCTGCTGCTCGACGGTACTACACCGGGACCGCAAGGCGCGGCGTCATTTCGCGTGAACGCCGGCGAACACCGCCTGCTGGTCGCCGAGAACATCCCGACCAACGCGCTCGGCATCGGCGAGATGGCAACGTTCCGGCGCCAGACCAGCAAGCCGCTGACCGTGGTCGTGGAGCCGGGCAAGACGGCAATGATCGCGGCGCAGCTGCATCTGGCCAACGCGTCGGACCTCAGCCACGGATCCTATTGGGATCCGGTCGTGTGGAAACAGATGGCCGCGTCCTGCCGCTGAGGCGGCTCGGGGAACCAAAGGCGCTTTTTGCAGTCTCAATGACCTGACCTCCACAGGGACTGCAGCCACAGGGATGTGGCTTTCTTTGCCCATGCTGCCTGCTGTCACGTTATTCTCCGGCGCGTGAGCATGCGTTGCCCCCTTCGCGCGAAGCGCGCGTTCCGAATCGCTGCCGGCTGTCTGTTCATCCTGCTGGCCGGCGATGATGCGCTCGCAGCACCCGCCCCGTTGTTGCCGGACAGTTATCGGCGCCTGTTCGATGCCGGCACCGCCAATGGCGCGTTCAACGGCGTCGCGATCGGGCTGATCCACGGCAAGGAACAGCAAACCGTTTTTTTTGGCAACGGCGCGGCAAAACCCGCAGCCGACAGCGTGTTCGAGATAGGTGCCGCGACCGATGTCTTCACCGGCATCCTGCTGGCCCAGGCCGCGATCGAGGGCAAGCTGCGCCTGGCCGATCCGCTGCGCGGCCTGCTGCCGAGCGATTTTCCGTGGGCCGACGCCGATCTTGGTGCGACGCCGCTGGTTTCACTGGCGACGCAGAAGACCGGGTTTCCGGCGACACCGCCGAATTTGTTTCCGGCGAACGCCGACGATCCCTATGCCGGCTATCGCGAGGCGGACCTTCTGGCCCTGCTGGCAAACGTCCATGGCAAGCCGGCGCCGCACGCGATCGACTATTCGACCTTGAACGCCGGATTGCTTGGCCTTGGCCTCGCGCGCCTGTACGACACGGACTATCCGGCGTTGCTGGCCAGCAAGATACTGTTGCCGCTCGGCATGACGCACAGCGGCTTCGACGATCCGCCCAACCTGCTGCCTGGGCATGCGCTCGGCCAGGCTTCAAGGCACTGGCACTATGGCGCGCTGGCGGGAGCCGCCGGATTGCGTTCGACGCTGGCCGATCTGCTGGCTTTCGTAGGTACCAATCTGCAACCGGGTGGTTCGTCATTGCGTGCCGCACTGCTGTTGGCGCGCCAATCGCGCGCCGACGGTCCTGCCGGCGGCGTCGGTCTGGGCTGGGACGTCCACGAACTGGCCGGGGACGAGCAGACTTGGCCGATGGTCTGGCGCGCCAGTCAGACCGGTGGCTTCTCGACATTCATCGGTTTTCGAACCGATCGCCAGCAGGGCCTGGTCCTGCTGGCGGACTCGGTCGTCGCATTGGCGCCGATCGGCCTGGCCTGGCTGTCCGACGAAGCACCACCGGCTCCACCGCGTGCGCCGTACGTGCCGACGCCGGCGCAGATCGCACGCTATCCGGGCCTGTACCGGCTGCTCGACGGCTCGGAGGTCACGGTGCGCGCGTCCGGCGCCGCACTCACGGCGCAAGTTCGTGGACAACCTGAGTGGCCGCTGTTTCCTGTTGCCGAAGACATTTATTCGGCCAACGGCGGTGGCGCGGTGATCACGTTTGTGCGCAATATCGACGAGATCAGTGGTCTGTTGCTGCGTACGAACGGCATCTATGTCAACGCCGAACGCCTGACCGTGCGCGCGCCGCGCCTGCCCCGGGCTGCAATCGCCATCGAGCCGGCAAAGCTGTCGGCATACGCTGGCGACTACCTGCTCGAGGCCGGCGTGCTGTTGCGGGTCTGCGCGAGCTCCGACGGACTCGTCGCGCAATTCACCGGCTCGGCACCAACACCGATGCACGCGTACGCACGCGATGCTTTCGCGGATGCCGACGGCGTCAACCTGCTGACCTTCCAGCGCGACGAGAACGAAAAAATTTCCGATATCTCGATCGAGTTGGCCGGCGGCGAGCGCAAGGCCGAGCGTGTCCATTGGCGCACGCCATAGCCGCAGGCATACTTTGCGCCGAGTCCCACGCAGGCGATGCCGCCGCATGACCCAGCTCAGCGTCAACGTCAACAAGATCGCGGTGCTGCGCAATTCGCGCGGCGGCAGCGAACCCGACGTGTGCGCTGCCGCGACGACATGCCTTGGCGCCGGCGCACACGGTATTACGGTCCACCCACGCCCGGACCAGCGCCACATCCGCCCGGACGATGTCCTGGCACTCGCCCGCTTGCTTGGCGCGCACGCCGAATTCAACATTGAAGGCAACGCGTTCGCGCCTGCGCGTGGGTCGTATCCCGGCTTGCTGGCGCTCGCCGAGGCAACGCGCCCTGCGCAAGTCACGCTGGTGCCCGACGGCGACGCGCAATTGACGTCGGATCACGGCTTCGATCTTGCTGCAGACGGCACACGCCTGAAGGCGCTGATTGCTGCGCTCAGGACTTGCGGCAGTCGCGTCAGCCTGTTCATGGATGCCGATGCCGAAGACATTGCGCGCGCGGCCGATATCGGCGCCGATCGGATAGAAATTTACACCGGGCCTTTTGCACACGCGTATGCGAAGGGAGACTTCGCGCGTGAGCTTGATCTGTGCACCCGAGCGGCCGAGAGCGCCCGTGCCGCCGGCCTTGGTGTCAATGCCGGCCACGACCTCAGTCAACAGAACCTGTCGGCGCTCACGGGCGCGATTCCGTTCCTGGCCGAGGTATCGATCGGTCACGCGCTGATCGGTGAAGCGCTGTACGCGGGTCTCGACGCAACCGTCAGGGCGTATCTGCGCCTGCTCGCCTGAGCCTTGGTTCGCCTGCTCAATCGCGCGTCGGCGCGATGCTGATCTCGTGCACGGCAGCGCTGTGGGCCGCAGCCAGAACATCCGTCACCAGAGCGTAGCGCGCGTTCGCTTCGGCGTGAATCTCGAGTGTCTGCGGCAACTGCTGCTGGCCGAGGGCGCCGAGATTCGCAAGCAGCGCGCCGCGACTGATCGCCGCGCCGTTCCAGTACAGCTCGCCGGTGCGCTTGATTGCCAGGCGAACGGGTTCACGCGGTGTCGGGCAGTTTTCGCGGCAAGCCGGAGCATTGATCAGTGGCAGGTGCTGCGTCGTCAACGGCACCGCGAGCATGAAAATCACCAGCAGCACCAGCATCACGTCGACCAGCGGCGTCACGTTGATTTGCGCTGCGATGCCGCACGTCCCGTTGCGCAATGCGAAAGCAGCCATGTCACGCTCCAGCCGTTTGGGTGAAGAGAAGGCTACGCGCGAGTCGTCCGCGCGGCAAACCGGCCGGGAATTTTTCCCATTAAAAACGCCGCGAGATCGCGGCGTCGATCGTGATGCGATTGTTTGCGCGACGCCTGCTACTGCAAGCCGCGCGCCGGCAGGAAGCCGATCTTGGTCATACCGGCATTTTTGGCATCGGCCATGACAGTCGCTACCTGCTGGTACTTGGCCGATTTGTCGGCCTGGATCTGCAATTCCGGCTGCGGGTTTTTCTGCGCCGTCACGCGCAGCTGCGCCTGCAATGCCGCCTCGGTGATCGGTTCGTCATTCCAGTACAGCTGGCCGGTGAGGCGCACGCCGAGCGTGATCGGCTCGGGCGGGTTGTCCGGCGGCGGATTGAGCGTCGGTTGCGGCAGGTCTATCTTGATCTTGTGCGACAGCATCGGCACCGTGATCATGAAAATGATCAGCAGCACCAGCATCACGTCGACCAGCGGCGTGACGTTGATGTCGGCCATCGGTCCACTGCCGCCGCCTGTACTGAATGCCATGACTTTCTACCTCGTTGCTGAATCGGGGCGCCGCGTGTGCGCGGCTACCCTGCTGCCTGTTACTTTTCGCCGCCCTGCGCCTGGGTGATGAAACCTACCTTGACCATGCCCGCGTTCTTGGCGTCTGTCATCACCGACGCGACGACCTGATACTCGGTGTCGCGGTCGGCGCGGATCTGCAGTTCGGGCTGCGGCGTGCGCTGTGCAGCAACGCGCAACTGGGCCTGCATCGCCGCCTCGGTGATCGGCTCATCGTTGTAGTACAGCTGACCATTGTCCTTGACCGACAACGTGATCGGCTGGTTGGCCACGTCTTCGGGTGGCTTGGCGAGCGCGGCGATCGGCAACTCGATCTTGATCTTGTGCTGCGCCAGAGGCGCCGTGATCATGAAGATGATCAGCAGCACCAACATCACGTCGACCAGCGGCGTGACGTTGATTTCCGCCATTACGCCGCCGCCGCTGCCGGAACTGAACGCCATGGCAGTTTACTTCTTCGGCATCGGCGGCGAAGCCGGTCGCGATGGCAGCGCCGCAGTTCCGCCGGCCTCGACGCGCGCGCCGGTTGCGAAGAAGTCGTGCAGGTCATGCGCGAACTCGTCGAACTGGGCGTTGGTCACGCGATTGGCGCGGACGAAGAAGTTGTAGGCGAGCACGGCCGGGATCGCGACGCCCAGACCGATCGCGGTCATGATCAGCGCTTCGCCGACCGGACCGGCGACGGTTTCGATGCCGGCGTTGCCCGATGCACCGATCGCGATCAGGGCGTGATAGATGCCCCACACGGTACCGAGCAGGCCGACGAACGGGGCCGTCGAGCCCACCGTCGCGAGCACCGTCAGGCCACCTTCGAGGCGACCGCTTTCGCGGGCGACACCCTGGCGCAGTGCGCGGTCGATGAACTCGGAGCGGTTCAGTGCCTCGACCAGGCGACTGCCCTCGTGGCGTTGATGGTGGGCGGCGGCCGAGGCGCAGTCCAGCGCTATCTTGGAGAACGGCTCCCATTTCGGCTGTTCTTCCATGAAGCGCACCGCTTCCTGGGTCGACGTCGTCTCCCAGAATGTGTGCCGAACCTTGCTGGTTCGCGCGCGGATCGACACGACACGCCACACGTTGATGACGATGTAATACCACGACATCACCGACATGATGACCAGGACCACGAAGACCACCATGCCGATTACATCGAAGTGGTGGATCAGGTGATCGAAGCCCATCTGCTGCAGCGCAGCGGCGTCGCCGTGGCTGCCCACGGGCGCGGTCATTGCCGCATCGGGCGCGCTGCCTGGTTGAGCGGTTGCTGGATCTTGTTGCATAACACTACCCTTTAGTTTGAGTTCCTATAGTCTCACCGGACGAGGCAAATCACCACCTCTTCCCCGTTACAGATCAGTCAAGCTGAAGTCCACTGGAATCAGGGCGTAGCCCTCGTATGCCTGGCCATTCCTTCGTCCCGGATTGAACATCCACGTTTTTGCTGCCGCGACCGCAGACTGATCAAGTTCGCGGTAGCCACTGGATTTCTCCACTGTCACGTCCTTCGGCGATCCGTCCAGGCCAATCAAGACTTTCAGGATGACCTTGCCGGTGTGATGTTCGCGCACGGCCTGCGGCGGATACTTCGGCGGCCGCATCCTGCGGTAACTGATGTTCTCGCTCGGCGCGATATCGACCGGCGGGGCCGGCGGCGCTGGCGGCGCTGGCGGCGGGGCCGGCGTCGACATCGGCGTGGCCTGCTCCGTGATGACCGGCGGCGGCGGGGCCGGCGGCGGCAACGGCGGCGGCTTGACCTTTTCGACGATCTTCGGAGGCGGCTTCTTGGGCGGCTCCGGTGGTGGCGGTGGTGGCGGTGGCGGTGGCGGTGGCGGTTCGATGAACTCGACCGTCACGATGTTGTCCTTCGGCTTTTCCTTGGCCTGCGGCGGCGACATCGGCGCCAGCAGCATCATGAAGGCGAATCCGTGCACGGCAAACGCCGCGGCCAGACCCAGCGTGCGCCGCCAGTTGAATCGTTCTTCTTGCTCTTGGTATGGGTCGAACGCCATCAGCTTGAACCAGTAACGAATCCGTGGATGCCCCACTGCACAAGGCCGAAGCGGCTTGTGCAGTCTTTCAAATCAAACCCGAACGCGAAGCGTAGCAGACCAAATTACACTACCTGCCTACAACGACACAAGAGCGTACTTCGCAAGACGCCATTTGCGGGTGGGTTCGTCGCGACAGGCCGACTCAGGAACCCGACGACTTGGCGTGCTTGATGATCGGCCCCTTGCCGCTCTTCATGTTCTTGAGGCGGGACTCGGCCATCTGTTTCGTGCTCGGATAGGCCCTGGCCTTTTCCCAGGCGGCAGAGGCGCCGGCGCGGTTGTTGTTGTTGTTCTCGGCGTCGCCCAGCAGGATATAGGCCTCGCCGGGCTGCTTGAGGCTGCCCTTGGCAACGGCCTGGTGCAGGGCGTCCACCGCCTCCTTGCCGCGATCGTTGTTCATCAGCAGGCTTCCGCGCACGTAGTCGACGTTGCCGTCCTTGGACAGCTGCGAGGCTTTGCCGTAGGCGTCGATGGCATGCGCGTCGTCATTGGCCAGCGCGTACGAGTCACCGAGCAGTTTGTACATTTCGTAGGACGGCTTGACGATGCCCTTGCTGAAACCTTCATTGAGCGCGGCGGCGCCTTCCTTGGGTTTGTCGAGCTGATCGTACAACTGGGTCATCAGCTTGTAATCGTTCTCGCTGGTCAGCAGGCCCTTCTGCTTGGCGGTGGCAAGCAGGTCGACCGCCTTCTGATCCTGCTTGCCCTTGACGTAGATGGTCGCCAGCTGAGTCGTCAGCTTGGCATCGTTGGGGTTCTTGGCCAGCTGCCCCTCGATGACTTTCGCAGCCTCATCGAACTGGTCGAGCTCGGCATAGGACGCCATCAGTATCTGATTCCAGGAATCGCTCGGCTTGTCGCTGAGCGACAGCGCCTTCTTCATCGCGTCAACCGCCGGCTGATATTTTTCCATGCGATAGTAGGCGTTGCCCTGCAGGGCATAGGCGTCGGCCTTTTGCGCACCGGTGACCTTGAACCATTCGTTGATCGTGTTCAACGAGTCCTCGTATTTTTCCGACTGGATCTGCGTGATCGCGATGTTGTACAGCACTTGGAACTGCTGGCTGTTCGGCAACGCATCGAGCGCGTACGCTTCCTTGAACTTGGCAATCGCCGTCGCATCGTCCTGCTTGCCGCTGGCCCCCTGCGCTTCGGCTTCGAGCGCCAGTGCGCGTGCGTACTTGCTCGCCTTGGGGTCGTCGAGCACTTTCTGCAACGTCGGCATCGCTTCGTCGACCTGGTTGTTGTTGACCAGGTCGAGGGCCTTGTTCAGATCCTTCTGGTTGCTCGACGACATCTCGAGCTTCGGGTCCTTGCGTGTTGCATTCGGGTACTCGTTCTTTTCTTCCTTGGCCGCCCAGACGTTTGCCGCCGCGAGCAACAGGCCGAGAGTTGCGACGAGGATTGAACGCTTTGAAATTCGCATGTGCCGTATTCCTGATGCTGGATTTGATTCTACTGCGACCCGTGGATACCACGCACCGGATCATCGGGACGGCGAGGTTAACCCCGCCCTGCTGCCAGCTCAAGTTGCTACCGCACAATTGCCGGACAGTTCCGGTTCATCCGCGGCCCGGCGTCGCGCAAATGCCAGGTCGCCGCTGTGTCTTGCAGGTGCCGGCAACCTCGACGCATAACCCCAATTGGCGCGCGCCTCTTCGCCGCGGGACCGCGCAAGTTCACACGTCGAGGTTGCTGACCCGCAACGCGTTTTGTTCGATGAAGGCTCGCCGCGGGTCGACGACGTCACCCATTAGCGTCGAGAAGATCTGGTCGGCGGCAACTGCGTCTTCGATGCTCACCTGCAGCAGTCGGCGCGATTCCGGATTGACTGTCGTTTCCCAGAGCTGTTCCGGGTTCATCTCGCCGAGCCCCTTGAAGCGCTGGATGGTTCGACCCTTTTTGGCCTCGTCAAGCAACCAGGTGCGAACCTGCCCGAAGTTGGTGACGGCGATCGTGTTGCTGCCGCGACGGATTTCAGCGCCACTTTGGAGCATGCCGGCGAGTTGCTCGGCGACATCGCGCACGGCTTTGAACTCCGGGCCGGAAAAGAACGCCGCCGGCAGCGCTTGTATCGTCGTGATGCCGTGATGCCTGCGTTCGACGACCAGCGCCGGGGTCTGTTCGTCGTCAGCGGGGCGCACACGCAGCGCAAATTGCGGCCGGCCGAGGCCGGCACGGTTGACGCGTGCGGCGATCGCATCGGCCCAGCGCGCCGCGACGGCCGCATCCAGCCACAGGTCGCCACCGGGCGGAGTCAGGTCGAGCATCGCCGTGAATACCACCGGATCACAGCGCAGGCTCAGACGCTCGATCTGGTCCGTCGCCGCGTTGTAGTCATGCAGCAGGCGTTCGAGCGCCGCCTCACGCAGCGGCGGAGCGTCTGGGCTGTAATGGAACGCGGCGCCCTCGACCGCGTTGGCGATCAGGTAGGCGTTCAGTGCCGCGTCGTCCTTCAGGTACAACTCCTGCTTGCCCTGCTTGAGCTTGTACAGCGGCGGCAGACCGATATAAACGTACCCGCGTTCGATCAGCAGCGGCATCTGCCGGTAGAAGAACGTCAGCAGCAGCGTGCGGATGTGCGAGCCGTCGACGTCGGCGTCGGTCATGATGATGATGCGGTGGTAACGCAGCTTGTCGATGTTGAACTCGTCCTTGCCGATGCCGCAGCCGAGCGCGGTAATCAGCGTGCCGACTTCGGCCGATGCCAAC
>DASXKR010000082.1:0-185667 GCA_036496665.1 Rudaea sp. | reverse complement strand
GTGGTCCCACCCGTTCCCATCCCGAACACGGAAGTGAAACGCGCCCGCGCCGATGGTAGTGTGGCTTAAGCCATGCGAGAGTAGGTCACTGCCAGGGGCCACAAAAAGGCCACCCCAATAGGGGTGGCCTTTTACTTTGCGGGGTCTGGCGGCGATCTGCCCGAGCACGGCTTACATGCGAGAGTAGGGCGAGGATCCACGGACGGCTGATGCCGATCCCCCCCGCGCCTCATCTCAGGGGCCCCGGTTTGCCCTCTTGCTCCGTTCCCCGGCGGTTCCAGCCACTCAGCGATCGACAAGACGGGGTCGATGCCGATTCCACTCGCACTTGTCGTCCCTTACGCGTCGAGAAATGCCGACCGGAAACCAACAAGTCCCCCGAGATATCCGTACCTGGCCACCCGCCGATCCGCTCTGTTCGACACACTCTTTACGATCCGCGGGCATATTGCCAATATACTTCCGCTGCCGCCGCCCCGTCGAAATTGCCAATCGATGTCGATGACTTTTTTCGACCGCCTTCAAGCCTGGATCACCGACTTGCGCCTGTTTGTCCCCGCTGTTGCCGTCCTCGTTGCGGCAGCACTGCTGCGGCATCCGGCAGCCGTGCTGCTGCTGCTGGTATTCGACGCGCTGATGATGGTCGGCATTTGCCGCGTGCTTGGATTGCGGCATGAGACGACGTTCATCCGAACGGCGGTGCGACGCGGACTGCCTTTCCTGCTTCTGCTGGCCGCATACGCTTTGCTGGTTGCCCTGCTGATTGCGTATCCCCTTCAATGGCTGCAGCGCGATCGCTCGCTTGGCGCAACCATCGCGGTATCGACCGAGGTCGTGGTTGCGGTCCTTGGGTTGTGGCGCTTCTGGCCCGTGTTCGGCTTGCTGTTCGTCTGGCGCAATGCATACCCAAATCATTTGGCCCATGCTGAAATCGGCTCCGCAACCTCACGCTGCACCCGCTTCGCCCATCAGCTCACCGGACACAACGAATTCTTCTTCAGCCACGGACTGATCGTTGCGCTCGGTGTGCTCGCGCTCGCCGTTGGCGCCTTGACTATCGGCACGGCCAGCGGCTCTTCCGCGCCGGAAATGCAGCTGGCAGCAGTCGCGATCTATGGTCTCGCCATCGGGCCGCTGGTGTGCTTCGTCATTGCAAACCGCAGCGTCACGGCGCTGCTGTTGGAGCTCCGGCGTCAGCGACGCGAGCGGGTGGTGCCGGTTGCGGCGCCGCCCGCTGCAACAATCGATGCGCAAACGTTTCACACGGCGGCACCCGGCAAGCTTTCCGCGCCGGCAGACTTCAACGCGAAACTGCTCCGCTGCGCTCGGGCCGGGCAGACCGATCTTGCGCTTGCCGCGCTGGCGCACGGCGCCGACCCGAACACACTCCCGTCTGCCGAGGATCGCGATCAGCGCTCTGTCGTCGTGCTGGCCACGCTCGGCAACGACATGCGTCTGCTGCGCGGCCTGATTGCGAAGGGCGCTGATCTGAATCGCGCGCATGCCGGGCTCACGCCGTTGATCGCGGCGACGAGAGACAGTCACCAGGGACGGCCCGAAGCAGTCATGACCTTGCTGACCAACGGTGCCGATCCGCGCTGTGTGGACCCCGGCGGAAACAGCGCCCTGCACTATGCGGCATTGTCGGCGACACCGATCGTGTGCGCCCTGCTGTGTGACGCGGCAGCGCCGCTCGACGCGGTCAATCGCGATGGCCTGAGTCCGCTTGCCATGGCGTGCGCCGCCGGCAACTGGGCGCTTGCGCGCTTTCTGCTCGAGCGCGGCGCGAAGATGGAAAACGAGCGCGCACAACCGGCTTTGCTCAGTGCCGCAGCGTGCAACGACGACAATCCCGCCGGCGCCGAACTGCTGCTCAAGCGCAAGGCCCGCGTCGATGCCTGCGATGCGCTCGGTCGAACCGCGCTGATGATGGCGGCCTTGCACGGCAACGCCGCCATTGCGGAGGCCCTGATCGACGCCGGGGCACAGGTCGGCGCCGCCGATACGCGCGGCACGACCGCGCTCATGGAGGCGGCGCGCTCGGGCGCCGCCGTCGTTGTCGAACTGATCGCGGAACGCGATCGGGCTCCCGACGCTGCCGATGCCATGGGTCGCACCGCATTGATCATTGCCAGCCAGTCGCGAAAGTCGGATGAGGCGACGATACGTCTGCTGCTGCAAGCCGGCGCCTCGCCCAACATCAGGACAAGCGATGGCAAGCGTGCAGTCGATTTCGCCGCCGCGGCCGGTCGCTGGAACATCGTCGCGCTGCTCGATCCGGACTATCAGTTGCCGGCGAGCGTGGCCGATGGCCCGGCTGTCGTGCCGGCAGGCCGCACATCGCCGCCGCACCTGCTCGATGCGCTGCGTTTTGGACATTGGAACATTGTGGAAACCTTCGAAGCGCCGCTTCGCGCGTGGCCGATGGTGGAGCTAGAACGCCTGTATCTCGAACTGGCAGAACACGAACCGCCGGCGTCGCGCATCTGGCTGATCGACCACGGCCTGCGACCGCAGGCAACCGACGATAGCGGGGCGAACGTGTTCGATGCGCTGCTTGCGCGCCTGCCGCGAGCAGCGGACGCTGCCTGGGAATGGCATGAACACGGCGCGTCGTCGTCGGGTATCCACGCCATCATTCGAGTTTGCGCGGCGCTGTCGGGCGCCGGGCCGCTGCGCCAGAAGCTGGAAAACCTTGCCCTCGAAATGATCGGCAACGGGGCTGACCCGTTCTTGCCGAATGGCGACGGACGCACCCCTCTCGCCCACGCGGTTGCCGCGGGAAGCGCGCCGATCGTTCAAGCGCTGCTCGATCGCGGAGTCGACCCGAACGCACGCGATCGACAAGGGCGCACGCCGTTGTTCGATGCGCTGGCTTTGCTGGTCGATCAGGCTGACGCGATCATCCGCCTGCTGATTCGCGCCGGCGCAAGTCCCGAGATCGCGGCCGCCAATGGCGAAACCCCGCTCGGGCTCGCGCTGGGTCGGCCCGAACTGCGGCGCTGGTTCAATTGGCCGCAGTGGCAGCTGCCGGCGCGGCCGCCGCGCGGCGAAGACCTGCCGGCCGCGGCAGTGCTGGGCGACCGTGACGCGATGACCAAGCTGCTCGATCTGGGCCTGCCGATAAACAGTGTCGATGCGCAGGGAGCCGATGCGCTGCTGCGGGCCGCCGGCAGCGGCCACGCGGCGCTGATCGGTCTTTTGCTCGATCGCGGCGCCGACCCGGCACGCGCGGCACCGAGCGGGGCAACGCCATTGAGTGCCGCGGTCACCGCTCGCCGCGAAGATGCGGTTGCCGTGTTGCTCGATCGAGGGGTCGCAGTCGATTCACGGCTGTCGACCGGCGGCACGCCGCTGATGATCGCCGCCGCACTCGGCTTTCCGGAAATTGTCACGCGCCTGCTCGCGCGCGGCGCGCAGGTCAACGCCAGCGACGAGCGCGGCACGAGTTCGCTGCATGCCGCCGCGCAGTTCGCCTTCCGCAGCGGCGAGACCGACAGCGCCAGGCGCGTACTGCAACTGCTGCTCGAACACGGTGCCGACGTCAATGCCGTCAACGTAAGCGGGCAGACGCCGTTGTTGTTGCTGCTCGGCGGACGCGCGGAGCCCGGCAGCCCGGTGGACCAGAAACACCTGCTGGCGCTGCTGCCGCTGTTCCTGCTCGCGCATGCCGATATCAATCTGCAGGACCAACGCGGCGTGGGACCGCTGCACGCCTGCGCGATCCACGGGTTGCTGCTGTCGGCGCGTGCGCTGCTGGCGGCAAAGGCCGATCCGGGTCGCCGCGACGTGCTCGATCGCAGCCCGCGCCAGGTAGCGCACCTGCTCGGCTACATCGATCTTGCAGCCGAACTGGGTCAGCGCGAACCGGCCGGACACGCCGTCGCCGACGATCAAGTTGTCGACAACAATCGCGGCTGAGGTTCAGCTGGACTGCTGCTCGGTCTCCGAACTGGTGTCCGCCTCGAACAGGCGCTGCAGGTCGTCGAACGCCTCTTTCGCGCCTTGCATCAGCGCCGCGTCGTCGTCGTAGACCAGATACTGCGCCTTGAGCAATTCGTCGTCGTGGCGGCGGAATTTCTCGACCCGTTCGGCCGCGACGGCCGGGTCGATGCCGAGTTCTTCGAGCACGAGGCGCGACATTACCAGGCTCGAGTGCAATGTTTCGCGCACTATGCCGTCGACGTTCAGATCCATCAGCCGGAACGCATGCTGGCGATTGCGTGCGCGCGCAACGATCTTCAGGTGTGGATAGAGCCGGTGCACGATGCGTGCAGTGCGCAGATTCGCCTCCGGATCGTCGGTGGCGACGACGAACACTTCGGCCTGGTCGGCGCGCGCCGCACGCAGCAGTTCGGGCCGGCTCGGGTCGCCGAAATAGATCATGCTGCCGAAACGGCGTGAAAAATCGACCTGTTCGACCGAGCTTTCCAGCGCCGTGAACGGCACCCGCTGCGCGCGCAGGATGCGCGCGATGATCTGGCCGACGCGGCCATAGCCGGCGATGATCACGCGCGGGTGCTCGTCGACGATCTCGTCGAAGTCGCGCTGCGGCTCCTTGTCGCGCTGCTCGAGCCAGCGATTGGCAGCGAGCACCGCCAATGACGTCAGCGCCATCGAGACCGTAACGGCGACGATCAGCAGGTCTTTCTGCTCGGCATCGATCAGCGCGTCGTGTTGCGCGAGAGAAAGGACGACGAAAGCGAATTCACCGCCGCCCGCCAGGACCGCGGCGAGGCGCACCGTCTCGGCAAAACCGAGCTTGCGCTTCATGTGGCCGATGCCGAGCAGTACGACCGACTTCACCCCCAGCATGACCGCGACGATGGCGAGAATCGGCCCGGGTCGTTCGCGCACGAGATCGAGGTCCAGGGACGCACCGACGCTGACGAAGAACAGACCGAGCAGCAATCCCTTGAACGGCTCGATCTGCGATTCGATTTCGTGGCGGAATTCCGAGTCGGCGACCAGCACGCCGGCCAGGAATGCGCCAAGCGCCATCTGCATTCCCGCCAGCTCCATTACCCAGGCCGTACCGAGCACGACCAGCAGCGCGGTCGCCGTAAATACCTCGGCGATCTGCGTCCGCGCGGCAATGCGGAATACCGGCCGCAGCAGGTAGCGGCCGCCGATGACGACAGCGGCGATCACGCCGATGATGCGCAAGACAGCGACGGTCTGGTCCGTGGCGTCCTGGGCGACATGCTCGGCGCCGAGCAACGGGATCAGCGCGAGAATCGGAATTGCCGCCAGGTCCTGAAACAGCAGGATCGCGAACGCCAGGCGCCCGTGCGGGCTGCCCAATTGCTTGTGCTCGGCGAGAATCTGCAAACCGACGGCAGTGGAGGAAAGCGCCAGCGCGAGACCGATAATCAGCGCACCTTTCCAGGCCAGGCCGACGCCGAGCGCCACACCGGCGAGCAGCAGTGCCGAGACGGCTACCTGCGCGAAGCCGGCGCCGAAAACGGCCTTGCGCATCAGCCAGAGGCGCTGCGGCGAGAGTTCCAGGCCGATGACGAACAGCAGCAGGACCACGCCGAATTCGGACACTTTCGTGGTCGCGCCGATGTCGGGTGCCAGATTGAGGACCTGCGGACCGATCACTGCACCGGCGGCAAGATAGCCGAGCACCGCGCCCAGGCCCCAGCGCCGCGACAGCGCGACGGCCACGACCGCCGCCGCCAGCAGCATCACGGCATCCTGCAGAAAGTGCGATGTTTCCATTCCCTGCGCTCCACCGCTTCGGATACTGGCTCGATTATAGGGGACGCTGCGGCCAGACCGCGCTTGCGGGCGGCGCACGCCGCCACACGGCGGACTCCTGAGTGGACCTTCCGCCGCAAGCACAGCCGAGCGCATCGGCGAACGTTGTCTGCCGGCGTCCGCTCCTGCAGTTGGCCTCACTGCGGTTGCGCGGGCCCGCGCCATCTCAGTCGATGAGATCGTGCGTGGCTAGGCTGCGGCACTCGAACGGAGAGCCGTCATGATCGCAACGCCGTCGCAGGTCGCTTCGAACAGCGCGTCATCCACACCATGGGAATGGATTGCCGCATTGCAAGTCTGGCTGACACTCGGTGTCGCAGCGGTCGTGTGCTTTCCGGTCCTGCGCGACATCGATCCAACGTTCGGCTGGCTACCATTCTGGCTCGTGGTAACACCGGCCATCGATCTCGCGTTCCTGCGACGCCGGCAGATTGGTACATGGATGCGCATCAGCCTGAGCCGCTACCGGACGCGCCGCGTGCCGCGGCGCCAGGCCAGATCCTGGCACCGGCGCGGCGAACGGCGCCTGGTGCAATCCACGGCACGGCTGGCCGCCGCGGCGAATCAGCCGGTGATGCCGAGGCGCTTGCGTTCCATCCGGCGCAGGAACTCGCCCATGATGCGTTGATAGAGATCCTCGCCGAGGTAGGCATCCTCGACACCGGCATCGATCGACGGATTGTCGTTCATCTCGATTACCACGACACGCTCGCCGACCTGTTTCAGGTCGACGCCGTACAGGCCATCGCCGATCGGCGCGGTTGCCTTCAGCGCCAGTTTGACGACTTCGCTCGGCGCGTCGCGCACGCGCAGGGTCTTGAATCCCCCCGAGCGTTGCGGCGCGTTCGGGCCGTGGTTGTAGATCTGCCAATGGCCGCGCGACATGAAATACTGGCATGCATACAGCGCTTGGCCGTCGAGTATGCCGACGCGCCAGTCGAATTCGGTGAACATGAATTCCTGGGCCAGTACCAGCGCCGTGTGCTGGAACAGTTCCTCGGCCGCGGTCTTGAGATCGTCGACGCTCTCGACCTTGACGATGCCGCGCGAAAACGAACCGTCCGGTATCTTCAGCACGATCGGAAAACCGAGCAGATCGGGCAACTCGCCCAGGCGCCTGGCGTCGTCGCGATAGATGATTTCCGTTCTTGGTGTCGGCAGCTTGCGCGACTTGAGCAGGTCGTGCAGGTAGATCTTGTTCGTGCACTTGAGGATCGAGCCGGGATCGTCGATGACGACCATGCCTTCCTTCTCCGCCTTGTTGGCAAAGCGATAGGTGTGGTTGTCGAGTGCCGTCGTCTCGCGGATGAACAGGCCGTCGTACTCGGCTATGCGCGAGTAATCGTTTTTGGTGACCGGTTCGACTTCGATGCCGAGTTCCTTGCCGGCCTCGATGAACTGTTTGAGCGCGCGCTTGTTCGATGGCGGCATCGGATCGCCCGGATCGGCCAGCATCGCAATGTCGTAGCGGAATTTCTTGCGTGTGCGCGGTTTGCGCCACAATTTCTTCGAGAACTTGTCCAGTGCCTGCGCGAACGAGTCTTCCTGCGGATCGGCCAGGGTGTGCAGGCTGGCCGGCTTGATCGCGCTGATCTGCCACACCTTCTCGCGCTCGAACTCCAGGCGCAGGATCGGACACGGAAACGTTTCGAACACCTGGCGGGCGAGATCGGCCAGCGTCGAGTAGCTGGTCTCGCCGAAGTATAGAAGTACACCGAAGTCGGTCGTGTCGCGCCCTTCCTCGGGCAGGAACCTGATCAGCTTCTGGTTCAGGTCCTCGATGTCCAGGCCGTACAGGGCACGCTTGCGCAGGTCGTTGATCGTGCGCACCGACGGAATCACCTTGTGGCCGCGCGCCTCGGCCAGCAACGACACGTAGTAGCCGATTCCAAGGTACTTGTAGCTGCGGCACAGATTGATCACTTGCACACGCTCGTCGTCGACGCTGATTGCCTCCTTGAGGTAATCCTGCGCCGCGACGACGTTGTCAGACGGATAGTACGAGCCCCAGTCCGATGCCTTTTCGACCACGATGACGAGCCGGCTCATGCTTTTTCAGCCGGAGAAGTCGTTGTACGCGCAGCCGGAGGTTCGAACATGAGTCGTGGTGGGTATCGCTGTGGTCAAGGCATCCTTGTGCCCGACGAAATCCCAGCGGAAGGCGCGCAAGGTCCTGGGCGCAGCAGATTTCTCGGGCGCCTAGTGTGACATAGAGGGCGAGCCTTTCAAGTGCGTTGCGACGAGCCGGTTCGCTGCCGTTCGGGTCGGCATTGCGCGCCGGGCGGCGCTCCTCTAGGCTGACATTTTCCTGACCCTTGCCGATGCCCGCCGCGTTTCGCATCCGCCGCGCGTTGCCTGCCGACCTCGATGCCCTGGTCGCGCTCGAGCGTGCCGCTTTCACCACCGATCATTTGTCGCTGCGCCAATATCAGCGCCATCTGCGCAGCGGCAGCGCTGCCGTGCTGGCAGCGGTCGATGAGTCAGAGCTGCTCGGCAAGGCGGTCGTGTTCTTTCATCGCGGCAGCGACATCGGGCGCCTGTACTCCATTGCCGTTGCCGATGCCGCGCGCGGGCGCGGACTGGGCGAAGCCCTGCTCATGGCGGCCGAGCGAACCGCGTACCGTCACGGCGCGCGCCGGATGCGACTTGAAGTACGCCAGGACAACGCTGCGGCGATCCGGCTCTACGAGCGGATGGGATATCGCCGTTTCGGGGCTTATGCCGGGTTCTACGAGGACAGTGCGGATGCGTGGCGTTATGAGAAAGGGCTGAGGAGTGAGGGCTGAGGGCTGGGAAGAGCAGCCACTGCGTGGGCAGATCGCGCGGCGGCGATCCCGTGCGACCGCGATTCGGTTCGCCAGCCATCGACCTTGACCAGTCCTTGGCCCTCAGCCCTCAGCCCTCTGTCTGCTACCATCGCCGCCTTTCCCGCTGCGGAAGTCCATCATGACGTTGCGATTGCAGGTGCGCGTTCTCGCGCTGGCCGTGCCGATTGCCCTCATTGCCGCCTGCGCGGCGCCGAAGCCGCAACCGGCACCTCCGGCCCAGCCGCAGCCGCCCGTGGCCGCCGTGCATCCGTTCGATGTGCAGTCGCCGAATGGCGTGCGCGTCGACAACTATTACTGGCTGCGCGACGATACCCGCAGCAAGCCAGAGGTGCTCGATTACCTGAAGGCGGAAAACGCGTATTACGCAGCGATGACCGAGCACACCCGGGTGCTCGAGGACACGCTGTACAACGAGATCATCGGCCGCATCAAGCAGGACGACGCGACCGTCCCGGCGAAATACAAGCACTACTTCTACGCCACGCGTTTCGAACAGGGCGGTGAGTATCCGATCTACGTACGCCACAAGGGCAGCGCCGGCGGCCCGGAGCAGGTCATGCTGGACGGCAACACAATGGCCAGGGGCCATGACTTCTTCCAGATCGCCGGTACCGAAGTCAGCCCGAACGAACAGCTTCTGGCCTATGGCGAGGACGACACCGGCCGGCGCCAGTTCACGATCCACTTCAAGGACCTCGGCAGCGGCAAGACCTTGCCGGACGAAATCCGGAACACGCCGGCATCAATAGCCTGGGCCGACGACAACAAGACGCTGTTCTATGTCGAGAAGGATCCGATCACGCTGCTCGGCATGCGCGTGAAGAAGCACGTGCTCGGCACCGACGCGACGAAGGACCCCCTGGTCTACGAAGAGCGCGACCACAGCTTCTACATGGGCGTCGGCCGCAGCGGCGACGACAAGTACATCGTCATCGACGAGCACAGCACGCTGTCGAGCGAGATCCGCTTCATCCCCGCCGCGCAACCGAAGGCCAGGTTTCGCGTGATCGCGCCGCGCGAACACGATTTCGAATACCACGCCGACCACATCGACCGGCGCTGGGTCATCCGCACCAACTGGGGCGGTGCAAATGGTGCGGCAAAGAACTTTCGCGTCATGCAGGTCGACGACGGCCGCGTCGGCGACAAGAAAGGCTGGCGCGAACTTGTACCCGGGCGCGCTGACGTGCTTATCGAAAGGATCGTGCCGTTCAAGAATTTCCTCGCCATCGAGGAGCGCAGCGACGGTCTGCAGCGCGTGAAGATCAAGCCATGGAAAGCCGGCGCCGAGACCTACGTCAAGAGTGATGACGCGGATTACACGGCAAGCATCGGCGACAACCGCGAGCAGGATACCGACACGCTGCGCTACAACTACACCTCGCTGATCACACCGAACACCGTTTATGACCTGAACACGAAGACCGGCCAGCGCGAGCTGAAGAAGCGCGATCCGGTCCTCGGCGGCTACGACCCGGTCAATTACACCGCCGAACGCCTCTGGGCGACCGCGCGCGACGGCACGAAGATCCCGGTATCACTCGCTTATCGCAAGGACTTCAAACGCGACGGCAGCGCACCGTTGTACCAGTACGGCTACGGTTCGTACGGCGCGTCGACCGACCCGCGCTTCTCGTCGCCACGCTTCTCGCTGATCGACCGCGGCTTCGTCTACGCAATCGCGCACGTGCGCGGCGGTCAGGAAATGGGCCGTTCCTGGTACGAGGACGGCAAGCTGCTGAAGAAGAAGAACACTTTCACCGATTTCATCGACGTGACCGAGTTCCTTGTCAAGTACGGCTACGCGGCGAAGAACAAGTGCTTCGCCGAGGGCGGCAGCGCCGGTGGCCTGCTGATGGGTGCCGTCGCGACGATGGCGCCGCAGGATTACCGCGCGATTGCCGCGCACGTGCCGTTCGTCGATGTCGTGACCACGATGCTCGACGAGAGCATCCCGCTCACCACCAACGAATTCGACGAATGGGGCAACCCGAAGGAAACGATCTACTACAACTACATGCTGTCGTATTCGCCTTACGACAATGTCATCGCGCAGGCTTATCCGGCTTTGCTCGTGACGACCGGTCTTTGGGATTCGCAGGTGCAGTACTACGAACCGACCAAGTGGGTGGCGAAGTTGCGCGCGACGAAGTCCGACAAGAATCCGCTGCTGCTCAAGGTGAACATGGAAGCCGGACATGGCGGCAAGTCGGGACGCTTTCAGCGCTACCGTGAGGTTGCGGAGGAATTTGCCTTCCTGATCGACCAGCTGCCAAAAACTGCGCCAGCGCCGGTGGCGAAGAAGTGACATGAGATGTGCGATGTAAGACGTGAGGCGTGAGACGTGAGACGTGAGGCTTACAGTATCCGCTTGCCAGGGGCGGCGAGCGCCTGAAAGCCCTCCCCTTCAAGGGGAGGGTTGGGTGGAGATGGTGTTGCTCGAGGGTTCGGGATCGTCCGTTCGCAAAACATCACGTAGCTTCTTTACCTCTCACCAACCAGCCGCCTTGATCTTGTCGGCGCTGGCCTGATCCGCGGGACGCGCGATCAGTCCTCCGACCGGACTCATTGTCACGCGGTAACTGGCGCCATCGACCAGCGGCAGGTACGCCGCGCTGCCGTAGTCGGCGTCGATCCACGGCAACCATTGCGGAAATTGCTTCTTGAGTTGCCATAGATCGAGCATCGACTCGCCGCCGAGGTCGACGATGCTTGGATTGGTGCCGGCTGCCTGCGTGGCATTGCGAAAGCGCCCGGACAGGCGATCGACGCGATAGAGCGGTCGGGCGCCGAGCTCGATTGCGCGCGGCGCCCACTTGATCACGCGTGCGTCGAGTTGCCACTCGTCGCCGCGCAGGGCGGCGCTTTGATGACTGCCATCCGGGAAATCCAGGCGCAGCGCGAATTGCTGCGGCGCGGTCTGCCGCGCGGACAGGTTGACGATCGGCTCCTCGGCCATCATCAACCGATAGCCACGCAACGCGAGCCCGAGGCCGAGTGCGATCGTCGCGAGCGCGACAAACACGAGCGTCCACGCCGCGCGCAGCGTGGCAGCGACGTGGCGGCGTGCACGCCAGTGCCGGCGCGCGACGAACAGATGGCGAAACGCGGTCAGCAGCAGGATGCCGCCGAGGACGAGGAAAGCGATCGCCACTGCGTAGAGACCGGCCATTTACAAACCTTTAATCGGTGCCAATCAAACCTTACACGAAAACCGCAGCGGTCGCCTTGTGATCGTTGCGGGCCGCGAGTATAAATTGTCGTACTTATTCGGCTGCAGAAGGATTTGCTGATGAATACCGTCGTGATTCGTTCGGTGCTCCTGGCTCAACTCCTGCTGCTGTCGGCGTCAGGATTTGCGCAAACTTCGCGCGAACAGGCGCTGAATGACCCGGACGTGCAGAAAGTGCTGCGCGCAATGGGAAATGCGAGCACGTGGTATCACCCCGACCTGGACGGCGAGTTCTCCGGCATTCATGCCTATGCGCACGGCGATTTCGCCGCCGCAGTGAAGTTCTTCGAGCGCGGCGCGTATTACGCCGACAAACTGTCGCAGCTCAGCCTCGGCCTGATGTATCTCAACGGCGAGGGTGTCGACGCCGATCCGTTGCGCGCGCTTGCCTGGATCGACCTTGCCGCCGAGCGCGGCTATCCGAACTACATCGCCATGCGCGAACGCGTCAAGGCCTCACTCACGCCGGACCAGCTCCGGCGGTCGGCGGCGCTCAGCAAGGAACTTGGCGACACATACGCCGACGCGGTGGCCAAGCCGCGTCTGGCGAAACAGATGCGTCTCGGGCAGATGCAGCTGACCGGTTCGCGCACCGGATTTGATTTCGGTCCGCAGAACCCGCCGGCGACGTTCGGCTACAACTGGGCAGGAATCACCGATGCGAAGAACTGCATTGCCTACGAGAGCGTGGTACTCGGCGCCGGACTGGAAAACCCGGTATCGGGTTGCGGCGGTTCCAACCTCAACGCCAAGGCGCGCTGGAATTCCGATCAATACTTCGCGGCGCGCGACACGCTGTGGAAAGCGACCGTGGATGTCGGCGCGCTGACAACCGGTGGCGAGCCCGAAACCTCGCCTTTGCGGATCGACACCGAAGCAAAGCATCTGCGCTGATCGCCTGCAGCGCCGGTCGCTGCAGGCTGACACTGTGGAAAGGAGCACATGGATGCTGCCGTCGCTGGTGAAATTCGCCACGTTCGTCTCGTGCTGTGCTCTGGCAATGCAGTGTTTTGCAGGGTCGCCGCGAGACACCGCAGGCTCGGACGCGGCGGCACCGAACGCGTGGGACGATCCGGCAACGCATGACACGTTGGACGCGATGACGAACGCGTCGACGTGGTATCACCCGGACTTGTTCGGACTGACGGTCGGCATGCGCCGCTATGGGCACCGGCAGTTCGCGGCAGCGTTGCATTATTTCGAGATTGGCGCACAGTCCGCCGACAAGCTTTCGCAGCTGAGCATCGGCCTGATGTACTTGAACGGCGAGGGCGTGGCGAAAGACCCGGTAGAGGCGTATGCGTGGTTGAGCATTGCCGCCGAGCGCGACTACCCCGAATTCCTCGCCACGCGCGATCGAGTGAAGGCGACCTTGTCCAAAGCGCAGCTGCTGCAGGCCGAGACGCTACGCGCCCGGCTCGCCGAACGTTACGGCGACGACGTCGCCAAGCGGCGCATGGCCGTGCAGTTGCGTCTAGGCACGCTGCAACCGCATGAGGGCTACTCGTACGCGCCATGGGAGCCGCAACGATACTTCGCCTCGCGCGATGCGGAATGGAAGGGCAAGGGAAAGGTCAAAGTTGGCCCGATTGAATCGCCGCCATCTGAGGCGAAATCCGGAATGCAGCAGCCGGAGAAGCCCTGACGCGTGCACCCTTGACTCGCGACCGTCGTTGCGACAACAACCTTTCCTTTCCTTTCCTTTGCAGGGCAGGAACTATGCCTTCCTTCACTGGTCGCAGATTGCCGGCGCGGGTGACAATTCACCAGGCCTGAAGCCGTCCGACGAACGGGCGGTGACGCAAACTAAAAGGAGCAAGTCATGCGTATTCGGTTTGACAACTTGTGGTTGGCCGCTATCGTGCTGGCGTGCGCCGGCATCGTCCATGCCGAGGACGATCCGTTGAACGATCCATCGGTGCAGAAGTCGCTGCGCGCCATGTCGGACGCGTCGACCTGGTATCACCCCGACCAGTTCGGCGAGTTCGCCGGCATGCGTTACTACGCGCATCACCAGTACAAGGATGCGATGAAGTATTTCGAAATCGGCGCCTACTACGCCGACAAACTGTCGCAGCTCAGCATCGGACTGATGTATCTCAACGGCGAAGGTGTCGCGAAAGATCCCGTGACGGCTTACGCCTGGTTCAGCGTCGCTGCGGAACGCGACTATCCCGACTTCGCCGCGACCCGAGATCGCACCAAGGCAACCTTGACGCGCGAGCAGCTCGAGCACGCGGCGCAACTGCGCACGAAACTCGACGAGCGCTACGCCGACGCCGTGGCCAAGCCACGCATGGCAAAGCAGCTGCGCCAGGGACAGATGCAGCTGACCGGTTCGCGGACCGGCTTTGATTCCGGCGCCACGCAATGGTCGAACAAGCCGACTTGCGGTCCGGCCATGGTCGTTGGCGGAGATGAAACGCCGACGGCAGGATGCGGTGGCGTGAATATCGCCTCCAAGGCGCGTTGGGATCCGAAGCAGTACTTCGCCTCGCGCGACGCCGAATGGAAGGCGACGGTGAGCGTCGGCGCGATCGAGCAGCCGCCGACCGACAGGGTACCGCCAGCAGCACCGCCGGCATCCAGCGAAGTCCAGAAGCACTGATCGCTCGATCGCGCGGCGTGCCCTGCGCAGGCGGGGCGCGGCCCGGTATACTGGCCCCATCGACATCCGACGGGGCCGCCATGGCGCGCGCAATCTCCTGCATTCTGGCCATCTGCTTCGCTGCGACGTTGCTTGTCGGCTGCGGCAACAAGGGCGCGCTGGTGCTGCCCGGACAGCCGCCGGCGAAAAAGCACAAGAAGACCGAACCTGCTCCGGCTCCAGGCGCACCGGCACCCAAGCCTGCAGATGCGGACAAGGCGACGCAGGGATCCGGCGGCACAAGCGATGAGCCGCCTCAGCGCGACTGACGGCACGCACGAACCATGGGGTTGCGCTTCACCAAGATGCACGGTGCCGGCAACGACTTCGCGATAGTCGATTGTCGCGAGCGTCCGCTTGCGCTGGGTGCCTCCCAGATTGCCCGCTTCGGCGACCGCCATTTCGGCGTCGGCTTCGATCAGCTGCTGACGATCGAACGCTCCAGCGATGCTTCGTGTGCGTTCGCTTACGGCATCTACAACCAGGACGGTCGCAGCGCGAAGCAATGCGGCAACGGCGTGCGCTGCGTCGCCGCGTGGTTGCATCGCGACGGCGCGATCGGCATCGGCGCGGCGCGGCTGTCGAGTCCGTCCGGCACGATCAGCGTCGAAGTGCTCGACGCCGGGCTCGTGCGCGCCGGCATGGGCGTACCGCGTTTCGCGCCGCATGACGTGCCGCTCAAGTTGCCGGCGGCCGATCCGTATGCGCTGCATCTGAACAACGCCGAGGTCGAATTCGGCGCCCTGTCGATCGGCAATCCACACGCGGTGATCGAAGTCGCTGATGTCGCGATGGCGCCGCTGCCGACGCTCGGCGCTGCGCTGTCGATCGATCCGCATTTTCCGCAAGGCGCCAACGTCGGCTTCGTCCAGATCATCGATCGCGGCCACCTGCGCCTGCGCGTCTGGGAGCGCGGCGCCGGCGCGACGCTGGCCTGCGGCACCGGTGCCTGCGCGGCGGTTGCGGTGCTGCGGCTCCGCGGCAAGGTCGATGCGAACGTCGCGGTCGACCTGCCGGGTGGAACGCTGCAGATCGACTGGCTCGGAGAAGGCCGCGAACTGACCATGACCGGCCCCGCCGAATTCGTCTTCGAAGGAGAGTACTAGTGGCCTGCAACGCTCAAATGGAAAGCGGCTCGCTCGATCTCAGCGGCCAATACGGCGTTGCGCCAGGCAGGAGCCTCAGTGCCGCGAAGGCCATGGATGGCCGGGAGCGGCCTCGTCGTCGCCATGGCCCCACTATGTCTTCTCCTCGCGCCCTGCTCTCTCTCGGCCATCCATGGCCTCCAAGACACTGGGGCTCCTGCCCGGCGTCCTGGCCGCTGATCTCTTCGCGATCCTACTTCCCCTTTGAACATTGCAGGCCACAAGCATGACCGAGATGAACCTCAAGGACGGACTGACCGCGATGGAAGTCGCCGGCTACCTGCGCCGCCACACGGATTTCCTCAAGGACTTTCCGGATCTCGCGTTGACCTTGCACGTGCCGCGCGAACAGGGCGCGACGACGTCGTTGGCCAGCTATCAGCTCGAAGTGCTGCGCGACAAGAATCGCGACCTGAGTCGGCGCCTGCACGAACTGGTCGAGATTGCCGGCGAAAACGAGCAGCTGATGGTGCGCGTGCATTCGCTCACGGTCGGCCTGATGCGCGAGTGCAACCTGGGCGACACGCTGCGGCGCATCGCCGCTGGGCTGACCGAGGATTTCCATACCGACCTGGTACGCCTGGTCCTGTTCCGCGCCGATGCCGAACTGCCCGGCGCGGACTGGTTGATCGCGCAGCGCGACGGCGCGGAGTCGATGCCGGCGTTCGCCGAGTTCATGCAGCGCAACGAGCCGCTGTGCGGGCGCCTGCAGCCGGAAAAACTCGATGCGCTGTTCGGCGCGCGCGCCGCCGACGTGCGCTCGGCCGTGCTCGTGCCGATCGACGGCGTCGGCATGCTCGCGATCGGCAGCCACGACGCGAACCGCTTCCATCCCGGCATGGGCACGGTGTTCCTCAAGCTGATCGCCGAAGCGGCAGCGTCGGCGCTCGCGCGTTTCCCGGTGACGGATTGAAATGACGGAATCCGGGCCGCTCGCAGGGCCGATCGAACGCTATCTCGATCACCTGCGTGTCGAGCGCCGGTACGCCGCCGGCACGATCCTCAATTACGCACGCGCGCTGGCCGGGCTGCACGAGTACGCGCGAAAGCTGTCGATCCGACACTGGCGCGAGCTCAAGCCTGACCAGTTGCGCGGCTGGCTCGCCCAGCTGCACCGCGGCGGCCTGCAGCCCGGCACGCTGCATCATATGCTGTCCGCGTGCCGCAGCTTTTTCAATTTCCTCGCGCGCGATGGCGCGATCGCGGCCAATCCAGCGGCTGGCGTGCATTCGCCGAAGCTGCGGCGCAAGCTGCCAGAAGTGCTCGACGTCGACGAGGTGTCGGCGCTGCTCGAGTTTCCTGCGAACGATCCGGAAGCGGTGCGCGACCGCGCACTTTTTGAACTTCTATACTCGAGCGGCCTGCGCGTTTCGGAACTGACCGGCGTGCGCTGGCGCGACCTCGACCTGCGCGAAGGTCTGGTCCGCGTCACCGGCAAGGGCAGCAAGACGCGCATCGTGCCGGTCGGCGCCAAGGCGCTGGCCGCGCTGGCGGCGTTGCGCGCGCAGGATCATCCGCTCGAGGACGATGTGCTCGTGCATGGCCGGCTGGGCAAGCCATTGACGCCGAACACTGTGCGCTTGCGCCTCAAGCGCCGCGCACGCGACCAGGGCGTGTGGAAGCGCGTCTACCCGCACCTGCTGCGCCATTCGTTCGCGAGCCACATGCTCGAATCGTCCGGCGACCTGCGCGCCGTGCAGGAGATGCTCGGCCATGCCGACATCGCGACGACGCAGATCTACACGCACCTGGACTTCCAGCACCTCGCACGCGTCTACGACGCCGCGCATCCGCGCGCGAAGCGGCGAGCGAAGTAGGGGCAGCCGACCTCGGCCCGACGCGCGTTGCCGTCGCGGCGCCCCGGAACGATGGCGGCTGCGCCGAAGATCCCATTGCTTCCCAGCTCACCTGGTTGGCGAGATTTGCGATGCCGAATCAGCATCACAAGGTGCGCACCCGGCGAACGGGCCTTGGTTGGGTTCGGTCCAGGTCACGATATTGCCTAAGCGACGCCGCGGCCATAACATGATTTTCGCCGATTTTCCGGCCTCGAGCTTGCGCTGATGGCCATTACCAGAAACACGGTCGACCCTGGCAAATTCAATCGCGGTGCTGCGTTACCGTTCGAATTGCGGCTCAAAGATTTCGAGATCGCCATGCAGGACATCTACGACTTCTTTTTTGACGTCAATCGCGGTTTGGTGGATCGTGGTTTGGCTCGACTCGACGACATGCTAAGACCGGCGATTATGTCAGGCCTGCTTTCTGACATGCTGACCTCAAGCTTGGCAAAACACTCGAGAACCCTCACCGAAAATCGTTATCACAATGGTCATCCAGACTTGGTCGTACGCGGGGTTTACCCTTTGGATAGCGTGCAAGCAGCAATTGAGGGGGTTGAGATAAAAACAACGCGAAAGCACGGTGGCGCCGTCGATACCCATGGCGCACGCGATCAGTGGATGTGCGTATTCGTATACAAAGTAGATGCCACGTCGGAACCCGCACGCGATCGTTCCGCTATGTCCTTCGTTGAAGTCTATCTGGGCCAAGTTGTTCAAGCTGACTTCCGAAAGAATGCCCGCGGCGAGCTTGGTACGGCGAACCGCCACGTTGCATCGGGAAGGAGTGGAGAAACTAAGACAAAATTGGATTTACAAAGTCAACTCCTAGTTTGCCCCGTTCTTGTGCCGTACCAATTTGGGGATGGACTTTTTCGCGACGTCGAAGTAGTGCTCGTCTTTTTCCAGACCGATACTCGTATATCCGACGTATTCTGCGGCCGCCAGCGTAGAGCCGGAGCCCGCAAATGGGTCAAGTACCGTGCCGATTCCGAGAGGAAGTACGCCTCGAACGACGGTCCGCAAGAAGGTTTGCGGCTTTAAACTTGGATGAGGCGCAAGTTCGCGTTCAGCGCGATTGGTCGGAGCCGATTGCAGTACGTCGCCAAAAGGTTTGTCTTTGGACGGTCGCCTGAATCCTCCGGTATTCCATCGTCGCAGATTATCCTGCACGCGCCCTTCGATAGGCTTGCGAAATAGCAACCAGGGTTCCCACATGGAGCGGGGCATCACGCTGACGTCAGCGAACTCTTCGTGTGCTGCCTTTGGTCTGTCGCCACCGCGCATTGTCATTACCAGGCGAATGATCTCACCACGTCTTTCCAGTCCTGCTCGCGCTAATGCACCGGAAACAACATAAGAGAGTAATGGATTGCTCGCGACGACGATATTTGCTCCGGGAACAAGCACTGGAAGGAGCAGGCGTCCAAATTCAAAGAAAAACTGTTCGAGCGATTGCAGATCGCGCTGGGTCAGTACCGTGAAGCGGGGAAGTGGAGAACGCTCTACGCCGTCGAAGGAGGGGGGGATCCGCCATACGCCGCCGCGGCCGACGCGCAGTTTTTGTTGCTGTTCTGCGGAGTACTCGAATAAACCATACGGCGGATCTGTGACGACCGCCTCGACGGATCGTTGGGGCTGGCACCGTAGCCATTCAAAACAGTCGGTGCGATAGAGCTTGGCGGCACCGTATTCGTACAAAGGGCAACGTCCCGGCGACCGTGCTACATCATACTGAATGGATTCAGGATCACGAACTCCCCTGGTGCCGTTTCGGCGCAGCGCGTAACTGCCACGATTCGTTCGCTCAAAAAGGTCGGGGGTGTTCAATCTGAGATACGAGCGTACGCTGGACGACGCTACATCACCGACAAGTTGCTGGACTCCCGCTACGATTTCCGTTAACGAAGATCCATGTTGTCTTCTGGACAAGACTGAAACAATTGCGTCTCTGATTTCTCCTGGCCGTCGTTTCGCAAGCATGTCAACCATTCCGTGAAGCTGCAAGTCAGCTTAAGACGTCCAGACGTCAATTGTCAAACGATCGACCGGGAATTGACGCACGCTACGGCCTCGGATTGACGGGGATCACCTCGCGATGCTGCGCATAGTCGACGATCTTGAATGATGGGTTGTACCAGTCGTCGCCTTGCAGGATGTACGGAATCGAGATGTTCTTGCCGCAGCCGCCCGGGCAGCCCGTGGGGCCGAGGTCGCCCTCGAACGTCGCCAGGCCATCCGTTTCGATGCTGAACGTTTCGATCAGGAAGAAACCGGCCGGCAGGCCAGGAGCGCCGGGCAGCCGGCTGGCCGGTATGACCGGCCGCAACTGCTTGAGCGCGGCCAGCGCGCGGCGGTCGAGGTCGGGCGGCACGACGAACTGACTGACCGGGCCGATGCGCTCGACCAGCTTTACGGCCGCACGGGCGATCAGGCCGTAGTCGGAGTCGCGCAGTTCGAACGCCTGGTATTCGCGCAAACCGACGTTCGCGCAGCCGGCGACGCAACAAATCAGGGAGATGATCGCCAGAGTTCGCATGCACTGCCTCCGTCATGTGGACAGGCCCGGCCCATCGGATTTCGGTGCAACGCAACGAGGGGCGGATCGGGGTTCGGGCGTGCTTGGATTTTGCCGGTCGCGACCCCATCATGACAGGCTCAGGCAGCCGCGATGCGCATCATGCAGGAAAGCTTCCACGCCACCACCATCGTTTCCGTGCGCCGCGACGGCAAGGTCGTGATCGGCGGCGACGGCCAGGTCACGCTCGGCAACACGGTGGTCAAGGCCAATGCGCGCAAGCTGCGCCGGCTCGGCAAGAACGGCGACGTGTTGGCCGGATTCGCAGGTGCAACCGCCGATGCGTTCACGCTGTTCGAGCTGTTCGAGGCGAAGCTCGACAAGCATGGCAACAATCTCACGCGTGCCGCGGTCGAACTCGCAAAGGAATGGCGCACCGATCGCCGCCTCGGCCGACTCGAAGCGATGCTTGCGGTTGCCGACAAGGACGCCTCGCTGCTGATTTCCGGCAATGGCGACGTACTCGAGCCCGAAAATGGCTTGATCGCGATCGGCTCCGGTGGGCCATTCGCGCAGGCGGCGGCCAAGGCGCTGCTCGAGAATTCGTCGATGTCGGCGCGCGACATTGTGGAAAAAGCGCTGCGGATCGCCGGCGACATCTGCATCTACACCAATCACAATATCACGATCGAAGAACTCTCAATGCCGTGAGACGAGAGACGTGAGACGTAAGACGTAAAAGCGTTTTCGCCGGCAACGTTGCTCTTGCGTCTCACATCTCACGTCTCACATCTCACACCCATGTCTGAATTGACTCCCCGCGAAATCGTCAACGAACTCGACCGCTACATCATCGGCCAGAACGCGGCCAAGCGCGCGGTTTCGATCGCGCTGCGCAATCGCTGGCGGCGCATGCAGCTGGATCCTGCGCTGCGCAACGAGGTCACGCCGAAGAACATCCTGATGATCGGGCCGACCGGCGTCGGCAAGACCGAGATTGCCAGGCGACTGGCGAATCTCGCCAACGCGCCATTCATCAAGGTCGAGGCGACCAAGTTCACCGAGGTCGGTTATGTCGGCAAGGATGTCGAGCAGATCATTCGCGACCTCGCCGATGTCGCGGTGAAGATGGCCCGCGAGCAGGCCAAGACGCAAGTTCGCTCGCAAGCCGAGGATCGCGCCGAGGACCGTATCCTCGATGCACTGCTGCCGAAGCGTCAGCAGCCGACGCTCGGTTTTGTCGGCGAACCTGCGGCTCCGACGGCAGCGGACAACGAGACACGCCAGAAGCTGCGCAAGCAGCTGCGCGAAGGCACGCTCGACGAGCGCGAGATCGAAATCGAGACGGCGGTCAATGTCGGCGTCGAGATCATGGCGCCGCCCGGCATGGAGGACATGACCCAGCAGTTGCGCGGCATGTTCTCCTCGCTGGCCGGCCAGAAGACACAGAAGCGCAAGCTCGCGATCAAGGCTGCGCGGCCGCTGCTGATCGAAGAGGCAGCCGCGCAGATGGTCAACGACGACGAGCTCAAGGAGCAGGCGTTATCCGCGTGCGAACAGAACGGCATCGTCTTCATCGACGAGATCGACAAGGTGGCGCAGCGCGGCGAGTGGAGCGGCGCCGGCGTCAGTCGCGAAGGCGTGCAGCGCGACCTGCTGCCGCTGGTCGAAGGCTCGACCGTGTCGACCAAGCATGGCATCGTGCGCACCGATCACATCCTGTTCATCGCGTCCGGGGCGTTCTCGCTGGCCAAGCCGTCGGACCTGATTCCGGAACTGCAGGGGCGCTTTCCGATCCGCGTCGAGCTGGCCGCGCTCACGGCCAACGATTTCGAGCGCATTCTGACCGAACCGAACCACGCGCTGACCAAGCAGTATTCGGCGCTGCTGGCGACCGAGGGCGTAACGCTCGAATTCAGCGCCGACGGCGTGCGCCGGCTGGCCGAAATCGCCTTCGCCGTCAACGAGCGCACCGAAAATATCGGCGCGCGCCGTCTGCATACCGTGCTCGAGCGCCTGCTCGACACGATCTCGTACGAGGCCCCGGATCAGGCCGGCAAGCGCTATAATATCGATGCGTCCTACGTCGACGCGCATCTTGCGGCGCTGGTGCAGGATCAGGACCTCAGCCGCTACATACTGTGAGAGCCGTAAGGAGTGAGGTCGCGCGCGCTTTGCGCGCTCGTGAGGAGTGAGAAAAGCGCTACGGATTTTCGCTTTTCTCACGAGCGAGCCGCAGCGAGCGATCTGACGAGGCCGCGCAGCGGCCGACCTAACGCCTTACTATCTTTTTGCACATGGCAACGATCAAACACCACCGCGACAGCAACAATGTCGTCCAGTTCCGCGGCCGTGGCGTCCGCGCGCAGTTGCGCGAGGCTCTCGAGGCGAAGGCGCCGCTGCGCGTGCTGCGCGAGCGCATCTCGCCGAACTGGGTACACGGCCATGTCATCGGCATGTCGGCCGAGTTCTGCCTGATTGCCGAGGTCAGCGATTCGATGCGTTTCGACGGCTTCATCGCGCTCGCGATCGGCGACGTTACCGTGGTCGAGGAGGATCCGGGCCGCGAGTTCGTCGAGCGGGCGCTGGAATTGAACAGCGAGAAGATTCCGCAGCTGCCCGAACTGCGCCTGGACGACTGGCAGACCATCGCCGAGTCGGCCGCAGACACGATGCCGCTGATCTCGCTGAATATGCTCGACGAGGAAGCCGGCGAAGTCAGTTACGTCGGCCGCTTGATCGGCCACGAGCACGACGCGCTGGTGTTGCAGGAAGTCGATCCGAACGCCAAGTGGTACCCCGATACCGGCGCCTACGAATTCCAGGGCATCGCCTCGATCAGTTTCGGTACGGCCTACATGATGATGCTGGCGCAGGTCGCCGGCGTGCCGCCGGTGCCGCAGTCGCCCGACATGCTGCCGCTCGCATGAGCGGCGCCCCGAGGCCGCTCGGCATCACGCTTCACCGCGCCTCGCACATCCTCGAAGTCGAGTTCGACAGCGGCCAGACCTTCAAGCTGCCGTGCGAATACCTGCGCGTGAACTCGCCGAGTGCCGAGGTGCAGGGTCACGGGCCAAGCCAGCGCGTTCTGCAGCACGGCAAGCGCAACGTCAACGTCGCAGAAATCGTGCCGGTCGGTCACTACGGCGTGCTGCTGAAGTTCGACGACGGTCACGACACCGGCATCTTCTCGTGGAACGTGCTGCACGACCTCGGCGTGAACCATGACGCCAACTGGGAAGCCTACCTGATGGCACTCGACGCGGCGGGTCTGTCGCGCGGTTGATCGCCGCCATTGACGCCCTCACCGCCCGACCATCCCGCGTTGCGGCGCCGGCGGCCGCGTTGGGCGATAATACTCCAGGTCCCTGCAGGCGCATGCCATGCCCGAAACGCCCGAGATCGATACCGACAAGCTGCGCGAAGCGATCGACGAGGAAATCGAGAAAGATGGCGGCACACTGCTGCGCACGATTGCACTGACCACCGCGATCCTCGCCGCATTGGCTGCCGTCGCGGCATTGAAGGCCGGCGGCACGGCCAATGAAGCGCTGATCCTGAAAACCGAGACGACACGCCTGCAGGCCGAAGCCTCGGACCAGTGGGCCTACTATCAGGCCAAGGGACTGAAGGCGACCATCACCGAGGCCGAGAAGAACGCCTGGGCCGTGCTCGACAAGCCGGCGCCGGAAGACCTGTCGAAGAACCAGGCGCGCTATCTCGAAGACCAGCGCAACAGCAAGGAAAAAGCCGAGGCGTTCGGGAAGCAGCGCGACGAGAAGAGCGCCGAAGCCGATCGCCTGATGCATCACCACCATTTCTTCGCGCAATCGGTGGCGTTGCTGCAGGTGTCGATCGCGCTCGGCGCCGTTGCCGCCCTGACGCGCAGAAAGCCGGTCTGGATCGGCTCGATCCTGCTCGGCCTTGCTGGCGCGGCGGTGCTCGGCTACGCGGTCTTTTCCTGACCCGGCAATGGCGACCATGGGCGGCCCGCGCGACGACAACGACACCACGACGCATTTCGGCTACCGCGACGTGCCGGTCGCCGAAAAGGAAAAGCTGGTCGGCCGCGTGTTCACGTCGGTCGCTTCGAAGTACGACCTGATGAACGACCTGATGTCGTTCGGCGTGCATCGGCTGTGGAAACGCTGGTTCGCCGCGACCAGCGGCGTGCGCCGCGGCGACCGCGTACTCGATCTGGCCGGCGGAACAGGCGACATCGCTGCGCTGCTGCTGCCCCAGGTCGGAGACAGCGGCAACGTCGTCGTCGGCGACATCAATGCGGCGATGCTGCGCACCGGACGCGATCGCCTGCTCGACCGCGGGCTCGTGCGCAATCTCGAATACGCCCAGCTCAACGCCGAGGCGCTGCCGTTCTGCGACGGCAGTTTCGACGCCGTGACGATCGCGTTCGGCCTGCGCAACGTCACCGACAAGCCGCGCGCGCTGCGCGAGATATTGCGCGTGCTCAAGCCCGGTGGCCGCGTGCTGATCCTCGAATTCTCTGCCGTGCGCTCCGAATGGCTCAAGCCGCTCTACGAATTCCATTCGTTCCGGGTGTTGCCGCGCCTCGGCGGATTCATCGCGAACGATGCGGAGAGCTATCAATACCTCGCCGAATCGATCCGCAGGCACCCCGACCAGGAAACGCTCAAGGCGATGATGCTCGACGCCGGCTTCGCCCAGGTCGACGTGCGCAACCTGTCGGCCGGAATCGTCGCGATCCATCGCGGCTACAAGTTCTGAATCGGCTCCTCTCCGGGAACATTTCCCGCAAGCGTCGAGGACAGCACGGCTGCAGCTTCACAGCTGTCCTTCCCCTGCGAAGCGGGGGAAGGTGCCGAAGGCGGATGGGGGCGCTCTGGTTCGGCAAGGCTCAAACAAAGTTCCAATCAGGATGAAGCAGAGCACTAGTGACCCGTAACGTTTGAAGCAGTAGTAGGTTCATGCCTTGGCGTGACGCGCCCCCTTCCGGCTGCCGCCACCTTCCCCCGCAAGCGGAGGAAGGATTCCAGACTGGTGGCGCGGGCTTTCCTTCCCCTGCGAAGCGGGGGAAGGTGCCGAAGGCGGATGGGGGCGATCGTGGCCGGGGATTCACAAGCTGCTCCCGAATCAAACTTTACAGTCCACTAGTGCGCTGCCGGACTCGCCACCGGCGGCAGCCACAGTTCCAGCACGTGGCTTGTGCTCTGGAACGATGGCGGCAAGCGGCGCACGCGGATCTTCACGCCCGGCGCGTAGAGCTTGAGCAGCGGCGCCTTCAGATTCTCGGCGACCGCGTTCGCACAGTCCGTGTCGGCCGGGCGATGCACCAGCAGCGTCGGTTCGTGCCAGCGCGCGGGCTCCTTGGCGCCGCGCGCGAGACTGGTGCTGGCGACGTTCTCGATACCGGCGAAGCGAACCGCGTCGGCATGGCCGAAGTCATTGCGCAGTTGCTCGACGCGCGCGCGCATGACCTCGTCATAGATCTGCACGTAGACCGTGACCGGTCCGTCGGGCTTGCAGACCTCAAGGCTGGGCAGGGCCGAACCTGGAGCGGGTGCCTGCGCCGTCGGCGGCGTGGACACCTGTGGCGCCGTTGCAATCGGCGGTGCTGCCGTCGGTCCCGGGTGCTCGGCGCCGGTCCCGGTTGGCGGCGGCGGGGTCGCCGCCGGTGGCGCTTCGGCCGGCGCAGGAATCGCGCTCTCGCTCGCTGCGGTCGATGTCGTCGAATCGAGCGACGTCTGGCTCGTGAATCCCGGCCCCAGCGACGGTATCCACCCGGCCAGCCGCAAGACCAGCGGGTTCTGTTGCCATGCGCGGTCCTCGGCCGGCGCAAAGTTCCAGTAGCGGTCGGTTGGCTGCTCGATGATGTCGTTGCGGCATACGGCATTGCACAGGTTCGAGACCACCTGGTCAGGACAGATCCCCGCATCGACCTTGCAGGTTGCCTGCACCTCGCCGATCAGCGCGGCGGAAAAGCGCAGTTGCGGGTCCTGCGGAAAATCAGTCGTGGCCTGATAGATCTCGTTGAGCTTCTGCGCAACGGTGCTGCTGCCCTGCTTTCCGCAAAGTTTCAGGATCGTCGGGTCGGTCTCGTGCGCCGGTGGCAGCAGGTCGCGAACGCACACCTCGATTTCGGCAAGCCGGCTGTTCGCAGATTCCTTCCGCGCCGCGATCTGCGCCTCGTTGTCGCTGCGCTCCTTGTTCAGTCCATCGATGAAGGTCCAGGCCGGCACCAGCAGCGTGCCGATCGCCCCGATGCCGAGTGTCGTGCTGAGCGCGGCATTGGCTGGCGTACGCCGCCAGAATGGCTTTCTGTCGGGTGCCTTCGTGTCCGCCTCGCTGTCGCGGTTCGCACGCAGCGGCGTGACCAGCGCCGGACACGCAGCGCTCTGGTCGAATCCGGGCAGCTGGCTCAGCCAGGCCGTCGTCAGGCTGCGGCCGAAGTCCTCGCCGAGGCGGTGATAGCTTTCCCACTGTGCTTCGTCGAAGAACTGGTCGGAGGTCGGCTGCTGCGGAAACGCCGGATTGCGGCGCGCATAGGCGAGCAGGTCGTTGTCGAGCGCCGCGTGCAGATTCGGCTTGACGATCAGCAACGTGCCAAACTTGCGGCGCGTGGGGTCGGAGCGGTGGTAGCAGATGCGCGCCATCAGCACACCGCGAACCGAGCTGTTGTCCGCCATGTCCTGGGTCGACAGGATGCTGACTTCCGCGTCGGTCGGGCAGACCAGGCCCGCGGCTTCATCGCGCGTGTACATCTCGATCTCGGCGTCGAAGTCGATGCGCGCCTTGCGCACGAGGTTTTCCAGGTCGGCAAATTCGAAATCCGGATCCGCGCCGCAGTCGGCGAGCACGATGAATTCGAGCTCGCGCCGCAACAATGCATAGACGCCGGTATTCTCGAAGTGGCCGCCGTCGGACAAGTACCACCAGCGCCGCGTCGGGCCGCCGAACGAGGCCAGCGCTTCGCTGCCGAGCAAGCCCGGCTTGGTCTCGCGCAACCAGGTCGACAGGTTTGCCAGCCAGCCTGACAGCGCGCTGTCGGGCGTGACGGTCACGCCATCGCGACGCATGCCCTGTGCATCGAGCCAGTATCCCAGGCGCGCGCCGGCAAGAAACAGCAGCATCGCCCAGCCGGGCGTGGTGAACGAACCGGCACCCGGCGCGGCGGCCGCGCCCGATGTTGCGATCCAGTGGCCGAGCGTGCCGGACCTGATGCCGGCAGCGGCGGCCGACACGACCTGCTCGCCGATTTCAAATCCGCGCGCGCTGGCGACGAGTGCCGAGCCCTTGCGGTCGGCGTTGTACAACTCGCCGTGATCGTCGACGGTCTGGTTCAGGCAAGCGCAGATCAGGTGCAGCGGTCCGCCGCGGTCCTCGGGCCGATACTGGTCGAGCATCACGTCGTCGTTCGGCACGACGCTCGCCACGCTCGCGATCGCGTCGAGTGCGGCCGTAGAGCCGCTGCGCGCGCAGATGTCGTGGAAACGTTCGACATTGCCGACCGATACGTAGGCGCGCGTCAGGCGCGCGCGGTAGAAACTGTGCAGCGACGATGCGTTGACGGTCTCGCGATGGCGCACAGTCGCGGCGTACCAGACCGCGACACCGGTAAGGATCACAGCGGCCCGCACCCATGGCGGCAGGAACGCCAGTGCCGCAAGCGGCACCGGCGAGAACACCAGCCACTGCAGCAGCACGACCCATGCGGCCAGCACGATCAGCCCGATCGCGATGCCGGCAATGTTGATCAACGTCGGCAACCAGTTTCTCGAGGTGCGGTCGGCGGACGCGTTGACCTTCTGCAGCGGATCGGACAGGCTGCGCAGCAGCAGCGCGACGATGGCGCCCAACCCGGCGCCGCCGGCGACCCACGAGGAGTTCAGGTTCGTCAGCAACTGGCTGCACTGCCAGGTCGCCACGTCGAGCAAGCCGAGCAGGAACAGGGCCGCCGTAACGAGATTTACGCGCCGCAGCGAGCGCGTCATTCGATTGCGGTGTTCGGCAAATGTGTTGTAGGAGTCCGCGCCGGACTGGCGCGACAGGCGCACGAACAAGCCGATCAGGCGCCCGAGGATCCCGACGAAAACGAGTGCGCCGAAAGCATGTGCCGAAGGCGCGCCGATCAGCGCGGTCGAAGCGGGAATCCCGGAAGAGGCCGGCGGCGACGACGCCAGCATCAGCATCAGGCCGGCCAGCGCGACCAGGCACAGCAGGGCCAGTTCCGCGCGCGGCAGGCACGCGGAAACCTTCTTGCCGAGTTCGCTGCCGGTTTCACGCAACGGCCAGAACGCCACGAACGTGCCGGGCGCGAACAGCAGCCACGAACCCAGCGCGATCGGCCACCAGCAGGTCCACCAATCCTGCCAGGCGTCGGCATCGAACAGCGGCAGCGCGGTCTGGATCACGTGCGGCGCGATCGCGATCAGTCCGAACAGTATCGCCAGCACACCCAGTTCGAAGTGGGTCGATGCGCCGTCACGCAGCAGCGTGGCCGCCGCCATGCCGAGGTCGCGCGCGCCGGACGGCGTCAGATAGCGGCCGTTGCGGCGCAGCCACGCGACGACCAGCGAATCGCTAGCCGCCAACTGTTCTTCGGCCTTGTCGATGCCGACAGATCCGACCAGCCGCCCGAGTGCGGCGCCGATGAAGCCGCCGCCCGACACCGTCGACACATAATCGAAACGGCGCAGGATGCCGTTCTGCGCCAGCCCGCGAATCAGGCCGAGGCAGAACGTCGCACTGCGCACGCCGCCGCCGGAAAGGGCAAGTCCGGCAGGCGGTGCCCTGGCAGCTTCCGGAGTTTTCTCGAATGCGGTCTTGCGCCGCGCGCCAATCGCGTCGCGTTCGGCTTTCAGATGCGCCACCCACGCGGCCTGCGTCTTGGCCGCCCCGTCGCCATCCGCGCTGTTGCCTGTGGCCTGTCGTGCATCGCTCATGGCGCCTCCCGCTTCGATCAGGCAATCCGTCGCTGGAAAGAGTCGGCAACGAGCGGACTGTCTCGCGTGCCAATGCTACGCGCATTGCGCGTCGGTGGTGCGCCAGTCGCACCAGAACGATGCCCCAGCGGCGCGACGGACTGCGACCACGGGTTGCCCAGACGAAATCCGCTGCAGGGCTCGATACCGACCCGCGGCTACAACCTGCATGGCGCAGGCGCCGGTCCGGCAGCTGTGGAAGCGCGCCTGCGCCGATCGTGCCGATGGTCAGGTACCGAGTCGCCGCCTTACAATATCTAACGCGCCGTTGTGGAATCCATTGCTTCCGACACGGTGCATCGTCGCTCCGCGCGCGGCATACTCGCACGTCCATTTGGACGTCGAAACGTCCTCGCCTCCAACGGTCCGCCAGGGGAATTCCGCAATGAAAAAGCCCGCCGCATTCGCCGCGTTGCTGCTGAGCCTGCTGCTTCCGGCAGCGATGTTGCTCGCCGCCGAGCACGACGACACCGACAAGCGCGACGAGAAATCCGAATCGACGAAAGCAGCCGCACAGGAACGCGTCAAGGCCGAGGCGGAGAAGTCGGTCGTCACGACGCACAGCCTGCAGATCGGTGGCCGCGCCATCGCGTACAAGGCCGCGGCCGGCACGCTGCTGATCCGCGATGGCAAGGGCAAGCCGGATGCGAGCGTGTTCTATGTTGCCTACACCGTTGACGAGCATGATGCAAGCAAACGGCCGGTAACATTCCTGTACAACGGCGGCCCGGGCTCGGCGACGATCTGGCTGCACATGGGTTCGTTCGGGCCGGTACGCATCGTCACGTCGAGTCCCGATCCGACTGCGCCGGCGCCATACCGCATCGAGGCGAATCCGGACAGCCTGCTCGACAAGTCCGACCTGGTCTTCGTCGACGCGATCGGCACGGGCTATTCGAAAGGCCTGGTGAAGGAAGACAAGGACGGCAAGCCGGACAAGGAAACCGTCGAGAACCCGAACAAGCGCTTCTGGGGCACTGACCAGGACATCGACGCGTTCGGCCGCTTCATCGCGCGCTACATCACGGTCAACAAGCGCTGGAACTCGCCGAAGTTCCTGTTCGGCGAATCGTACGGCACGCCGCGCTCGGCGGGGCTGGCGAAATACCTGGAAGAACACGGCATCGCGCTGAACGGCGTCGTGCTGCTGTCGTCGATCCTGAACTATGCCTCGCGCATGCCGGGGCTCGACAATGATTACGTCAATCTGCTGCCGTCGTATGCGGCGATCGCCTGGTATCACAACAAGACCGCAAACCGGCCGGCAACGCTTGAGCCGTACCTGACCGAGGTGCGCAACTTCGCGCGCGGCGACTATGCGGTCGCGCTGAGCAAAGGCCAGGACCTTGCGCCGGCCGAGCGCGATGCGATCGCCGAGCGCATGGCGAAGTACACCGGCCTGAGCGCGGCGTACCTGAAGGAAGCGAACCTGCGCGTCAGCCAGCCGCGCTTTCGCAAGGAACTGCTGCGCGACGAACGGCGCACGCTCGGCCGCTACGACGGCCGCTTCGAAGGTATCGACATGGATGCGGCCGGCGAGCAGCCGGAGACCGATCCGGCCGACACCGCGATCCGCGGCGCGTTCACCGCGGCGTTCAACGACTACATCGTGCGTGAACTGAACTACACGAGCGATGTTCCGTACGCGACGTCGGCCGGTTCGGCGATCCGCGAATGGGACTGGAAGCACGCGCTGCGCGGCCAGATGCGCCCGGTACCGTTGCCGATAATGGTGCCGGACCTGAGCGAAGCGATGCGCACGAATCCGCACCTGAAGGTGCTGTCGGCCAACGGCTGGTTCGATCTGGCCACGCCGTTCTTCGCGACCGAGTTCGACCTTGCGCACATGGACATCGATCCGAAGCTGCGCAGCAACCTGACGTTCACCTACTATCCGTCGGGTCACATGGTGTATCTCAATCTCGAAGCGGCAAAGGAGTTCAAGGCGGATCTCGCGAGATTCTACGACAGTGCGACTGCGCGCTGATTCCTACGAGTGCGCTCCCTCTCGGATCAGCGCGTGATGATCGATCTGGTAATCCGAGAAGCTGCTTGGCCCTCCCCTTCAAGGGGAGGGTTCGGTGGGGATGGTGTTACGCCGCGATCGGTTTCGTTGAAATCCGGCAGGGTCGGGAAATCGCGAAGCGGCGCGCCCCGCCCAATCTGCTGCACCGCGACAGCGCATCCTTCACATTCGTGACTTGCATTCGATTTTGACCGATACTCGCCAGCCGGCCGATGTCTCAAGACCGTCAGGCAGGGGGCTTTGATGACGCGCGCAAGTCCGTCCTCGGACGACAGCGCAGCAAGCAGCAAAGGCGCGCGATGAACTCGCCCGCCGACAGCCCGCGCTATTTCGCCTTCATCAGCTACAGCCACCAGGACGAACTCTGGGCGCAGTGGCTGCACAAGACGCTGGAAACCTGGCGCGTGCCGAACCGGCTGGTCGGCCAGCCCACCGACGCCGGCATCATCCCATCACGCCTGCTGCCGATCTTCCGCGACCGCGAGGAGCTGGCGAGCGCCACCGATCTCGGCCGCACTGTCAACGCCGCACTCGCGCAATCGAAGAACCTGATCGTGATCTGTTCGCCGGCCTCGGCGAAATCGCGCTGGGTCAACGAGGAAGTGCTGGCGTTCAAGCGCCTCGGCCACGCCGAAAGCATCTTTTGCCTGATCGTCGGCGGCGAACCGAATGCGAGCGATCTCGCCGGACGCGAAGCCGAAGAGTGTTTCGCGCCTGCACTGCGTTTCCAGATGGGCGCCGACGGCCAATCGACTGGGCAGCGCACCGAGCCGATCGCCGCCGATGCGCGCGAAGGCAAGGACGGCAAGGCAAACGCCAAGCTCAAGCTGATCGCCGGTCTGCTCGACGTCGGCTTCGACACGCTCAAGCAGCGCGAACAGCAGCGGCGCAACCGGCGTCTTGCCGTGCTGAGCGCAATCGCGGTCATCGTGATGCTCGTGACGACGACCTTGGCGATCATGGCGATGATCGCGCGTGGAGATGCAGAACGACGGCAGAAGCAAGCGGAAGACCTGGTCGGCTTCATGCTCGGCGATCTCAACGACAAGCTCGGTGAAGTGCATCGGCTCGACATCCTGCAAGCAGTCGACGACAAGGCAATGGCCTACTTCGCGTCGCTGCCAACCAAGGACGTGACCGATGCGACGTTGGCCCAGCGTGTAACTGCATTGGAGAAGATCGGAGGCGTGCGCTTGGACCAAGGGCAGATACCAGCTGGTCTCGAGGCGTACAACGCCGCTTCGACTTTGGCAGCGGAACTCGTACAACGCGTGCCCGGCGACATGATGCGTCAAGCCGCATATGCGGACAGTTTGAAATGGGTAGGGCAAGCCTATTGGTATCGCGGCGATCTGGATGAAGCGTTGCAGCGATTCAAGTCTGCCAGTGCCATCCTGCAAAGGGTTTTCGCCGTGAGGTCGGACGACAACGAGCTCGCATTCCAGCTGGCGGCAGCGCGAAACAATGTCGGTCACGTGCTTGAGCTGCGGGGGGATTTCGCGGGGGCGCTGACCGAATATGAGGCGACGAGAAGCATCTACGAAGAGCTTGGCCGGCGGGAACCGGGGAATTCCCGGTGGAAATCGCGCTTGGGCGACGCATACAACAACCTGGGCAAACTGGCGCTCCAACATGGCCAAATCGACCAGGCAATCGGTGCATATCGTGCCGATCAGCGCATCAAGGCAAAACTAGCGGCGAGCGATCCAGGCAATCACGACGGGCAGGAAAATCTTCTGGTGAGCAACGCCATACTTGGTCGTACGCTTGGCTTGTGCGGCGAGATCGACGCGGCAACGCAATACACGAAGGATGCAGTCGAATCGGCTCGAGGGTTGATGTCGTTCGACGGCACCAACGCTGACTGGCAGGAATACTACGCGCTATACAGTCAGCAGCTCGGCGGTCTGCTCAGACAGAAGAAGCGCTATGAGGACGCGGCCATCGCTGACGCGGATGCCGTTCGAGTCCTCGATGTATTGAAGAACAAGGATGAAACCCGGGTGGACTTGCGGCAGGAATTGGCGCAGAGCCAATTGGAGAGTGCGCGCCTGCTCCTTTCCCGGGGTGAGGTGGAGGCGGCAGAGAACCTGGTCAACGCCGCGCGGTCGGCAATCGAAGCGTTGCGGGTGAAGAACGCGGATAGTCGAGCCTTGATTCTGCTGGCAGCACAAGCTTCGACATTGTTCGGCGAGGTCGCCGCCAGGCGACATGAGGCAGGCCGGGCGCGTGACCATTGGCTTGCTGCACGTGACACGATCGGTGTGGCCGCCAGCACGGGGGAAGATCCGAATTTTCTCGCAGAGCTGGCGAGCGCGTTGTTGTTGCTTGACGACATCAACCAGGCAAAGCCTGTGATCGGCAAGCTCGCCGCGATGGGGTATCGCACACCGGACTTTGTTGCCCTCGTCGAGAGCAGGCAATTGGCCTATCCTGACAATGCGGATGTCTCACAGAGGATTGCAGAGGCGATGAAATAGGTCCAGCCAGGCTCGGTGAAGCCAAATTGCGATTCAAGGCGAAACGGCCCGCCCAGTTCTACAGAGCCGTCCGCATCAACCAACAGGAGCCCAACGATGGCAATCGAAGTCAAGCTCAACACTGCTGCCAGTCCGCCGGTAACGGTTCAACCCCGAGTCCATTCAGTCAACCACGGTAATCAGACGATAGAGTGGGTTCCGTTTGCCCAGGAGAATTTCACCTTTGTCTCGCTGACAGGATTGCCCAACCCGCCATTTTCCACGCCCACGGTCACCGACACGAAAATCACCGTGACCGATGACAATCAGAACGCCGGCAGCGCTGTCGACTATTTCTACACGATCGTGGTCTGCTCCGATGGGGTGGAATACAGTTCGGCACCCTCAAGGATATCGGGCGGCAGCAGCGATCCGACAATAAAGAACAAGTAGCTGGCATGCAGCGCGCAAAGCAGTCGCCGGCATGCCGACGGTAACGGCGCGCGAGACGGCGGAGCGGGCCTTGTGATGCCATTTCCAGCGCGGCAGTCACTTGTTGCAGCGAATTGTCCGCATTCATGCTGACTCCGGCACAGGCAATCGAAATTCGCGGAATCGCTGTGCCACTCGTGATCGGCGTCACCAGCCACCGCAACATTCCCGCACGCGAAGCCGAAGCGGTCCGGCAGCACGTGCGGGCTTTCTTTGCACGGCTGCAGCGCGACTATCCGCGGTTGCCACTGGTGGTGCTGTCTGCGCTGGCCGAAGGGGGCGACCAGTGGGTGGCGGAAGAGGCGCTGGCCGCGGGCCTGCGGCTGATAGCGCCGCTGCCGGTGGCGCGTTCGGATTACGAGCGCGATTTCGACGATCCGGCCGCACGCGCACGCTTCCACGCGCTGTGCGATGCCGCCGAGATCATCGACGTGCCGGAAGTTGTCGGCGGCGGCCGCGGCCGCCATCGCGTCGACGTGCCGGCCGGGCACGAGCGTGACCTGCATTACGCCCAGGCCGGTGTATACATTTCCCAGCACTGCCACATTCTTCTTGCAATATGGGACGGCAAACTCTCGGCGCGGCTCGGCGGCACGGCGCAGGTCGTACGTTATCACCTGACTGGAGTGCGGCCGGCCAATGAAGAACGCCGCCGCGGCGCGGCGCGCGGCGCACTGCTCGGCAGCGACAGCGAGCGGCTCGTTTACCACATCGTCTGCTCGCGCGATGAGACAGGCGGTACGCCCGCGCCGCCGCTGGAGCCGCTGCAATCGTTCTGGCGCAACGGCGACGATGCGCTACCGGGCGACGAGCCGATGCCGCTCGACTTCCACACGATGTTCGTCCATACCAGCGAATTCAACGCCGATTGTGCGACCTATGCGCAGGACATCGCCGGCGCCGAACGGCTGCAACCGCCGCTCGCATCGGCGTTCGGCGCGCTGTTCCACGCCGCCGACTGGCTCGCGATCCATTTCCAAAAACGCGTGCTGCTGGCGATGCGCACGCTGTATACGCTGGCGGCGCTGATGGGTATTGCGTTCACGGTCTACGACAACCTGCCCGAGCAGGACTACATGCTGTCGGTGTTCCTGCTGCTGTTCGCGATCGGCGGACTCGTCGTGATCATCGCCAATCGCCGTTCGTGGCATCGCAAATACCTCGACTATCGTGCGCTGGCCGAAGGGCTGCGCGTGCAGTCATACTGGCGTCGCGCCGGATTGTCGATCACCGGTGATGCCGAGTTTGCGCGCGACAACTTCCTGCAGAAACAGGACGTCGAACTTGGCTGGATCCGCAACGTCATGCGCGGCGCGGCGCTGGAAAGCGCGCTGGACACATCGACGGCCGAACCCGAAGACCTGCCCAAGGTTGTGCGCGAATGGGTCGGCGACGTGGGCGCCGGCGGCCAGCTCGATTACTACGGGCGCAAGGGTGCGCAACGTGCGCGCACACATCGTTTTACCGAATCGATCGGTATTGCCAGTCTGTGCGTCGGCATCGGCATCAGCCTGGTGCTCGCGGTGATGGCGAGCCGCCTGTCGCCGGACGCGAAGAACTGGCTGGTCGTCGTCATGGCGGTGTTTTCGATCATCGCCGCCGTACGCGAAGCCTACGCGTACAAGAAGGCCGACAAGGAACTGATAAAGCAGTACCGCTTCATGCACCGCCTGTTCACGCAGGCGCGCATCGCGCTCGACGGCACGGCTGACGCGGGCGAGCAGCGCGAGATCCTGCGCCTGCTCGGCGAGGCGTCGCTGGCCGAACACGTCGAATGGGCGCTGATGCATCGTCAGCGGCCGCTGGAGCACAGCCGGCTGTGATGATTGGCTGCCCTCTACCACCGGGAGAGGGGGCAGGTGGTGAGGGTCAGATTTTGTATCGACGTTGATAAATACCCGGACCCTCATCCACCCCACCTGCATGAGCTGCGAAGGCCAAGGGGGTCTTACTGCATCGACGGCTCGTGCAGGTCGAGCACCTTCTGCCGATGGGAGAAGGGAACACGTGGTGCCTGGGCTTCGAACCCCTCTCCCACCGGGAGAGGGGCAGGGTGAGGGTCGGATCTTGTATCGACGTCGATAAATACCCGAACCCTCATCCGCCGGACCTTGACGAGCGGCGGGCGCTTCGCAGTTGCCTCAGTCATCGCTGCTCGTGAAGGTCGGGCATCTTCTCCCGGTGGGAGAAGGAAACACTGTGCAGCGTGTCGTTTGCGTGATCAACCCGGCTCGAGGCTCGCCAGCTCGCGCTGCGCCGAGTCGATCCACTCCTTTTCCTTCTTCTTGTAGTAGCGCGGCGCATTCTTCGAGCGCGTCAGCATGTCGCGGAACACCGCGCGTGCTTCGCCGAAGTGTCCGCGCTGCTTCAACAAGGTGCCGTATCGGTAGCGTGCTTCCTCACCGGGATAGCTGGTGGCCAATATGCGGTAATGTTCGAGCGCGCTGTCCTGGTCGCCCTGTGATTCGAGCACGCGCGCTCGCAGCAGCTCGGCATCGGGCGAACGGAACTGCGGATTGCTCGAAAACAGCGTATCGAGCGTCGCACGCGCGCCCTCGAAATCGTTGCTGTTCGCCTGCGCCTGCGCCAGACCGACCAGGAAGCCGGCATCGGTCGCGTACATGCCCTTGAGCACCGAGCGATACAGCTCGACCGCGTTGGTGTAGTCGCCCAGGCGCATGCTTTCCTCGGCCAGCGTGCGGCGATTGTCGACCGTGTCGGCGATCTCGAGGCGCTGCTGGATCGTGCGCCGCCGGCGCTCCGGATCGATCGTATGCAGTACGCGCGTCGCCGCCTGGCGGCTGCGTGGGTCGTTGCGCAAGTCCGGGATCACCGCGACCAGCAGGTAGACGATCACGGCCAGGTACGAGCCGATGAACAGGATCCAGATCCAGTACAGCGGGCGCCCGCTGCGCACGACGTGTACGGCGCAGGCGATCTGCAGCGCAATCGAAACAAGGACGAGGATGGGCACGGCGATTCCGGTTACCGGTCAGTCGGACAAACGCATTGTGCGACATCGCTGCGCGCACGGTCCACCGCGGACCCGGGATCTTCAGCCGTCCGCCATCCGGGTTACGACTAGACAAAACCGAGAGCCCCTCCGGCTTTGCCAGGGAGGCAGTAGCAGTTTGACATTTTCAGGAGTGCCTGACGTTCGAAGGTCCCCAACGGACGTCATTCCCGCGAAAGTGGGAATGCGGAGGCAGGATGCCGGAGCGAACATTCGCGCAGCGAATGGCCGAAGGGCGCGTCGCAGGAACGGCATGTCATCGAGTTTTCTCTCAATGCGCGCCAAGCAAGATCAAGATGGGTCCCCTCCTTCGCGGGATGACGACTTTCTTGGATAAGATGCCCGGACGCTCACGTGCGACAAAACGCAACGAAAGGTTGAACACAACATAACCGCCCCGACGACATGCCAGACGACGGGGCGTTCGTCGATCGCAGCGGCCTATGAAATCTTCGCCACGATTTTCTTCATCTCGTCGGCCGTGAATGCGCGCAGCGTGTTCGACGTGACGTTGCCGAGCGAACCGACCTTGAACATCCACGAGGCGATCGCCTCTTCGGTACCGTCGGCGATGAGGACGAGGTCGTACTGCCCCATCGTCCAGAAGCCCTGCTTGATCGTCACGCCGAACGACTTGGCAATCTTCGTGGCCGAGGCAAAACGTTTCGGCGAATCCTTGACGCTGCGAATCCCCTGATCGGTGAACTTGAGCAATGCGATGTAGCTTGCCATGGCGGCATTCCTTCTGAAGTTCTTTCGCTGACGTGGCCCGCTGAGCGGGAGGCTGATGCGATCGACAGCGCCGCACGGTCCCCCGGAGGCGTGCTCGCAGGTTACGCCGGGATGGCGCGGGACACAATTCGGGTCGGGAACGGCACCTGCGGCTTCCGGCGCCCTACTTGCGTACCGGCGCCTTGCGCGATTCGCGTGCCGCACGAAACTCGCTGTCCTGCGTCCACTGCGGCCACGCCGTCTCGTCGGCGAGGCGCTTGCCGACGGCATACAACGCCTGCATGTCCTCGACCACGCCGGCGAAATCCCAGTTCGGATCGAAGCGATCGGCCGGCTTGTGGTAATGGTTGCGCGTGTAGTCGTCGTAGGCGGCGCGCCCGGCGTCCTTGCCGCCGACGAGCTTGTCGAAGCCGCCGCGCGCGTACAGTACCGGCACGCCGTGCTCGGCGAAATTGAACTGGTCGGACCGATAGAAGTAGCCCTTCTCGGGTTCGGTATCGGTCGTGATCGTACGTTGTTGCGGAACCAGCGCATCCTTCAGGTACTCGTCCATCTGCGACTGGCCGAAGCCGATGATCTGCATGTCGTGGGTGCGGCCGATCGGCAGCAGGATGTCCATGTTGATGTCGGCCACGGTCTTGTCCAGCGGCACGGCCGGGTGCAGCACGTAGTAGCGCGAACCGAGCAGGCCGGCCTCCTCGAGGGTCGGTACGAGGAACAGGATCGAGCGCCGAGGCGCCGGCTGCTGGTGCGCGAATGCGTCGGCGAATTCCAGCAACGCGGCGACGCCGCTGCCGTTGTCGGCGGCACCGTGATAGACCGGGTCGCCCTTGAGCGCCGGGTCCTTGCCGAAGTGGTCCCAGTGCGCCGAATAGACGATCGCCTCGTCCGGACTTTCGCTGCCGGGCAACATCGCCACGACATTGTCGGAGCTGGTGCTGCGGATCTGGGTTTGCAGGTGCACCGACAGTTTTGCGGCGAGTGCGCTCGGCTTGAATCCGCGCAGATCGGCCGACTTCTTCAACGCGTCAAAATCGGCGCCGGCCTTCGCGAACAGCCGGCGCGCCGCCTCGGTTGTGAGCCAGCCGGCGACCGGCAAGCGCGGCTCGGGATCCTCATGTGCGGGCAGGTAGAACTGCGGACCGCTCCAGCTGTTGACGACGACTTCCCACGGATACGCCGCCGCGGCGGTGTCGTGCACGATCAGGCATGCCGCGGCGCCCTGGCGCGCGGCTTCCTCGAGCTTGTAGGTCCAGCGGCCGTAATAGGTCATCGCCGCGCCCTTGAACAGGCTCGCGTCGTGATTGCCCCAGCCCGGATCGTTGATCAGCACGACGACCGTCTTGCCCTTGACGTCGAGACCGGCGTAGTCGTTCCACTGGTATTCCGGCGCGACAACGCCGTAGCCGGCGAAGACCATGTCGCTGTCCTTCACCTCGACGTCGGGCTTGCCCTGCGGCGCGTTGACGATCGTGTCGATGCGATAAATAAACTTTTCCACATTGCCGCCTTCCGTCACGTCGAGCGTGACCTTGTCGGCGTCGACCAGCGTCGTTTCGACGGTCGGCACGGTCTGCAGCCAGGCGCCGCGGTAGCCGGGCTTGAGCCCCATGCGCTGGAACTGGTCGACGAGGTAGGTCGTCGTCACGCGCTCGCCGATCGTGCCGGGTTTGCGGCCCTCGAATTCGTCGGATGCCAGGCGCTGCACATGCGCGGCGAAATCCGCCGCGTTGATCTCGGGCGAGAAATGGTCGTCGCGCGTCGGCGTGACGGCGGCCGGTGCCGGGGTGACCGGCGCGGGATTCGCAGCCGGCGGGGTCGGCTGGCTGCAGGCGCCGAGCAACAGCGCAACAAAGATGAGGGCGCACTGGCGCATCGCGAACTCCGGCCGGGGAAGAACTTCGATTGTAGGCAGGGTCGGATGCCCGGTGCAAAAAAACCCGCGGCGGGCCGCGGGTTTGATGTTGAACTTGAACTTCGCCGGCGGGGTACTACGGATGATCGCCGCTGAACTTCTGCGCCGTGGCGCCTTCGATCTTGCCGACCGTCGCGCTATCGCTGACGTACAACTCGACTTCGCGCTTGAACTGCAGGGTGCCCTGCACCGTCGCATGCGGCCCGATCGTGATGTGCGGCTTGTGCGAACTGGTATGGAACCAGCTGTGGTCCTCGTTGACCAGCAGGCCGCCTTCGACGCGCGAATTCGCGCCGATCGTCACGTCGCCGCTCGAGGTTTCGATGCCGCCGCCGACGTGCGCCTCTTCGAGCTTGATCGAGCCGTTGACATTGCTGAGTTTGCCGCCGACATCCGCGCCGCTGCGCAGCGTGATCGAACCGTTCACCGCCTCGACATCATGGGCGATCTTGTTGTGCTCGCCGATGCGGATGCCGCCGTTGACCGTTTCCAGCGAGTCGACCGTGGCGCCGTTGTCGAGGTCGATCCCGCCGTTCACGGTCTCGGCGCTCTTCGCGTGCGAGTTGGCGCCGACGCGGATGCCGCCGTTGACCGTGCTGAGCTTGCCGGCCGTGGCGTTGTCGGGCACGTGGATGCTGCCATTGACCTTGTCGATATCGAGGTCCTCGTTGCCGGCCGAGGCGACGCCGGCGAGGCCCAGCGCGAGCAGCAGGCAAATGGCGAAACGGTTCATCGGTGTCTCCGTGATCGGGTGGTTGCCGCCTATGATGCGCGGATTGCCTGAAAAGGTTTAGCCGCGGCCAACGCGGCCGCTGGAAAGGTGCCCGGAATGCCGCCATTCCTGCGGACGGGACGGCACCGTTGGCGGCGAGCCTGTGCAACGGCTCCGGCCAGTCCGCCACTGAATTCCGTTACCATTCACCGACTTCCTGCGAGTACCCGCCGTGTCCCGACCCAAACCCGTGCTGCTGCTGATCCTCGATGGCTGGGGTTACCGCGAGGACAAGGCCAGCAACCCGCTGGTGCTGGCGCGCCTGCCGAACTGGCGCGCGCTGCTGGCGGACTACCCGCACACGCTGGTCGAAACACACGGCTTGCATGTCGGCCTGCCGGACGGCCAGATGGGCAATTCCGAAGTCGGTCACATGAACATCGGCGCCGGTCGCATCGTCTACCAGGACCTGACCCGGATCGACGCGGCGATCGCCGACGGCAGCTTTGTCCACAATGCGGCATTGCTCCAGGCCTGCGCCGCAGCCAAGGCGGCGGGCACGACCTTGCACGTGTTCGGCCTGCTCAGCCCCGGCGGTGTGCACAGCCACGAGGACCAGATATTTGCGATGCTCGACCTCGCGTCGAAGCAAGGCGTTGCGCGCGTCGCCGTGCACGCGTTTCTCGATGGCCGCGACACGCCGCCGCGGAGTGCGCACGTTTCGCTGCAGAAACTCGACGCCGTATGCACACGCCTCGGCAACGCTTTCGTCGCGACGGTCAGCGGCCGCTACTACGCGATGGATCGCGACAAGCGCTGGGAACGAGTCAAGCTCGCCGACGATGCGATCACCGACGCGCAGTCCGGGTTCCACGCCGACAACGCCGTTGCGGCGCTCGACGCGGCCTATGCGCGCGGCGAAAACGACGAATTCGTCAAGCCGACCGTGATCGGCCCGGGCGCACGGTTCAACGACGGCGACGCGGTCATCTACATGAACTTCCGTGCCGACCGGGCGCGGCAGCTGACCCAGGCGTTCGTCGATCCGGCGTTCGACGGTTTCGCGCGTGCGCGCAGAATCGTCTTGTCCGCGCTCGTCACGCTCACTGAATACAGCGCGGACCTGCCGGTAACTGCGGTCGCGTTTCCGCCGCAATCGCTGCACAACTCGCTCGGCGAGTATCTCGCCACGCTCGGCCTGCATCAGCTGCGCATCGCCGAAACGGAAAAGTACGCGCACGTGACCTTCTTCTTCTCCGGTGGCCGCGAAGCGCCTTATCCCGGCGAGGAACGCATCCTCGTGCCGAGTCCGAAGGTCGCGACCTACGATCTGAAGCCCGAGATGAGCTGTCCGGAAGTCACCGACAGGCTGATCGACGCAATCCGCGGCGGCCGGTTCGACTTCATCGTCTGCAACGTCGCCAACGCCGACATGGTCGGCCACACCGGCAAGCTCGACGCCGCGATCAAGGCCGCCGAAGCGGTCGACGAAGCGCTCGGCAGATTGCGCGTGGCGATCGTCGATGCCGGCGGCGAAATGCTGATCACCGCCGATCACGGCAACTTCGAGCAGATGACCGCCGCCGACGGCCAGCCGCATACCCAGCACACGGTCGGACCGGTGCCGCTGGTCTACGTCGGCCGCAAGGCAACTCTCGCGCATGGCGCTCTGAGCGACCTGGCCCCGATGGTCCTCGCGCTGATGGGGCTGCCGCAGCCGGCCGAGATGACCGGTCATTCACTCGCGACCTTCGCTTGATCCTGATTTTCCTTTGCATTGTCTTGCTCGTCACCCCGGCGCTGTTCGTTGTCGCGGCGCGCGCTCGCGCGTTAGCCCTCCCCTTCAAGGGGAGGGTTGGGTGGGGATGGTGTCGGTCCGGTTCCAGTTCGCTGTTCCGGGTTCAGAAACAGAGCTTTCAGAGCTGCCTACTTTTGGCACTGCTGTTGTCGATGTGCGACGCCGGCGCGCAAGCGCAGGATCAGATGCAAAGCGAAGCGGTTACGCGCACCGCCCAGGAGGCACAGGCCAAACAAAAACTCGATCAGGTGCGGACCGAGATCCGCCGGATCACCGACGAGCAACGCGAAACGACGACGAAGCGCAGCGACGTCACGGCTGATCTGCGCACGCAGGAATTGAAGATCGCGCAGACGGCGAAAGACCTGCGTGTGCTCGATCAAAAACTTGCCGCACAGCAGGGCCGCGTCAACGCGTTGATCGTTCAGCGCGACGCGCTCGAGGTGTCCCTCAAGGCCCAGCGCGAGGCGCTCGGGGCGCTGCTGCGTTCGGCCTATGCGCTCGGCCGCCACGAGGAACTGCGCCTGCTGCTGATGCAGGACGACGTCGATTCGATCAGCCGCCTGCTGGCCTACTACCGTTACTTTGAGAGCGCGCGCGTCGGCGAGATCGACCGGTTGCTGAAGGATCTCGATGCGCTGGCTCAGGTGCAGCAATCGCTCGAGCAGGAATCCGCGCAGCTGAAGGCCTCGCGCGAGGCGCGCGAAGGCGAGAGGCGTCAACTGAATGCTGAACGCGACGAACGCCGCCAGGTGCTGGCAACGCTCGAAGCGAGCCTGAAGGACCAGCAGAGCCGGCTGGCCGCACTCGGCAGGGACGAAAAAGGCCTGCTGGCCTTGCTCGAGAAGCTGCGCGACATCTTCGCGGATATTCCGAAGCAGATCGCCGGAGCGGAACCATTTGCGCAGCTGCGCGGTCGATTGACTTGGCCGCTGAAAGGATCAGCGCAATCCGGTACCGGCGAAACCGGCGACAGCCACGGTGTACTGATCGCAGCGGCCGAGGGCGGCGAAGTGCGTGCGATTTCGCACGGCCGCGTGGTTTTTGCCGACTGGCTGCGCGGTTATGGCCTGCTGCTGATCGTCGATCACGGTGACACGTACCTGAGTCTCTACGGTTGCAACGAAACGCTGCTCAAGGACGTCGGCGACTGGGTGGACGCCGGCGAAGTCATCGCCACCAGCGGCGCCAGCGGCGGCCGAAAGACGCCGGGCCTTTATTTCGAGCTGCGCCACGACGGCAAGCCGATGGATGCGCGTGCCTGGCTGAGGCCGCCTTCACATCCACGTTAGCGCGCAAGTCCTATAATCAAAGCGCTTTTCAACGAGTTACTGCCATGTTCCGAACTTATGCACTGGTTCTGCTCCTTTCCTGCCCTGCGATCGCGCTTGCCGCGGACGCCGACAAGCCCGCCACGCCGGCGCCGGCAGCGGCTCCGGCGAAGCCGGCGGTCAGCATGGAAGACATCCGCCTTTTCACAGCGGTGTTCGGCTTGGTCAAGCAGGCCTACGTCGAACCCGTCGACGACAAGACGCTGATGCAGGCGGCGGTGCATGGACTGCTCGCCGGACTTGATCCGCACAGCGAATACCTCGACGCGCGCGCGATGGATCAGCTCAGCGAAGACACCAGCGGCAGCTACGATGGCCTCGGCCTCGAGGTGCTGTCGGCCGAAGGCACGTTGCGCGTGATCGCACCGATCGACGATACGCCGGCCGAGCGCGCCGGCATCAAGCCGGGCGACATCATCACGCGCATCGACGACAAGACCATCACTTCGGACAACGCCAACGAGGCGGTCAACATGCTGCGCGGCAAGTCGGGCAGCTCGGTCATGCTGAGCGTCCTGCACGAAGGCGCGAACTCTCCGATCGATCTCAAGCTGATGCGCGAGACGATCAAGGTTGCCAGCGTGCGCGTGCGTGGACTTGATCCGGGTTACGTCTATATCCGCATCGCACAGTTCCAGGAAGATACCGGTGCCGAACTGAAGGCCAAGCTGTCCAAGCTGCGTGGCAAGCAGGAGTCATGGCGCGGCGCCGTGCTCGACCTGCGCAGCAATCCGGGCGGCCTGCTCACCTCCGCGGTCGAGATCAGCGACGACTTCCTCGACAGCGGCAAGATCGTCAGCACGCGCGGGCGCCTGAAACAGACCGACCTGACCTTCAGCGCCACGCCCGGCGATCTGCTCGACGGTGCGCCCATGGTAGTGCTGGTCGACAACGGCACGGCATCGGCGGCCGAAATCGTTGCCGGCGCGCTCAAGGACAATCATCGCGCGCTGATCATGGGCCGACGCACGTTCGGTAAGGGTTCGGTGCAGACCGTGCTGCCGCTCGACGACACACACGCGGTCAAGCTGACCACCGCGCGCTACTTCACGCCGAGCGGCACCTCGATCCAGGCCGCCGGTATCCATCCTGACATCGAGCTCGCCGATCTCAAGCTGACCGTGCGCGATTCACCGCCAGGCCTGATCACCGGCGAGCGTGACCTGCCGAACCACCTCAAGGGCGAACACGAAAAAGACAAGCGCGAGGATAGCGGCAAGAAGAGCGACAACCTCGATGACTACGCCTTGAGCGAAGCACTGAACCTGCTCAAGGGTCTGGCGCTGCAGCATAAGCCCATCATGCCGAACACGGCCGCCGTCGCGGTGCCCGACAAGAAGGGGTGAGCCGACGCGCTCGCGCGATGCGTTGAATCGCATCGCGCGCGGCGGCGAACGCCCGTAGCAGGATGCGGAGGGCCGGGTTGCTTGGCGAGGCCCGGAAGGCCGAGCTTAGCAACGGCCCGAGCGCAGCGAGGTGACGCGCTTGCGCGATGCAATGACTGCGCGCGCCGGGAGCGGCGCGCGAACAGCGCAGCTGGCCCGGAGGGCGAGCGCCAGGGATGGCGCGAGAATAGCATCGCGCGCGAGGCCGAACGCCCGAGGCAGGAGCCGAGGGCTCGGTTGCTTGGCGAGCGCTGGATGGGCGAGGATAGCAACTGCTGCGAGCGCAGCGAGCACGGAGCGTTTGCGCAATCTCGCGTCCCAATCCGGCTCGCCCTGCGCGGGATGACTTCATCTGTTGAAGATTGAAACTGGATCCCGTGTCATCGGCCATCTTTGCGCGATGCCACTAACCTTCCATGGTGCGATCGCCGGTCCGGACATCCCTGTCCGGACGCTCGCCGGCGCGAGATGCGATTCAACGCATCTCGCGTCAAATCCCGGCTCTCCCTGCACGGGATGACTTCATCCTGAAGTCACTTTCCGCTGCTGCGCGGCGGCGCCATCGGAAACGGCATGATCTTTTCGCCGCTCGCGGCATCGCGGATCGACAGCGGACCGCGTTTCTCGACTTCCTCGATGCGCACGATGCACTGCATCGGCAGATGCAGCATCTTCGTATCCTTGAACTCGTCGCGCAGTTTTTCCTCGGTCGGATCGACGACCACGCCTGTGCCCTGCTCGAATACGAGTTCACCGACTTCGGTGAATCCCCACAACGCACTGCTGCCGACGTAGCGCGCGTAGACCTCGATGGCCTTGCCCTGGCTGAGGAATGTCACTTTGTATAATTTCTTGCTGCGCATGACGTCATTGTAGCGCTCGATATCGCCATTCGCGCGTGCCGCACACGTTAGCCCTCCTTTTAACGGGATGCTTGGGTGGGGGTGGTGAGCTCGTCTTTTTTGCTCGTCATTCCGGCGAAAGCCGGAATCCAGCGTCTTGTTCCCCTTTTCAGTGCTCTGCACTGAAGAACAAAGTCAAGATGGAGGCTTGCCGCGTCCGCGGCTGCCCTTCGGACGTCTTCGGAACGACGAGCGCACGGGCAAGACAGCCAGCGAAGCGCGCAGCGTCATTGTCTCAGCCTGCGCGCAACCGCCGGTCGCGAGATCAGGGCGAAGATGATGCCGATCAGGAAGCCGGCGATATGCGTCCACCAGACGACCGCGCCGAATGCCGGGCCGACGAATGTGAACAGCACCTGCAGCAGGATCCAGAAACCGATCAGCAGCGGCGCCGGGATGCGCACGAATTCGAGGAACAGGCCGAGTGGAATGACCAGACCGAGGCGCGCGCGCGGGAACAGCGCGAGGTAAGCACCGACGACGGCGGAAACGCCGCCGCTCGAACCGACGATCGGTTCATTCGCGCTGGCCAGAGTCAGTGCGCCGCACAGGTTCGCGATCGCGCCACCGATGATGAACAGCGCAAGGAAGCGCCACGATCCGAGCGCGCGTTCCGCCTGCAAACCGAAGATCATGAGGAACAGCAGGTTGCCGGCCAGATGCAGCCAGTCGGCGTGGATGAACAATGCGGTGACCAGGCGCAGACCGCGCAACTCGAACAGCTGGCGCAGGGTCGGCGCTTGCGGATCGAGCAGTTTCGCCGGAACGGTGCCCCAGTGCCGCAGCCACTGCAGGCGCACATCCGCGGGCAGGCTCGCCAGCCACAGCGAAATGAGCACGCAACCGCCGATGATCGCGATCGTCGCCCAGGGCAGATGCGGCTTGCGCCGCTGGTCGACGCGCACGAACATGCGCGGCGCTCAGCGGCCCGGACGCGGGTAGAAGAATTTCTGGCCGCGGAACTCGAGCACGATGCCGTCGGCACGGATCTCGCGCAGCGTGAGTCCTTCCTTGATCGTTTCGCCTTCGACCTTGCGCTCGCCGTCGATCACGACGAAACGCTGCGCCGGAAGCGCGGCGAATACATGCATGCTGACGATGAGTGTCGGCAGGTCCTTGCGCACGTTGAACGGCAATTCGTAGTACAGCGGCATGTCCGGTGCGGCTGGGGCAACGGCTGCCGGTGCCGGTGACGTCGGCGCCGGCTGTGGAGGCGTCGGCGCGGGCGCGGGTAGTGGCGGCGGCACCGCGATCGGCCTGGGGTTTGCGGTTGCGACCCGAGTCGATGCGGCAGCGCCCCGCGTTTCGGCTATCGCGCTTGTCGTCGGCTGCGCGGTACCGGTCAGCGCGGAGCCGCGGAGTTGCGGGTGCGTGTGCGCGGCTTCGGCTGCGGCGCGCGGCGGCGCGACGGCGTTTGTCGCTCCCGGGTTCACGTGCTGCGCCCTGCCCAGCCCCCCTTCGCCGGCGCCGACGTTAACCGCCGAAGCCTGTGGATTCGCCAGACGCGGATCATGGGCGCGTGCGTCGGTGTTGCGTGCCGCTTGCCCCGGCGCTCCGGGACCGGTGAAAGGCGACCGCGCCGGTTCAGCAGGCGCGACCGTGCGTGGCGTTGCTGTCGGCGCATTGAACCGGTTCGCAGGCGCAGGATTCGCCGCCGCGATTGTCTGCGGGTTGGGTCTGCCCGCAATGGCTGTGTCGGCAGCATGCGCTTGCGTTGCGGTTGTTTCGCCTGCCGCCGGATGGCGCGGCATGCTGCGCATGTAGTACCAGCCGAAAGCGGCACCGGCCAGAACCAGTACGACGATGATCGGCAGTGGACTGCGCCGTCGCCGCGCGACGGTGAACGGCGTGCCGAGGCCCGGCGCTTCGCCGAGCTGGCGCCGCGCTTCGGATTTTTTCAGCGCTTCCAGAATCAGGGACATGTTGAAATCTTGTGGTAATTACAAATTGACTTCGTGGGCCAGGTGCGGGCCGCTTTCGTCGAGCGCGGACAATGCGAACAGCGTTTCCGGTCCGACGATGCCGTCGGGATGGATGCCGTAGGCGATCTGCAGTTTGCGAATGCGCTCTTCCAGCGTAGCATCGAAATAGGCCGGACCGGTGTCGGCGGCCGCGGCGCCGTCCATGCGCTCCACCTGCGCCTTGACCCAGGCAACGCCGGGGCCGGCATCGCCGAGGCGCAACGTCGCCGGCACGCTGTCGGGCAGGCGCCAGACGGCGACGAAGTCGCCGCTCCAGAAATCGCGCAGCTTGTCGGTGCTCAACCGCACCCACTCGCCGCCATAACTCAACGCGACGTGATTTCCGGCGACGCCCTGCATCAGCGCGAAACCGTGCGCGCCGTTGTGTTGCAGCGACAAGATCAGTGGCCGGTCGAACCGAGCGAGCTGCTCGAGCGAGGCGTGGCCGCGCAGACAGTTGAGTCCCGGGAACACCACGCTTTGGCAACGCGCCGCATCGCGCACCGAGACATCGCCGGACTTGACCTGCCAGCGCGCCAGAAGTTGTGTCCATGCCGCCAGTTCGGATTCGCTGTCGTCCTGCAGCGCTGTTTGAAGACGCGTTGCGCCGACGGTATCGGCATCGGGCGATGACGGAGCGGGCGCCGGTGGCGGAACCGCGGCCTGTACCGGCGTCTCGGTTTCGCGGTGCTGGTACCAGTTCAACGCAACACCGGCTGCGAGCAACAGCAACGCGGCGGCAGCCAGGCGGCCGTAATGGCGCATCCAGTAGCGCGCGTGGCCCGGTAGTGTCTCGTCGGCGGCGCGATCGACCAGCCGTTCGCCGATCGAATCCTGCTCGCGCGCGAAACCGGCCATCAGTGCACGGTCGGCAATGATGTTGATCAGGCGTGGCACGCCGCCCGAGCGCTGGTACAGCGCGCGCAGGCCGAGCCGTGAGAATGGTAGCTTCGCGCCGCCGGCCACCGCGACGCGGTGGCGCACGTAGGCTTCGGTCTCGGGCCGATCCAGCGGCGTCAGGTGATAGCGTGCGGTAATGCGCTGCGCGAGCTGGCGCAGCTCGGTGTCGCCGAGCTTTTCGCGCAATTCCGGCTGGCCGAGCAGAATGATCTGCAGCAGCTTTTGCGTCGGCGTCTCGAGGTTGGTCAGCAACCGGATCTGCTCGAGCGCTTCGGTCGACAGGTTCTGCGCCTCGTCGACGATCAGCACGACACGCAAGCCCTGGGCGTAGGCGTCGAGCAGGTAAGCGTTCAGCGTATCGACCAGACCCTTGAGGCTGTCGCGGCGCTCGCCGACATCGAGCTTGAGCTCCTCGCAGATCGTCTCGAGCAACTCGACCGGCGACAATTTCGGATTGAGCACGAGCGCGACGCGCGTGTGTTCCGGCAACTGCTCGAGCAGCAGCCGGCACAGCGTCGTCTTGCCGGTGCCGACCTCGCCGGTCAGTTGCACGAAACCGCCGCTGCCGCCCTTGCCGATGCCGTACAGCAGATGCGCGAGCGCGTCCCGGTGGCGCTCGGACAGGAACACGTAGCGCGGGTCGGGGGTGATCGAAAATGGCGCCTCTTTGAGGCCGTAGTACTCCAGATACATGGTGATACTTTACCGCATGACCTGCTGTTTGCCGCGGCGCCGCCGCCGCCATTCGTTAGGTTCGCGTTAACGGCCGGGTGAAAGTGAAACCGTTGCCGCGTACGGCGCACAATTTGTCCATGGCTCAGACACCGCGCCGAGTCCAGTTACGCCGCAGCAAGGGTTGGCGCATGCCGCCCGATACCGTGACGGTCGATCGCAGCAAGCGCTACGGCAATCCGTTCCGGGTCGGCGATCCGGGCATTGGGGATGTGCAGACCTCGATCGATCGGTTCAAGGCGGCGTTGCTTCGGACGTTATTCGCCGAGCGTCAGCAGAGACGCGTTGCCGCCTGCGGCGGTCGTATTGATCGTCAAGGTGCGTTCGGTCACGAAGCGAAGCAGGTAGTGCGGCCCGCCGGCCTTCGGGCCCGTTCCGGAAAGATTTTCGCCGCCGAATGGTTGCACGCCGACGACGGCGCCGATCTGGTTGCGGTTGACGTAGCAGTTGCCGACTTTGGCGCGTTGTGAAATATGCGCGATGGTGGAATCGATGCGGCTGTGGATGCCGAGCGTCAGGCCGAAACCGGTTGCGTTGATCGCGTCGATGACCGCGTCGAGCTGGTCGGATTTCCAGCGGATCACGTGCAGGATCGGACCGAACACTTCGTGCGTGAGTTGCGACAGGGATTTCAGCTCGTAGGCGCGGGGCGCGAGGAACGTGCCGTTGGCGCATTCGGCAGGTAACGCGACCTGCTTGATGAGCTTTGCTTCGGCATCCATGCGTGCGGCGTGATCGGCGAGGCTCTTGCGCGACGGTTCGTCGATGACCGGTCCGACGTCGGTCGACAGCAGGCCCGGATCGCCGACTTTCAATTCATCCATCGCGCCGGACAGCATCGCGATGACTCTGTCGGCGATGTCGTCCTGCACGAACAGCACACGCGCCGCCGAGCAGCGCTGGCCGGCCGAGTCGAATGCGGACGCGACGGCGTCCTTCACCAGCTGTTCGGGCAGCGCCGACGAATCGGCGATCAACGCGTTCTGGCCGCCGGTCTCGGCGATCAGTGCGGCGATCTGTGCGTTGCGCGCGGCTAGCGTGCGGTTGATCGTCCACGCGGTTTCGGTCGAGCCGGTCATGCAGACGCCGGCGACGTCGGGTTTCGTCAGCAGCAGGTTGCCGATCATCGAGCCTTTGCCCGGCACGAACTGCAGGACGTTTTCCGGTACGCCGGCTTCGTGCAGCAGTTTCACCGCAGCGTGGCCGATCAGCACGGTCTGGTCCGCGGGTTTCGCGATGACGGCATTGCCTGCGGCGAGCGCGGCGGCGACCTGGCCGGTAAAGATCGCGAGCGGGAAATTCCACGGGCTGATGCAGACGAACACGCCGCGCCCGTGCAATGATAATTCGTTCGATTCGCCGGTCGTTCCCGGCAGCGCTTCGGGATGGCCCATCAGCTTGCGCGCCATCGCCGCGTAGTAGCGGCACATGTCGGCCGCTTCGCGCACTTCGGAAACCGCGGCCGGCAGCGTCTTGCCGGCTTCGCGCACGAGCAGCGCGACGAATTGCGGGCGGCGCTGTTCGAGCAGGTCGGCAGCGTATTCGAGGACCTTCGCGCGCGACGCGGCCGGAAGATGATCCCAGTCCGGCTGTGCCGCGACGCCATTGGCGAGTGCGCGTTCGATGGTCGCGGCATCGGCCTGCTGCTTCGAGCCGATCTTGCGGCGCCGGTCGGATGGATCGGTCACGTCTTGCGGTGCCTCGCCCGATCTTGCGCCGGGCACGAGCGGCGTTGCGCTCCAGTTCGGGGAGATCCTTGCGACGCTTTCCGCCAATGCGCGCAGTTCGTTGTCGTTGCCGAAATTCACGCCCATGGAATTCTTCCGTTGTGGAGATTCGGACTTCTGCGCCCCGGCAGAAGTCTGAGTGAGAGTGGACGGGGTCCCCGCAGGATTCGAATTGAGGAACAGTGCGATCGGTTGCGGGATGCGCGGATGCGGAATCGAAGCGAAGGCGCGCACCGTGTCGACCGGATCGGCGACGAGATCGCGGATCGGCAGCGATTCGTCGACGATGCGGTTGACGAACGAGGTGTTTGCGCCGTTCTCGAGCAAGCGGCGCACGAGGTACGGCAGCAGGTCCTCGTGACTGCCGACCGGCGCGTAGACGCGGCACGGCACGTTGATTATGGATGGCCCGATGCGAATCGCGTTTGGTCGATTCGTCGTGGCCGAGTCCGGGGCAGGCTCTGCGCCGGACTCGGCGCGCTCCGACAAGTACCGGACGGACTTGTTCGGAGCAAATACAGAACTTGCACCGACTACCTCGGCGTACAGGTCCGCGCCCATTCCGTGCAGGCGCTGGAATTCGAATGGCCGGCCCTGCGCAATGTGATGGATCGCCGCAATCGTGTGTGCGTTGTGCGTCGCGAAGGCCGGGTAGAACACCTCGCCGTGCTCGAACAGGCGGCGCGCGCAGGCCAGGTACGACACGTCGGTGTTCGGCTTGCGCGTGTAGACCGGGTAGCCGGAATGACCGCCTTCCTGCGCGCGCTTGATTTCCGAATCCCAGTACGCGCCCTTGACCAGGCGCACGCAGAACCGGCGCCCCGTCTTGCGCGCCTGCTCTGCCAGCCAGTCGATCACGAACGGCGCGCGCTTCTGGTAGGCCTGCACAGCCAGGCCGTAACCATGCCAGCCTTCGAGCGAGGCATCGGCATGGACCGCGGCGATGACTTCGAGTGACAGCTCGAGCCGGTCCGCTTCCTCGGCGTCGACAGTCAGGCCGATGCCGTTCTTCTTTGCGAGCTGCGCGAGTTCGAGCAGCTTTGGTGTCAGCTCGGCATGCACGCGTGCGCGCTTGGCAACTTCGTAGCGCGGATGCAGCGCCGACAGTTTGATCGAGATACTTGGTGCGTCGAGCACGGAAAAAATGGGGGCAGAGTCATTTACCCCGCCCAGTGGGGCTTTGGCACGGGTCCCGTTCCGGGGGAAATGACTCTGACCCCATTTTTCCCCGAGCGCAGCGATCGCGTCCTTGTAGGCCTTGTGGTAGCGCTCGGCATCGGGTTGCGTCAGCGCCGCCTCGCCGAGCATGTCGTAGGAAAAACGGTAGGCGCGGTTTTCCTTTTCGGCCGAGCGATCCTGCGCTTCGGTGATTGTGCGGCCCATGACGAACTGGAAACCCATGATGCGCATGGCCTGGCGCACTGCCAGGCGGATCACCGGCTCGCCGGCACGACCGACCAGGCGCTTGAACGCGCCGGCGACGTTGCGTTGCGTCTCGTCGGCCAGCGTGACGAGCTTGCCAGTCAGCATCAATCCCCAGGTGCCGGCGTTGACCAGCACCGAATCGCTCCTGCCCAGATGCGACTCCCAGTTCGCCTCGCCGAGCTTGTCGGAGATCAGCTTGTCGGCCGTGGCCTTGTCCGGAATACGCAGCAGCGCCTCGGCGACGCACATCAGCAGCACGCCTTCCTCGCTCGACAGGTCGTATTCGCGCATGAACGACTCGACCGCCGACTGCTGGCTGGCCTTCGCGCGCACGCGGGCGACGATCTCGGTCGCGCGCGCCAGCACGAGGTCGCGTTCGGCCGGCGCCAGCGCGGCCTGGCCGATCAGTTCGTTGACGGCCTCGGTTTCGTCGCGGCAGTACGCGTCGGTCATCAGCGCGCGCGCAGCGCCCGGAGCGGCGGCGAGTTCGGGTGAAAGGATGGCGGCGGTCATCGTGTTCGCATGAAAAGCGCGCTGCCGGATAGCCGGCAGCGTCGCGGGGCGCGCATTTTAGCAGCGTTGCTGCCGAGGTCGGACGCGCCGTGTCCGGATTGGCACGCTCGCGGCGGGGCACGGCCCGGTTTCGATGTCGCAGACGCTTGCCTTGCGGTCGAGGCCCCGGTCACAAATCGACTGTCCCGGGCCCGTGGCAGCGTGCCCTTGCGCTTGCCCGGATCGCGCCTGCTCACTATCATGGTGGGCTTGAAAGCGCTGTGGCTGCATGACTGAGCAAACCCCAGCTTTGACGCCGGGCGACGCGGTTTCGTTGGTGATTTTGCCGCATCGCTCGTTGTCGTGCGCCGGTCTTTGGCTGTTCCTGACGGCACAAGGCATGGCTGCAGTGGGATTTGCGCTGCTGGCGGCCTGGGGCGGCAATGTTTTTGCGCCAGGATTCGCGCTGCTGGAGCTCGGCGTGGTCGCCGGGTGCCTGATCCGCGTCTGGCGCGCGTCCGCCGCGGGTGAGGTCGTGGTGCTGAGTGCGACGCGGCTGGAGATCGTCCCGATGGGTGCGACGGGGCAGGCGGCGCAGTTCCATCCGTATTGGGCGCGGTTGACGCTGCAGCCGGGTCGCTGGCGCGGTGCGCCGAGCCGACTGCTGGTGCGCTCGCACGGACGCGAGGTCGAGATTGGCGCGTTTCTCAACGATGAGGAACGCCGCGATCTGGCGCAGCGATTGTCGGGCCTGCTGGCGCAGGCGCAGAACAGCGAACGTCAGACGTTCTAGCGGCGTCTGGCGGCACGAATTTGGAAATGCCCAGGTGAAGCGATGAAGTGTTTCGAAGTCAGCAAGCCGGTCCGGTCAGCGATCGGCCTTGGCGCCGTGCTCGCCGCCGTCAGCACTGCGGTCTCGGCAATGCCGGTGCCGTGGCAGCTCAACATGACGCCCGGCGTGACCAAGACCTCGCACGAGGTCTACCAGATCCACATGTGGGCGTTCTACGTCTGCTGTGCGATCGGCGTGATCGTGTTCGGCGCGATGATCATCGCGATGGTGAAGTTCCGCAAATCCAAGGGCGCAGTGCCGGCCAAGTGGAGCCACAACACCAGGATCGAAATGATCTGGACCGTGGTCCCGATGCTGATTCTCGTCGTGCTCGCGGCGCCGGCGACCAACGTCTTGATCAGCATGGCTCACACCGAAGATTCTCAGATGACCGTGAAGATCACCGGTTATCAGTGGAAGTGGCGCTACGAATACATCAACTGGGGCGACAAGTCCTACCACGTCAACTTCATCTCCAAGCTCGACGGCGACAGCGACCGCACGCGCCAGCTCAAGTCCGGTCTCGATCCGTTCGCGGTCAAGACCGACGGCGAGAACACCTACCTGCTCAACGTCGATCATCCGCTCATGCTGCCTGTCGACACCAAGGTGCGCTTCGTCGTCACCGGCGACGACGTGATCCACGCCTGGTGGGTACCGGCGCTCGGCTGGAAGCAGGACGCGATCCCCGGCATCATCAACGACGACTGGACCGAGATCCACGAGCCGGGAACTTACCGTGGCCAATGCGCCGAGTTGTGCGGCCAGGACCACGGCTTCATGCCGATCGTCGTCAAGGCCGTGCCGAAGGACGAATTCATCAAGTGGCTCGATACGCAGGAAGCCGCGCTGACGCCGCCTCCGGCTGCCGCAGCGACTGCTGCTGCATCCCCTCCGGAATCCACTCCCCCGGCTGTTCCTGCTGCGCCGAAAGGCTGACGGAAGCACGGATCGAACAAACGCAGAAATTCAGTTAGAGGTCCAGAATATGGCTACCCACGCCGCGCACCACGACCAGCACGCCGATCACGATCATCATGATCACAAGCCGCACGGGTTCTTCAATCGTTGGGTGTGTTCGACCAACCACAAGGACATCGGCACGCTGTATCTGATCTTCTCGTTCACGATGGCCTGCATCGGTGCGCTCTTTTCCGGCGTGATCCGCACCGAACTGATGCATCCGGGCCTGCAGTTCGTGCAGCCGTACTTCTTCAACCAGATGACGACGATGCACGCGCTGGTCATGATCTTCGGCGCGATCATGCCCGGCTTCGTCGGCCTGGCCAACTGGATGGTGCCGCTGCAGATCGGTGCGCCCGACATGGCGCTGCCGCGCATGAACAACTGGTCGTTCTGGATCCTGCCGTTCGCGTTCACGCTGCTGCTGTCGACGCTGTTCATGCCGGGTGGTGCGCCGGCCGGCGGCTGGACCATGTATCCGCCGCTCGCGCTGCAGGGCGGCGCGTCAGTCGCGTGCCTGGTGTTCTCGGTTCACCTGATGGGCATCAGCTCGATCATGGGCGCGATCAACATCATTGCGACGATCCTGAACATGCGCGCGCCGGGCATGGACCTGCTCAAGATGCCGCTGTTCGTGTGGAGCTGGCTGATCACCGCGTTCCTGCTGATCGCGGTCATGCCGGTGCTGGCCGGCGCGGTGACGATGCTGCTGACCGACAAGTTCTTCGGCACCAGCTTCTTCAATGCCGCCGGTGGCGGCGACCCGGTGATGTTCCAGCACATCTTCTGGTTCTTCGGCCATCCCGAGGTCTACATCATGATCCTGCCGGCGTTCGGGATCGTGTCCGAGATCATCCCGACATTTTCGCGCAAGCCGCTGTTCGGCTATCAGGCGATGGTCTATGCGATCGCATCGATCGCGTTCCTGTCGTTCATCGTCTGGGGCCATCACATGTTCACCGTCGGCATGCCGCTCGGTGGCGAACTGTTCTTCATGTACTCGACCATGCTGATCGCGATTCCGACCGGCGTGAAGGTGTTCAACTGGGTGTCGACGATGTGGGGGGGCTCGCTGTCGTTCGAGACGCCGATGCTGTGGGCGATCTCGTTCGTCATCCTGTTCACGATCGGCGGCTTCTCCGGCCTGATGCTGGCGCTGGTGCCGGCCGACTTCCAGTATCAGGACACCTATTTCGTCGTCGCGCATTTCCACTATGTGCTGGTGACCGGCGCGCTGTTTTCGATCATCGCCGCGATCTACTACTGGTGGCCGAAGTGGACCGGGCGCATGTACAACGAAACCTGGTCCAAGGTGCATTTCTGGTGGAGCATGGTGTTCGTCAACGTGCTGTTCTTCCCGCAGCATTTTCTTGGCCTGGCCGGCATGCCGCGCCGCATTCCCGACTACAACGTCGCGTTCGCCGACTGGAACCTGGTCAGCACGATCGGTGCGTACGGCATGTTTCTGACGCCGTTCATGATGTTCTTCATTCTGTACTCGTCGCTGAAGAGCGGCGAGAAAGCCAAGCAGGTCGCGTGGGAGGGTGCGCACGGCCTCGAATGGACCGTGCCGTCACCGGCGCCGTTCCACACGTTCGAAGTGCCGCCGGTCATCCACGATGAAGACCTGGCCCATGGTGACGTCACGCACTGAACGACGACACGACCTGAGACGAGGCAAACCTAGCGATCGCTTCTGCCGTTCCTCACCCGCTTGCGGGGGAAGGTGCCGAAGGCGGAAGGGGGCAAATCCCAATGAGCAATCAATCCGCCAATTTCGATTCCGATCAGCGCCGCGCCGGTATCCGCCGCACGGCGTGGATCGTCGCTGGCATGGCGTTGGCGATGTTCGTGCTGTTCTTCCTCAAGCAAGGCATCTGGCACTGATGGACGTCGGCCAGCGCAACCAGCGATTCCTGAGACGCGCCCTGGTCGTGTGCGGATCGATGTTCCTGTTCGGGTTTGCCTGCGTGCCGATCTATCGCATCGCCTGCGATCACGGCTACCTCGGCGGGCGCGTGCGCAACATGCCCGACAGCGCCGCCAAGGTCGCGGCGTTCAAGCCGGATGAATCGCGTTGGGTGACGGTGCAGTTCGTCGCCAACGTCAACAGTGCGCTGAAATGGCAGTTCGCGCCGGAAGCAGTGGCGCTGCGCGTGCATCCGGGCGAGCTCACCGAGGCCTGGTTCGACGCGACCAACAATGCACCGCAGGCAATCGTCGGCAACGCCGTGCCGAGCGTGGCGCCGAACACCGCATCGCTGTACTTCAACAAGACCGAGTGCTTCTGCTTCACCGAGCAGACGCTGAATGCCGGTGAGTCACGGCGCATGCCGGTGAAGTTCTTCGTCGATCCGAAGCTGCCGGCCGACATCGGCACGCTGACGCTTTCGTATACCTTTTACAACAACGAACTGGCGACGAAGAAGCTTGCCGAACAGGCGGCTGCTACGAAGCCGGCATCGTAAAAGACAACAGCGCCGCAAAGGACACGAAGTAGTCAGGGAAGATGAAGTCATCCCAAGAACAGAAGGAAGAAGTCAAGGACGCAAGGAAGAAGTCGTCATTCCCGCTTTCGCGGGAATGACGGCAGCAGGATTGGTCTCGTTCGTGTCCTTCGAGTCCGTCGTGGTGATTTCCCGATTTTTGATTTGCAGAATTAGAGGTTTCGTCATGGCAAATGCAGCACCTGGCGCTTACTACGTCCCGCACGGCACGCGCTGGCCGATCATGGGTTCGTTCGGCCTGTTCTTCACGGTCGGCGGTGCCGCGCTGTGGCTGAACGAGATCGGCGCCGGCAAATACCTCATGGTGCTCGGTATCGCGACGATCCTGTCGATGATGTTCGGCTGGTTCCGTACCGTAATCGGCGAATCGATCGCCGGCACCTACAGCAAGCAGGTCGACACGTCGTTTCGCTTGGGCATGATGTGGTTCATCTTCTCCGAGGTGATGTTCTTCGCGGCGTTCTTCGGCGCGCTGTTCTACGCGCGCAACCTGTCGGTGCCGTGGATCGGCGGCGAGGGGGATGGCGCGCTGACCAACTTCTTCCTTTGGAAGGGCTACACGCCGGCATGGCCGACCAACGGCCCGGCGGCGATCGGCGGTGCGTTCGAGACGATGCCGGCCTGGGGCGTGCCGCTGCTGAACACGCTGCTGCTGCTCTCGTCCGGCGTGACGATCACGATTGCGCACCACGCGTTGCGTGCCGGCAACCGCAAGCAACTGCTGATCTGGCTGGCTGCGACGGTCGTGCTCGGCGCACTGTTCCTGAATTTCCAGGCGCACGAATACATCGAGGCGTACACGAAATTGAACCTTACGCTCGGCAGCGGCGTCTACGGTTCGACCTTCTTCATGCTGACCGGTTTCCACGGCCTGCACGTCACGCTCGGTGCGATCATGCTGACCGTGATCTGGTTCCGTTGCCTGAAAGGCCATTTCGACCGCGATCATCACTTCGCCTTCGAAGCGGTCGCATGGTACTGGCACTTCGTCGACGTGGTGTGGCTGGGATTGTTCCTGTTCGTGTACGTGCTTTGAGAGCAGCGACGAGCGCCGACGGACGAGAAAGAACGAAACGCTCGCTACTCGCCCCTCGTCACTCGCCCCTATCTCCCCAGATTGTGCGGCTGAATGACGCCGGTCAGGATGCCGACGATCACGAGCAGGATAAGGCACACCGACAGGCCGATGCGCCAAGTCAGGGCCTTGACCGTGCGATCGGTCTTGCCTTTGTCGGTCATCATGAAGAACAGACCGGCGCCCAGGTTGTAGACGATCACGATCAGAAACAGGACGATGATTGATTTGACCAGCATCGGTTGTGGCCCGTACCGGCGCGGGCGCGCCGGTCTGGGCAAATTATAACGCCGTCGTGGCAACCATGCGGCACTGGCAGCGGGCTTCCGGGTTGGCGATTGCGCTGATGTTGATCGGCGTTGCGCTGTTCGTGCGGCTCGGCATCTGGCAGCTCGATCGCGCGCGCGAGGCGCAGTCGATGCTGGATGCTTTCGCCGCTGCGCCGCAATCCACACTCGAGGATTTCACGGCGGTCGCGGTCAATCCTCCGGCGGCCCGCTTTCCGCACGTGCGCGTGCACGGGCATTACATTGCCGCGCGTACCTGGTTTCGCGACGAGCAGATGCGCAGCGGGCGACTCGGCGTCGAGGCCTACGGGGCATTCGCCGTCGATGGCGTCGCGGCGACGTTGCTGGTCGACCGCGGCTGGGTCGCCTGGGAGCACGCGCCGGGCACTCAACCGCCACTGCCAGCGCCGGCCGCCGATGAAATCGAATTGACGGGCATCTACGCGCCGTTTCCGGGCAACGGCTTGCGTCTGGGTGGCAGCAGCCTGAGGCGGCAGCCGGCGGGACCGAAACTGACGCTGGCGATCGATCACGACGAGATCGCAGTGGATCTTGGCACATCACTGCTGCCGCGCGTGCTGCTGCTCGATGCCGACCCGGCCAGCGGTTTCGAACGAACCCGGACGCCGGCCTTGATGCCGCCGGCGCGCCACCAGGCCTACGCGTTCCAGTGGTTCGCGTTCGCCGTGGCTGCCGTCGTCATTTTCGTGTTGCGACATTGGATAAAAGTGGACAAGCAGGCCCGTGGAAAATAGAAACCGGAACCGTCTCGTACTGATTGCCATTGCGCTCGTATTCGCCGCGCCGATCGTCACCGCGCTGCTGCTCAACGCCAGCGGCTGGCGCCCGGTGCACACGCGCAATTCGGGCACGCTGGTGCAGCCGCCGCTCGACGTCGGCAACGCGCCGGTGACGCTGGCCGACGGCTCGAAGCTGGTCTGGCGCGATCCGCAGTGGCACTGGACCCTGCTCGCGCTGGCCAACGGCGACTGCGCGCAGGCATGTCAGACACGACTGGCCGAGCTCGTGCGCATGCGCATCACGTTGAACCGCAATGCCGAACGCCTGCGCATCGTCTACCTTGGAGCGTCCTTGCCGGCGCCTGCGGCGGATGCGGCGGTAACGCTGCTGACCGGCAACGACGATGCCAGTGCGCTGACCGCGTATCGACCCGCTGCGCCGGGCGAACTGGCACTGGCGCTGGTCGATCCGAATGGATTGCTGATGATGCGCTACGCGGCCGGCTATGACGCTGCGCTGCTGCGCGGCGACATCGTCAAGGTCGTGCACTGATGAGCCCGCACGCATTCGCCGCTGTTGGCCTGCGCCGCCTTGCCTGGGCAGCGGCGGCGTTCGCGCTGCTGATCATCGTGTTCGGCGCGTTCGTGCGCCTGTCGAATGCCGGGTTGTCGTGTCCGGACTGGCCGACCTGTTACGGCAAATTGACCTGGCCGACGCAAACGCACGAGGTCGCCAGCGCCAGCGCCGCGTTTCCGGATCGTCCGTTCGAGGCCGGCAAGGCCTGGCGCGAACAGGTCCACCGCATCCTGGTCGGCGGCCTGAGCCTGCTCACGTTCGCCCTCGCGGGCTGGGCATGGTGGCGGCGGCGCGATCTGCGCGGTCTCGCCGCCGCGCCGCTGACAGCCGCGGTCGTGATCGTGTTCCAGGCGCTGCTCGGCATGTGGACAGTGACTCTGAAACTGTTGCCGGCGGTCGTCATGGGACACCTGCTCGGCGGCATGCTGCTGTTCGCGTTGCTGGCGTACACCGCGCTGCGCCTGACCGTGCCGGTGGCCGGCGGCATCGACACGGCGTCGTTGCGGCGGCTGACCACGATCGGTATCGGCGCGCTGGCGTTGCAGATTGCGCTGGGCGGCTGGACCAGTTCGAACTACGCCGCGCTCGCCTGCGGCAACGATTTCCCGAAGTGTCTCGGCTTCTGGTGGCCGCCGACCGATTTCCGCGAAGGCTTCGTGTTGTGGCGCGGCGTCGGCGTCAACTACGAAGGCGGCGTACTCGATACCGCGGCACGCAGCGCGATCCAGATCGCGCATCGCTGCGGCGCGCTGATTGCATTCCTGTGCGTCAGCGCTGCGGCCATCGCGGCGTGGCGGCGTGCGCCATTTCGGCCTTCCGGCATCGCCATCGGCATCCTGCTGCTGCTGCAGATTGCGCTCGGCATCGGCAACGTCGTGCTCGGGTTGCCGTTGCCGCTTGCGATTGCACACAACGGCGTTGCGGCGCTGTTGTTGTTTGCGTTGTTGGCGTTGCTGGTCAGAACCAGTGGCGAGGAACGAGGGGCGAGGGAAAAGCCATGAGCGAAAGCGATAAGCGATAAGCTACTCCGGTCCCCCTCGTCCCTCGTCCCTGCACCTCATGTCTTCGATCGCCCACCAATACCTCGAACTGACCAAGCCGCGCGTCGTCGCGCTGATCGTGTTCACCGCAATCATCGGCATGTTCCTGGCGGTGCCGGGCATGGTGCCGCTGCAGCCGCTGATCGCCGGCACGGTCGGCATCTGGCTGGCCGCGGCATCGGCTGCGGCAATCAATCACCTGATCGACCAGCGCATCGACCGGTTGATGGCGCGCACTTCGCAGCGGCCACTGGCGACCGGCGCGCTGACGCCGAGGCAGGTGCTGGTGTTCGCCGTCGTGCTCGGCGCCACCGCGATGGCAATCCTGATCATGCTGGTCAATCCGCTTACCGCGCTGCTCACCTTCGCATCGCTGATCGGCTATGCGATCGTCTATACCGCATGGCTCAAGCGCGCGACGCCGCAGAACATAGTGATCGGCGGCGCCGCCGGTGCCGCGCCGCCGGTGCTCGGCTGGGCCGCCGTCACCGGCCACGTGCACGCATACGCACTGCTGCTGTGCCTGATCATCTTCGTCTGGACGCCGCCGCATTTCTGGGCGCTGGCGATCTTCCGTCGCGACGACTATTCGCGCGCGCAGGTGCCGATGTTGCCGGTGACGCACGGTGTCGCATACACGCGCCAGCACGTGCTTTACTACACGATCCTGCTGCTGATCGTGACTGTGCTGCCTTATCTGACCGGCATGAGCGGCCTGTTCTATCTCGGCGGCGCGCTGGTGCTCGGCGGCGGCTTCCTCTACTACGCGATCGTGCTGCTCGACCCGCCGAACGACCTGTTCCCGATGAAGGTGTTCAATTATTCCATTGTATACTTGATGGCGCTGTTTGCCTTCCTGCTGATCGATCATTACGTCGATACGCCGGTGCTGCGGCACAGCGTCATCCCGTTGCAGCGCGTCTCCTGACCGCAGCGGGCACTTCACGCGTTTCACACCGACCGGACTACACTCATCCCGCTGCGCGCTGGAGCGCGGTGCCAAGTTTCCGAGACGGGAGGCAAGATCGTGAAGCAGCACAGGCACTTTCCGCTCATGCCGGCCGGCGCACCGGCGCTGACCGGTGCAGGCGACGCGCAGGATCTGGGCTCGCCGGCGGCATGGATCCATCGTCGCTCGCATCCGGCAGCGCCGGCAAGAGTGTCGACATCGGCAAGCTCGGCAGCATGAAGCAGTCGGTGACCAAGAAGGCCTGCGCCAGCGTGCTCGATCACGCCACGTCACTGCACTCACCCGTGCGGTGGTGGACGTTTCAGTCCGCCGTGTCCATCGCCTCGTCGCCGGCCGGTTCTGTGGTCGATGCGGCCTGCAGCGCGTAGCGCTGTGCGAGCACGGCGCAGACCATCAGCTGGATCTGATGGAACAGCATCAGCGGCAGCACGATCGCGCCAACCGCGCCGCTGGCGAACAGCACGTTCGCCATCGGCACGCCGCTGGCCAGGCTCTTCTTCGAGCCGCAGAACAGGATCGTGATGCGGTCCTCGCGCGAAAACCCCAGACGCTTGCCGAATTGCGCCGTCGCGAACAGCGCGATGGCAAGCAGCAATCCGCACATTGCGGCGAGCAGGATCAGCGCCTCGATCGAGACCTGGTGCCACAGCCCTTCGACGACGGCCGCGCTGAACGCGGTGTAGACCACGAGCAGGATCGAGCCACGATCGACCAGGCTCAGCATCTGCTTGTGGCGATCGACGAATGCACCGATCCAGCGCCGTGCGATCTGGCCGGCGACGAACGGCACGAACAGCTGCAGTACGATGCCGCGGATCGCGTTGCCCGGCGCGCTGGCCGTGCCTTGGGTATGGATCAGCAGATTGACCAGCAGCGGAGTCAGCACGATGCCGATCAGACTCGAAAACGACGCGCTGCACACGGCCGCCGGCACGTTGCCGTGCGCGATCGACGTGAACGCGATCGACGACTGCACCGTCGACGGCAGCGTGCACAGAAACAGCAGGCCGAGTGCCAGCTGCGTGCCGACCAGGGCGTTGGCCAGCGGCATCAGGCCGACGCCGAGCAGCGGAAACATCGCGAACGTGCACAGGAACACCAGCAGGTGCAGGCGCCAGTGCGTGAGGCCGGCAATGATCGCCTCGCGCGACAGCTTGGCGCCGTGCATGAAGAACAGCAGCGCGATCGCCGCGCTGGTGGTGGCGCCGAACACCGTTGCCGCCTCGCCGCGGCACGGCAGCAGGCTTGCCAGGAGCACCGTCACGATCAGCGCGATCGTGAACTTGTCGAACAGCAGGGCCAGGTGTCGTTTCATGAAGAATGCGAATCGATCGGTCGGCATCGCGCGCAAAAGCGCAGGCGAGAAGGTGCACAGTGTATGCGACCGTGCGAAAATTCGCCGATGGCGTTGAACGCAAACAAGCCCGATGTCGACAGTGCGGACCGGCGCGCGCCTGCCGGGGCGGTCGTCGAAACCGACCTGCCGGCTCGCCTCGACCGCTTGCCGTGGGGTCACTTTCATACCCTGGCGGTGGTTGCGCTCGGCATTACCTGGGTGCTCGACGGGCTCGAAGTCACGCTCGCCGGCGCGCTGTCGGGCGCGTTGCAGGCAAGCCCGCGCCTGCATCTGACCGCGTCCCAGATCGGCCTCGCTGCGAGCTGCTACCTGGCCGGCGCGGTCGCCGGCGCGATGTTTTTCGGCTGGCTGACCGACCGCCTCGGCCGCAAGCGCCTGTTCACCGTCACGCTCGCCGTCTATCTCGTCGCCACCGCACTGACGGCGCTGTCGCCGACCTTCGGCTGGTACGCGGTCTTCCGCTTCTTCACCGGCGCGGGCATTGGCGGCGAATACACGGCGATCAACTCGGCAATCCAGGAACTGGTGCCCGCGCGCTATCGCGGTCGCACCGATCTGATCGTCAACGGCAGCTTCTGGATCGGCGCCGCGCTCGGCGCGCTCGCTGCAGTCGTGCTGCTCGAACCAGGCAGACTGCCGGCGGATGTCGGCTGGCGTGCGGCCTATGGTCTCGGCGCCGTGCTCGGGCTGGCAATACTCTGGCTGCGCCGTTTCGTTCCCGAAAGTCCGCGTTGGCTGATGGTGCGCGGCCGCCTGGCCGAGGCCGAGGCGATCGTCGCCGATGTCGAAAGGCGCATTGCGCCGGTGCTGCCGCCGGCTAAAGCGCTGCCGCGTCTGCGCCTGCGCGTGCGCGGCAATGCATTCGGACTGCTCGACGTCGCCCACACGCTGTTCGTACTGTATCCGCGCCGTGCGACCCTGGGTCTCGTGCTGATGATCGCGCAGGCGTTCTTCTACAACGCCATCTTCTTCACCTACGCACTGGTCCTAGGAACCTTCTTCGGCGTGGCCGCGGACCGTATCGGGCTATATCTGCTGCCGTTCGCCGCCGGCAATTTTCTCGGCCCGCTGCTGCTCGGCCGGCTGTTCGATACGCTCGGTCGACGGATCATGATTGTCGCGACCTATGCGCTGTCGGGCCTGCTGCTGCTCGGTGTTGCGGCCCTGTTCGCCGCCGGCTTGCTCAGCGCGGAAACGCAGACGCTGGCGTGGTGCATTGTCTTCTTCGTCGCGTCGGCGGCCGCCAGTTCGGCGTACCTGACCGTCAGCGAGATCTTTCCGCTCGAAATCCGCGCGCTCGCGATCGCGGTGTTCTACGCGCTCGGCACCGCGATCGGCGGCATCGGCGGCCCGTGGCTGTTCGGCAGGCTGATCGGCACCAGCGAGCGTGCGCCAATCGCCTGGGGCTACGTGTTCGGCGCTGCGTTGATGATCGCGGCCGCTGCCGTGGCATGGAAGTTTGGCGTCGCGGCCGAGCGGCGCGGACTCGAGCAGGTCGCGCTGCCGTTGTCGAACGATGCCTGACCCGGCGCGATGCGCGGTGTACACTCGCTGCAGATCAAAGGAAATGCCATGACGACGATTTACGACTTCAGCGCGCAGACGATCGACGGCGACGAACAGAAGCTGGCCGACTACAAGGGCAAGACGATGCTGATCGTCAACGTCGCCAGCAAGTGCGGCTTCACGCCGCAGTACAAGGGCCTGGAAGACCTGTACGAGAAGTTCCGCGACCAGGGCCTGGTCGTGCTCGGTTTTCCGTGCGACCAGTTCGGTCATCAGGAACCGGGTGACGAGGAGGAGATCAAGAACTTCTGCTCGCTGAACTACGACGTGCAGTTTCCGCTGTTCGCCAAGATCGAAGTCAACGGCGCCAACACGCATCCGCTGTATCAATACCTCAAGAGCGAGGCCAAGGGCCTGCTCGGCAGCGAGGCGATCAAGTGGAACTTCACCAAGTTCCTGATCGACAAGGACGGCAATGTCGTACGCCGGTTCGCGCCGACCGATACGCCGAAGGGCATCGAGAAAGACGTCGCGGCGGCACTGTAGGCTGCATCGATGACCACGACTGTGACGGCGGACCGCCGTGCCCTGAGTCGCGGCGAGATGCGCACGCTCGCGCTTGCCGCGCTCGGCGGCGCGCTCGAGTATTACGACTTCATCATCTTCGTCTTCCTTGCCGCGCCGATCGGCCGCATCTTCTTTCCGCCCGAAACGCCGGACTGGCTGCGCCTGCTGCAGACCTGGAGCCTGTTCGCGGCCGGTTATCTGGCCCGTCCGCTCGGCGGCGTGATCATGGCTCACTTCGGCGACCGCGACGGCCGCAAGCGCATGTTCATGCTGTCGGTCCTGCTGATGGCCGTGCCGACCCTGCTGATCGGCCTGCTGCCGACCTATGCCGACATCGGCTATGCGGCGCCGCTGGCGCTGCTGCTGTTGCGTCTGCTGCAGGGCGCGGCGGTCGGCGGCGAAATCCCCGGCGCGTGGACGTTCGTTGCCGAGCACGTTCCGCAGCACCGCGTTGGTTTCGCCTGCGGCACGCTGACCGCCGGCTTGACCGTCGGCATCCTGCTCGGCTCGTTGATCGCCGGGGTTCTGAACAAAGTATACAATGCGGCAGAGCTGCAGGCCTGGGCCTGGCGCGTACCGTTCCTGATCGGCGGCGTGTTCGGCTTCCTCGCCGTGTTCCTGCGCCGGCTGCTGGCCGAGACGCCGGTGTTCGAGGAACTGCGCCGACGCCGCGCGCTGGTCGAGGGCCTGCCGCTCAAGGTCGTGCTCGCCGGCCATGGCCGCGCCGTCATCGTGACCATGCTGCTGACCTGGATGCTGACCGCCGGCATCGTCGTCGTGATCCTGATGACGCCGACGCTGCTCGCGCAGCTGTATTCGCTGGCGCCGGCCACGACGCTGTCGGCCAACACGATCGCGACGCTGGCGCTGTGCCTGGGTTGCGTCGTCTACGGCCGGTTCGCCGATCGCTTCGGCGCGGCACGCACATTGTTCGTCGGTTGCCTCGCGCTGCTGCTGGCAACCTATGCGTTGTACATCGGCACCGCACGCATGCCCGAGGCGTTGCCGTTCCTGTACGCGATCGCCGGATTCTGCGTCGGCTGCGTCGGTGTCATCCCGACACTGCTGGTCGCGGCGTTCCCGCCGGCGGTACGCTTTTCCGGCATCTCGTTTGCCTACAATGTCGCCTACGCGATCTTCGGCGGGCTGACGCCGCTGATCGTCGCGGCGCTGATGAAGTCGGTCGCGCTCGCCCCGGCGCATTACGTCGCGGTGCTGTGTTCGGTCGGCGCGGCGGTTACCCTGTCTATCGACCGCCAGCGCGCGGTGCCCGTACCATCGTCTGCATGAGGTGATCGAGCACGGCCGTTGCATCGCTGCAGCGCCCGGTGTGCACCGGCGAGGTCTGGATCAGCGTGCTGCGCGGCGCGGTCAGCCAGTCGAAGCGCTCGCGTCGCGACAATGCGCCAAGCGAACCGGCGCCTGCGCCGCCGGCACAGATTGCCGGTATCGTCGCCAGATGCGCGCGCACGGTCGGCAGATCGACGTGCGGGTCGAGTGCGATGAGCCGCGCCTCGTCCAGTTCGATGCGTGCTTCGAGCATGCCGTTGTCCTGGCAGGCGACGATGATGCCGGCATTGACGAACTCGGCACGATCGACGCGCGGCACGACGCGAATCACGGCATAGTCATAGGTCGCGTGCACGAATCGCCTCCGTGACGAATGCGCGCGGCGCCTGCAGCCGGCGCGTGAGATATTCGAGGTATGCGCCGCGTTGCGCCATCGCGTCAGCGAACGGCGCACTGCCATCGAGCCAGCTGTCAGGTATCGCATCGATGATACCGGCGAGGATCTGCGATGTGAGTTTTCCCGCCATCAGCGTGTCGACCGCGGCCAGCTGCGTGGCAAATGGCAGCAGCACGTGATCCTTGATGCGGCCGAACGGTTCGCGGCTGCGCTCGAGATGATTGTCCCAGGCGTGGTGGAAGTACAGCGCGGCGCCATGGTCGATCAGGTGCAGACGACGATGCCAGACCAGCATGTTGCTGTTGCGCGCGGTGCGGTCGACATTGCTGACGCAGGCGTCGAACCAGACGATGCGCGAGGCGAGATCGGCATCGGGCTGGTCGACCAGCGGATCGAACGTGACCGAACCGGGCAGGTAATCCAGCGCCAGGTTCAGGCCTGCACTGGCGCGGATCAGGTGCTGGATTTCCGCGTCGGGTTCGGTCCGGGCAAGATCGGCATCGACGTCGACGAACACGATCTCCGGTACCGGCAGCTGCAGCACGCGGGCAATCTCTCCGGCGACCAGCTCGGCGATCAGTGCGCGCGGGCCCTGGCCGGCGCCATGGAATTTGAGCACGTACATGCCCTGGTCGTCGGCCTCGATGATCGCCGGCAGCGAGCCGCCTTCGCGCAGCGGCGTGACGTAGCGGGTGGCGGTGACGGTGCGTAGTTGCATGGCGCAATGATCGGCGATCCGATCGGTGCACGTCCATCGGACGGCCGCCGCTATCCGCAGATCCGGCCGGTCCAGCCGCACGATGGCGCCATCGCCCGGCTCTCGCCATAATTCGCGCAAGACAGATTGGGGAATTCCAGCATGGTCGGCAGCAGCGAAGGCAACCTGGCGCAGGACGCGTCGACGCGACCGACCGTGGTCATCGCGGCAACGTCGACGCGCCACATCCTGTTCGCGAGCCTGATCGGCACGACGATCGAGTTTTTCGATTTCTACATCTATGCCACGGCGGCGGTGCTGGTTTTTCCGCGCCTGTTCTTTCCGGGCGGCGATCCGACCTCGGCGAAACTGCAGTCGCTGGCGACGTTCGCGCTGGCGTTCTTCGCGCGCCCCGTCGGCTCGGCCCTGTTCGGCCACTTCGGCGACCGCATCGGCCGCAAGGCGACGCTGGTCGCTGCGCTGCTGACGATGGGCCTGTCGACGGTTGCGATCGGTGCGCTGCCGACCTACGCATCGATCGGTGTCGCGGCACCGCTGCTGCTTGCGCTGTGCCGGCTCGGTCAGGGTCTCGGGCTCGGCGGCGAGTGGGGTGGCGCCGTGCTGCTGGCGACCGAGAACGCGCCGGCGGGCAAACGCGCCTGGTATGGCATGTTTCCGCAGCTGGGGGCGGCTCTGGGCTTCATCTGTTCGACCGGTGTGTTCCTGCTGCTCACGGCAACGTTGAGTGACGCCGACTTTTTTGCCTGGGGCTGGCGCATTCCATTTCTGGCCAGCGCGCTGCTGGTCGTCGTCGGCTTGTACGTGCGCCTGAAACTGACCGAAACGCCGGCCTTCCTCGACGCGCTGCAGAAGAACGAGCGCGTGCGCCTGCCGCTGGCGACGGTGCTGGCAGATCATTGGCGCGTGCTCGTGCTCGGCATGTTCGCCGCGCTCGCCACGTTCGTGCTGTTCTACCTGTTGACGGTATTCGCGCTGAGCTGGGCAACGACCGCTCTCGGCTACGCGCGCAAGGACTTCCTGGTGCTGCAAATGGTCGGCGTGCTTTTCTTCGCGATCGGCATTCCGCTGGCGGCGGTGGCCGCGGACCGGCGCGGCGCGGGCCGCGTGCTGCTGGTCGCGAGCGCGCTGATCCTGATTTACGGCCTCGGGTTTGCGCCGTTGTTCGCGGCCCCGCTTGCCGGCGGTGCGCTGTCGTTCGTGATCGTCGGCATGTTCCTGATGGGCCTCACCTACGGCCCGCTCGGCGCCGCACTGGCCGACCTGTTTCCGACCGCGGTGCGCTACACCGGCGCATCATTGGCGTTCAACCTTGCCGGCATCTTCGGCGCATCGCTCGCGCCGTACATCGCGACCTGGCTGGCCGGCAAGTACGGCTTGCAATTCGTCGGCTATTATCTGGCGACGGCAGCCGCTTTGACGATCGCCGCTCTGGTGCTGATCCAACGCACGCGCGCGGACAACCAGGCGGCGCCGGGCAATTTTCAGTGAAAGGACACCCACGGAGGCACGAGGACAGACGAAGAAGGGCATTTCTAAATTCGCTCTTCGCATCCGGTCAAGACTTTCTTCTTGATCTTCGCGCCTTCGTGGCGGTCATATCATCCTTCCGGACGCCGAATAAAAAGCGGCGACGTCACTCCTGACGTCGCCGGGATCGGCCACTTGCAGTGCCGAAGACGCGTACCGCGTCAGAAGAAGATGATTCCGCCGATGGCGTAGGTGTCCTCGCTGGCGGAATTGCCGTTGAAGGCGGTCGACTTGGTGTTGATGTACTCGCCGACCAGGGTGATGCTCTTGGTCAGGCTGAAGTAGATGCCGCCGACGCCGGACTTGTTGGCCTTGACCAGGTCGCTGTTGGACGCACCGAGGGTTTTTTCGTCGGAGGTCAGCTTCAGGCGCGATTCGCCATAACTGACGCCGAGTTTGACCCGGTCGAACTTGTAGCTGACCTGGGCATAGCCGCCATCGGAATCGCGCTTGCGACCGAGGTCGGATGTCGCCAGCACGTACAGGCCGGTGGTGCCGACACCGGTGCCGGAGTAGCCGTACAGGACACCCTCGAAGCCGCCGGCACCGAGCTTGATGCCGCCGTCGAAGGCACTGCCGGTGAAGCTCGTGGCGGCGCCGTCCGGGTTGGACGCAATGTCGGCCGGCGAAGCCTGCAGTTTCTGGCTGACCAGATCGCCCCAGATCTTGCCGGTGACCGAGTCGGCCTTCGGATCGCCGAAGGCGTAACTGATGCCGCCCTGGAGCTGAGGCGAATCGTGCTTGGTGTAGTTCGCCAATGCCAGGCCCGGCACGGCCGACAGCGGCTGGAAGATACCGGCCGTGAAACTGAAGCCGTTGTAGTTCGGCGTGACGTAGGTGATCTGCGGCTCCCAGTCGGTGTAGATGTAGCCGATGCCGATGCGGCCCAGCGACGTATTGCCCGGAGCGGCATTGCCGCCGGATGAGCCGACGCCGAGCAGGGTCATGTCGTCGAGGATTGCGTCGCGGGCGAAGATGCCGATGTCGCGGCCCATCTTGATCGTGCCCCAGCTGGCATCGCCGAAGGTGAAGAATGCCTGGCGGGCGTCGATGCCGGGCGTCTGCAATGCGGCGGGAAGGCCCGCACCGTTGACGCCGGCGGCCGCCGAACTGTTGATGCCCGGATACAGGCCGATCGTGACGCCGACGTCGTAGTCGCCCTGGCGCGAAGTGGCGTTGAAGACCAGTGCGGCCGGCAGCAGGCCGTTGCGCACGGCTGAACTGTCCGAGCCGGTACAGGCCAGTCCACCGGTGATCGCGGTGTTCGGACCGTTGTCGCAGCTGGCGCCGACATAGAACGCATTGACGTTGCCGGAGATGTCGACTTTCCAGTCGCCGGCACTGAAGTCGACGCCGGCCACGGCCTGACTGAGCGGAATCAGCCACAGTGCCGCGCTGACGGCAATGGCGAGTTTGGTACGCGTTTTCATGAGTTCTCCCTCCACTTCGAGATGGTTTTATTGGGCTGTAGGCCGTCGTCTTCCGGATGAGCGAGTGATTCATCCCACAAAGACGACATGCCATGGCGGCAGTCGAAGGCGGAGGATCGGGGCAGAAAAATTCTTGGCAAAACTCACCCGCAACGCCGGAAACCGGCGCCGTTACCTTTCCTCATGCCTTGCGACTTCCAGGCGGATTGGTGCGCCTGGAGGTGCCAGCGGGCGCAAACGCAAGAGCCGTACCAAGTCGCAAAGGGCGGCTTTCGGCGAATTTTTCGGCACACGTCGGTACCACGGCGCACCTGCCGATGCAGCGTGCAATCGGCGTCTAAACAACGACTTGTTGAATTCGTGTGCAGCCACCTGCGCGTGCGCGGCCGGCAGTTGCGCGCAACGATGGCGCGGCAGCGCGCTGGTGGCCGTTCAGTTTGCCTGTGCGATGTATACCGTTACTGACACACGTCACGGTTACGTGACATTCCGCCTGCGTGGCGGAATGCACCGATGTTGGTGATTCAGGCCGTCGGCACCGGCTTGGTTGCGTGCAGAAGACGGCGCAACTCGTCCTTCTCGTCCTCGCCCAGGCCCACCTCCGCCTTTTTGGCCAGGAGGTCGTCCAGGCGTTGTTGCTGGGTTTGCCGGTCGAGTTGTCCCAGCGCGCCGAGAAATTCCGTGCGTGCCGCATCTTCGTCCTCGGGCACGTCCATCACCGCGAGTTTTTGCAGCGCGCGCAATTCCTCGCGCTCGCTGAAATGCTCGAGGATTTGCGCTGTCGCTATTTCGGGGCGGTCGCGGCACAGTGCGATCAGTTCCATCAGCAATGAAACGCCGGGCTGGCGCAGCGTCGAGAACAGATGCGGCGGCTCGATCGCGCGGACGAAGCCGGGGTTCTGTACGAGCAGCGATACGGCGGCGCGCAGGAGGGTCCGTTCCTGCGGCCGCGCCGGGCCGCGCGGCTTTTCGGTTGCGGGTGCTTCGATGCGAAATCGCACGTTCGTGAGCTTGTCGAGCTCGCCGAGCATCAAGTCGCGGAATGCCCCGTCCGGAATCTGCGTCAGCAGCGGGCGTGCACGTTCTGCCAGGCGCGCCTTACCGTCGAGGCTCGACAGGTTTACATCCTTGCCGAGTTCGGCGAAGAAGAATTCGCTCAACGGCGTTGCATCCTTCAGGCGTTGCTCGAAACCGGCGTGGCCTTCGCTGCGCACCAGCGAGTCGGGATCCTCGCCGTCGGGCAGGAACAGAAAAAAGCCCTGCCTGCCGTCGCGCATGCGCGGCAGCACCGATTCGACTGCGCGCCACGCGGCCTGGCGCCCGGCACGGTCGCCGTCGAAGCAAAAGTACACATCTGCACAATTCCGGAAAAGAAGCTCGGCGTGATCGCGCGTCGTCGCCGTGCCGAGCGTAGCCACGGCCTGCGTGATGCCGTGCTGGAATAGCGCGATTACGTCCATGTAGCCTTCGACGACGATCAGGCGCGGAATCTTGCTGTGCGCCTGGCGTACCTGCCACAGCGCGAACAGCTGCTGGCCCTTGTGGAACAGCGGCGTCTCGGGTGAGTTGAGATATTTCGGGCCTTCGTCTTTGCCTTTGCGTGCGTCCTGCACGCGAGGGTCAAGAACCGGCGGTCCCTCGCCGGACTTTTCAACAAAGCTGCGCGCGTCCTGCGCGCCAGAATCAGGAACTGGCGATGCCTCGCCGGACTCTTCAACAGCGCTGCGCGCATCCTCCTCGGCGATGGACTTGGCTTTTGCCGCGGCGAGAGTGCGCCCACCGAACGCGATTACGCGACCGCGCCGGTCCTGGATCGGAAACATCACGCGGTCGCGGAAGCGGTCGTACTTCGTGCCACGCTCGCCGCTGGTCAGCATGCCGCCTTTCTCGAGCAACGCGATGCGCTGCGGCGTCGTGCCGAGCGCGTTCTTCAGCGCGTCCCACTGGTCCGGCGCATAACCGAGCGCGAAGCGCTCGATAGTCTGCGCGTCGAGGCCGCGCGCATCGAAGTAGGCGCGCGCCTTGTCGTTCTGGCCGAGCTGGCGCTGGTAGTACTTCGACGCCGAATCGAGCAGTGCATACAGATCGGTCGAGTCTTCCTGCGGCGCCCGCCGCGCGCCGCCTTCGTACGGTACCTTCAGGCCGGCCTGGGTCGCGAGTTCCTCGACCGCGTCGACGAACTCGAGGCGGTCGTAATCCATCAGGAACTTGATTGCGCTGCCATGCTTGCCGCAGCCGAAGCAGTGATAGAACTGCTTGGCCGGGCTGACCGTGAACGACGGCGAGCGCTCGTCGTGGAACGGGCAGCGCGCCGACCAGTCGCGACCGGACTTCTTCAACGGCACGCGCTGCTCGATCACATCGACGATGTCGACGCGCGCCAGCAATTCATCGATGAATTTGTCGGGGATGCGGCCGGCCATGAAGGCTAGTTTAGCCGCCAACGGGATCGATCGTGTTCGTCGTCGATGGCACCGGGATTGGACTTGAAACCAAGCCGCGCTTGCCTGCCGGATCGTCAGTGAGATCCGCGATTACTATGCACTGCCACCGGATTGTGGGCTGGGGAAATCGTCGCCGTTTTCCGCAACGAGGACGTCCGCCGCCGTGATCATCCCGCGCCCGCGGTCGCGAGTCTTGCCTTGACCCGCTCCGACAACGTGCCCATGTCGGTGCGGCCGGCGACCTTCGCCTTGACCAGCCCGATGACCTTGCCCATGTCCTTCGGGCCGCTGGCGCCCGCTTCGGTAATCGTTGCGGCAATGATCGCATCGACTTCGTCGGCGCTGAGTTGCGCCGGCCTGTAGCCCTGGATCACGGCGATCTCGAAGGTTTCCTTGTCGGCCAGGTCGGTGCGACCGGCGGCCTGGAACTGCGTCACCGAGTCGCGACGCTGCTTGAGCATCTTTTCGAGCACGCTGAGCACTTGCGCATCGTCGAGCTGGATGCGCTCGTCGACTTCACGCTGCTTGATCGCGGCGTTGATCAGGCGAATCACGCCGAGACGGTCCTTGTCGCCGCTTTTCATGGCGGTCTTCATGTCTTCGTTGAGTCGCAGCTTGAGGGACATGGGATGCTCTTGAGGGTCGAGGGTCGAGGGCCGAAGGTCGAAGGTCGAGGTCGCGAACGGTGAACTCTTGATCTCCAGTCCCCAGCCCTCAACTCCAAGAAACGCAAACGGCCGGCGTCGCTCTCGCAACGTCGGCCGGCAGAATCGGTGTTCAACGCAGCCGGCAGACGCCGGCCAGGCTTGCCAATCAATACAAACGCTGGCGCTTGGTAACGTCGCGTGAAACGCGGCGCAGATGGCGCTTCACCGCGGCGGCGGCCTTGCGCTTGCGCTCCTGCGTCGGCTTTTCGTAGAACTCGCGTTTGCGGGTTTCGGCCAGCACGCCGGCCTTCTCGCAGGTACGCTTGAAACGGCGCAGAGCGAACTCGAAAGGCTCGTTCTCGCGAACTTTGACGTTGGGCATGGAAGCTCCGCTGCTACACTTTGACCCGAGACCCGGGCGAGCCGTGTATTTTACCGTGCAAAACCAGACAATTGCAAAGCCGGGGCCCGTGCTGGGCGTGGAGACCTCCTGCGACGAGACCGGGGTGGCTGTGTTCGACCCGGCCCGCGGCCTGCTCGCCCATACCCTGTATAGCCAGGTCCGCATGCACGCGGACTACGGCGGCGTGGTCCCGGAACTGGCGTCGCGCGACCACGTGCGCAAGCTGTTGCCGCTGATCCGCGAAACCCTGCGCGAGGCCGGCCTGTCGACCGGCGAACTCGGCGGCGTCGCCTACACGGCCGGTCCGGGCCTGGTCGGCGCATTGCTGGTCGGCGCCTCGTGCGCGCGTGCATTGGCCTGGGCGCTCAACGCGCCGGCGATCGGCGTGCATCACATGGAGGGCCACCTGTTGGCGCCGCTGCTGGAGCCCGATCCGCCGCAACCGCCGTTCGTTGCGCTGCTGGTGTCGGGCGGCCATTCGATGCTGATCGAGGTTGCCGGGATCGGCCGCTACCGGCTGCTCGGCGATACCCTGGACGACGCCGCCGGAGAAGCCTTCGACAAGACCGCCAAGTTGATGGACCTCGGTTATCCGGGTGGCCCGGCGCTGGCGAAGCTGGCCGAGTCGGGCACGCCGGGCCGATTCAAGTTTTCGCGGCCGATGACCGATCGACCGGGTCTCGACTTCAGTTTCAGCGGACTCAAGACGCAGGTGCTGCTGGCTTACCAGGCGAACGCCGGCGATCCGGCGGCCAAGGCCGATGTCGCGCGCGGCTTCGAAGATGCGATCGTCGATACGCTCGCGATCAAGTGCCGGCGCGCACTCGCAGTGACCGGCAGCACGCGGCTGGTGATCGCCGGAGGCGTCGGCGCCAACCGAAAATTGCGGGTGCAACTGGCCGAAGCGGGCGTGCGCGAGGGCTTCAAGGTCTATTTCCCGCGGCTGGAATTCTGTACCGACAATGGCGCGATGATCGCGCTGGCCGGTGCGTTGCGGCTGCAGGCGGGATTGCACGACGGGCTGGCGATCACGGTTGCGCCGCGCTGGGACCTGGAGAGCCTGCCGGCTGTAGAAGGGCTGAGGGCTGAGGGCTGACGGCCGCGAAGCGGCTGACACGTTGCGCCGGCCTGAAATGTCTCTTTGTATACACTTTGCAATCGCCGCAAGTCGCCCCCACAATCCTGCTCACCTCTCACCTCTCACCTCTCACCTCTCACCTCTCACCAATGGACACCGTATTCGTCGAAGACCTGCGCATCGAAACCGTCATCGGCATCTATGACTGGGAGCGCAAGATCCGTCAGGTCGTGGCGCTCGATCTGGAGATGGCCTTCGACAACCGGATTCCGGCAGCCAGCGACAGGATCGACGACACACTCAACTACAAGGCCGTCAGCAAGCGCCTCATCGCTTTTGTTGAATCGTCCAGTTATCAACTTGTGGAAACACTGGCCGAGCACTGCGCGCAGATCGTGCTCGAGGAATTCAGGGTTGGCTGGCTGCGCCTGAAACTGTCCAAGCCCGGTGCCGTGCGCGGCGCGAAGGCGGTCGGCGTCGTGATCGAACGCGGACGCAAGCCTGGCGCATGACCCGCGTCTACCTGAGCCTCGGCTCGAACCTCGAGCCGCACCGGCATCTGCGCGCGGCACTCGGCGCGCTGCATCGACGCTTCGGCGCGATCACCAAGTCGCCCGTATACTGCTTCCCGGCGATCGGCTTCGACGGGCCCGATTTCCTCAACCTCGCCGTCGGCCTCGATACCGATGTCGATGCCGAGACACTCAACGCGTGGCTGCACGGGCTCGAAGACGAGCAGGGGCGTCGGCGCGACGTGCCGAGATTTTCCAGCCGCACGCTCGACATCGACATCGTGCTGTACGGCGATCTCGTGCTGAAGGGCAAGGACCACCTCGACATTCCGCGGCCGGAACTCGATCAGGCGTTCGTGCTCAAGCCGCTCGCCGACATCGCGCCGCGCGCGCTGCATCCGCTGCTCGGCAAGACGATCTTCGATCTGTGGCGCGAGCATCCGGCGTATTCGCAGCCGTTCGAGCACGTTCTGCTGCAGCGCTGATCGGGGCGTGAAGGTTCAGGTCGTGATCGAACGCCCACCATCGACCGCAATAATCTGACCGGTCGTGAACTTCGCATCGCGCAGCAGAAACAGTGCTGCCGTGGCAACGTCCTCCGGCGAACCGGCGCGCTGCAGCGGCGTGTGCGCGATCAGTTCAGCCTGATCGGCGTGGGCCTTGCCCGATTCAGGCCACAGCACGGCACCCGGAGCGATGCCGTTGACGCGTATCTCGGGGGCGAGTTCCTTCGCCAGCGCCAGCGTCATCATCGCCAGCGCGGCTTTTGCCATGCAATACACCGGATGGGCCGGCAGAGGACGCTGCGCATAAATATCGATCAGGTTGACGATCGCACCGTGCGCGGAGCGCAAGGCCGGTGCAGCCGCCTGCGCGAGGAACAGCGGCGCCCGCGCATTGCTGTTGAACAGGTCGTTCCATTGCGCCGCGGTCACGCTGCCGATGGGTGTCGGGAAGAACGACGAGGCGTTGTTGACCAGCGCATCGAGCCGGCGAAAGCGCGAAATGCAGGCCTCGACGATGCGGTCAAGCTGTGTGAGGTCGGCGAGGTCGGCCTGAATCGGCAGCGTGCTGCCGCTGCGGGATCGTTCAAGTTCGGCACATAGCGCGGTCATTTCGCTCTGCGATCGACGGTAATGCAGCGCCAGGTCATAGCCGGCGGCATGCAGCGTGCGGGCGATCGTTGCGCCGACCCGCTTCGCAGCGCCGGTAATCAGCGCGACCGGTCTGGAATTTGCGGTTTCAGGCATGGCGCTTCGATCACGGCGGCAGCAACGGATGGATTACGATGGACCGATATCTGCCGAATAGTACCTGCATGCGCGTCGAACTGCCCGAACCCGGACCCGAGGAACGCGATCACAGCGAGCGCTTGCAGGCGCAGGTCCGCGCCGAGATTGCCGCGGCAGGCGGCGCCATCGACTTTTCGCGCTTCATGGAACTGGCGTTGTATGCGCCGGGCCTGGGCTACTACAGCGCCGGCGCCGCAAAATTCGGCGCCGGCGGCGACTTCGTCACGGCGCCGGAGCTCGGCTTCGTGTTCGCGCGCTGCCTCGCGCGGGCCTTGGCGCCGACGCTGCGCGAGACGCGCGGCGACATCGTCGAGCTCGGACCCGGCAGTGGTGTTCTCGCAGTCGATCTGCTGCTCGAACTCGAGAACCTCGATGCACTGCCGGTTCGCTACCGTCTGCTCGAACGCAGCGCGGACCTGAGCCAGCGCCAGCGCGCCCGCGTGTCGCAACATTGTCCACATTTGCAACATCTGGTCGAATGGCTCGATGCGCCGCCAGCGCAGCCGTGGCGCGGCGCGCTCGTCGCAAACGAAGTCGTCGACGCATTGCCGGTGCGGCTGTTCGCCTTGCAGAACGATGGGCTGTACGCGCGTGCCGTCACCGCCGATGGGCGTGGGCGCCTGGCTTGGTGCAACGTCGCCGCCGATGCCGCGCTCGAGCGCGACGTGGCGGCGGCGCTCGAGCCGAATGGCGCAGCGCTGCCGCGCCCGTATTGCTCGGAGGTGCGACCAATGCTGCAGCCGTGGCTGGCCGAAGTCACCCGGTCGCTGCAGCAAGGGACCGCATGGTTCATCGACTACGGCTATGCCAATGCCGAGTATTACGCGCCGCACCGGCGAACCGGAACACTGCGTAGTCATTATCGCCATCGCGCGCACGACGACGCGTTGTTCTGGCCTGGCGTTCAGGACATCACCGCGTGGGTCGACTTCGATGCGCTTGTAGCGGCCGGCATGGCGTGCGGGTTTAGCGCCAACCGCGTCACGACGCAGGCACAGTTCCTGGCCGACCAGGGCCTGGACGAGGTATTCGCCCACGCCTACGCGGCGACCGGCGACGAGACGGCGCGCCATCGTCTGGCGCAGGAAGTCAAGCGACTGATGCTGCCGGATCAGATGGGCGAGTCGTTCAAGGTCGCGACGATGTGTCTGTGAATCCGGGCCGCCGCTGCGGTAAAAAGCACACGGTCGCGGATGTAAATCGCCTTGTCGTCGGGTGGAACAAGATTCTATAGTCTGGCGCGACACTCGGCGCGCGCGAATGATTTCGTCCGGACCGAGCAGACGCCTTGGAACGCCGGGGTCGGCATACGCCATCAGGGGTTGATCAGATGAAATGCACGCTGCTGTTCACCGCCGCAATCGCGGCCCTTTCGACCGCTGCCATCCACGCCCAGGACCATGGCCAGGTCGAGGTATCCGTGGCGGTCCGGCATGACTCGCTGCCGTCGCTGCGACACACGCCGCCGCAGGCGGACGGGTACAGGCGCTGGCATGAGCACGCCGAGCACGCGCTGCCGATCCCGAAGTTCCCGGCGGACCAGGTGGATGCCGCGCTGCAAAGCTCGGCGTTGCGCGCGCCGGCGGCACCGACCCTGCAGACCAGCGCCGAAGGTGTCGGCAATGGCTTCAGCGGTCCGCAGGGCGCGTTCAGCGTCGAGTTCGCGCCGCCCGATACGGTCGGCGCTGTCGGCGCGACCCAATACGTCCAGGTCGTCAATGTCGGCCTTGCCGTGTTCGACAAGACGACCAAGGCCGTCGTCTACGGGCCGGTGCCAACCAGCACCCTGTGGATCGGATTCGGCGGCCAGTGCGAAGGCGACAACGACGGCGATGCGATTGTCGCCTACGACAAGGTAGCCAACCGCTGGATCATCTCGCAATTCGCAGTCGGCACGGCACCGTACCTGCAGTGCGTTGCGGTGTCGCAGACGTCCGATGCGACCGGTGCATGGTTCCGCTACGCGTTCTCCTACGGCAGCGTGTTTCCGGATTATCCAAAAATGGGCGTGTGGCCGGACGGTTACTACGAAACGTTCAACATGTTCACCGGGAATTCGTTCAGCGGGTCGAAGCTGTGCGCCTATGACCGCAGCGCGATGCTGGCCGGTGCGGCCGCGACGCAGCAGTGCTTCCAGCTGTCGAGCAGCTTCGGCGGCGTGCTGCCATCGGACCTCGACGGTCCGACCGCGCCACCGGCCGGCGCGCCGAACTATCTGATCAACTACGGTGCCAATTCTCTGAATCTGTGGAAATTCCACGTCGACTGGGCGAATGCCGCGAACTCGACGCTGACCGGACCAAGCAACCTGGCGGTCGCCGCGTTCACGCCGGCGTGCGCCGGAGGATCGTGCATACCACAACCGGGCACGCATCAGCAGCTCGATTCGCTCGCCGACCGCGTCATGCACCGGCTCGCCTATCGCAATTTCGGCGATCACGAATCGCTCGTGGTCAACCAGTCGGTGACGGTCGGCACGAACCACAAGAACCCGTATACCGGCGTGCGCTGGTACGAGATCCGCAGTCCTGGTGCGACGCCGGTCGTGTTCCAGCAGTCGACGTTTTCGCCGGACACCGATTACCGATGGATGGGATCGATTGCGATGGACGGGCAGGGCAACATCGCGCTCGGCTACAGCGTCTCGAGCGCAACGACCTTTCCCGCCGACCGCTACACCGGTCGTCTCAACGGCGATGCGCTCAGCACGATGCAGGCGGAAACCTCGATCGTCGAAGGCACCGGCTCGCAGAGCGGCCAGAACCTCGACCGCTGGGGGGACTACAGCGCGATGACGATCGATCCATTCGACGACTGCACGTTCTGGTACACGACCGAATACCTGAAAACCACCGATGCCTTCAACTGGAGCACGCGCGTCGCATCGCTCGCCTTTCCCGGCTGTAGCACCAGCAAGCAGAACCAGACGATCAATTTCACGTCGTCGGCACCCGCGGTGGCCGTCTACAATGGCGCGCCGTACGTGGTCACCGCGGCAGCCACGTCTGGCCTGCCGGTGCGGCTGGCCGTCGCCGCCGCGTCTGCGGCGGTCTGCTCGATCAGCGGCACGGTGAGCGGCTCGCAGGTGACCTTCGTCGGTGTCGGCAGCTGTGCGGTCGAGGCGAGCCAGGGCGGCAGCACCGGCTTCAACGCCGCGTCACTCGTGCAACAGGCATTCGCCGTCGGCAAGGGCGCGCAGACCATCAGTTTCATGTCCTCCGCGCCGGTCAATGCGAGTTACCACGGCGCCGCTTACACGGTGACCGCGACATCGACGTCCGGGCTTGCACCGGTGCTGTCGATCGCTGCGACGTCGACGATCGTGTGCCAGCTCGACGGCAGTACGAGCGGCTCGCATGTGACCTTCATCGGCGTTGGCAGCTGCGCGATCAATGCCGACCAGCCTGGCAATGCCAACTATCTCTCGGCCAGCCAGGCGCAACAATCGTTCGCGGTTGGCCAGGCAACGCAGACGATATCGTTCGATTCCGCCGCGCCGGCCAACGCGGCGGCCGGCGGCGCGATCTATCATGTGCTCGCTTCGTCGAGTTCGGGCCTGGCCGTGGCGCTGGCCGTCGATGCAGGTTCGGCCGCGATCTGTCAGATCGACGGGAGCGTCAGCGGGTCCGGTGTCTCGTTTATCGGCGTCGGCACGTGCGTGATCAATGCGACGCAGTCCGGCGACGTCAACGTTACCGCCGCGGTACCGGTGCAGCAGTCGTTTGCGGTCGGAGCAGGATCGCCGACGCTGCTCGAATTTACCACACAGCCGCAGGATCCGATCCTCACGGGCGATGTGCTCGGCACGGTTGCCGTAACGGAGAAGGATGCGCTGGGCAACGTGATCGACGACAACGCCAGCGTCGTCGCCTTCACGTTCACGCCATGCAGCGACACGATAGTCGTGCTGGGCAATGAGGCAATGGTCCACGGCGTGGCGACACTGGACAGCCATCAGCGCTTCTACACATCGTTCTCACCGACGCTTTCCTATCAGGTGACGGCAAAGACCGGCGCGTTGACCGGCACGAGCGCGTCATTTTCTGTCGAGGACAGCGGCGCCGTGCTGTTCGCAAACAGCTTCGATGGCTGCCAGCCCTGAGCCGGGCAGACTCTGGGCGCGAAAAGGTGAATCTGCGGGTCGTCGTCAATCTGACGGCGGCCTGACACTTTTCATTCGCTCATGCGGGCAAAATTGCACGGTCATGGTAAGTTTGGCTGCGCGTCCAACTTGAAACACAAGCAGGGACAGGATGTCTGACATCACTCGCATCACCGCAGCAGTCATCCGCGGCGCGTTGGCCGTCGCGCTGCTGTTGGCCTTGTCGGTTTCACGCGCGGCCAGCTTGCCGGATGCGCCGCCCGCACTGCCGCTGATCACGCAGGCGATCGATCCGACGCAGACGACGCAGCTGGCCGGAAACATGCGCCCCGAAGCACTGGACCCCGGCAACGACCGCGGACCGGTGGCCGATGACTTTCCTCTACCGGGATTGATGCTGCAGCTGCGCCGACCGGCCGATCGCGACGCCGCACTCGCCGCCTTGATCGAGGCTCAACAGGACGTGGCGTCGCCCTACTATCACCAGTGGCTCAGTGCGACGCAGTTCGGCGCGCTCTACGGCCCGGCCCAACAGGACGTCGACAGCGTCGTCGCCTGGCTGCAGGCGCAGGGTTTTTCCGTTGACCGTGTCTACGAAAGCGGCATGACGATCGCGTTTTCCGGAACGGCCGGCATGGTGCGTCGCGCGTTTGCCACGCAGATCGACGCGCTCGAGGTCAATGGCGTCATGCATTACGCAAATGTCGCCAATCCCCACATTCCGCAGGCTCTGGCGCCAGCCGTCAACGGCGTCGTCGCGCTGCACGATTTCCGGCCGCAGCCGACGGTGCAGCCGCGCATCGCGCCGGAGTATTCGATCACCGGCGGCGCGCGCGCGGTGGTCCCGGCTGACCTGGCGACGATCTACAACCTCGGCCCGCTGTTCAGCGCGAACACCAAGGGCACGGGCATCACGATCGCGCTGATCGAAGACACCGACACTTACGCGCTCGCGGATATCAATACCTTCCGTTCGGTGTTCGGCCTCGGCACGTCGCTGTTCAGCCAGGTGCACCCGGGTTGCACCGGTCCCGGCGCGATCATCGGCCACGATGGCGAGGCCACACTCGACGTCGAATGGGCCGCTGCCGCCGCGCCGTCCGCGACGATCCAGCTCGTATCGTGCGCGAACCTGTTCGACGCGCTGGCGAATCTGGTCAATGCCAACGCGACACCGCCGGACATCATCAGCATCAGCTATGGCGAGTGTGAAGCGGCGCTCGGCGTGGCGGCCAATGCGTTTGTCTCGACCACCTACCAGCAGGCGCTGACCAAGGGCATTTCGCTGTTCGTTTCATCCGGCGATCAGGGCGCGGCCAGCTGTTTCACGAATGCCGACCTGACCCAGGCGAAGTTTGGCATCGGCGTCAACGGCCTGGCTTCGACGCCGCACAACGTCGCCGTCGGCGGCACCGACTTCGGCGACACCTTTGCCGGCACCACGAACACCTACTGGAACACCTCGAACACGGCGACCTACGGCTCGGCGAAGTCGTACATCAACGAGATTCCGTGGAACGATTCGTGCGCGAGCCGGTTGATCGCCTCGTTCGAGGGCTTTGCCGCGACTTACGGCACCTCCGGTTTCTGCAATAGCGTGGCCGGCGCGAACTTTCTCAACTTCGCTGCCGCCAGCGGCGGCCCGAGCGGTTGCGCGACCGGCGCGCCATCGACATCCGGCGTCGTCGGCGGTACCTGCGCCGGCGCAGCCAAGCCGTCGTGGCAAACCGGGTTTCTCGGCAATCCGAACGATCACGTGCGCGATCTTCCGGATGTTTCGCTGTTTGCCGCCAACGGCGTCTGGAATCACTACTACGTTTACTGCTTCTCCGACCCGCGCCCCGATCCGAACAACAACAACGCGGTCTACGGCAAGAACTGCACCGGCGCACCGAGCGGCTGGGCCGGCGCCGGCGGCACGTCGTTTTCGGCGCCGATTCTGGCCGGCATCCATGCCCTGGTGGAGCAGAAACATGGTAATGGCATGGGCAATCCGAATCCGATCTACTACCAGCTGGCCGCTGCCGAATACGGCGCCGGCGGCAGCTCCAGTTGCAACTCGAGCAACGGCAACCTCGTCGGCAGCACCTGCACGTTCTACGACGTGACACAGGGCGACATCGATGTGAACTGCCCCTCAGGCTCGCCCAATTGCTATCGACCGACCGGGACTAACGGCGTGCTGTCGACGTCGACGTCAACGTATCTGCCGGCTTACGGAACCGCCACCGGCTGGGACTTCGCGACCGGCCTGGGTAGCATCAACGCGGCGAATCTGGTCGCGAACTGGCCGGCGGCGACGAAACTCAAATTCACGACGCAGCCGGCGAACGGCATCGCCGGCGCCGCGCTCGCCGCGATCAAGGTCAGTGTCGAGAACGTCAGCGGCAACGTTGTCGTCGGCAACAGCTCGGCGGTGACGCTCAAGTTCGGCAGCAATCCCGGCGGCGCAACGCTGGGCGGCACGTTGACCGTCAATGCGGTCAACGGCGTCGCCACGTTCAGCAACATCACGGTCAACAAGACCGGCACCGGCTACACGCTGATGGCGACCGACGCCGGCCTGACCGGCGATACCAGCACGGCGTTCAACATCACGGCGGCGGCGGCGGCGAAGCTGCTGTTCACGACGCAACCACCGTCTGCGGCGACATCGGGCGCGAGTTTCGGCGCGGCAGTGACAATCCAGGACGCGTTCGGCAACGTCACGACAGGCAACACATCCGCAGTGACACTGGCATTGACGACGCCGAACGGCGCCACGCTGGGCGGAACGAAAACCGTGAACGCGATCGCCGGTGTCGCGACATTCTCCGGTCTGTCGATCGACAGGATCGGCAGCTACACGCTGACGGCAACCGACGGCGTGCTGACAGCGGCGGTCAGCTCGTCGATCTCGATCTCGCACGGCGCTGCCGCGAAACTCGCGTTCACGACGCAGCCGCCGGCCAGCCTTGCCTCGGGCGCCGGCTTCAGTGTCGGCGTGACCGTACAGGATGCTGCCGGCAACACGGTGACCGGCAATGCGTCCGTGGTCAGCCTGGCGCTGACCACGCCTGCCGGCGCAACGCTGGGTGGAATCACCATCGCGGCCGCGGCCAACGGTGTCGCAACGATCAATGGCTTGTCGATCGACAAGGTCGGCAGCTATACGCTGACGGCGACCGATGCTTCGCTGGCGGCGGCGACAAGCACGTCGATCGCGATCAGTCCGGCCAGCGCCTCGAAACTCGCATTCACGCTGCAGCCGGTCGATGTTCTGGCTGGAAACACGCTGAACGTCGCCGTCGCGATCGAGGATGCCGCCGGCAACATCGAGACCGCCAACAACACCAGCCAGGTTCAACTCAGCCTCAATGCCTGCAGCGGCGCAACGGTCGCTACGGCGGTCGTGTCCGCCGGCGTCGCCCAGTTCCCCGGCTTGCGCTTCTATTCCGTCGGCAACGGTCGGCAGCTGCAGGCCATCTCCTCGGCGTTCGCCGTTGGCAGCGCCTCGTTCAACGTCAACGCGAACAGCGATCTGATCTTCGCCAACACATTCGGCGCGTGCCAGCCATAGTGCTGACGTCGGCACGATCGCAAGGCCGTAGCCTCACGGTCTGGCGACGTCCGCAATCGCGCGCACGCGTGCTTCGCGGATCGCGGCGCCGATTGCCGGGCCGGTGAGGCCACGATCGAGAAACGACTGTGTATCGACCTGCGTTGCCGTCGCGAACGCCGCGCGCAGGAATGGCGCCTGCGGATAGTCCGATTCGGCCTGGCCAAGGCGCCCGCGTTTGTCAGCCTCGCAGGCGAGCAGGAACTGGCGCAGGCGCTCGGGCCGGCGGAATGCGTCGAGCTGTTCGAACAGACCGAGCACGGTCGATGGCTTCAGATCGAACGCGGTATGTGCCAGCAGATGCAGGCGGCACACCAGCCGCGCGAGCGCCGCGTATTCGGAAGGTACTCTCAGGCGCGTGCTCAATGCCTCGAGCGGTGCGATGCCGGCATGCTCGTGAGCGGGGTGGCCTGGCAGCTTGTCCGGTGGTGTCAGTGCCTTGCCCAGGTCGTGGGTCAGTGCACACCAGCCGATCAGCGCATCGCCCGGCGCCAGTCGCGCCGCCATGTCGAGCACCATGCCGACATGCACGCCGGTGTCGATTTCCGGATGGAATTCAGCGCGCTGCGGCACGCCATACAGCGCATCGACCTCGGGAAAAAGCACCTTGAGCGCGCCGCAATCGCGCAGCGTCTGTACGAACGCGCCAGGCGTCGGCTCGGCCAGTGCCTTGCGCGTTTCCGTCCAGACCCGTTCGGCCTGCAGGTGGTCGACTTCGCCGGCGCGCACCATCTGGCTCATCAGGGCCAGCGTCTCGTCCGCCACGCGGAAACCTTGTGCGGCAAATCGTGCGGCAAATCGCGCAACGCGCAGCACGCGCACGGGGTCTTCGCTGAAGGCGGGCGATACATGCCGCAGCACACGGCGCGCGAGGTCGGCGGCACCGCCGAACGGATCGACCAGCGCGCCCTCCGTATCCTGCGCCATCGCGTTGATCGTCAAATCACGGCGGCGCAGATCGTCTTCGAGCGTCACGCCCGGTGCGGCGTCGAAGGCGAATCCATGGTAACCCGGCCCGGTCTTGCGTTCGGTGCGCGCGAGCGCGTATTCCTCGGCCGTCTGCGGATGCAGGAACACCGGGAAATCCTTGCCGACCGGCTTGTAGCCCAGACCGAGCAGGTCATCCGGCCGCGCACCGACGACGACGTAGTCGCGATCGCGCACCGGCAGTCCGAGCAGGCGGTCGCGCACCGCGCCGCCGACGAGATAGATCTTCATGCGCGCATTCTCTTATAAAAGCAATGCTGTCGCGCGCAGCGCGGCGATCACTCCCCCTCTCCCCTCGACCCAATTAGCGTCGAGTCTCAGCTGCGCTCTTCAGGCCGCTCCCCTTGATGGGTGTTGGGGAGTGACTCCTACGGTGCAGGCGCGGGCGGCGCCATCCCCTCTCCCGGCGTGCTGCGCACGCCGACCTCTCCCACAAGGGGAGAGGTATGCAACTGAGACTCGACGCTAATCGGGTCCCCTCGAGGGAGAGGGCAAGGGGGACTTCCGGCCTTCAGCGCGCAAGCAGCACCTCGACTCAGCGCGAAGATTGCTCTCAGCGCTAGCGATGCTGCGCCGTCGCGTTCGTCGGCGCCGTCGATTGCGTATCCGCCGTAACCGACTGCCGTGGCGCGCAGACCACCGCCTTGCGCGGCGCATCGGCGGCCGGCGACTCGTAGGCGCTGCCGATGCGTGGCAGCTTCGACGACATCGGCAGCACCGTGCCGTGCAGGCGCCAGTCGTAGATCACGCTGAACGCGAGCACGCGCGAAACGTACTCGCGCGTTTCCTTGTACGGGATCGTCTCGATGAAGAAATCCGGCTCGAGCGCGTCGCGCGCGTCGATCCAGCGGCCGACCGGGTCGACGCCGGCATTGTAGGCGGCGCTGGCGAGCCAAGGACTGCCATCGTAGTGCAGCGCCATGTCGCTCAGGTAGCGCGTGCCAAGCGTGATGTTGATGTCCGGATCGAGCAGATCGCGCGCGCCGCCGTAACGCACCTTGTTCGCTTTGGCCAATTGCGCCGCCGTGCCGGGCAACAATTGCATCAGTCCCCAGGCGTCGGCGCCCGAGTGCGCATCGGTGGTCCAGGCGCTTTCGGCGCGGATGATCGCATAGGCCCAGGCCGGATCGATGCCGGCGCTGTTCGCAGCGCGCACGATCTGGTCGCGCCGCGCCAGCGGGAAACGCAATGTATACAAATGCAGATCGTCGCCCTGGTTCAGCGTGTACACGGCCCGGTCGTACCAGCCGATATCGCTGGCAAGGTCGGCAGCCGCGCGTTTTTTCGCCGCGTCCAGACGCGGCATGGCGAAGTCCCATTCGCGCCGGGCCTCGGCCAGGCGATCGAGCGCGAAGAACTCGAATGCACGCGCAAGCAGCGACCGCAGCGCCGCCTGCTGCGTCGCGTCGACCGCGAATTCGTCCGGGCAGATCGCGTAGGGCTGCTGCAGCCAGTCGGCAGCCAGGAAACCGTGGAAGTTCGCTTCCTGCGCGAGCGTCGACAGCAACGGCGTGGCGTCCTTCTCACGATCGAGCTTGACCAGCATGCGTGCGCGAAGGTAGCGCCAGCGCGGATCGGCCTGCTGCGTCGGCGGCATCGCCTCGATCGCGGCCAGGGTCTTGCCGAAATCCTGCGTGGCCAGTGCCACGCGCACGCGCCACTCGCGCGTCGTGTCGTCGGTCAGGGCGGCCGGCAGCGCTTCGAGCCGCGCCAGCGCATCGGGTGCGTAACTCGTCGCGCGATAAATGGCGAGTGCGCGCAGCACGCTACCGCGCTGTTCGGCATCGAGGTGGAAGCGCGACTCGAGCTTTGCCCATTGCGTTTCGGCGAGCTCGCTGTTGCGCCGTGCGAGACGCTCGAACGCCAGTGCGACTGCCTCGCGTGTGCGCGGCGTATCGGTCCAGACTGCTGCGTCGTCGAGCGCCCTGGCCGGTTCACCGGTTGCCAGAGCAATGCGCTCCGCCGCGTTGCGCTCGGCGCCATCGAGCATCGCCGCGAGCGCGGTGACGAGTCCAGCCGTGCCGGCGCGAGCCGCAAGGTCGATGCGTTTCCAGATCAACTCCGTCGACAACTTGCCGTGATCCCTGGCCCAGTGCACGGCCGCATCGCAGGCGCTCGGCAACGCGACCGGCGTCAGCCAGAGCGGTTCGACATCGCGCTTGAAATCCAGCGGCTGGCCCAGCGCGAGACGTGCCTGAAATGCGTCGCATTGCAATTCGCGGCCGGGCGTAGTCGGCGGAAGCAAGGCAAGGAAATCCTTCCAGTCGCTGCGCCTGGCCAGTTCGAGCAGGAACGCATCGCGCAGGGTCTGCGCGGGCAGGCTGTCCGGCCAGGCGGCCAGAAATTTGTCGACCTCGCGGCGCTTGACCTCGGCGATGCGCCGCTGCAGCGCGGCCAGTTCGAGGTAAGGGAACAACGGATAGGTTTCCAGCCCCGGTGCGAGCCGACGCCAGCCATCATCTGGCAGATGGCGGGCGGCTTCCCAGACCAGCGGAAACTGTTCGCGCTGCCGGGCGAGCTCGGCTGTGTCGGCGGCCGGGGCTGCGGCCTCGACAGTGCCCGCAAGCAACAGGCCGGATACAAAAATCGCGCGTCGGAACAAACAGATAAACATTGATCTTGGACCGGGAACCGGTGCCAGTGTAACCGATCGAGTGCTGCCGGTCCGCGGCGTTCAGGTCTGGCCAAGGCGCGCGCCATATGCCATGATTACACCACTTTTACAATTCCTTTACGAAAACAATACGTATCGGCAAACGATCCGTTATGCCGGGCGCAGGCAAGCGTCCCGCCAGCCATCGCACCGCACGGTCAACTCGCCCATGGAGGCAAGAAGATGATACTTCTGCGTCGTCGAATAACCGCACTCGGCATGTCAGCGCTGGCCATCGGCCTTGCGTTCGTGTCGCAGCCATCCCGCGTCGTCGCTCAGGATCGAGTCGGCGATGACACGACCCGCCTGGAAGCGATCCAGGTCACCGGTTCGCGCATCAAGAAAGCCGAAGTCGAAGGCCAAACTCCGGTCGTCACGATCACCGCCAAGGACATCGAGGCCACCGGCCTGGGCTCGATCGGTGACGTGATCCAGCAACTGTCGGTGAGCGGCTCGTCGCTCAACACCAAATTCAACTCGGCCGGAAATTTCGGCTTCGCGCCAGACGGTTCGGGCGTCGGCTCCGGCTCGACGACGATTTCGCTGCGCAACCTCAACGCCAAGCGCACGCTGATCCTGGTCGATGGCCTGCGCTGGGTGAATGAGTCGTCGGCATCCGGTGTATCGGCCGCGGTCGACCTCAACACGATCCCGGCCAGCATCGTCGAGCGCATCGAGATCCTGACCGACGGCGCTTCCGCGCTGTACGGCTCCGACGCAATCGCCGGCGTGATCAACATCATCACCAAGAAGAGTCAGGACGGTGTCTCGATCAACGGCTCTTACGGCGACCACTCGATCGGCGACGGCAAGACCACCTCGGGCAACATCTCCTTCGGCGGAAAGGGCGAGCGCTACAGCTTCTTCGTCGATGTCAGCCACTTCAAGCAGGACAGCATCAGCTCCGGCGACTGGTTCCAGTCGAGCTATCCCACCCCGGGCATCGGTGGCCAGCCCAACCCGGGCACCTGGAGTTCCGCGACGCCGTTCACGCGCGTGCTGTTCGACACCCCGGGCGGCGTCGACTACGGCGGCCTTTGCGCCGGCGGCTTCTGCAGCATCACGGCCAATGGCGTGGCGCCTGCGGGCGGCGTGCAGGATTTTCCGTCCGGCTATCACCATTTCGGCACGGCTGACCGCTTCAACTTCGAGCCGTACAACCTGCTGCTGACGCCGTCCGAGCGCACCGGCTTCTTTGCGCAGACCGACTACAAGATCACCGACAACGTCAGCTTCTACCTGAAGGGGCTGTACAACACACGCAAGTCGGTCAACCAGGCGGCACCGGAGCCGATCTTCCTCGGCCAGGCGTTCTGTTTCCTGATCGATCGCTGCTACAACGTCGGCGTCGACGTGACCAACCCGTACAACCCGTTCGGCTTCACGCTCGATCCGAGCAGCCCGGACTTCGGTCTGGGCCGTCGCCCGGTCGAGGGCGGACCGCGCGTGTTCAGCCAGAACGTCGACACGCGCTATTTCGCGACCGGCCTGACCGGCACGTTCAGCGCCTGGAATCACGGCTTCAACTGGGACGTGAACGCCGTTCGCGCCGACAACAATGCGACCCAGGACGTCACCGGGACGTACGACATCGCGCACATCCAGGAGGCCCTCGGCCCGCTAGCCACGTGCCAGGCCGATCCGGCCTGCGTGCCGTTGAATCTGTTCGGCGGTCCCGGCACGCTGACGCCGGACATGCTCAAGTACATCCAGTACCACGAGCATGACACCAGCCACCAGGCGCTCGGCGTCGTGACCGCCAATATCTCCGGCGATCTGCTGGAAATGCCGGCAGGACCGCTCGACTTTGCGACCGGCTACGAGCACCGCAACCTGTCCGGCAACTATCAACCCGACGCAATCGTCGTTGCCGGCGAATCGAACGGCGTGCCGTCCAAGCCGACGTCCGGCGGCTACAACGTCGACGAGTTCTATGTCGAGTTGAACATTCCGCTGGTCGCCGAGGCGGCGTTTGCCAAGCACCTCGACCTGAGTGTCGCGACGCGCTACTCCGACTATTCGACATTCGGCGGCACGACCAACAGCAAGCTCGGCTTCCGCTGGCAGGTGGTCGACGACTTCACGTTTCGCGGCACCTGGGCGCAGGGCTTCCGTGCGCCGTCGATCGGCGAATTGTTCGGCACCTTCGCGCGTTTCGACGACACCTTGACCGATCCGTGCAACGGCGCCACGGGCCAGCGCGCGATCAATTGCCACACGCTCGGCGTGCCGAATCCGGCGACGTTCGAGCAGTCGAACTCGCAGATCTCGGTGCTCACCGGCGGCAACTCGGCGCTGCAGCCGGAGAAGTCGAAGAATCTGACCCTTGGCGCGATCTACAGCCCGTCATGGGCCGAAGGCACGAGCTGGTCGCAGAAGGTCGACTTCGATCTGACCTACTACCGCATCAAGGTGTCCAATGCGATTCAGGCGAAGGATGCGCAGACGCTGCTCGACCGTTGCGTCGATACACTCGACCCGGCGTTCTGCAGCCTTCAGGCCCGCAACGGCGCCGGCTACATCGCGTTCCTCAACGACACGCTGGGCAACCTCGGCCGCGTCGACACGAACGGCTTCGACTTCACGGTCAACTGGATCGGCGCCGACTACTCTTGGGGTCGTCCGGGCATCAACTGGCAGAGCACCTATACCGGGAAATATCGTGCCGTCGACACCAACACGGGTCTGGCCGAGCCGCAGGGCGTCGGCATTGAAGTCACCGATAGCGGGATTCCGCGTGTCCGTTCCAACCTGCGCCTGAACTGGGGCATGGGGGACTGGAGCGCGACTTATGCGTTCCGCTACATCTCTGCCCTGACCGAAGATTGCGCCTCCGCGGGGAGCTTCCCGGTGTGCCGCAATCCGACGCCGTCCGCTCAGTTCCCGGACGGATCGAACCACCTCGGCGGGACGACGTTCCAGGACGCGCGCGTTTCGTGGAAGGTGCCGGTGGCGACGCCGTTCACGCTGTCGGTCGGCATCAACAACATCTGGGCGCACGATCCGCCGATCTGCCTGTCATGCTCGCTCAACGGCTACGACGCATCGAACTACGACCTGCCGGGCCGTTTCTGGTATGTCGAAGCGAACCTGAAGTTCTAACAAGAACAACACAAGCTTCGCGAACAATTGCGGGCCGCTTCATGCGGCCCGTTTTTTTAGTGAGCAGGAAAATCTTGAACGCGGATGAACGCGGATGAACGCGGATGGTCGCGGCTGAAGCAAGAACGAATCTGAGATTCAAAAATCCGCTTTGATCGGCGAAATCCGCTTTCAAACGCTCTTCATCGAGTGCGCCTCGACGCTGATGGCGTGCGCTGTTGTTCGCTCGCTCACGCGCGCGGCGCGATCTCGAGTGGCACGCTGACGCGAGCGGCGAGCGGCAGGTGATCCGACACCGGATGCGGCAGTGTCCATAATTCTTCGACGCGCAAGGCCGGTGTCGTCAGGATGTGGTCGATCGCGCGGCGCGGGCGCCAGCTCGGAAACGTCGACGGCGGCGGCTCGGGCGGCAGTGTCAGCGAGGTTTTCTGGAACAGCGATTTCAGTTCTTCGCTGTGCAGCGTGCAATTAAGGTCGCCCATCAGCACGACGTGGCGCTGCCTGCCGATCAGTTCGGCAAGGAATGCGAACTGGCGCTTGCGTGCGGCGGGCCCGAGCGACAGATGCGCGACCACCAGCACCAGCATCGCGTCACCCGAACCGAAACGCACCCACAGTGCGCCGCGGCCCGGTATGCGGCCCGGCAACGGATAATCCAGAACCTCTGCCGGCCTGATCCGCGTCAGCAGCCCGTTGGCCGACGCGGTGAACTGCGCGATCTTGCGGTTCGGCTGGTGGCTCCAGTAGGCAAAGCCCGCGGCCTCGGCCAGATACTGCGTCTGGTTGACGAAGCCCGAGCGCAATGATCCGGCATCGGCCTCCTGCAGGCCGACGATATCGAAGTCGGCGAGCAATGCGGCGAAATTGTCGAGGTTGCCACGCTTGCTGCGTGACGGCAGTATCTGCTTCAGGCTCTGCGTCACGTAGTGGCGATAGCGGCCGACGCTGCCGCCGGCGAGAATGTTGCAGCTGAGCAGGTTGAGCTGCGCCGTGGCCTTGGCGGATTCGGTGCGCGCAGCGGGCTTCATCGCCCGAGCCTACGGCGGCGCCGCGCGCGCCGCAAGCCCGGCAGCCATCAGCGGCGCAATCGCGCAAGAGTTTTCTGACGCGGATTTACCCGGATGACGCGGATAAAGCAGAAGCCGTACAACACAGGAACAACCTGACGGATGCTCCATGCGCGGAATCCGCGTTGATCCGCGTCCAGGCTCTTGCAGTTGATTCGCGTGCAACGCAAAGGGGTGCAAGAGCTTTTTATGACACGGACTTGCGCGGATAAACGCGGATACGGCAGGAACAGATCTGAGGGATTCTTTCTTGATCCGCGAAATCCGCGTTGATCCGTCTTGCCGCAGGAAATGCCTTGGGAATCACCGGCGCGAGGAAATTCTTGTCCTGTGTCAGCCGACCAGGCCGATGTCATCGCCAGTGAACTGGTGACCGCGTCGTTGAAAATGTGGATCTTGGACTCTTTCTTGCTGTTCCTGACGTGCGCTGGGCGCGATCCGTGACGCGGCCGAGCGGTTTGGTCAGTGCTTTGCGGCGCCGGCTTTGTTCTCCTGCTGCACGAGATACAGCGCAATCTGGACCATCTCGACGAAGCCGATGTTGCGCTGCGAGTTCGCGCCGACGCGATACTTGCCGTTGACGACGAGCGTCGGCGTCGCTTCGATACCGTAGGCGCGGAGCAGGTCGGCGCCGTGCGACATCTTTGCGTCGATCACGAAAGAATTCGCGGTCGACAGAAAATTGCCGCTGGTTGCGCCATAGCCGGCATAGAAATTGGCCAGTGCCTCGAGCGAACCGAGTGGCAGATGATCGCGGTGGATCGCGTCGAACAGCGCCTGATGCGTCTTGTCGACCAGGCCGAGCGCCTGCGCCGTGTAGAACGCGCGCGCGAACGGCTCCCAGGACGCGTTGAACACGGCCGGAATCAGCACGAACTGCGCGTTCGCCGGCAGCTTGCTCTTCAACTCGTCCGCGTACGGCTGGAAGTGCGCGCAATGCGGACAGGCATACGAGAAAACCTCGACGACTTCGATCTTGTCGCCGGTCGATGTCGGCTGCGGCGGTTCGATCAGCGTGTAATCGGTGCCGGCGGTCCAGGTCCTGGCTGCTGTCGTGCCGGGGCTGGTAGTGTCGGCACTGCAGGCGGCCGTGGCAAACAGGCCAAGGAGCAGGAGAAGCACGCTGGGCAGTCGTTTGAACATCGGGGTTCCTCGCATGGAATATCCGCGGCCGCAGGCCGCGGATCGGTTCCTTCCGCTGCGCGGCCCGGGAAGGTGGCCGAAGGCCGGAAGGGCGCGCGCGCGGGCAGGCACGGGAATCGAAAAGAACGTCACTTGCCGGCGACTTCTTTCTGGATCAGGTAGTGAATCAGTTGTTCGAGCAGCTTCCAGTCGCCGCCGGCCGAGACGAACGTGAGCCGGTATTTGCCGGCCACGACGATCGTCGGCGTGCTGTCAGTTCCGGTCGCGCGCACGAAGGCGTCAGCCTGTTTCATCCGGGTGTTGACCGCGAAGGAATTGGCGGTGCCGACGAAGTCCTCGGCCTTGACGCCGTACTTGGCGTAGACCTTCGCCGCATCCTCGATCGTCGGCAGCGGGTTCTTCAGCGTGCGCTCGTCGGCGGTCATGATCGCCAGCGGACCATCCGGCTTCCACACGGCATCGAACATCGCGCCGTGCGCCTTGTCGGCGATACCGAGGCTCAGCGCGGTCAGGTACGCGCGCTGGAACATCGGCCAGTCCTCGTTCGGCTTGAACGACGCCGGCACGTAGGTCATCACCGCGTTGGCCGGCAGGTCCTTGGCGATCTTGTCGATGAAGGTGTGGGCGAAGTTGCAGGCCGGGCAGCCGTAGGAGAAGACTTCCGTCACCTCGATCTTGCCGCTGCTGTTGTTGCTGACCTGTGGCGGATCGATCACGAAGTAGTGCTTGCCGGCTTCCCACGGCACAGGGACATCGGCGGCTTGAACCGCCGTGGCAAGCGTCAGACCGAACAGCACTGCAAGCGCGCGCACCAGCATCAGATCACCTCGTCAGGAATTTCGCAGCACCCTTCAGACCGGCGCCGTGGCGTCCGGTTCCGTGCGGGGACGATTTACTTTGCGGCCGTGGCGTTGCCGGCGTCGGCAGCGTGCAAGCCTTCGATATAGCTGGCCAGCGCGGTGATGTCGCCGTCGCTCAGACCCTTGACCACCGTCGGCATGATCTGGGCGCGATCGTCGCTGCCCCACGATTTGCCGTCGTGCCAGTCCTTCAGTTTCAGCGTCAGGTAATCGGCGTACTGGCCGGCGAGTTGCGGATAGCCGGCGCCGGGATTGCCGCGGCCGTCCGGGCCGTGGCAAGCCATGCAGGCCGGCGTGCCGCTGTTCGCGTCTCCGCCGCGATACAACGCTTCGCCGCGCGCAACCAGCTTGCTGTCGGCGACACCGGGCAGCGACGTCTTGCTGGCGAAGTAGGCGCCGATATCGTGCATGTCCTGATCGGTCAGGGCCATGACGAAGCCCATCATGACCGCGCTGTCGCGCTGGTGCGATTTGAACAGGCCGACCTGGCGCACGATGTAGCTCTCGTGCTGGCCGGCGAGCTTGGGATACTGCGACGAAGCCGGGTTGCCATCGAGACCATGGCAGGCCGCGCAAACGCCGGCCTTGGCCTGGCCGGCTGCCGCATCGCCGGGTTTGACCGCGGCGGCGGGCGCTTCAGCGTGTGCTTCGACAGGTGCCGCCGCTGGCGCGGCCGCTTCGGCAGGCTTGTCCGCCGGCGCCTGAGCGTACAGGCAAGCCGGGACGAGCAAAGCGAATACCGCCATCACCTGCCGAAAACTCATACACTGCGCTCCGAGAAAGAATCGATCCTGCGAACCGGCCAACCCTGGCGGGCAAATCGCGGCACAAGCGCAGAATTATCCCAGCCGCCCCCAACACGGTCAAACTCCGGTATCAACCCAGCGATGTCTGCCGCGCGTCACAACCCGTTCCGCCAGGCTCAGTTCGTCCTGAGCGCACCCGAATTGCACCAGCTGCCAGCCGATGATGGTGCGGAAATCGCTTTTGCCGGTCGCTCCAACGCCGGCAAGTCGAGCGCGTTGAACGCGATTTGCGACCAGACCGGTCTGGCGCGCACCTCCAAGACGCCGGGCCGCACGCAGCAATTCGTCGTCTTCGACGTCGGAGTCGGCAAGCGCCTGATCGATCTTCCCGGTTACGGCTACGCCAAGGTGCCCGAGGCCATGCGCGCGCGCTGGCGCAAGGTCATCGATGCCTATCTGCGCGAGCGCCAATCGCTGCGCGGAGTCGTGCTGATCATCGATAGCCGCCATCCGCTCAAGGATTTCGACCGGCAGATGCTCGACTACTGCCGCAAGATCGGACTCGCCTGCCACATGCTGCTCACCAAGGCCGACAAACTGTCACGCAATCAGGGCAGCTCGGCGCTGGATGGCGTGCATCGCGAATGCAAGGCGCAAGGCTGGCCGGCCAGCGTGCAGCTGTTCTCGGCGCCGGCAAAAACCGGCCTCGACGAAGCGCGCATGACTTTGTACGCATTGTTGAACGCAGCGCCTGCTGTCATGCTGGAACCGACAGGGGCAATGCCGGACTGACCGCTCGGGCGCCGCAAGTCATCGGCGCGCGCCGCCTTTTGTTCGCTGCGGCCGCCCCCAGATCGGGTAATCCTTTTTTCAGTTCGAGCCAGCCATGTCCGGACCCAGTGCCGTCAAGGAAACGCCGATCGAGCGTCGCGAGCAGCTCGTCGAATACCTTGTGTCCGGCACGCGCGAAGTGGACAAGTGGAAAATTGGAACCGAGCACGAGAAGTTCGGCTTCCGCCTCGACGACCTGCGACCGCCGACCTACGAAGGCGAGCGCGGCATCGGCGCGATGCTCAAGGGCCTGACCCGCTTCGGCTGGGCGCCGGTCGAGGAGAACGGCAACATCGTCGCGCTGACGCGCGGCGACGGTTCGATCACGCTCGAGCCGGCCGGCCAGCTCGAGTTGTCCGGCGGCCAGGTCGACACGATCCACGACACCTGTCGTGAAGTAACCACGCACCTCACGGAGGTCAAGTCCGTCGCCGATGAGTTGCAGCTCGGCTTTTTTGGCATGGGGTTCCAGCCGAAATGGAAGCGCGAAGAGATGCCGTGGATGCCGAAAGGCCGCTACGCGATCATGCGCCGCTACATGCCGCTGAAGGGCAACCTCGGCCTCGACATGATGACGCGCACCTGCACGGTGCAGGTCAATCTGGATGTCTCCGATGAAGCGGACATGGTGAAGAAATTTCGCGTCGCGCTCGCGCTGCAGCCGGTCGCGACCGCGCTGTTCGCCGATTCGCCGTTCACTGAAGGCAAGCCGAACGGATATCTGAGCTACCGTTCGCACATCTGGACCGACACCGATCCGGATCGCACCGGCATGCTCGACTTCGTATTCGAGGACAGCTTCGGCTTCGAGCGCTACACCGACTACCTGCTCGATGTGCCGATGTACTTCAGTTACCGCGACGGAAAATACGTTGACCTGGCCGGTAAATCGTTCCGCGACTTCCTTGCCGGCAAGCTGCCGGAACTGCCCGGCGAACTGCCGACGCTGAAGGACTGGGCCGATCACACGACCACGGCGTTTCCCGAGGTTCGCCTGAAGAAGTACCTGGAAATGCGCGGCGCCGACGGCGGCCGCTGGAGCCGGCTGTGCGCGCTGCCGGCATTCTGGGTCGGCTTGCTTTACGACACGACCGCGCTCGACGCGGCCTGGGACCTGGTCAAGGATTTCAGCATGGCCGAACGCCACGCGTTGCGCGACGGTGTGCCGAAATACGCATTGAAGTTGCCGTTCCGCGGCGCGAGCGTGCGTGAGTTGGCGATCGAGGCATTGAAGATTGCCGGTGAAGGATTGAAGCGACGCAACCGGCTCAGCAACAAGGGCGTGAGCGAAGCCCCGTTCCTCGAACCGCTGATCGAATACGCCGACGCGAACCAGACCCCGGCCGAACGCAAGCTGGAACTTTTCCACAATGCCTGGAAAGGCAGCATCGACCCGCTGTTCAAGGAATTTGCCTACTGAGCTTCGCTTCGTCATTCGGAGCGGTCTTGGCCGCCGCCATGGCTTTTCGTAGCTCGCCAACGGTCTTATACGTGGCGGAGTCGATGGAGGCACCATAGTCAAGAATTGTGCTGGTTCCCTGCTGACGACGGATCGGTCCCAGCCGATAGACGTGCCATCCCTCGATCGATACGGCGTCGTCAAACGTAACGGGTGTGGCCGATTGCTTCCATTGCCCTGTGTACAGGATCTTGTGCGTCTCGCCTTCGGCCGAGAAAGAATGCGTCAAACGATAGTCGAGTACTCCAGGTGCCGTGGCCTCCACGTCACCGGCGATGCTCCACGGCGCTAGATACTCTGCTTCCGCGCTCATCGTTGCAGCACAAATTGGGCGGAACTCTTCCTTGACGTCGACGACGTACTTACCCTTCAGTTTTTCGGGCGTCTTCTTGGTCGCTTCGGCGAGCAGCTTGTTCGTCAATTGAAGCACGATTGCCGGAGCGTCGATAGCGTCTATTTCTTCGCCCCGGGTGACGGACAAGTCCCTGATCAGCAAAGCGCCGGAGATCAACATCAACGCACCCTGCGTAACTTTTGCTTGCGTCGTCGTAGTGCTCATTAGGCGCAGGTCACCATTCTTCGCCAAATCAAAGCTGTAAGTCTGCTTGTCCCGCGAACCGGGTTCGCTCATTTCTATGATTGCGTGGTTCACCTTGAACCACGCGGCGGTCACTGACGAGGAATCCTCGCAGGCAAGGGCGGCTCGACCGGCAATCAATCCGAGCGTCACTGACAAGAGCAGGCGCATACGGCTGTCTCCGCCTCGATTTTTTCGGAGTCTACGCGAAAATGGACGCAACTCCGCTCTTGGCTGTGTTTGCAAGGGCTGCGCGCGCATTGTTCCTGCTATCTTTTTCGCTTTCAGTAGCGCTCGATCAACGCCAGGTCGAGGTTCGCACGGCTGCGAAACGCACAGTAGATTGCGGCTAGTGCTTTCACCGTTGCCGCGCAAGAGCACCGTGGCACAGCGGTGCTGCCGGACGAGTACGCAAACGCGAGCTAGGGCCGATCCGGATCGTTGTCGCGCTCGCGCTGCAGCGCTTTCAGGTACGAGCCGTACTGGGTCTGCTTCTGTTGTCGGGTCAGATTCAGCGGATCGATCCGCTCGATCTTCGGCGAGCCAAAGTGCTCGATTACCGCATCGGTGATGATCCAGTTGATCGTCACGATCGCATCGGCGAGTACCGCCGCGCCGTCGCGCTCCGCCGCCTTGAACGTGTAGCGATCCAGGCTCTCGAGCGCGGCGCGGTCGAGCGAGGCGTTGCCGCTGGAGTGATCGACCTTCGCGGCGACCAGCTTCCCCTCGGCATCGATCGTGACGAGCAGATCGACCGTGCCCTGATGATTGCCGCGAAACGCGTCTTCCGGATACGGCGGCAGCCACGAATGCAGCGTTTGCGGCGGGCGGAAGTGGTAACGCATTGCGCCGGGATCCACGCTGTCTTTGGTCGCTCCGTTGGTGCCGGAACCGGCAACGATGCCGGTTGCGGAAGCCAGCGTGCTGCCGTCGCTGTCGTTACCGGCAGCCAATGGAATGACGCTGCGCGGTGCGCGCACCGGCGCAGCGGCGGCATTCGCGGAATGCACGGGTCCAGAGGGCGGTTCTTCGTGTCGGTTTGCTGCCCAGGGCGCTGCGTGTGATTTCGCGTCGGGACGCAGCGACGCGTCGCCGAGTTCGACCACGACCAGGCGTGTCGCGGTGTCGAGCGCGCGCTCGCCCTGCGGTGACAGCAGCAGCCACAACAACAACGCGAGGTGAAGCGCGATGATGCCGGCGGCAGCGGCGCGTCGCGCGCGGCGTTCGCGATCGACCGTCGGGCGGTCGAAATACAGAGGATAGGCACGCGCCATGCATGATCGTTTGCGACTGTGGTCACGGCAGACTATGAGCCCCGGGCATTGCCGTCAACGGCGCCGGCGACGGGCCGCGATCGTGCTAGCGCAGCGGCCGCATCGCGTCGGCGACCGGAACGGCAAGCGCGCGCGACGCGGCATCCTTGCTAGGCCCGAGTTCGGCGTACAGCGCGAGCAGGAAGTTCATCGTGTTCTGGCGCCTGGCCAGTCCGCGCAGGCTCGAATAGGCGTCAGCCCAGGACGCCAGCGGCGCCGGTGCCGTGACACCGGCGAGCCACGCCTGCCAGGCTTCGATCGGCTGCCTGCCGCGTGCGGCCACGCGCGCGGCGGCGGCGGCGATGCGTTCGCTTTCGCCGAACAGGTAGACCCGATCGTCGTGCGCGACGACCTGGGTCGCGAGCGCGCCGAGGATGCGGTCGAGTTGCGGCTGCTCGAAGTCCGGTTCGAGCGCCAGCTCGCCGAGCAGGTCGGCGCCATGGGCGACGCCATGACGCCAGCCGGCATCCTCGTCGAATCCGCGGTAATCGCGAACGGCATCGAAATAGGCGATCGCCGGATCGAGCAGGGCTGTTCGCTGCGCCTTCTGCAGGAACGGACGATCGCGATCGGCGTGCACGGTTTCCGCCAGAACCAGCGCAGCGAACGGCCGCGCGACACCGGCCGCGTCGTCGCGACCACTGAGCACGCAGAGCAAGTCCTGCTCGACGAATGTCCAGGTGCCGGCATCGAGTGATTTCGCGCTGCGCCAGTAGGCATAGGCCTCGTAGCCGATGCGATCGCGCAGTTCGCCGTCGGGGCTGGAAAGACAGACAAGCAGCGAACGCGCGAGCGATTGGCGACGATCGACGTCGGCAATGACAAAACGATCGTGGCGCAACGCCAGCAAGGTCTCGCGCGTGTAGCCGTCCGGCGGGCAAGCCGGAAGGGTTGCAGCCGACGCGATATCGCCCAGCGCGAGCAATGCGCCGGCGAGCGCGGATGCATGCCACGTGTTGCGGTGTGCCTTCGTGCGTTGGCGTGGCGGCTGCCGCATCGGCTCAGTGCGCCTTCGCCGCCGGCTTGAGACCACGTTCGATCAGCAGCGGTTCGACGCTCGGGTCGCGGCCGCGAAACGCGCGGTACATCGCGTCAGTGTCCTCGCTGTTGCCGCGCGACAGCACCATGTCGCGGAAACGCTGGCCGTTCTCGCGCGTCATGCCGCCGTGGTCCTTGAACCAGTAGAACGCATCGTCGCGCAACACGGCGGTCCACAGGTACGAGTAGTAGCCGGCCGCGTAGCCGTTGGCCCAGATATGGGCGAAGTAGCTCGAGCGGTAACGCGGCGGCACCAGCGCATAGTCGACGTGGTACTGCGCCAGCGCCTTCGCCTCGAACGCATCGACATCCTGCTTCGGCGCATCGGAGGGCAACAGGTGCCAGGCCTGGTCGAGCAGCGCGGCGCCGAGATATTCGGTCGTCGCGAAGCCCTGGCCGTAGCTGCCGGCCTTGCGGATCTTCGCGACCAGTGCCGCCGGCATCGGTGCACCGGTCTTGTAGTGCTTGGCGTAGTTCGCGAACACGCTCGGCTCGTCGGCCCAGTGCTCGTTGAACTGCGACGGGAACTCGACGAAGTCGCGCGGCACCGCGGTGCCGGTCAGGTACGGGTATTTCACCTTCGAGAACATGCCATGCAGCGCGTGGCCGAATTCGTGGAACATCGTGATGACGTCGTCGCGACTGATCAGCGCCGGCTGGCCCGGCGCCGGCTTGGTGAAGTTGCAGACGTTGAATGCGACCGGCTTCGTGCCGTTGAGGCCGGACTGATCGACGAACGTGCTCATCCACGCGCCGCCGTTCTTGTTGTCGCGCTTGAAGTAGTCCGCGTACCACAGCGCCATCGGCGTGCCGTCGGCGTCGAACACTTCGAACACGCGCACATCGCTCTGCCACACCGGGATGTCGTGCCGTTCCTTGAACGTGATCCCGTAGAGCTTGTTCGCGGCAAAGAACACGCCGTCCTGCAGCACGCGATCGAGTTCGAAGTACTGCTTGATCTCGTCCGCGTCGAGCTTGAACGTGTGCTTCCTGACCTGTTCGGAATAGAACTGCCAGTCCCACGGCGCGAGCTTGAACCTGCCGTGCTGCTTGTTGATCAGCGCCTGCATCCCCGCCGCTTCGCCTTTCGCCTTGGCAACGGCGGCCGGTGCCAGGCCGGTCATCAGTTTGATCGCGCGCTCCGGCATCCTCGCCATCTGGTCTTCGAGGTTGTAGGCGGCATAGTTCGGATAGCCGAGCAGCTTCGCCTTCTGCGCGCGCAGTTCGGCCAGGCGCGCGACGATCTCGCGCGTGTCGTTCGCGTCGCCGTGTTCGGTGCGTTCGATCGAGGCCCTGAACAGCTTTTCGCGCGTCGCGCGATTGCCCAGCGAATCCTGCGCCGGCTGCTGCGTCGTGTTCTGCAACGCGATGACGTACTTGCCATCGAGTTTGCGTGCCTTCGCCGCTTCGGCCGCCGCGGCCAGGTCGGCCTCGCTCAGGCCGGCAAGCTCGGCCGGATCGTCGGCGACCAGCGCGCCGGCCTTCGTGCCGGCCAGCAGCTTCTCGCGGAACGACGTGCTCAATGTGGATTGCTCCTTGTTCAAGTCACGCAGCCGGGCCTGGTCGCCTGCCGACAACTCGGCACCGGAGCGCACGAACGTGCGGTAGTAGCGCTCGAGCAGGCGTTTGCTTTCGGCGTCGAGCCCCAGCGTTTCGCGCCGCGCGTACAGCGCCTTCACGCGCGCGAACAGTTCGGGATTCAGATAAATCGCATCGCGATGCGCCGCGAGCTTCGGTGCTTCCTCGCGTTGGACCTTCTGCAACGTGTCGTCGGTATTAGCTCCGGTCAGCGCCGAGAACACCTTGCTTACGCGCGTCAGCAGCGCGCCGGTGCGCTCCATCGCGACGATCGTGTTGTCGAACGTCGGCGCGTCGCTCTGATTGGCGATCTTGTCGACTTCGGCAATCCGCCGGCGCATGCCTTCCTCGATCGCCGGCTGGAAATCGCTGTCCTTGATCTTGTCGAATGGCGGCGCCTGGTACGGCAGCGTGCTGGCGGCGAAGAACGGGTTTTCAGCCACAGCCGTCGCGCTGACGGCAGCGACGCCAGCCGGCTTTTGCGTTTTGCTCTTCGGCGTGGTGGGCGCGCAGGCCGACAGTGCCGTGACCACAGCGACTGTCAGAACGATCGGGCGGAAAAGCGGCATCGGAAATTCCCCTTGTCTGGAGTACGAAGAAAACGACGACAAGCTTGTCATGTCGCCGTCCGTTCGAATGCGCAGGCTTGCAAGAAGTCGTAAATCTGCGCTTCCTGAAACGCGAAAAGCCGACCCCCGGTGCGTGCGGGTCGGCTCTTCAAGAGCACCTTGAGCTAGCCCGGCGCTTACTTCGACGCCGGCGTCTCGGCCTTGAGTCCGCGCGTTTCGAGCAGCGGTTCGACGCTCGGATCGCGGCCGCGGAACGCGCGGTACATTTCGTCCATCTCCATCGTGCTGCCCTTCGACAGCACCATGTCGCGGAAGCGCTGGCCGTTCGCGCGCGTCATGCCGCCATGCTCCTTGAACCAGTAGAACGCATCGTCGCGCAGCACGGCGCTCCACAGGTAGGCGTAGTAGCCGGCCGAGTAACCGCCGCCCCAGATGTGGGCGAAGTAGCTCGAGCGGTAGCGCGGCGGGACCAGCGCGTAGTCGACGTTGTACTTCTTCAGCGCGTCGGCCTCGAACTTGTCGACGTCCTGTTTTTCGGCGTCGGCCGGCAGCATGTGCCAAGCCTGGTCGAGCAGCGCAGCGGCGATGTATTCCTCGGTCGCATAGCCCTGGCCGTAGGTGCCCGAGTCCTTGATCGCCTTGACCATCGCTGCCGGCATCGGTGCACCGGTCTTGTAGTGCTTGGCGTAGTTGGCGAACACGCTCGGCTCTTCGGCCCAGTGCTCGTTGAACTGCGACGGAAACTCGACGAAGTCGCGCGGCGTATTGGCACCGGCGACGGATGGAAACTTCACGTTCGAGAACATGCCGTGCAGCGCGTGGCCGAACTCGTGGAACATCGCGGTCACGTCGTCGAAGGTCAGCAGCGCCGGCTGGCCCGCCACGGGCTTGGTGAAGTTGCAGACGTTGAACACGACCGGATGCGTGCCCAGCAGGCCGCTCTGGTCGACGAAGCTGTCCATCCAGGCGCCGCCGGCCTTGTTGTCGCGCTTGTAGTAGTCGGCGTACCACAGCGCCAGCGACTTGCCGTCGGCGTCGAAGACCTCGAACACGCGCACGTCCGGTTGATAGACCGGCAAGTCGTGGCGCTCCTTGAAGGTGATGCCGTAGAGCTTGTTGGCGGCATAGAACACCCCGTCATGCAGCACGCGGTCGAGTTCGAAGTACTGCTTGACCTCGCTCTCGTCGAGCTTGAACTTCTTCTGCTTGACCTGTTCGGAATAGAACTGCCAGTCCCATGGCGCCAGCTTGAAGCCGCCCTTCTGCGCGTCGACCTGCTCCTGCATCTGCGCGGCCTCGCCCTCGGTCTTGGCCCGCACCGCCGGAACCATGTCGGTCATCAGCTTGATCGCGCGCTCGGGGGTCTTGGCCATCTGGTCTTCGAGGCTGTAGGCGGCGTAGGTCGGATAGCCGAGCAGTTTGGCCTTCTGTGCACGCAATTGGGCGAGGCGCGAAATCGTCGCGCGCTCGTCGTTGGCGTCGTTGTGCTCGCTGCGCAGTGTCGAGGCGTTGAACAGCCGCTCGCGCGTGGCGCGGTTGGTCAGCTCGGCCTGGGCCGGCTGCTGCGTCGTGTTCTGCAAGCTCAACAGCCACTCGCCGTCGAGCTTGCGCTCCTTGGCGGCAGCGGCGGCAGCGGCCAGTTCGCCATCGGACAGGCCGGCGAACTCGGCCTTGTTGCTCGCGGAAATCGCGCCGGCCTTGGTGGCCGCCAGCAGCTTGTTCTGAAACGCGGTCTGCAACGTCGATTCTTCCTTGTTCAGTTCACGCAGCGTCGCCTTGTCGGCATCGGACAGCTTGGCGCCGGCGCGGACGAACTGGCGGTGGTAGCGTTTGATCATGAACTTCTCGTCGGCAGCGAGCTTTTCGCGCGCGGCGTAGATCGCCTCGACGCGCGCAAAAAGCTTTGCATTGAGGAAGATCGCGTCCTGGTGCGCAGCGAGTTTCGGCGCTTCATCGCGCTGCACCTGCTGCAGCGTGTCGTTGGTGTTGGCCTGGGCCAGCGCGAAGAATACCTTGCCGACGCGCGTCAGCAGCGCGCCGCTGCGCTCCATCGCCTCGATCGTGTTGGCAAAGGTCGGCGCGGCGGACTGGTCGGCGATCTTCTCGATCTCGGCCAGCTGTTGCTTCATGCCTTCCTCGATCGCCGGCTGGAAGTCGGCGTCGCTGATCTTGTCGAATGGCGGCGCCTGATATTGCAGCGTGCTGGCCTTGAGGAAGGGGTTGGCGTCACTGGCGATGGCCGCGGTTGCCGTCGCAGACGCGCCGGCTGCGGCTTCGGGCTTGGGTGAGGCTTGCACCGCGGCGGAAATTGCGACGGTCATGGCGACGAGCAGCAGGCGTTGACGAAACATGGAATGGACTCCGCGATACAGAAAAATGCAATTGTGGACAAAAATTTGACAGCGACCGGGATGACATTCACGGCGCGTCCCTCACGCCGTCAGGCGCCTTTGACGTCGCGCAGCGTCCAGTGCGCGCCGACGAGCAGACTGAGCCGGTGGCGCAGGATCGAATGCGGCAGCTGCGTCGTGACGATCACGTCGGTGTGCAGGTCCTGCTGCCTTGCCGATACCGTCGCCGCGGCGTCGGTTGCGCCGAGGCCCGGGTCGACCGCGTCCGGATCCGGCTGCAGCTGGCGCCAGCGCTCGAACAGGGCCGGTTCGCGCAATGCCGCCTGCAGCGCCGCGGCGAAGCCGTCGGCCGAGTCGCCCTGGAACGACAGCGCGGCGTTTGCGCCGCGCGCAAGCGCCAAGTCGTCGATGCCGATGAAAAAACGCTGCGCTCCAGCCATGGTCGAATCCGCAAGGGGGCGGCAGTCTAGCAGGTGCCGCGCGCCTTGGCAGTCATGACTTTCCACCCTGCTCGCGGCGCGTTCAGGTGCGTAGAATGCGCACGTTTTTCTGCCCAGGACTTCCCATGACGTTCCGTCACTGCTCGCTGCGCTGGTTAGCCGCGCTCGTCGCCATTGTCGTCGCACCGCTGGCGTCGGCGGAAACGCGTTTGCTGCGCTTCCCCGACATCTGCAACGACCGCGTCGTGTTCACCTACGGCGGCGACTTGTGGACGGTGTCGTCGCAAGGCGGAACCGCGATTCGTCTTACGGCCGGGCCGGGCCTGCAGGAGTCGGCGAAGTTCGCGCCGGACTGCAGACAGATCGCGTTCACGGGTGAATACAGCGGCGAAGACCAGGTTTACACGATGCCGGCCAGCGGCGGCGTGCCGACCCAGCTGACCTGGTATCCGGCGATCGGACCGCTGCCGCAGCGCTGGGGATTCGACAACCAGGTCTACGGCTGGACGCCGGACGGCAGCCGCGTGCTGTTTCGTTCCTACATCGATACCTTTGCGCTGGCGCAGCCGCGCCTCTACACGGTGTCGAAGGACGGTGGCCTGGCCGAGGCGCTGCCGATGACGTTCGCCGGCGTCGGCGCGTATTCGCCGGACGGCAAACAACTGGTCTATTCACCGCTGTTCCGCGATTTCCGCACCTGGAACCGCTACCAGGGTGGTTGGGCGCAGGACCTGTACATATTCGACCTCGCCACCCAGCAGGGCCGCAACATCACCAACAACCCGCGCACCGACCGCGATCCGATCTGGATCGGCAACGCGATCTATTTCGTTTCCGATCGCGACGACGTCCTGAATCTGTACCGCTACGACATCGCCGGCGGCCAGACGACGCAGTTGACCAGGCACCGCAACTTCGACGTGCGCTGGGCCAGCGGCGACCGCGCCGGGCACATCGTCTACGAACTCGGCGGCGCACTGCGCGTCTACGACACGAACAGCAACGCCGACCGGGCGTTGGTCATCGACGTACCGACCGACGGCGTGCACACGCGGCCCGAGCACGTCGCGGTCGGTGATCACATCGAACAGTTTGGCCTCAGTCCGCACGGCGAGCGCGCCGTGATCAGCGCGCGCGGCGACCTGTTCAGCATGCCGGTCGACAAGGGCATCACGCGCAACCTGACCCACAGCTCCGACGCGCACGAGCGCGAAGCAGCCTGGTCGCCGGACGGCAAACGCATCGCCTACATCTCCGACGCGAGCGGTGAAGAAGCCGTGTGGGTTCGCGACACCGACGGCGACTCGGCGAAACAGCTGACGCACGCGGTGCTCGGCCGCCTGTATGCGCCGCGCTGGTCGCCGGACGGAAAGCACATTGCGTTCAGCGACAGCGCGAACCGCGTACAGGTCGTCGACGTGGCGGGCGGCAAGGTCAGCGAAATCGCGAAAGATGCGTTCGGGCTCACGCGCGACTACGTCTGGTCGGCCAGGGGCGGCTATCTCGCCTACACGCTAAACGAAGACAACGCGCAGGGGTCGATCTTCGTCTGGAGCACGGCGACCGGCAAGAGCGTGCGAGTGACCGATTCGCTGTTCGGCGAGCTCAGCCCGGCATTTTCCCCGGACGGCAAGTTCCTGTACTTCCTCGGCGCGCGCGAATGGGCGCCGCAGATCAGCGCGATCGAATGGGATTTCGCCGCGAACCGCAACATCGGGGTCTACGCATTGACCTTGCAGAAGGACGGCCCGAATCCATTCCCGGTCCAGAACGACGAGCCGAAGCTCAAGGACGACGGCGGCAAGGAAAAGGACGACGGCGACAAGAAGAAGGACGACGGCGACAAGAAGAAGGACAAGGACAAGTCCGTCGCCGAGCACATCGACTTCGACGGCGTGGCCGCGCGCCTGACGCGTGCGCCGATCGAGGCCGACAACATCGGCAACCTCGCGGTGACCGACAAGGCGCTGGTCTATACGGTCAACGACGGCTTCTACTACGGCCGCGACGGTCGCTTCAAGACCCAGATCCACGTCTTCAACCTGAAGGAGCGCAAGGACAAGACGCTGGCCGAGGATGTCGACAATGGCGCGCTGTCCGACGACGGCAACAAGCTGCTCGTGCAGAGCGGCAGCACATTCAAGGTCTACGACGTCAACGGCGATCCGAAGGACGCCAAGACGGTCAACACGTCGGGCCTCGAGATGACGCGTGATCCGCGTCAGGAATTCGCCGAAGTCTTCCGCGAAGTCTGGCGCCGCTACCGCGATTACTTCTACGTGGCCAACATGAACGGTTACGACTGGAACGCACTGCGCGCAAAATACGAAGCGCAGCTCAAGGACGTCGGCGATCGTTCGGATCTGAACTACCTGCTCGGCCAGATGGTCGGCGAGTTGAGCAATTCGCATTCGTACGTCAGCGGCGGCGACCTGAAATTGCCGAAGAAGCCGAACGTCGGCCTGCTCGGCGCTCGTTTCGAGCTCGACAAGGCCGCCGGCCGCTATCGCATCAAGAACATCATGGCCGGCGAGAATGACGAGGAACGCTACCGCTCGCCGTTGACCGAAGTCGGCGTCGACGTGCACGTCGGCGATTACATCCTGTCGATCAACGGCCAGGAGCTGCGCGCGCAGGACAACCCGTACCATCTGCTGCAGATCGCACCGGGCCAGCCGGTAGAATTGCGCGTCAGCGCAAAGGCCGATGGCGCGACGGTGCGCACCGTGCTGGTCAAGCCGATTGCCAGCGAGACGCAGCTGCTGTACCTGGCCTGGGTCGAGGCCAACCGCCGTTATGTCGATGAAAAGTCCGGCGGCAAGATCGGCTACGTCTACATTCCCGACATGGGCGGCGACGGCATCCGCGAGTTCATCAAGTGGTTCTTCCCGCAGCTGCGCAAGCAGGGCCTGGTCATCGACGCGCGCGACAACGGCGGCGGCAACGTCTCGTCGATGATCATCGAGCGGCTGTCGCGCAAGCTGCTCGGCGTCGGCTTCGACCGCAACGCGTCGGCCACCGGTACCTACCCGCCGCAGGCGTTCTATGGCTATATGGCCGCGCTGATCAGCGAGTCGACCGCATCGGACGGCGACATCTTCGCCTACATGTTCAAGCAGGCGCAGCTCGGCCCGACGATCGGCAAGCGCACCTGGGGCGGCGTGGTCGGCATCAACGATTACGGTCCGGTCATCGACGGCGGCCAGGTCGAGGTGCCGCAGTTCATCGCAATTGCCGACCTCAACGGCAACTACAAGGTCGAAAGCGAAGGCGTCAGCCCGGACATCGAGGTCGACAACGACGTCTTCTCGACGATCCACGGCAAGGATCCGCAGCTCGACCGCGGCATTGCCGAGGTCATGGCCAGGATCAACGCGCACCCGCTGGTGTTGCCGACGCGCCAGGCCGAGCCGGTCAAGGCGCCGCCGGACATGCGGCCGAAGCAATAGCGGACATTTTCCCGCCTGCGCGCGGGCGATAGCCGTTCAAACGGTGGCGACGCGTATGTTAGCCCTCCCCTTCAAGGGGAGGGCTGGGTGGGGATGGTGTTGCAGGGCTTCGCTTGGCACATAGCAGGTCGACAGCCGCAGCGAGGTGCGCGGCCAGTGCAGGTGGACTCGGCGACGCAGCAAACGGCAGCACACCGAGACACGGCGCCGGTAGTCGCTCGCGCAAAGTCGCGATGTTCTCGTCGACGCACGCCATCGCCGGATCGATGCTGTTGGCGATCCAGCCGATCAGAGCGCAGCCGTCGGCCGCGATGGCGCGCGCGCTCAGCAGCGCGTGATTGATGCAGCCCAGGCGCAACCCGACGACGAGGACCACCGGCGTGCCGAGCGCGCGCACCAGGTCGGCCTGCATCAGCGCCGGCGACAGCGGTACGGCCCAGCCGCCGACACCCTCGACGACGATGCAATCTGTATTTGTGGACAATGCGGCAAAGCCGGCGAGGATCGGTTCGAGGCGGATTTCCACACCGGCCGCGGCGGCTGCCAGGTGCGGCGCGACCGCGTCGGGCAGCGCATACGGGTTGACCGCGCTGTAGTCCGGCGTGCCGGTGCTGTGCACGATCAGCAGTTCGGCGTCGGCATTGCGCGGGCTCGTGCTGCCCGGCTCGCAGCCGCTGGCGACCGGCTTCATGCCGGCCGCGCGCCATCCGCTGCCGTTCAGCGCCGCAAGCAGGGTGGCAGACACGATGCTCTTGCCGATGCCGGTATCGGTGCCGGTCACGAACACGCCGCGGCTCACGGCGTGGCCTCGACCGCGGCGAGACGGCGCGCAAAATGACGTTTGATCGTTCCGGCGACGATGCCGGACAACGCGTACACCATGCCCGGAACCATGAACAGCAACGGCTGATCATCGCGAAACAGCAGCAACGCCGCACACAGAATGGAGAGCACGGCCAGGCCGATGAATGCCGTCCAGATCGCGACGTTCATGCGCGTCGCGATCAGTTCGTGCGCATCCAGGCCGATCACGGCTGCCCGCCCCAGTGCATGCCGGTAGAGCAGGGCGAACAGCAGCGAGATTGTGCCGAAGCCGATGCCGTACACCTCGAACGCGATGCGCAGCTCGTCGACGCTGTGCAGTCCGACCTGCTGGTCAACCAGGTAGCCGTGGCTGACCCACGAGAAGAACAGCGAGAACAGCAGGCGCAACGGATAGACGTAGACCAGTACCACGAACACCAGCAGCAGGCTCAGGTTCATTGACGCCGCATCTTCGAGGTCGTAGCAGCGGCTCCAGTCCCTGTGTGATTTCCAGATGCGCGCGATCGCGAGGAAGCACAACGCGAATGCCGGCAAGCCGCGCAGGGCCTGCAGCATCTCGTCGACCGTCGCCGGCACATGGCCGATCGATATCGCAAGCAGCGTGACGGCAAACGCGAACGACGCGTCGACGAATCCTTCGAGCCGGGTCGGACTGTGGCGACGGCTGCGCAAGACATCGGTGACGCGCACGGCAGTGTTCATGGCCGAGCGCCTCGTGAAAACCTGCGCCAGCATATTGCAAGTGCGAGCCGGCCAGAAGCCTTTGCCGGCCGAGCCTCGCGGCTTGATCCGGCGTCGGCGGCGCCGTGGCGCGGCAACCGGCTGCGGACACGCTACAATGGCAATTGCAATCTCCCGACAGGGGCATCCGTGTTCGAGACCGCGCCGCTGCAATCCACCGACAAGCCAGGTCTGTACCTCGAACTCGCCGACCAGGCACGCGGCCTGCTGCACGGAGAGCGCGACCGGATTGCGAACGCGGCGAATTTCGCCGCGCTGGTCTATCACGCGTTGCCGGACCTCAACTGGGCCGGTTTCTATTTTTTCGACGGCAGCGAACTGGTCGTCGGACCGTTCCAGGGCAAGCCGGCCTGCATTCGCATCGCGCTCGGAAAGGGGGTCTGCGGCACGGCCGCGGCGACGCGCCAGACGCAGGTCGTGGCGGATGTCGATGTGTTTCCGGGGCACATCCCCTGCGATTCGGCCTCACGCTCGGAGATCGTGATTCCCCTGTACGAAGGCGAGCGTCTGATCGGCGTCTGGGACGTCGACAGCCCGAAGCTCGCACGTTTCGATTCCGACGACCGCGCCGGCATGGAACGGCTCGCTGGTATATTTGTGGATTCGCTGCGCGCGGCGTGATTTTTCCGCGGCGCTTGGGAGAACTCGAAGATGGCGGGCAAAGACGACAGCAACAAGATCCGCAATGTCGGGCCGAAGTCGGCGGCGTGGCTGCGCCAGGTCGGCGTGCGCACACAGGACGACCTCAATCGGCTCGGACCGGTCGAGGCGTTCATGAAGGTCAAGCGCGCCGGCTTCCGGCCGAGCCTGAACCTGCTTTACGCACTGGCCGGTGCGATCGAGGATTGCCACTGGGCCGACCTGCCGGACGAGCGCAAGAAGGCGCTGGTCGCTGCGGTCGAGTCGAACGAGACGGCCAATCCGATCAAGACGCGCTGGCAAAAGCAGGTCGAGCGCAGTGAGCGCGGCGGTCCACCGGCACAGTCAGGCAACGAAGAAGAATCCGAGCCGGCGCCCGACGGCTTCCTCGACGATCCCGACGGCGGCAGCGAACCCGCGCACGAGGAGTAGCGGGTCGCCGGCATGGACAGCCGTCGCCATGATGGCAAAAAAGAATTTGAACGCGGATGACGCGGATCAAAAGTGCATTACGCGGATAAGACAGGTCAAAGCTTCTTTGCTCTATCCGCGTTGACTGCTCCGTCATCCGCGTCATCCGCGTTCACGGCTCTTATCCGCCAGCAATAGTGGCGTCAATTTCAAGCAGTCCTTCACCGAACCACGGCATAGTCGCGCGCATCCTCGCGCCACTTCGGCGTCGCGCGGATTTGCGGCAGCACCTCGTCCGGCCTATCGACCAGCGACCACATCGCGGCGTGTTCGGCATTCATGAAGCGTTCGCCGATGACCTGTTGCATGAAAGTTTGCAACGGCGCGTAGAAATTCTTCGTGTTGAGCAGCACGATCGGATTGAAATACAGCCCGAGCCGCTTCAGCGTGATCGCCTCGAACAATTCTTCGAGCGTGCCGCAGCCGCCGGGCAGCGCGACGACCGCGTCGGAACCGGTCAGCAGCTTGTGCTTGCGCTCGCGCATGTCCTCGACCAGTTCGAGCTTCGTCAGGCCCGGGTGGCCCCACTCCAGGTCGGCCATGAAACGCGGCAGGATGCCGATCACCTCGCCCCCGCCGGCCAGTGCGCCGTTCGCGATCGCGCCCATCGAGCCGGCCGAGCCGCCGCCGTAGACGACGCTGCAGCCGGCCGTCGCCAGCTGTTTGCCGAGCGCGAATGCGGCGTCGCGGTAGACCGCGTCGGTCCGCTGACTGGAAGCGGCGTAAACGCAGATGCGCATATCGATGCGGGCGAATTTGAAAGCGTGATTGTACGCACACTCTTGCGGGACAGCGATTAACGAGATTCCAACGGCGCGTTTGCTACGTTGCGCCGGTCGGTCGCAATGGGAGTGCGCCGGCGCAGTTCAAATACGAGCGGAATCCACAGTATGCCGATCAACCGCACAACCGCGGCTATCCTGCTTGTTGCCGCGAGTATTCCGGCGCTTGCTTCGTCGCCGCTCGAGCCGACACCGAGTTGCGTCGATGTCGTCCAGCAGGCGTTGTATTCGCTCCTGCAGCCCGGCGATCCGGAATTGTCGATCGACAGTTTTGCTCTGCGCGGTGCGACGACAGAAAGCACCGCGGATCTCGTCGCGCCGGTCATGACAGAACCCTCGCTTGCGATTCCGCCGCGCCAGTCGCTGGCTGCCTTCGCCATGACGCTGCGCGATATCCGCTATCGCCGCGGCGGACGCGCGCCGAAGACCGGTTTCGATTGCAGCGGCTTCGTGCAATACGTCTTCGCCCATTCGCTCGGCATCGATCTACCCGACACTTCCGTCACCCAGTTCCTCGCCGGAACGCAGGTGGCACGCAGCGAACTGCAGACCGGCGACCTCGTGTTCTTCCATACGCGTGGCAGGAGCGTGTCGCACGTCGGCATCTATCTCGACAACGGCCGCTTCATCCATTCGCCGTCGACCGGCAAGCGTGTGCGTGTCGACGAACTGAGCGACCGCTACTGGGCACGGCGCTATATGGGGGCGCGGCGCCCGACCACGATGACCTGAGGCCGGCGCAGGAACAGCAAGCGCAAAGAATCACCACAAGGGGCACAAGGGACACGAAGGAGAGCGCTTCAGTCCAGGATTCCCGCGGGGTCGCCGAACTGAGCGGCGCGCCGGCAACTGAGTTGTTGAAGGGCGTTACACCACGCGCTGCTTTTTCGCCCCTCTCTTTCCGCGGTGGCTTGTGTCCGGGTATCCAGTTCCGCGCCTTGCTTCTGCAATCCATGCGCTCTCCTTCGTGTGCCTTGGTGGTGTTGTTCGTCCCTTGGATAGAACCGCCCGGCAGTCTGGATGACGTATCCTTCCCGGCATGTCCGCAACCAGCCATCAAACTCCCTGGTTCGCGCGCGGCGACCTCAACGGTTTCCTCGCGCTCGTCATCGACAACCTGTCGGTGCTCGCCTTCCTGTCGGCCGCGCTGGTCGGCATCTTTCACTTCCCGGCCACGTTCCTGGCCACGCACATGCTGCCCGGAACGGCGCTCGGTGTTCTCGTCGGCGATGTGATCTACACCTGGATGGCGCGGCGCCAGGGGCGCCCCGGCGCCACCGCGATGCCGCTGGGCGTCGATGCACCGACGACGATCGGCCTGGCGCTGCTCGTGCTCGGGCCCGCGTTTGTCGCCTTCAAGCAGCAGGGCATGGATGAAAACGCGGCCGCCACGGCCACCTGGCAGCTCGGCATGGCCGCGATGATCGAGATGGGCGTGCTCAAGTTCGTGCTGTCTTTTTTTGGTGCCGCGGTGCAGCGCCATGTCCCGCGCGCCGGGCTGCTCGGTTCGATCGCCGGCATCGCGCTGGTGCTGATGGGGTTTTTCCCGCTCGTGGAGATCCTGCGCGTGCCGCTGATCGGTTTCGCCGGGCTCGGCATCGTGCTTTATACGCTGGTCGCGCGTGGATCGGTGCCGGGGCGCATCCCGGACGTGCTGTTCGCCGTCGTCGTCGCGACACTGCTGTACTACACGCTCGGTCCGGCCGGGCTGCTCGGGTCCGGATTCCAGGCGCCGGTGGCGCCGCAGTGGCACATCGGTTTGCCGTGGCCGACGCTGGGTTTCGTCGATGGCCTGCGCTACACCTTGCCGTACCTGTCGCTGATCCTGCCGTTCGGACTGCTGATGGTCGTCGGCGGCATCAACGTGACCGAGAGCGCGCGTGCGGCCGGCGACAACTATCCGGTGCGCGACATCCTGCTGACCGAAGCGATCGCGACGCTGGCTGCCGGATTGTGCGGCGGCGTCGCGCAGACGACGCCGTACATCGGCCAGCCGGCCTACAAGGCGATGGGGGGACGCACCGGGTACACCTTGTTGACCGGGCTGTTCATCGGCCTCGGTGGCGTGTTCGGCTGGCTGGCAAACCTGATCGACTGGATACCGCTGGCCGTGCTCGCGCCGATCCTGATCTTCGTCGCAATCAATATCACGATGCAGGCGTTCGAGGCGACGCCGCAGAAATATTTCGCGGCGGTCGTGATGGCGTTCTTCCCGCCGATCGCGCGCATGCTTGCGATCAAGCTCGGCGATCCGGGCATCGTCGCGCCGGACCATTTTTCGCAGCTGTACGGTGACGCCAGCCACGGCGTGTCCGAACTCGCCGTCATCGTCATGCTCGGCAACGGTTTCATCATCACCTCGATGGTCTGGGCCAGCTTTGTCGTCGCGCTGATCGACTTCAAGACCGCGCGCGCAGCGGCGATCCTGCTGCTGGGCGCTTGCCTCACGGCGTTCGGCATCATCCACTCGGTCGAACCTGCCGGCGGCATCTACCTGCCGTGGCAGATCGACGCGACGGCGCGCGCCCTCGTTGCGCAATTCGCCGGCGCCTATCTCGTGCTGGCGGCAATCCTGCTGCTGCTCGCCTGGTACCGTCCCGCGGCGTCACATCCGAACGGGCGCGAAGGCTCGGCCTGAGCTTTCGCGGCTGACAATCGACCGCTCGTCGGCAGCAACCGCGTGGCACCGAGCTCGGGTTCAACGACGATTGCCCTAGACCCTTGGGCCCTCAGCCCAAGCGTTACACCCGTTCCAACGCCAACGCGAGACCCTGACCGACGCCGACGCACAGGCTCGCAATCGCGCGCCGCTCGCCGTGCCGGTGCAGCGCATGCGCGGCCGTCGCTGCAAGCCGCGCGCCGCTCGCACCGAGCGGGTGTCCGAGCGCAATCGCGCCACCGTTCGCGTTGACGCGGGCGTCATCGTCGGCCAGATCGAGCGCGCGTGTGCAGGCCAGCACCTGCGCCGCGAAGGCTTCATTGATTTCGATGCGTTCGCAATCGGCGAGCGACCAGTCGATGCGTGCGAGCAGCTTGCCGATCGCCGGCACCGGTCCGATGCCCATCGTGCGTGGTTCGACGCCGGCCGAGGCCATGCCGCGCACGCGCGCGATCGGCGCCAGCGCATGCCGGGCGACGGCATCGCGCGATGCGAGCAGCACGGCACAGGCGCCGTCGTTGATGCCCGACGCGTTGCCGGCCGTGATCGTGGTGCCGGGACCGAGCAGGGGCGTCAGGGCCGCCAGTCTTGCCGGCGTGCTGTCGACGCGCGGGCCTTCGTCGGCGCTGATCGTTCGCGTTTCCTTGCCGTCGCGCACGTCGACGGTGACGATCTCATCCGCGAATTCGCCGGTGTCACGAGCGCGCAGCGCACGTTGCTGGCTGCGCGCCGCGTACGCATCCTGATCGGCGCGATCGATGGCGTGTTCGCGCGCAAGATTTTCCGCCGTCTGCGCCATCGAGTCGACGCCGTACTGCTGCTGCATGCGCGGATTGACCAGGCGCCAGCCGAGCGTCGTGTCCTCGAGTTTCTGCTCGCGGCCGAGCGCGGCCGGCGCCTTCGCCATCACGTACGGCGCGCGCGACATGCTTTCGACACCGCCGGCGATCGCCAGGTCGACGTCGCCGAGCGCGATCGCACGCGCGGCCTGGCCGATCGCTTCGAGACCCGATGCGCACAGGCGGTTCACGGTCACTGCCGGCACGATTGCCGGCAATCCGGCCAGCAGCGCGGCCATGCGCGCAACATTGCGGTTGTCTTCGCCGGCCTGGTTCGCGCAGCCGAGCATCACTTCATCGAGCGCCGCCCAGTCGAGACGCGGGTGGCGTTCGATCAAGGCGCGGATCGGCAGCGCAGCGAGGTCGTCGGTGCGGATCGTCGACAGTGCGCCGCCGTAGCGGCCGAACGGCGTGCGCAGCGCGGCGCACAGGAAGACGTCGTTGTGCGCGGACATCCTGCCCTCAGCCGCGCGCGTCCACCGGCGGCATCCAGCCGCTGCTGACGATCGCGCGTTCGATCGCGGCCTGCGCGCTGCGCAGGGCCGGCAGCGTGCGTATGGCGATCTGACGCCCGCTATCGGTATACGGCATGCTGACGTTGAGGCCGGCGATCGCACGGCCGTTGATGCCGCGCACCGGGACCGCGATCGACAGCAGGCCAAGCTCGAGTTCCTGTGCGACCAGTGCGTAGCCCTGCTGGCGCACGCGTGCCAGCTCGTCGCGCAACGCCGCCGCACTCGACTTCGTGTGCACGGTGATGGCCTGCGGCTGAAAGCCGGCGAGCCAGCGCTCCAGGTTTTCTTCGCTGAGATTGGCCAGAACGACGCGCCCCATCGACGTGGCGAACGCGGGCAGGCGCGCGCCGACATTGAGCGCGATGCTCATGACGCGCCGCGCCGGCACGCGCACCACGTAGACGATGTCGTATGCGTCGAGCACGGCCATCGAACACGACTGTCCGGTCTGGCGCGACAGGTCCTCCATCGACCGGTGCGCTAGGTCGGTCAGGTCGAGCGACGACAGGTAGCTGTAGCCGAGCTCGAGCACGCGCGGCAGCAGGAAGAAGGTGCGCCCGCGTGCGCCGACGTAACCCAGGTGCTGCAGGGTCAGCAGGCAGCGCCGTGCGGCGGCGCGCGCAAGACCGACGCGCAGTGCGACTTCCGACAGCGTCAGCGCCGAATGCTCGCGATCGAACGCGCGCACGATGCTCAGGCCGCGTGCCAGCGACTGCACGAAGTCGGGACTGTCCTCGAAGGCGGCGTCGCGAGCGAGTTTTGCGGCATCGTCACTGCGCGGCGCAGCGACAACGACGGCGGCGAGATCGGGGCGGGATTTTGCACTCACGTGACTTAAGCCTGCGGCGTGACGGGACTGGCATTTGCTGCATGTCGCAGGCATCGCATTTACATTGCGCCGTCGACACCGCTGCATGTCCCGCCGAAGCGGATGCACGCGATTGCGTCGTTGCGCGGCCTGCCTTGACAGCGCAGCCTAAAGGCTCTGCAATATGTTCGCAATAAGAATTTCCGTTCGGTAATCGCACAAAGTACGAGCTCGCCGCCAGACAAGAAGGGCAGCGTTCGCGCATCTTGTCGCCGGTGTGAGTCCACTCAAAATATGCGCTCGAAAGGCCGACGTGTAGCGGCGAAGTCGCGAGCCGGACGACGGCACTTTCGACTTTCGCTGCTGACGCAAGCTGCGCACAGCACGAACGGTTAGCCGAAACTCGAGGGACCACCTGGAGCGTCGGTGGAATTGTTGTTTCCGTCATCGTCGTGGAAGTGCTGGGGGGATAGATTGTCGTGAACGGGTTGGGCCGTGAGAGGAAGCGACGCAAGTGATTGACGAGCGCAGCGACGTGCTGCACAGCTGGTGCGTACAGGCGCAGTGGAACGCGCCGACCATCGTCGGCGGCCGTGGCGCGCGTCTTTTCGGCGCCGACGGCCGCGATTACCTTGACATGAGCAGCCTGGCCGAATGCAGCAACCTTGGCCATCAGCATCCTTCCGTGGTGCGCGCGATCCGCGACCAGGCCGAGCGCCTGTGCTTCGTCACCAGCGCCTGGGGCGCGACGCCGCGCGCGGAGCTTGCGCGCGCGCTGCTCGACAAGTCCGGCTTCGACGGCGGCCGCGTCTTCTTCACGCTCGGCGGCGCCGACGCGAACGAGCATGCGGTCAAGTTCGCGCGCCAGGCGCGGGGCATAGCCGACGGGCTGGTCGTGTCGCGCGGCCGCTCGTATCACGGCGCGACCTACGCGTGCATGGCATGGTCCGGCGATGCGCGCACCGGTGCCGCCTTCGTCGACGCGCGCAACGTCGCGAAGGTGCCGCCACCGTACACGTACCGCTGCCCATTCGGCAGCAACGAGGCCGACGAATGCGGCCGGCGCGCGGTCGCTGCGGTCGCGCAGGCGCTCGACGCGCACGGCGTCGAACACTGCGCCGCGGTGCTGATGGAGCCGAACGCCGGCACCAACGGCATCGTCGCGCCGGACAGCTACTGGCCGGCTCTGCGCGAGGCGACGCGCGCGCGTGGCGTGTACCTGATCGCCGACGAAATCATGAGCGGCTTCGGCCGCTGCGGCGAATGGTTCGCCTGGCAGCGTCATGGCGAGGCCGGGCGTCCGGACCTGATGACATTGGCGAAGGGATTGACCGGCGCGCACGTTCCGCTCGGTGCGGTCGTCGTCAGTGCGGCAGTCGCGCAGTGCCTCGAACACGAGATGCTCAATACCGGGCTGACCTATTGCGGTCATCCACTGGCCTGCGCCGCGGGTCTGGCAGCCGTTGCGGCCTACGGAGACGAAAAGCTGATCGAGCGCTCGCGCCGCCTCGGCGGCGCGATGCTCAAGGCGGTGCAGGCGATGCAGGCACGCCTGCCATGCATCGGCGACGTGCGCGGCGGCCACGGCCTGTTCGTCGTGATCGAACTGGTGCGTGACCGCGCGACGCGCGAACCATTGGCGGAATGGCCTCTGACGTCAACCGCTTTGAAAAATCTGGTCAGGCGCGGACTCGACGCGGGCGTATCGTTTGCGACGCGCGGCAACCTTGTCCTGCTCGCGCCGCCGCTGGTGATCGGGGAAAACGAACTGGCCGATGCGCTGGCGCTGCTCGAACGTTTGCTGACCGAACTGAACGATGAGGTTTAGCTGTATCCGCTGCTTTGCCGGCCAGACAAAATAAGGGTCGTCATTCCAGCGGAAGCGGAAAATCCATTGTGCTCCTGCTTGAACAAGACAGGTCAAGATGGATTCCCGCTTTCGCGGGAATGACGGAATAAGGATCAATCAACGAGAACTGCCGAATGAGTTTCAAGCTGACCTACGCAACGATGTTCAACCCGCCCGAAGACATGCACATGCGCTTCGAGTCGGCGCTCGCCGATGTCGGCACGGAACTCGGTGCAACCCACCCGTTTCACATTGACGGCAAGGACGTTGCTGCGGCGAACACCGAAGCGCGCTTCAGCCCGATCGACCGGCGCCACTTGCTCGGCCACTTTCCCGTTGCGACCGAAAGCGAAGCGCGCCTCGCGCTCGCCGCGGCGCACGATGCCCTTCCGGGGTGGCGCGCGCTGCCGGCCGTCGAGCGCGTGCGCCTGTCGCGCCGCGCGGCCAGGCTGATCGAGGAACGTGTCTATCACATCGCCGCCGCCCTGACGCTCGAGGTCGGCAAGAACCGCATGGAAGCGCTCGGTGAAGTGCAGGAGACGGCGGATTTCTTCGATATCTACGCCGGCGACTACGAACGCCAGAACCACTTCGACCATGCGCTGCCAGACGATCCGCTGGCGGATTTCCGTTCGCACAACCGCAGCGTGATGAAGCCGTATGGCGCCTGGCTCGTGATCGCGCCGTTCAATTTTCCGTTCGCGTTGTCCGGCGGTCCGGTCGCTGCCGCACTGGTCACCGGCAACACCGTGGTCCTCAAAGGCGCCGGCGATACGCCATGGGCCGGCCGTCTGCTGGCCGACTGCCTGCGTGACGCCGGTTTTCCGTCCGGTGTGTTCAACTATGTCAACGGCAACGGCAGCGTCGCCGGCGCCGCGCTGGTCGACGATCCGCGCACGGCCGGCGTCACGTTCACCGGTTCCTACGCGGTCGGCATGCAGATCATGCGTTCGCTCGCCGCACGCAGTTATCCGCACCCGTGCATTGCCGAGATGGGCGGCAAGAATGCCTGCATCGTCACAGCGAATGCCGACCTCGAACGCGCAGCCAACGGCATCGTGCGCTCGGCGTTCGGCCTGACCGGGCAGAAGTGTTCGGCGCTGTCGCGACTGTATGTCGAAGGCGCGTGCGCGGACCACCTGCTCGAGATCCTGCAGCAGAAGATCGCCGCGCTGAAGGTCGGCGACGCGACGCGTCGCGAAAACTGGATGGGTCCGCTGACCACGCCACAGGGCTACGTGAAGTTCACGAAATACTGCGACCGGCTCAAGCAGGACGGATCGCGCATTCTTGCTGGCGGAAAGCTGATGACCGGCGGCGGCCACGCCAACGGCTATTTCGTCGCACCGACCCTGGCCGAAGCGCCGAGCAGGCATCCGCTGTTCGCCGAGGAAATGTTCGCGCCGATCGTCATGCTGAGCCGCGTCGCCGATCGCGAAGAGGCGATGCAGTTGACCAACGATTCGCCGCTCGGCCTGACCGCCGGCTGCTACGGCGACGACGACGACCTGGCCTATTTTTTCGATCACGTCGAAGCCGGCGTGACCTATGCGAACCGGCCGCAGGGTGCGACCACCGGCGCCTGGCCCGGCTATCAGCCGTTCGGCGGCTGGAAGGGCTCGGGCTCGACCGGCAAGGCGATTGCTTCGTTCTATTACCTTGCGCTGTACCAGCGCGAGCAGTCGCAGACGCGAGTCGAATAGACATGCGTTTCGGCAGCCTGCGCGAGGTCGTCGACGGCTTCATTCGAGACGGTCAGTCCATCGCAATGGAAGGTTTCACCCACCTGATCCCGTTCGCAGCCGCGCACGAGATCATCCGTCAGCAGCGCCGCGACTTGCATCTGATCCGCATGACGCCGGACCTGATCTACGACCAGTTGATCGGCATGGGCTGCGCGCGTGCGCTGACGTTCTCGTGGGGCGGCAACCCGGGTGTCGGCTCGCTGTATCGCGTGCGCGATGCGGTCGAGCACGGCTGGCCGCAGCCGCTCGAGATCCACGAACACTCGCACGCCGGCATGGCCGCGGCCTACACCGCCGGCGCCGCGCGCCTGCCGTTCGGCGTGCTGCGCGGCTACGCCGGCACCGAGCTGCCACACGTCAACGCGCAGATTCGTTCGGTCGTGTGTCCTTACACCGGCGAGCGGCTCGCGACCGTGCCTGCTCTGAATCCCGACGTCACGATCCTGCATGCGCAGACCGCCGATCGCCAGGGCAATGTGCTGATCGAAGGCATCGTCGGCGCGCAGAAAGAAGCCGCGCTCGCCGCGCGCACGCTGATCGTCACGGTCGAGGGCATGGTCGACAACATCGGCGCCGCGATGAACGCGATCGTGCTGCCGCACTGGGTCGTCACGGCGATCGCGGTCGTGCCGCGCGGCGCCTATCCGTCCTACGCGCACGGCATGTATTCACGCGACAACGCGTTCTATCTGAACTGGGATCACATCGCACGCGATCGCGAAACGTTCGCGCGCTGGATGGAGCGGCACGTAATGAATTGCCGCGATCACGCCGAATTCCTGCAGAGACTGGAGGCAGTAGTGGCATGAACACGATGCTGTCAATCCTTCTCCCCCACGCTCGGCCTGGGGAAGAGGGTACGGTGAAGGGGCAGCGCGACGGTTTGCTGACGTGCAATCGCGTTGCCAGACGCATCCGGCTCACCCCAGCCCTCTCCCCCATCGCGCACGCGATAGGGAAGAGGGGGCAAAGGCTGAAGGGGGCGGCATGACTCGCGCCGCCTACACGCCCGGCGAGATGATGACGATTGCCGCGGCGCGTCTGCTCTGGCCCGGCTGCGTCTGTTTCGTCGGCATCGGTGTGCCGTCGGCCGCGGCGAATCTCGCGCGCCTGACGCATGCGCCGGACGTCGTGCTGATCTACGAGTCCGGCACGATCGGCACGAAGCCGGACGTGCTGCCGCTGTCGATCGGCGACGGCGAGCTGGCCGAAACGGCGACCGTCGTCGTGTCGCTGCCGGAAATCTTCAGCTTCTGGCTGCAGGCCGGCCGCATCGACGTCGGCTTTCTCGGCGCCGCGCAGATCGACCGCCACGGCAATCTCAACACCACGGTGATCGGTGATTACGGGCAACCGAAGGCACGCATGCCGGGCGCCGGCGGCGCGCCCGAGATCGCCTGCCATGCGCGCCGCACGTTCGTGGTGCTGAAGCAGTCGCCGCGCAGTTTCGTCGCGAAACTCGACTTCCGCTCGAGTGCCGGATTCCTCGGCGGCGGCAACGAACGCGCGACACTCGGCGTCGGCGGCGCCGGACCGCAGGTCGTGATCACCGATCTCGGCGTGCTGAGGCCGGATGTGGAAACGTGCGAGCTGACGCTCGTTGCGCGCTACGCCGACATCAGTGTCGAGCAGATCGTCGCGGCGACCGGCTGGCCGCTGCGCGTCGCGGCGGAAGTGGAGGTCGTTCCGGCGCCGACAGCCGAGGAGCTGGCCGTGCTGCGTGACCTCAACGAGCGCACCCGCTTGGCTCACGCGGGCACGCGCATGGCAGCCACGGGCGCAAGAGCGAAAGCCTGAACCACGAAGAACACGAAGAAAGATCGAAGGGAACGAAGAATGTTTGAAACCGTCACGTCGTCATTCCGGGGCCGCCGGCGGACCAGGTCCCGGGCAGGCTACGGCGGACCCCGGAATCCCGCTCTGCTATTGCGTGTGAAGATGGCGGCTGGATCCACGTTTGTGCCTCGCTTGTGCGCAATGATGACGCGAGGCCGCAGTCGAAAGAATTGAGGTGCGCTAGGACGCGAGCAGACTCGCGTTGCTCTCTTCGTGTTCTTCGTGTTCTTCGTGGTTCAATCTTTTCTTGCTTCCTTGATCGAGAACACCAGCATGAGCGGTTCACAATCTTTCAAACCAGACGGTCGCGCTTCACCAACCACGACGGAGCCGCGCATCAGGACCGAGCTTCCCGGCCCGAAGGCGCGTGCACTGATCGCGCGCGACGCGGCGGTCGTGTCGCCGTCCTATCCGCGCGATTATCCGTTCGTGATGGACCACGGCCGCGGCGCCGAAGTCTGGGACGTCGACGGCAACCGCTTTCTCGACTTCGCCGCCGGCATCGCGGTCTGTTCGACCGGGCACAGCCATCCGGAAGTCGTCGCCGCGGTCCAGGATGCCGCGGCGAAATTCCTGCACATTTCTTCAGACTACTGGCACGAAGGCCAGGTTGCGCTCGGCGAGAAGATCGCCGCGCTCGCGCCGATGGGCGAGCCGGTCATGAGTTTCTTCTGCCAGTCCGGCACCGAGAGCGTCGAGGCTGCGCTGAAGCTCGCGCGCTACGTGACCGGCCGCTCGCGCTTCATCGGCTTTCTCGGCGGCTTCCACGGCCGCACGATGGGTTCGCTTGCGTTCACCTCGAGCAAATACACGCAGCAGAAAGGCTTCTTTCCGGCGATGGCCGGAGTCACGCACGTGCCGTACCCCAATCCATATCGGCCACTGTTTGTTGTCCAGGATCGGGCCGGCGCCGATCAGGGCAGTGCGGTGCTCGACTACATCGAAAATGTCCTCTTCGCGAGCAACGTTCCAGCCAGCGAGGTTGCCGCGATCCTGGTCGAGCCGATCCAGGGCGAGGGCGGCTACCTCGTGCCGCCGGACGGGTTCCTCACCGGGCTGCGCGCGCTGTGCGATCGCCACGGCATCCTGCTGATTGCCGACGAGGTGCAATCCGGCATTGGCCGCACAGGAAGGATGTTCGCCTGCGAGCACTGGGGCGTCGCGCCGGACATCATGACGCTGGCCAAGGGCCTCGGCTCCGGCCTGCCGATCGGCATGACTGTGGCAAAACGCAGCATAATGGAAAAGTGGAAACGCGGCGCGCACGGCAACACTTACGGCGGAAATCCGGTTTGCTGCGCGGCCGCGCTCAAGACGGTCGAACTGGTCGAGCGAGGCTATCTGGGCAACGCGGAGAAGCTTGGCGCATATTTCATCGCCCGTCTGCGCGAACTGCAATCGCGCCACGACGTGATCGGCGAAGTGCGCGGCAAGGGCCTGATGATCGGCATGGAACTGATCGACCCCGCGACGCGCGAGCCGGCGGGCGCGCTATGCGCTGCGGTCGTCACGCGTGCCTACCACCACGGCCTGCTGCTGTTGTCCTGCGGCCAGAGCACGGTGCGCTTCATGCCGCCGCTGATGATCAACGAGGGCGACGTCGACGAGGCGATGGCGTTGCTCGAAGCCGCGCTCGGCGAAGCGATCGCGCAATCGTGACGCGACTCGCTTTCCCCGCAGACGCAAGAACACGCTCGGCCGCCGTGTGCGACTGGCTTCAAACCGTTCGCCCTCAGCCCTTCGGCAATGCTCAGGACAGAATGCGCCGCGAAGCGGCGAAGTCGAAGGGTGGCCGGGCCGGCTTCGGCTTCGCACCTTCGGTGCGGCGCTCAGGCCGAACGATCTTGAGAAACCTCGGCGTCGCGGCTGCGATGCTGGTCATGGGCGCTTTGCCGGCGTTTGCCGAGCGCGCGACCGTGCTCGCGCAGATCGACCTGCCGCACAATTATTATTTCCGCGAGATGTATCTGCCGCAGCTGACGACCGGGCCGTCGGCCGTTGCGTTTTCGCCGGATGGCAAGGAGCTGGTGTTTTCGATGGCCGGCTCGCTGTGGCGGCAGAAGATCGGCAGCACGAGCGCGACCGAGATCACGCATGGTGGCGGTTACGACTATCAGCCGGACTGGTCGTCCGACGGTCGTCGTGTTGCGTTCGCGCGTTACGATCGCGACGCGGTCGAGCTGTGGCAACTCGATCTGTGGACCGGCCATGAAACGCAGCTCACCCGCGGCGGCGCGGTCAATCTCGAGCCGCGCTACGCGCCGGACGGCAAGCGTTTGGCCTACGTGTCGACCGGCGGCAGCGGCCATTTCAACCTGTTCGTCGCCGACGTGAACGGCGATCGACTCGGCGCGCCGCGGCAACTTGTCGCGTCGCGCCAGAGTGCGATCGCGCGTTACTACTATTCGGCGTGGGATCACGCGTTGAGCCCGGCCTGGACGCCCGACGGCAAGCAGATCGTGTTCATCGGCAACCGCGAGGTCGCCTATGGCACCGGCGGCCTGTGGAAGATCGACGTCGACAAACCCGGTGAGCCGGTGCTGATCCTCGGCGAGGAAACCGCATGGCGCGCGAAACCACAGGTTGCCTCGGATGGCCGGCGCGTCTTGTTCGCCAGCTACCACGGCCGCCAGTGGCACCAGTTGTGGATGACGACGCTCGACGGCGCACAACCGCTGCCGCTGACGTTCGGCGAGTTCGACCGCACCGACGCGCGCATCTCGCCCGACGGCACGCGCATGGCCTACATCAGCAACGCCGACGGCAACACGTCGCTGTGGCTGCGCGATCTGGTCGGCGGTGCTGCCGAACCGGTCGTCGCCGAAGATCGGCATTACAAGCTGCCAATGGGCAAACTGACGATCTCGGTCGGCGAAGCGCACGGGCCCCAGCCCTATCAGCTCGAGCCTGTCAGCGCCCGGATCAGCGTGATCGGCGCGGATGGACGCGCCTACGCACCGGCCAGCCGCTGGATGCATGCCGACGATGGCTTCGATCGCAGCGCGCAGAAATTCGAGAATCACTATTTCCATTGCCCTGGAACCTGCACGCTGATCGTGCCGCGCGGCAACGCGAGGATCTCGGTGACGCGCGGGCTGGATTACGCGATTGTCGAAAGCATGGTCGATGTGCTCGCCACGCCAACCACCGCCAGCGTCGCGCTGCGCAGCATCGCGCTGCCGGAGCGCTACGGCGCATGGACCAGCGCCGACCTGCACGTGCACATGAACTACGGCGGCCACTACCGGAACACGCTCGATTCGCTCGCCGACCAGATGCATGCCGAGCACCTCGACGTGATCCACCAGCTCGTCGTCAACAAGGAAGAACGCGTGCCGGACATCGCCGGCTTCTCGACCCATCCATACCGCGACGCCGGCGCGCTGATCGTGCAGGGCCAGGAATTCCACACCAGCTACTGGGGACACTTGGGCATCCTCGCACCCGACGATCATCTGCTCGAACCGGGCTTCGCGGCATATGCGTTCAGCGCGCTGGCGAGTCCGTATCCATACAATGGCGTGATCGCCGATCTCGCCCACCAGCAGCACGCGCTGGTCGGCTACGTGCATCCGTTCGACGAGCGCGTCGATCCTGAGAATCCGGCGCCGTTGACCAACGCGCTGCCAGCCGATGTCGCGCACGGCAAGGTCGATTATTACGAAGTGGTCGGATTCTCCGATCACAAGGCATCGGCCGAGGTCTGGTATCGCCTGTTGAACCTCGGCTTCCGCCTGCCGACCGGCGCGGGCACGGATGCGATGGCGAACTACGCGTCGTTGCGCGGACCGGTCGGCATGAATCGCGTGTTCGTCAATGTCGCGCCGTCGCCGTCGCCGGCAGCACATCTGCTGGCGTTGAAGGACGGCCATACATTTGCGACGAACTCGGCGCTGCTCGGCTTCGAGGTCGACGACAGGCGACCCGGCGACACGATCGAACTGAACGCCCCCGAGGGCCTGAGTTACCACGCCAGCCTGCGCTCGATCGTGCCGATGGACCACTTCGAGATCGTGCACAACGGGCGCGTCGTTGCGGCACTCAAGCTGGACGGGACGCGCACCTCCGCCGACATCGAAGGCACGATCGTCCCCGACGCGAGCGGCTGGGTCGTGCTGCGCGCGTGGAACGATCACGCCGATCCGCACGTGCAGGACATCTATCCGTACGCGACGACGAGCCCGGTCTACCTGATGATCGGCGGTGCGGCGCCGAAGTCTCCGGTCGACGCGAAGTTCTTCGTGTGCTGGCTCGAGCGTACGCTCGAATCGGCGGCCGCACGCACCGACTACAACAGCGAGCACGAGAAAACCGATACGCTCGAGTACCTCAAGGCTGCGCGCAGGAAGTACGAGGCAATGCAATGACGATGCCCTGGATCCGCGCGCTTGCCTGTCAGCGTGCCCGCGAGGGCAGGGATCTCCAAACCGTTCGCCCTGAGCGTAGGTGCGAAGCGCCGAAATCGAAGGGCCATTGTCGCGGCGCTTCGACTTCGCTTGCTGCGCAAGCGACGCTCAGCGCGAACGGCTGGTGAAGTACGGCCGGACGCCGATGCAGGCAATCCGCGCCGCGACATTCGACGCCGCGCGCGTGCTCGGTCATGAAACCGAATTCGGCTCGATCGCCCACGGCAAGTCGGCGCACCTCGTTGCGGTTGCAGGCGATCCGCTGACCGACATCCGCACGCTCGAACACGTCAAGGCCGTGATCGTGCGCGGCGAGAATATCTGTGGCGCCGACGGTCCGAAGTGCCGTGACGCGTCGCCGCCGTAATGCGGCGTATGATCCCTTTCGATGGAGCGCCGACCGCGCGACGCTCTGTCTTGAGCCCTCCCCTTGAAAGGGAGGGCTTGGTCGTTCACTCGGCGATACGTGACGAATAGACTGCCGTACGCGCCGGTCAAACAAGAGATCGGCACGAGAATCAAGGCGCTGCATTCAGGGGAGCCCGCATTCATGAACGCAACAAACAGCCGCAAGCTCGGCTTCTGGATGTGCACCGCGCTCGTCGTCGGCAACATGATCGGCGCCGGAATCTTCCTGCTTCCCGCGTCGCTCGCGCCGTACGGCTTGAACAGCATGGTCGCCTGGGGCCTCACCGCGACCGGCGCGATGATTCTCGCCGTGATCTTCGCCGCGCTCGGCCGCGCCTTTCCGAATGCCTGCGGCCCCTACGACTACACGCGCATCGCCTTCGGCGAGCTCGCCGGCTTCGTCGTCGCCTGGGGCTACTGGATCTCGATCTGGTGCGGTAACGCCGCGATCGCGAGCGGCGCGATCGGCTATCTCGGCAGCCTGTTCCCTGCGCTCGGCGAGCAGCCGACGTCGGCTATCGCCACGGTTGCCATGGTCTGGATCCTGACCGGCGTCAACGCGCTCGGTGCGCGCACGGCCGGATCGGTGCAGGTCGTCACGACCGTGCTGAAACTCGTGCCGCTGCTCGTGATCGTCGGCCTCGGCATCTGGTTGTTCGCGGCGCACGACCCGGCGCTGACGGTGGCGAATGCGCCGACGACGTTCAGTCTCGACGGCATCACGGCTGCCGCGGCGCTGACCCTGTGGGCGCTGGTCGGACTCGAGTCCGCCACGATTCCCGGCGGCAAGGTCCACGATCCCGAACGCACGATTCCGCGGGCGACGTTGCTGGGCACCGCGGTCACGGCGGTCATCTATGTGCTGGCCTGCGCGACCGTGATGCTGCTGGTCCCGGCGGCAACTCTGGCGCACTCCCAGGCGCCGCTCGCCGATGTCACACGCATGTTCTGGGGCGCCGGCGCCGCGATGGCGTTCGCGGCTTTCGCTGCAATCAGCGGGATCGGCGCGCTCAACGGCTGGATCCTGCTGCAGGGCGAGCTGCCTTATCAGATGGCCAGGCAGGGCGTCTTCCCGCGCCTGTTCGCGCAGGAATCGGAGCGCGGCGTCCCGGTCGTGTCGCTCTGCGTCAGCAGCGCGCTCGTGACCGTGATGATCGTCGCCAATTCGTCGAAGTCGCTGATCGAGGTCTTCAGCTACATCATCCTGGTGTCGACATCGGCGACCCTGGTCTTCTATCTGCTCTGCTCGCTGGCCGTGCTCAAGCTGATGCGCACCGGCGAACTGCGGCCTGCAAGCGGTAGACTAGGCTGGCTGGCAGCGGCAGCGGTGGTCGGCTCGCTCTATTCGTTGTGGGCGATTTACGGCGCCGGACTGAGCACCGACGCCAAACAGTGCAGTGGGCAGCTGATTTGCTGGGCGCCGTGGCTGTCGAACCCGGCAATCCTGAATGTCGTCCTGCTGGCGCTCGGGGTCCCGGTGTTCTATCTGATGCGCCGCTCAAAAGCGTCGACAGCGGCAACAGTTGCGTAGGCTCCAGGCGTGAAGCCCTCCCGTTCAAGGGGAGGGTTGGGTGGGTGTGTTCTGCGCACTTACCGCGATTGTAGACTCGAAACCTGGGTAACTCGCCGGTGTTTGGACCCCGGGGTCCGGGCAGGCTTCGCGAAGCTGGCGCTCCGCTACGTTACGCTCGACACGAACGATATTTTCAAAAGCTGCATGCAATGATTCCAGCAAAAACACTCGAACTGAAGCGCACGCCGTTCCACGAGCGCACGTCAAAATTGTGCCTGCCGCAGAACTGGCGGCGCTGGGCCGGCTACATCGCCGCCGGCTCGTACGACCTCGTGCTCGACCGCGAGTACTGGGCGATCCGCGACGCCGCGGCGTTGATCGACATCACGCCGCTGATGAAATACATCATCGAAGGCCCCGATGCGGCCAAGCTGCTGCATCGCATGACGCCGCGCGACATCCACAAGATGGCGGTCGGCCAGGTCGCCTATACCGGCTGGTGCGACGACGACGGCCGCATGCTCGACGATGGCACGATCTCGCGCCTGGCCGACGACAAGTTCCGCATGACCAGCGCCGAACCGTCGCTGCGCTGGCTCGGCATGAATGCGATCGGCATGGACGTGACGATCAGCGAAGTCACGGACCAGGTCGCGGCGTTGAGCCTGCAGGGGCCGAAATCGCGCCTGATCCTCAATGGCGTCTGCAAAAAATCACTCGACAAGCTCAAGTATTTCCGCTTCGCCGGGAACGCGCTGGCTGGCGTGCCGGTCACGATCTCGCGCACCGGTTATACCGGCGATCTGGGGTTCGAGATCTGGACGGACGCCGGTGCCGCGCTGAAGGTCTGGGACGCGCTGATCGAAGCCGGCAACGATTACGGCATCGTGCCGTGCGGCATTCTGGCAATGGACATGGCGCGCGTCGAAGCGGGCCTGTTCATGATCGACGTCGACTACACCGCGTCGAACCACGCCTGGATCGCCGATCAGAAATCGACGCCGTTCGAACTCGGTCTGGGCTGGGCCGTGAGTCTCGACAAGCCCGGCTATTTCGTCGGGCGCAAGGCGCTCGAGCGGGAATACAAGGAAGGCTCGGTGTGGAAGATGGTCGGCCTCGAAGTCGACTGGGTCGGGCTGGAAAAACTCTACGCCGCGGTCGGATTGCCGCCGCAGATTCCCGGCATGGCGATGCGCGGCAGCCTGCCGATCATGAAGGATGGCAAGCAGGTCGGCTACGCGTCGACGAGTTCGTGGTCGCCGGTGCTGAAAAAATACATCGCGCTGGCGCATCTGCAGCGCCCGCACTTCGAACTCGGCACGCAGCTTGGCCTCGAAGTCACGGTCGAACACCACCGCCGCTACGCGCCGGCAACCGTAGTCAAACTGCCGTTTTACGAACCGGAATGGAAGAAGAAATGAGTTTGAGCACGGGCTAAAAAAGACTGAACCACGAAGAACACGAAGAACACGAAGGTAGAGCGACGTTTTTTGAAGAGCCGAGCGACGTTGAACTCGAACGTGATTCTTGTTTTGCGCGGTAGATTTGCTCTCTTCGTGTTCTTCGTGTTCTTCGTGGTTCAATCTCTTGACTCATCATTTACGCGACATTCGGCGACAGAGAGACTAGAGACAACGAATGAGCAGCAATCAATACGACGCGATCGTCATCGGTGCGGGCCACAACGGCCTGATCGCGGCCTCGTACCTCGCGCGCGCGGGCAAGAGGGTCGTCGTGCTCGAGCGGCGCGAGGTGGTCGGCGGCGCGGCGATGACCGAGGAAATTTTTCCCGGCTACCGATTCACGGAATTTTCGTACGTCGTCAGCCTGCTGCGGCCGGAGATCATCCGCGATCTCGAACTGCCGAAGCATGGATTGAAAATCCTGCCGCTGCCGAGCACGGTCACGCCGTTCGAGAACGGCGACTATCTCGCCGGCTGGGACGATCACGATCTGACGCGTCAGGAGGTCTATCGCCACTCGCCAAAGGACGCCGAGGCCTACGACGAATACTCGCGCGTGATGGCGCGCGCGGCGAAAGCGATCAAGCCGATCATTTCGATGGTGCCGCCGGATCCATCGTCCTTGAGTCCGCGCGACCTGCTCGGCCTGCTCAAGCTCGGCAAGTACGCGAAGAGCCTGACCGAGAAGGAGCTGTACCGCATCGCCAAGCTGGTCACGCAGTCGTCGGCTGATCTTCTCGACGAATGGTTCGAATTCGATCCACTCAAGGGGACCAAATCTGCGAGCGGCATCATCGGCACGTTCCTCGGTCCGCGTTCGCCCGGCACCGCATACGTGCTGCTGCACCACTACATGGGCGAGATCGACGGTGCATTCCGCGCCTGGGGCTTTGCCAAGAACGGCACCGGCGGCGTGTCGGCGGCGATCGCGCGCTCGGCACAGGCGCTTGGCGTCGAAGTGCGTACGAATGCGACCGTGCAGCAGGTCGTCGTCAAGAATGGTCGAGCGGCCGGCGTGGCTCTGGCCAACGGCGACGAATTGCACGCGAAGACGGTGATGTCGGCCGCCGATCCGAAGCGCACGTTTCTGCAGTTCGTCGAGGAGAAGTACTTCCCCGGCGAGTTCACGCAGGCGATCAAGAACTTTCGCGTGCGCGGCTCATCGGGCAAGGTCAATATCGCGCTCAATGCGCTGCCGGATTTCACCTGCCTGCCGGGCGAGGGTCCACTGCATCGCGGTGCGATCTCGATCAGCCCGAGCATCGACTACATCGAGCGCGCGTACGACGAGGCCAAGTACGGCGCATTCTCGAAGAATCCGTACATCGACATGATCATCCCGTCGATGATCGACCGTGACATGGCGCCGCCGGGACATCACGTGATGTCATGCTTCGTCCAGTACGCGCCGTACGACATCGACGGCGGCTGGGACGATGCCAAGCGCGACGCGTTCGGCGAAACCGTCATCGCGACGATCGAGAAGTACGCGCCGAACATCCGCCAGTGCATCGTCGGCAAGCAGGTCATCACGCCGAAGGACATCGAGCGCATCGCCGGCATCACCGGCGGCAACATTTTCCACGGCGAACTGCTGCTGCACCAGCTGTTCTTCTTCCGTCCCGCGCCGCAGTGGGCCGACTTCCGCACGCCGCTGCCGGGCTACTACTTCGGCGCGTCCGGCGCGCACCCGGGCGGCGGCGTGATGGGCGCCGCCGGCAAGCTCGCGGCCGAAGCCGTGCTGAAGGACGGCGGGTGATCGAAGTGCCAGAAAGCAGGGCAAGAGCTTGGACCATGAAGAACACGAAGAACACGAAGAACACGAAGAACACGAAGAACACGAAGAACACGAAGAACACGAAGCAAAGCAAATTCAATGAAAATGGGACCGCTTCATGCAGCCTCCAGACTCACATTCAAGACGCTCTTGATCTCCTTCGTGTTCTTCGTGGTTCGGTCTTTTGCCTTTGAGTTTTCGATACGAGAATGAGAACCCAATACGACGCGATCGTCATCGGCGCGGGCCACAACGGCCTGGTCGCCGCCAATTACCTGGCCAGGGCCGGCAAGAAGGTGCTCGTGCTCGAACGCCGCGACATCGCCGGCGGCCAGCTGGTCACCGAATCGTTCGGCGACGGCTTCGTTGCCGACAGCCTGCACGCGAGCGGGCGGCTGCGGCCCGATGTCGTCCGTGACCTCGGCCTGAGTCGTTCGGCATTCGAAGACACTGCCGCACTGTCCTACACGTCCCTGCTCGGCGATGGCGCGAAACTGGAATTGTATACAAACGCGTCCGGCGCGCCGAACGTCGAATCGATTCGGCGCTACTCCGCGCGCGACGCCGAGCGCTGGGCCGAATTTGTCGCGTTCATGGATCGCGCGGCCGAATTCCTCGACGCGGCCTACCGAACGCCGATGCCGCGCTTGCCCCATTTCAAGGCGATCGAAGAAGGCCTGCCGCTGGCCAGGCTGCTGTGGAAACTGCGGCGTCTCGGCGGCAAGGACATGTTCCGTGTCGTGCGCGCGATGTCGATGTCGGTCGAGGAATTCACCGATAACTGGTTCGAGTCCGAAGCGGTGCGTGCAGCCGTATCGGCGCTCGCGATCCACGGTGTCACGCTCGGCGCAATGTCGGCCGGCACGGGCTACACGCTGATGCACAACTGGCTCAATCGCGGCGGCCTTGCGCATCGCCCTGCAGCGGGTGGGGTAGGCAAGATCACCGATGCACTCGTTGACGCGTTCAAGGCAGGTGGCGGCGAGCTGCGCACGTCGTCGCCCGTGCAGCAGATCCTCGTCGACCGGCAGCGCGCAACCGGCGTGCGCCTCGCCGGCGGCGAGGCGATTTCAGCCGCCATCGTGTTCTCGACCGCCGATCCGCGCCACACGCTGCTGACACTGGTCGGCGCCGCGGAACTGCCGCCCGAATTCGCGTGGCAGGTGCAGTCGATCAAGCTGCGCGGCAGCGTCGCCAAGGTGCACGTCGAGACCGACGGTCGCCACGGTTTGCCGGCCGGCACGCTTGTCGTCGCACCGACGATCAAGTACCTCGAGCGTGCCTACGACGCGGCGAAGTACGGCGAGATTTCCGCGCAGCCGTATCTTGAAGTCACCACGTCATCCCCTGCCGATGCCGGCTCGATCGTCTCGATCCATTTCCAGTTTGCGCCGTATGCTTTGCGCCATGGCGACTGGAGCGACGCCACCGCGACCGTGCAGCAGCGCGCGATCGACACGCTCGATCAGTTCGCGCCTGGTTTCAAGGCATCGGTCAAGCGCGTGCACACGATAACGCCGCGCGACTTCGAATCGACCTACGGCCTCAGCGAAGGCGACCTCAACCACGGCCAGCTGATCCTCGACCAGATGTTCTTCATGCGTCCATTGCCGGGTTGGTCGAACCACAAGACGCCGATCGATGGACTCTATTTGTGCGGCAGCGGCGTGCATGGCGGCGGCGGGATCAGCGGCGCGAGCGGAAGAAATGCGGCCGGTATCGCGCTGAAACAGACGTAGCCGAAATCCGGGAGCAGATCCTGCGATCGTTTGGAACTCGCCCACGCGTTTGCGCGGAGCCCTCTCCCGAGGTGAGAACGGAAAGCGAGGCTGAGCCTCTCCCCCTTGGGAGAGGGTTGGGGTGAGAGTCGGGGAACATGTCGACGTCGAATCGCGTCGCTCGGCTGCGAACGCCGAGTCGAACCCTTACCGTCATCCGCACCACCTGCATGAGCTGCAGACCGAATCGCAGGCGCTATCGCCTTCGGCTCACGCAGGTGGGCACTCTCCCGATAGTGCGCCAGGGCACCGCCTCGCTTCGCTGCCCGTGCTAACCCCCGCGCAGGTTCAGCTCGAGGTGCGGCGAATCGCCGCCGCGCAGCAACCCCACCTGTTGCGGCGCACGCCGCGCGCCGACGCTCATCGAGACGCTTGCGCACGGCAGCCGGCCGGTTTCACGGGAACCGTCGTCGAGAGTGTGGCAGAATCGCGTGTTCCACCATCGCGGAGGGAGATTCCCAATGAAGCTGTATATGCACCCGGTATCGACCGCCGCCCGCCCGGTGCGGCTGCTCATCGCCGAGAATGGAATCACCTGCGACGAAGAACTGGTCGACATCACCACCGGCGCGCACCATCAGCCGCCGTACGCTTCCCTCAATCCGAGCCGGCTGGTGCCGATGCTCGACGACGACGGGTTCCGCCTGACCGAGAGCTCGGCGATCCTGAAATATCTCGCCGACAAGTACGACCTGCCGAGCTATCCAAAGGATCTCAAAAAGCGCGCGCGCGTAAATGAAGTGATGGACTGGCTCAACACGCAACTTTATCGCGACCTCGGTTACGGCGTCGTCTATCCGCAGCTGTTTCCGCACCACAAGCGCCGCAGCGACGAAGCGCACGCCGGCGCGATCGACTGGGGCCAGCAGGGTGCACGCAAATGGCTGCAGGTTCTCAACGATCACTGGATCGGGCCGAACAATGCGTATCTGTGCGGCAACGACGTCACGATCGCCGACTATTTCGGCTCGGGCATCGTGTCGATCGGCGAACTGATCGGCTGCGACTTCGCCGCTTTCCCCAATGTCCAGCGCTGGCTCGGCAGCATGCGCAAGCTGAAATCGTGGGATCAGGTCAACGCGATGTTCAACGGCTTCGCCGGCATGAACAAGGGCAAGGAGTTCGCGCGCGTTTAACGCGCGCCTTTTCGCGCGTACCGGCCAAATGCGCGTCGGGCCTGCTGCGTATCGCGCGCGTCGCGCATGCGCTGGGCATCGACGGTGTGGGCTTGCCGGAGAGTTGCCGCCAGGCGATGGCGGCAATCGGCGTTCGGCACAGCGGACGTCTCGATGAGGCGGCGGTTTGCATTGCTGTCGAAGCGAACATCGTTCGCCGTCCTGATTCCATCTTGCGTCGCGCTTTTCCTGCTGATCCTTGCGTTTGGCAATCCGCCGCAGGCACTGGGTCTGGATCCGTCGTGGACCGAAGTGCAGGCGTGGGCCTTCCTGCATCAGGCCCAGTGGGGGCGCGATCTGATCAACACCTACGGCCCGCTGGGTTTCCTGCATCCGACTTCATCGTACGTCAGCGGGATATTCACGCCGTTCGTGATCGGCCAGATCGCGCTGCCGGCGGCTTTCGCGTTCGCGATCGCCTTGATGTTCCGGCGCGCGCGCATCCTCGACTTCATGCTGTTCGTGCTGGCGTACCTGTGCTGCTTCTTCAGGATGCCGGGCGATGTTTCGTGGATACTGACGTTACCGTTGGCCACCACCTGGCTGATCAACCGCGATGGCGCGGGCGGCGGGGCGACGCGCTATTTGATGGTCCTGCTGGTCGCGTCGATCTTCGCCGCGATCGCGCTGACGAAATTCACCACGTTTCCGATTTGGGTGCTGTGCGTGGCGACGGTTTGTGCCGTGTACGCGCTGGAACACAACTGGCGTGGCGCAGTGCTGGCCGGCGCAGTATTTGTCCTGGCGCTGGTGACGGCGTGGTGGCTTTGTGGACAGGCGCTGTTCGATCTGCCGTCATACGTGCGGTTCGGATTCGAGATGGCCAGCGGCTACGGTCACTCGGCCGGGTTGCCCGCGCCGATCGCAGTGGAGATTGCGGGCCTGGCCGTGCTGTTCGTCTTCTTCGCCGCCTGTGCACACGCCGCGTGGTGCGTTCGCTCCAGTCCGGCCGCCGTCGTATCGATCGGCTTGACGCCGCTGGTGGCGCTGCTGCTGTGGCTGTCCTACTTCACCCGTGCCGACGAATTCCACTGGCCGGGATTCTTCGCGGCGATGGTGCTGCTTCCGTTCGCACTGCTGCGCATTCGGCGCGTCGAGCGCACCCCGGCGCTCGTCGCCGCGTTGGGCGTGGTGATCGCAGTGTCCGCGTTCATGGGATTCACCCAGGTACCGCCGAACGCCTTGTTGCTCCGGATTCCGACCCAGATCGGCTACAGCCTGCGCAACCTGACCCACCTGGCGGACCTGCACCAGCGGCGCGAAGCCGAGTGGCTGGCGGTTGGCCGGTCCGCGGCATTGCCGCAGGTGAGCGCGCGCGTTGGTCGCGCGCGCATCGACATGGTCACCTGGCAGCAGGGAATGATCCTGCTCAACGATCTGAACTACGCGCCGCGCCCGGTATTCCAGAGCCAGCTTGCCGCAACGCCGAGGCTGGCGCGCCTGAACGAGAGCTACTTCCTCGGCCCGAAGGCGCCGGACTTCGTGCTGTTCCAGCTCGGCGCGATCGACAACCGTCTGCCGACCGGCGACGACGGCCTGGCCTTGATGGCATTGCTGCGGCGCTATCGGCCGGTGCTGTCCGAGGACGGATTCCTGCTGCTGCAGCGCGACGCGGCGATGGCGGCCGTGGCCGCCGTAGAAGCCGAGGGCAGATCGACCACGGCTGGCCTCGGAGACGAAATCGCGGTCCCGATGACACACGCGCCGCTGGTGGCATTCATTTCGGGGGAGCTGAGCTGGCTCGGAAAATTGTATACATTGCTTCTGCCCGAGCCGGCGCTCGGCATCACGCTTCACACCGACAAGGGCGAACCGCAGCATCACCGTTTCGTGCGCCTGTCGGCATCGGCAGGCTTCCTGATCGATCCACTGATCGAGTCGACGCACGACTGGCTGAAACTGTATTTCGGCAAACCGCTGGCGCAGGTGCAGGGCGTCCGTATCGACCCCGAAGCGCCGTGGCAGCGCGTGCTGTTCCGGCGCGAACTGAAGGTGTCGTGGCGTCGCCTCGACATCCTGCGCGCCGATTCGTCGAACGCATCGGCCGAACTGCGCCGCGCCTTGTATCCGGGGTTCGACCTGGAGCCATTGGGGCCCGCAGACTTCCGCGTGATCCTGGAGAATTCCAGGGAGGCGATCTTCCTGCATGCGCCGGCCTCGCTGCTGTTTGCGCCGGCCCCGGGCCATTACCGGATTTCGGCCGCGTACGGCATCCAGGAACTTGCCGTCACGTCGCCGGACTGCGCGAAAGCCGCGCCCGATGGCGTTGGCATTTCAGTAATGGTTCTCCATGGCGGGAAGGCGTCGGTGGCGTGGCACAAAGACATCGATCCGTTCCGGCGCGAACGCGATCGCGGCGCGCAGCGCTTGCGCGCGGACAACGTCGACGTCGAAGCCGGCGACCAGGTCGAATACCGGGTCGACCCGGGACCTGGCGGCAGCAACACGAGTTGCGACTGGAGCTACGTCCGCGATCTTGTTTTCCGGCCAGGCAGTAACGCACGTCCCGCCGTCGATCGAAGTGACGCCATCTTCTACGACGATTTCGAATGAGATGACCTGCCCGCTTCCTCAGCCGTCGAAGCCGTTGCAGAAGATGTCGTCTGCGGCGCACAGGAACTGGCGCTCGTAGGCGCCGAGATCGGCGGTTCCGATGTTGTTCGGGATACCCGGCAAGTCGACTGGCGGAAATACGTTGTTATCGAGGTCGGGGATGAAGAAATCACTGGTCATGTTGACGTAGCCGAAATCCAGCGCCGTCTGCACAATCGGCGCGAGATGGTAGTCGCGCTGCGCTGCGTTCACGAAAGTCGGCGCGCCGACGACGATCATCTGGCTGTTGGGCGTATTGAGACCGAACGCGTCGTTGGTCAGCATCGGGCCTGCGAAAAAGTGCGCGAACATCGGATTGGCCGTCCACAGCGCGGTGTGTTTTCCCGGCTGATCGATAATCTGGTAAGTCAGAAGAACCGAAGAGGACGTGTTGAGGTTGAAGACGTAATCCGCGCCGATGCTATTGTTGGCGATCGTGCAGGCGCGGATGTCCGTTTTAAGAGTCGAAATGTCGAACAGATAATCCGATGCCAGATTGTCCGTGACCAGGCAGCGATAGATGTGAGTCGTTCCCGCCGAGCCCACCTGCAGCACGCGCGCCGCAATGTTGTCATGCATGCGGATCTGGCGGGCGATCGTGTCGCCGTTCAAGTTGAATACGGTCGCGCCGGCCGACGGCGACGTGTCGGCATGCTGCGTCGCGTTGGCGATCACGGCGTTGCAGGTATCGTCACCGGCGTTGCAGTCGCGCGTACCGCCGAGGTCGGCAACCGATTCCGGCCCGCAGTCGAGGCCGAGCCGCGTCGGCGAGCCGTCATTGAAATAGATGCCGCTGCCGCTGTTGTCGGTGCCCGACGTGTAGTAGATCGCCGCGCCGTCTTCGGCGAAGTTCGACTGGATGCGCGGTGCGAACAGGCAGGCGTCGGCCTGGCCGGAAAGGTAGATGCCACCGCCGTTCGTTATTGCCTGATTTTCGACGATCGAACTGGGCTGGTGCGCGGCATCGGCAAACAGGCGCAACACGGCTTCGCCGTGGCCATCGTCCCTTACTGCGATGCCGCCTCCATTCGTCGCATAGTTGGCGGCAACGACGCCGTCGCCGAATCCGCCACCGGGCGAGGCGATGTCGGCGCGCGCCGGGCCGAGGATCGCGATGCCGCCGCCGAACTGCGCGGCCGTGTTGCCGTTGATCGCCACCTTGGGATCGATGACCAGCAAGCGCGCGTTGCCGGCGAGCCAGACGCCGCCGCCGGAGTCATAGGCCCCATTGAGGTAGATCGTCGTATCGTGCAGCAATTTGACCAAGGCGGGCTGGGCATCGGTGCCGTTGACGTTGATTCCGCCACCGTTGTCGGCATGATTGAGATAGATGTAAGCCTGCGCGATGTCGACTTCGCCAGTGCCCGAGAAAACTGATGCCGCCGCCATTGACGCCCGAGCCGTGGTCTCCGCCTTCGATGATCAGGTTGCCCAGATAGACGTAGCCGCCGCTGATGTCGAACACCGGCACGCCGCCGTTGCCGCTACCGTTGATCGTGGTGTAGGCGACGCCGGGATCGAAATCGTTGCAGTCGCTGAACCCACCTTCGATGATGACGCCATCGGCGTCGTTCACCGTGATGTGTTGGCCGGAATAGGTGCGAGTGCCGTTGTCGTTGCTGATCCAGACGTAGTCCTCGCCGGGATTCGAAGCTGCGGCATCGATCGCAGCCTGAACGGTGGCGTAGGCGCCGAACGCCACGCAGTCGGGATCGACCTTGTACACATTGAACGCTGCGGCCGGCTCAACGGCACTCGTGAGCCAACAGCCGAGCAGAAACGCGATTGTCGCTGAACCATTGCTGCGGAGCATTTTCGGTTTCCTTGCGGGCCGCAACCCGCCAAGCAAAGGGACTCATCTCGCCAGCGCCCCTACGCCAGTACCGTTCAGTAACGCCGTTTTTTGCCGATCTGCGACACCTTCATGCGAAAACAAGAATGGCACGATGGCAATATATATACCGCCAGGCGTACTTTCCGCGTCCTGCGGGCGCGGTGGAAATTGCGCGAGCGCTCCCGAGACTGATCGGACAGGCCGAAATCCCGACCGCGCAACACGCTGCACCTGCCGTCAGTGGCGGTCCACCCGTGGCGTGATCGGTGCGACGGTCCATTGCCTGAAGCGCCAGCGCATCGTAGTCGGCGAAATCCTGCGTGAGGATTCCGCGATGTCGACCCGCGTCGCATCCTCGAGTTCGGCGGGAGAAGGGAAAAGAAACAACCTCGGTATTCCTTCGCCTCTCCCGCTGGCGGAGAGATCGACGAAAGCGCGGTGGGAGAGGGTGGCGGTTGGAAGTACGAAGCGCCTCAGCCGAGCAGGCCGCGCCGAGTCGCGCTGCGTCGAACCGCATCAATCGCGATCCATGCGGTTCGCTGATGTTCACTGCATCCTGCGGCCACCTACCCGTTGAAACCATCGGCAAAAATCAAATCGCCGGCATAGTGGATGTAGATGCTCCAGGTTTCGTCCGTGCTGGTCACTGGCGGGGCCGCGGCCGGAAAGTCGCCGTAGGCCTGCTCGAAAAACCAGCCATCGCCGGCCAGGCCCGGGGTGTAACTGGGGATGTCGGCGATGCTGTCCACCTGCCACGCGAGCCAGTAACTGCCGCTCGGCAGACTCAGCGGCGCCGGCTGCCCGGACGCAATCGCCGCGCTGATCCAGCCCGCGCTTGCCGCGAGCGTCGGGGATTGCCAGAGCAGATTCCTTTGCGGCGTGTCGTCATAGATCGCAAGGCGCACATTGCCGTTCGCCGCGTGCGCGTAGAAGTCGATGTCCTTCACGAACGCAACGTCGGCGAGAACGACGCGCGTCGCCTTGACCGCGCTTTTCTGCGACAACGCGACCTTGATCACCTGGCCGGCTGAACTATCCGTGCCAAAAAATGCGTAGCCCCGGTTGGCATCGATGACTGAACTCTGCAGGAACACTTCTCCATACTTGGTTTCAGGAGTGTCGAAATCATTGATGCCATTCGGCGGTGGCACCGCGTCGCCGCCTTGCAACGTCAAGTCGCTGGTTTCGGAAAACGTCGCCAGGTTTACCTTGAATATGTTTGCCGGATAGCAAAGGTCGTTGCCGAGCCAGGCAAATCCGGAGGCCGCATCGATGACGCCCGTCGACAGCAGAATTTCTCCGGTGGCGAGCTGCAGGTGCCCCAGGCGCACAGGCGCCTGACCGCTCGCCCCGAGCGCAATCTTGATGATGCGCTCGGAACCCGCGCTGGCCGCGCCATACGTTCCGAAATACGCAACACCATTGCCGGCGTCGATGCCCGCCGTGCCGATGTTGACGATGTCGCCGGCGTCGGGCGTCGTCGCGCCGATGCGCACCGGGTTCTGGTCCAGTCCGGTGCTGGGTCCGAACGCGACCTTGACGAACACCGCATTGGCGCCGGCTCCCGTGCCGATGGCGCTGGCGAAGATCGCCGCGTGATTGGTCGCATCGGCGTCGCGCCCGTCGAGCACCGCGCGGCGCATGCCCGACTCGCCGGCATTCAGCGTCACCGTGCCGACGACGGTCGGCGCGGCATTGCCGGCGCCGGGCGCAATCTTGCTGATGACCGATGGATTGCCGCCATTGCTCGCCAGGATGAAATGCCTGACCGGATCCGGGTCGCTCAGATCGATGACCATTCCGCTCGCGCGCAGCACCGGCGCCGTCGACCCGAGGCAGATCATGTTGTGGTTGGCGGTGCCGTCATCCAGTTGCACTTTCTGCCCGCCGAACCAGGCATAGCCGGCCCCGGAGTCGATGACGGCCGATGAAGCGCTGCTCGGACATTGCACCACGCCCACTTGAACCGGCGTCGGCCCGCTGACATCCACCTTGATGATGTAGGCGCCATGTGACGTACCGAAGTAGGCGAACTGGCTGCCGTCATAGACCGCCGAGTACAAGCCCTTGTAGAGCGGATCGCTCAACGTCAACTTGCCGACCCGGCGCATGCCGCCTTGCGGATAGTCCGTCGTGCCGACGCTGTTGTTGCCGGCAATCAGCAACGCCGGACTGGACGACGGCGCAGCGAGCGCAGCCGCAATCCCGAATGAAATCGAGATCAAGATCAGTACCGCGAAAATGCCCCGATGCATCCTGCCCCCTGGTGCCGCAGACGATTTTCCTGCGCGCGCAATGGTTGCCGCAGTGCGGTATTTTAGTCGAGAGACAACCACGCCGAGCTAAGACCCTCTGGAATTTGCCGAATGAGTTGGGCTTCAAAGTGGGCAAGTTGGTTCTTTGCTGGCACGTTTTGATTGATCAGATTGCTCACATTAGCCAGCGTCGACGTGGGAATCGTTCGGTCAGCCACCGTCAGAACAGCGCTCAATTCGGGGAAACGAGAACGATCGACACGCCGGCAGCGATCCCTGACATCATTCAACACCCGGCTACCCTCCGCTAAATCAAAGCGGCTTTCTTCGATGGCCATGTGGACAGAGGCTCGCAAAGCGGACTCTGTTTCACCGCTGTTCTTGAAGAAATGAATGCTTTTCTCGTAGCACTCCCGCCCGAGTTTGGGTTCACTCGATCGGTAGCAAATTAGGCCGAGGGTCGCCAGCGCAATACCGTAGTGCTGAAACCCGGGAGTATTGATCGCCGCACTGAGATCCGCGAACGCCAATTCGGTTGATCCATCGTAGGCATGGCAGACCGCCCGATTGTTTAGCAGGTCTGAGTTAGCCGGAGCATACTCAAGCCCGAGTGTGGCAAAGGCCTTCGCACTTGCTCGCAATTCAGGGTCAAAGCATGCGGTGGATGCCAGTGCCGCCGGCCGACTCGAAAAGGGTTCCTCAGCGAACCACGCACGGCACGAAGCAATCATAGTTGCAAAATCCACAGCACTACGCGATGCCAGCGCTGTTGCCTCATGCGAGCTATGTACATCCCATGCTGACTCCGGGATTCCCAGTGACTCGCCGTTTGAGACGCACCACTGTGCTTGGGCGAGGGAATTTTCGGTCGGAGCAATGAGACTTTTCGTGAAGAGCTCGCGACCTCGTTTGCGACTGCCCCGTTCCAACTCCACGGTCCCGACTGAAGCAGCCAGCTCGCTCAAGTTATGCGAATTGGTGCGATCTCGGGCCAGGATGTCCTGTGCGTGTCGAAGATTTCTAGAGGTCTTCCCTATTGTCGACGATATTGCAACGTCCGCGGCCAAAAGCCAAGGATTCCCTTCCGATCGGTTGTGCCGATGCAACAACTTCATTGCCACCGCATGCTCGTCGAGGTGGGTATACATGCGCACAGCACAGCGAGTGAGGTACACGTTGTCGGGCGCCAACTGGAGTGCGGCCTTCATCGCACGGCGAGCTTTGTCGTCCTCGCCAAGTATGAGGTACTGTCTAGAAAGTTCAGACCAGACGAGCGGGCGATCGGAAGTCTCGCGAACAATGGCGCGAAGGCGGTGCACTTTCCCGCTTGCCCATGCGTGGTGGTCGGCAACACTCAGGACTTGTGGCGTCACAGTCGGATTCGTCACCACATCGGTTGCCTGAATAGTCCTTGCACGTGCCATCGCGGACGGGACACGCCGGAATTTTTCTGCGATGTCGATGGCAAGTGGATCCTGGCTCAAACCAAGAATGCTGGCCGTTTGCAAATACTCGTTTGCCGTAGCCTCGCTTTGATGAAGCTCGTATTCTTTACGAGCAACGCGCAACGACCGCTGCGCATGATCGCTAACGGTGAACTGCCGCACGCTAGAGCGTTCGCCCAGTGCAGCGGAGTTCACCGCGGAGTTCCAGCGAGGGATGACTTGCCGCGAACGTATTACCTGACTCAATGACGATCTATGCGGCAACACCAAGTTTTCCTACGATCGCTGCAAGTTGATTGAGTTTGCTTGTGTATCGTTCAAGGCCGTAACGACTTCCCGACCCGAGTATATTTCTCGGATGCCCTCGACGTTCCGGGTCGGGATGGCACGTCGTGTCAATCAGTGCCAGAAATTCTTTGGCGATCACTGCGGGTACGCAGACCTGGATAATTTCTGGAATCATCGACCGATGGTTCTCGATGAGATCGGGCAAAACCTCACTGAAGCGCACGTTATAGCCGCTGAATGGTTTCAACTTGTCAGGCAAAACACCTACCACAAACGCCGTGATCGAGTAACCCACAAATGACGTAAACGCCATATTGCCAAGCAAGAAAACGTCGCAGCCTAAGCGCCGTTGCTCCCAGGAACCACGCTCGGCGTAGAGGAGCTCATAGGGCGCATACGCGGACTGTCCCGCAAACCATTCTTGGTCGTGCGGGGCGGCAGGGAGATGCTTGCAGGAACTGCTACCCAAGTCAGTGAGCTTGAATACGCCATCTTGTTTTACCGCATTGCTCGGTTTCACGTCCTGGTGTGCAATGCTGGCGCCGTGGAGCTGTTCGAGAGCGGATGCGACTTGCCGGAGGGCTAACAGTCGCTCCGCGGGTGGCGTCACTTGTTCACCTGGCGGATGCAGCTCGCGAAGCGATCGCTCTGCGTACTCACAAATAATGTAATGGACCACTTCACCATCGACTTCCGTTCCACCGGAAGCGATGATTGTTGTAACGCGCGTAAAATTGTTGTCGCGACAAATCTCGTGGACACGCCGCTCATTGATGAATTCCGCCGTCATGTCGTTGAGCTGATCGACGGTGCGATTTTTTTCCTCGCCGCGAAAGTCGAAGGCTTTGACGAACGCGATCGCGGTTCCCTTCTTGGCGCGATAGCAGGCCGAGCGCGATTGGCCGGTGCCACCCGGATCGCGTTTCATGCGCTCGGTGACTATCCAGTCATCCACTAGTTCTACACCAACAAGGCGTTCGGCAGGCCCGAGAAACTCGACTGGATCATTCATGTCGTTCCCTCCGAGCGGAAGTAAAACCCAATGACAAGCGTTACGATCGGCGGTCCAAATGTTTTCGAGAATTCGAAAATCACCTTGGCCTCTTCGAGGCGATCGCTCGGGGAGTACAGCAGCGCCACTGCCGATCCAGTCACTAGCACGAAGACACCAATCAGTATCCATTTTGCGAGATTGAGACGAACTTTCGCTGGATCAAGTTCGTCGATCGCGCCGAGCTCGCGTTCAACTCTGTCTAGGTGAACTTGGCCATTGTTCCCCTGGTTACTTTCGCTCATCTGGCCCTCCCTTAAGGCATTACAATTTCGCGTTCTCGAATGACTTTTCCTGTGTCATCCTCTTTTCGAAGGACGATTTTTTCACCTTTGCTATTCGCATCTTCGACAATTTTGAGCAGCGCAATTGCGCGCCGAACGACCTCCGCTTTCGATGTGGCCGATGTCTTATCTTTTATCTGCTCCAGCGTCTCGGTGAGCGCTGCATCAAATTTGAAAGTGGTCAAACTGCCGGATGACATGACTGTGTTCCTCTTCTGCGGTAAACGCTCTTCACCGATTTGATGTCGGAGAGACGCAGGGTTAACTGTAGGATCTGGTATAGCAAAAGTCAATAGATAATATGTACAATATATTTATATTCTCTCAGGAGCGCCTGAAAACGCCTTGCGTATGAACGGGGTGAGCGTGCCTTATCGCAGCAGCGCGACCACAAGAAAGGACTCCGAGCCACCCCTGAACCAGTAGGACTCGCCGCGACTAATCGGCCGCCAGCGCGACAGCCCGCTCGAACACCGGATCGCGCCGCGCCGTGTAGTCGGCGAAGCTCATCTGGATCGTCTCGTTCGGAGCCAGCGATTTGACTTGCACCGGAAAGATCCAGTTCAGCCAGAAGCACTTGTCCCAGTCATCGCAGCGACGTGCGTAGTCATGCATCCCGGTTGCGTAGTGCAGGCAAAGGTCTTCGTGGGGAAGACATCCCGAATTGCCCTCGCCATAAAAGGTAAGCCGATCGCCGACGGGTTCGCCAAGGATGATTGCGCGAGGCCCCGCCGCCTGCTTGACGAATGCGGTCGTCGTGATCGCGGCGGAAAAGGTTTGCGGGCCCGTCAGAAGATAGATTCGTCCGCTGGGTGGCAAGAAATCCGCCAGGTGCGATGCGAAATGAGCCGCCTTCGTGTAGTCGCCTCCGGTGTTGAATCGCATGTCGAGAATGATGTGGCAGGGCGGATGCGCGCGCATCTCCTCCGTGGTGGCGCTGAGGAAGTCGGCGATCGGCTGTTCGTCCGCATCCGCGATCGACTTGAGCTGTATGAAAAGTGCGCATCCGTGATCGATCCATGCCCGGCGGAACGTGCTGTTGAAGTCGCGCAGCGGCAGCGGCAAATCCGCGTCATTGGAAATCAGCGCGCGCCAGTCCGCGGGCTCGCCTTTCATTTTTTGCGGCGACAGCCAGCGCGTCATGTCTGCGTGTGGCTCGTTCTCGCCGGAGTTTTCACCGGGCAGCGTGCGCGTCACCTCGCTGCCGTCCGGCAGACGGAACGTCCATTGCGTCTGGTCGGGGCGCGAACCGATCGCGTCGCCGTAAAGAATTTCGGGCGACTGGACGTAGATCGCGGCATAGGTGCGACGCCAGCCCTCGGTCCCTCCATGCAGCAGTTCGAGCGCTGCGATCACGTCGCGTGTCGGCCTGCCTTCGATATTTTCGACGCGCGCGCCCAGAAGATCCGCACACGCCGATTTTGCCCGCAGCACATAAAGCCCGTCGGCAAACAGCATCACGCGCACCGGCGTGATGTTCTGCGAGCTGTGTTTGCCGTAGTAAAGGTTTGTGTGGCCGTTGTCGGCGAGCGCCGTAATGCGCAGCAGCGCGACGTGGAATCTTTCCCGGTCGAGCGGGACGTGTTCGGATTTCAGTTCGGCGATCTGGCGGTCGGCTTCGGCGCGTGCTGCCGGCGTAAATGCCCGATCCATGGCCAGCAGGCGCGAAAATTGTTCAATGTCCTGCTGCTGCGCTTCGAGCGCGTTGGCCGGCCTGGGAAAATCGTTGGACGGCGGATCCGGACTGAATTTATGATGGAAGTAGAGCGCAAAACCTCCGGCCGCCCCAACGAACAGGACAACGACCGCCAGGGCCCACAATCCGGCCCTGAGAATCCCGCGTTTCGTCATCGTTCCACCGCTTTACTCGAATCCGTCGGTGAAGAGTGTGTCATCGTCACCGCTGATCGAAAACGCGAGATTGTATTGCGGGTGCGCTAGACCACCGACGATATCGGTGCCGATGCGCAGCCAGTCGGGCGCAAGAGCGGCGTTGCGAATCCACGCTTGCAGGTCGTTTGCGAATGGCGTGCCGGGCGCGACGATCGGCTTGGGTGCGGACAGCCAGTAGAAATTTCCGCTGCTCAGTTTGAGTTCCACCACGAAGAAATAGTGGTCCGCCTCCAGCGCGATAGGCGCCGGAAACGCGACGTTTACCTTGCCTTCCTCACCGGACGCCGCGCCTTCGCCGCCGGTCGTCTGATTCGGCTGCGGATGGATGCCGTTGAGCACCGAATTGGCCGCGGTGAAATTCGGATTCACCAGGGTGAAGGTGAAATTCAGCGTACTGGAGGCGCTGTCGCGCGACGCGATTGCATTGTCCGATGGTGAATTGGTGCGGGTCGGTACATTGCCGGATGGTGGGCTGGTCGAATCGAGCGGGAACACGCGATAAATTTCGACCACCACTTCGCCGATGTCGCTCGCGGTGGCGCCGCTCGGCAGCAATCCGGTGATCGTTGCGCTCTGGATACGAGTCGGCAAGGCAAGGACGAAATCGTCTGCAGCCGCGATCTCCGGCACGGCCGGCGATGGCGCTCTGGAAGCCGCGGCCATCTGGCCGTCTGCATTGCCTGTGCTGAAGAAAAACGGTGCTGCTTGAGCCCCTCCGCTGAGCGTGGCCAACAGCCCGAGCCAGATCCACCAATGGCTTTTCATCGGCTAACTCCGGAGCAATACGCCTAGTCTACTCTTGCATCCGCGAAGGCCAACAAAGGAGCGGAGGCAGGCAACTGGATGCGCCGCACCGCTCCGAAATCCCCATCACGGCCCGCTCGACCCGAACCCAGTGAACAGGCCATGTAAGAGGCTGGCCTTGGCTGTCAGAGAACACGTTATGTGGTGTGCGTATTGCTTTTTTGCAGCAGCGCCGTAGAGACGGATTGGATCCTGGCCAACGGACTTCCAGTGCTGCTCAGTTCGGCATTGTCGCCTTGAACTTCAGAGCGATCTCCACCTTCGCGCCGAACATGTCGGTGTCCGGCTTGCTGTAGACCTCGCCCGAAATGACGCCGTTCGCCACGGTAACGCCCTTCAGTTGCAGTATCCTGACGCGTTGCCGCCGGCCTTGTCCGATCGTTCGTGATGGCATGCGCTGTCGTCGACCTCGCAGACGCCGTCCGCGTTCTTCGATGCGTGGATTGAGGGCCGAACCGACCTGCATTGGCCACGGACTATTTCGCTTTTCGTTGCGATCAGGCAGTTGCCGACGTCCCGACCGTGCGCTTGCGACGCAGCGCATCGATGCTGATCGGTCCGGCGCCGTGCGCGGCGAGCGTCAGGAAGCCGCCGGCGATGGCGATGTTCTTGAACAGATGAATGAACTGGTTCTGGTCGGCAAGGTTCGCGTGGAACAGCAGGCCGGCCGCGATCGTGAACAACGCCAGCGCCACTGCGGTCGTGCGCGTGAACGCGCCGGCAAGGATCAGCAGCCCGCCGCCCGCCTCGACGAGGATGACCAGCGGCAGCAGGAAGCCGGGCACCCCGGCGCTGGCCATGTACTGTTGTGTGCCGGCGTAGGCGGCAATTTTGCCGAGTCCCGAAATGATGAAGATGACGGAAAGGCCGATGCGGCCGAACAGCGAATTGAAGGTGTGCATGGAACGGCTCCTCGGTGGGTTTGGCGGAAGAAAGATGTAAATCGCCTCTCTGCCAATCTGCGCGCCAATTCATTGCGGATAAAGATGGGCGGCAGGAACTGGATGTTCCATCCTCAGAACGATGAGCGGTCAGCGCGCACCGCGCGGGCAAGCCGAACCCGTCTCGGCGTCCCTCACGGCGTTATGATGCGGCGGTGCGTGTGGGTTGCCTGCTGGGAGAAGACACGATGGAAAAAAACCGGGACACAGCTTCACCGGCACGAAACCGCCAGGAGCGGCTGTCGGAGCGCGTAGTCGGCACCTGGCAGCTGCGTTCGCGCGTCGACATGACCTCGGCCGGCGAGCGTTGCCCGGAACCGACGCTCGGCGAGGATCCGATCGCGCTGGTGTTCTTCGACCGTGCCGGAAATTTCGCGGCGCAGTTCATGCGGCGCGATGGGTCGACAGCGATGCCGATCGCGACGGCGAGTGGCACGAACAACACGCGTGCAGTCGGCGGCTACGACGCCTATTTCGGCACGTACACGGTCGACGAGCAGAGCAGCGTCGTCACGACGACGCTGACCGGCGCCATCGCGCGTGAACATGTCGGCGCCGTGTTGACGCGCGCGATGCGTGTCGACGGCGACATCCTGACGATCACTCTCGATACGTCCACGCCGGACGGCCGCCCGGTCACGCGCACGCTGACCTGGTCGCGCGTAGGTTGAGCGCAACCCGCTTCACGAAGACCTCACCGGCCTGGGCTGGCGCAATGAAGCCGAACCCGCGTTCGTCATTCCAACGCGTCAATGTGCCATGTGTTCGCATGAGCCGCCTGCGAATCCATCGAACCCGGGTGGCATTGTATGCCGCTGCCTCGGGAAGTGGAGGAGAGGTTCCACCACCCAGTCCAGCACCCGGCTTGATGCCGGAGGCAAGCCGTGGCACGTGAGCGTCGAGATGTTTCGAGTGTCGGTGTTGTTCGTGCGTTGGACAGTCCACGTCGCGATTTCGGGGGCCAGTTGCTCCGCATTTCCTCCGATCGGCTGAACAGTCTGCCATTGTCGGGCCGATCGATCTTTCGAATCCGGATCGAACGGGCCGATCGGCTCCCGGTCATGTATTGCAAAGCCCGAGCCCGGGATCGAAGCCCTGGTGGAAGATGCTGTCGTCGATGGTAAGCCCTTGCGACTCCCATGCGCCGATGTCGGGCAGGACGTAGAAGCGCGGGTAGCCGGGGCCGCGCTGATCGTAGGGAAGCATCAACAGATTGTTGCCGGCGTCGATCGCCGGGCTGGTGTGGCGCAGGGCCAGCGTCTGCGTCGGGCCGCCGTTCGAGGCGAGCGGTTCGAGCAACGGGCAGTCCGTGATCGTGCCGTCGGGCATGTCGGCACGCGACGCGGGACTGAGGTTGTTCGCGCCGCTGACAACGGTGCTGCCACTCTGCACGTCCACGTCGGCGGGATAGATTGTCTCCCGATTACCCGACAAGACGGCTGTCGTTGCCTCGGAAAACGCCGGTTCGGGAAAAATCGCGTCATCGGCCCGCCAGGTCGCGTCGCCCTGGCATCGCACGCATCCTGCTGGCCGGCTCAACGCACAGTGATCACCGAGGCACTGCTTACTGAAGACTTCAGTTTACTACGCCATTCACGGCGGACCCATCCAGACGGCGCTGCGTTCGCGCGAGCCATGCACCGGTCGCGGCCCAGGTCACGGCGATTCCTGCACCGGCGATTGCAGCGACCGCCGGTTGCTGGGCGAGCAGGTCGACCGCGGTCTTGAGCCAGCCGCTCACCGCATCGGCGCCGCGATAGACGACAGTGTCGATGAAGTTCTTGGCCTTGTACTTCGCCTCGACCGGCACGACCGTGAACAGCATCTCGCGTCCCGGCCGAACCAGCGCGTATTCGCCGGCGCGGCGCGCAATCATGACGATCGCGAGCACGGCGAAGGTCGGCGCGAAGGCCAGCCAGACGAAGCCGCCGGCAACGACCAGCGGCACGGCAACCAGCAACACGCCGACGCCGAGGCGTTGCGCGATGCGGCCGGTGACGAACAACTGGGTCACGATGGCGATGGCCTGGACGATCATGTCGATGATGCCGAACACGCGCGTCTGATCCACGCGATCCGGAAACGCCGTCTGCACCAGCCGCGCCTGCTCGAAGTACAGAAACGTCGTTGACGCGGCGAGCAGCAGCACGAACGCGGCGCAGCCGAGCAGGAACGGCGAGCGCAACACCTGGCTCGCACCGGCAAACGGACTGCCGCCGAGCGGCCGCCCGCGTGCACGTGTTTCATCGGGGCCGAGCGGATGACGGTCGCGCCAGGATTGCAGGCGCCGTGCCGCGACGATCGTTCCGACCAGCAGGATCGCCGACAGCAGCAGCAGGCCCGCGTGCCCGATCGAACCGACCAGCGCGACTCCGAGCAGCGGACCGACGAGTCCGCCGACACTCGCGCCGACAGCCACGAGTGCGAACAGACGCTTGGCTTCGACGATGCGAAAAAGATCCGCCATGACGCTCCAGCACACCGAGACGGCGAGCAGGTTGAACACGGACAGCCAGATGTAGAACGTGCGCGCGATCCACGCGTTGTCCGGGCGCAATTCAAAAGCCAGCGCGAACAGCACGAGGTTCGTGGCGAAGAAACCGAGCGTCCAGGTCGCTACGCGGCGCCGCACGGCGCGTCCGGCGAGCCAGCCGAACAACGGCATCGCCGCGAGCGTAGCCACGAACGTGCCGGTGAACAGCCATTGCAGATTGTTCACGCCGCCGGCAATGCCCATCGTTTCGCGCACCGGCCGCAGCATGAAGTAGCCGGCGAACAGCAGGAAGAACATCGTAAGGCCCAGCGTGACCGGTTCTACCTCGTGCAGTTCGATCTTCAGCGCCCGCGCGACGAGTTCGCGCCAGCCCTTCGGATCAGTACCTGCCGTGTCTCTGGTCGGCATCGCCTTCGGCCTTTAAAGCTCTGAATGGCTGCACAAATATCTGAAGGCGTCATTCCCGCAACAGCGGGAATCCATTTTGCTTCTCTCTTCGCAGTACTCAGGAAGAAGGATCAAGGTGGATTCCCGCTGTTGCGGGAATGACGGCCGGAAGTTGAAGACATCGCAGCATTGCGAGCGGCACGTTGTCATTCGCGCAGTGTCGTTTCAGGACTTGCTGTCGTCTACCACGCTGATGACCACTTTTCCGCGCGCATGTCCTCGTTCGAGATAGCGCAGCGCGTCAGGCACCTCGCTCAGCTTGTACGTGCGGTCGATGACCGGCGTTATCTTTCCCGCCTGCATGAGATCGCGCAGGGTCGTCAGGTCATCGGGATTCAGTTCGGCGAGCATCATGCCGAACTTCTGACTGATGAACGGCGACAGCATCTTTGCGTAGACCACGCTGCCGAGAATCCCGAGCAGCCAGTTGTCGACTTGTCCGCCGACCATGACCAGGTTGCCCTGCGGAGTCAGGACGCGCTTGTAGTCCAGCAGCGAGTGCGTGCCGACCATGTCCACGATCAGATCGTAATGCTGGTCGCCCTGGGTGAAGTCTTCCTTCGTGTAGTCGATGACGTGATCCGCACCGATCTTGCGGACCATGTCCAGGTTCTTCGTGCTGCATACACCGGTGACCTCGGCGCCGAACGACTTGGCGAGTTGCACGGCGAACGTGCCGACACCGCCCGACGCGCCATTGATCAAAACTTTCTGCCCGGCCTGGATGTGCCCGTTGTCGCGCAGCGCCTGCAGTGCGGTGATCGCTGCGATCGGTACGGCGGCTGCCTGCTCGAACGTCATGTTCGCCGGCTTCAACACGAGCGAACGATCCTCGCGAACCGTGACGTACTCGCCGAACGCACCGTTCCTGCCGCCGAATACCTCATCGCCGGGCTTGAACTTCTTGACGTTCTTGCCGACCGCTTCGATGGTGCCGGCGAAGTCGACGCCAAGCCGGGCGTTTTTTGGCGTACCGATGCCGGAATCCAGACGCATGAGGTACGGCGTGCCGTGCATGTAGTGAAAGTCGAGCGGGTTGACCGCCGCCGCGTGCACCTTGACCAGCACCTGGTCGTCGCCGGCGACCGGCTTTTCGATGTCCTCGAGCTTGAGTACGTCGGGCGAGCCGTAGCAGCGATAGGCAATGCCTTTCATCACAGTCGCATCGGCGCGCAGGTGCGGCGCCGCGGTGCAGGCCGAGTCGTGGCTCAGCACCAGCGCCAGCGGCATGCCGACGACGAGTACGAAAAGACCGACGACGAGTGCGATGTAGCGCAGTACTTTGCGGAATCGAGTCATTGAATCTCACCCTTGCGATATGTGTTCAGCGCGACGGACAGATCGCCGGACCTCTCCTGCGACGCCACCGATGATGTGGCGTAGCGGGTCAACTTGTCACGGCCGGAAAGTCACCGACGTGCGCACTGTGGACCGGCGTCCATCCGCTGCAAACCCCCTTTGCGACGGACGACGGTTTGTATCGCCCGGGCGACGGTCCGGGCGGGCGGGAAGACGTGCGGCTGGCTTCAACTTGAATTCCGTTCGCCCTGAGACCTTCGACAAGTTCAGGACAGGCTACGGCCCGTGAGGGTCGAAGTCGAAGGGTCATCGGCGTTTCAACTTCACTTGCTGCGCTCGTTGCGCTCAACGCGAACGGTTTTTCAGCCTCACGAGTTCAAGGAGACTCTGCCTGAGGCTATGGCATCAGCCGGGCCGCCCGGCGGCTCAGATAATCGCGCTCCGGAATACTCGACGTGCGTGCCGCCGCCGCCAGGTAATGTGCAATGGCGGTCGCATGGTTCCCGGCCATCTCGTGCAGGTGCGCGCGCACTGCATCGAGCCGGTAGTGGCCGGCGAGCCGCTCGTCGCGATCCAGCGTGGCCAAGAGGTCGAGTCCGGCCTGCGGTCCATCCACCATCGCCGTCGCGATTGCGTGGCTGAGCGCGACCATCGGGTTGTCGGTCATGCGCAGCAACAGGCTGTAGAGTGCCACGATCTGCGGCCAGTCGGTGTCTTCGTGACGCAGCGCTTCGTCATGCACCGCGGCGATCGCGGCCTGCAACTGGTATGGCCCGACCGCGCCGCGCGCGAGCGTTGCGCTGACCAGCGCAACGCCTTCGGAGATTAGGCCTCGATCCCATAGCGCGCGGTCCTGCTGTTCGAGCGGGATCAACTCACCCGCTGCACCGGTGCGCGCCGGGCGGCGCGCGTCGGTCAGCAGCATCAGCGCGAGCAGCCCGGCGACTTCGTTGTCCTTCGGCAGCAGATAATGCACGGCACGCGTCAGCCGGATCGCCTCGTTGGCCAGGTCGCTGCGCTGCAGGTCGGCACCGATGCTGCTCGCGTAGCCTTCATTGAAGATCAGGTACAACACATGCAGCACGGAGTCGAGACGCTCGCGGCGTTCGCGCTCGCCGGGCATCTCGAACGCGACGCCGGATTCCCTGATGCGCTGTTTGGCCCGGCTGATCCGCTGCGCCATCGTCGCTTCCGGTACCAGGAATGCGTTGGCGATCTCGGCCGTGGTCAGGCCGCCGACCGCGCGCAGCGTCAGCGCGATCGCCGACGCCGGCGTCAGCGCCGGATGGCAGCACATGAACAGCAGCAGCAGCGAATCGTCGGGATCGGCGTCGAGCCCGGCCGTTGACTCGTCTGCAATGACCGGCGCGACGACGAAATCGGTCTCGGCGGCGAGAAGGCTCTCGCGATTGCGCCGTGCGATTTCGCTGCGCACGTGATCGGTCATGCGCCGCAGTGCGACCTGGATCAGCCATGCGCGCGGGTTGTCCGGCACGCCGTCGCGCGGCCAGCTCAACGCGGCCGCAATCAGCGCCTCCTGCACCGCGTCCTCGGACGCGCCGAAGTCGTGGAAGCGGCGGCACACGATCGCCAGCACCTGCGGCGCGAGGTCGCGCAGCAGGTGCCCGGCGCGCACGTCGAGCGTCATTGCCGGCTCGGTGTCAGTTCGAATGTCGCTTCGAACGTCACCTTGAGTCCGGCGGTGCGCTCATGACCTCGCGCACCTCGATGTCCATGTTCAGCGGTGCACCGCCGACACCGGGGGCGGCCGAGGCCTCTGCGGCGATCTGGTAAGCGCGCTCGGCACTGTCGACCTGCACGATCCAGTAGCCGGCGAGAAACTCCTTGGTTTCGGGAAACACGCCGTCGGTGACCGGCGTTCCTTCCTTGCCGGCGCGGACCAGCTTCGCCTGCGACGGCATCGCCAGGCCCTCGGCGCCGACCAGCTCGCCGGCCGCGCCGAGCTTCCCGGTGAAGCCGATCATGAAGGCGATGTGGGCGTCGATGTCCTTCTTCGGCCAGCTCATGATCTGGTATTCGCCGCCGCGCGGTGTATTCATCATCAGCATGTATTTCACGGTGTTTCCTTTCCGGTTGGGGTTGCGGTGCCGCCGCGCGGCACCTTCATGGTGGAGTCGGAGCAGGCGGTCGATTTTCGACACGCCTGCTGCAAAAAAACCGACGTTTGCGCCTACACGTCGCCGCTGGCCGAGCTCATCATCACCGGATGCACTTCGACCGGCATGTTCAGCGGCACGCCGCCAGGGCCCGGCGCGGCCGAGGCGCGCGCCGCGATCGCCCAGGCGCGCTGCGGACTTTCGACGTCGATGATCCAGTAGCCGGCCAGCACTTCCTTCGATTCCGGGAACGGACCGTCGGTGACTGCCGGCGAGCCGTCTTTCTTCGCGCGCACGATTTTCATCTGCTCCGGACCGCCCAGGCCCTCGGTGCGCACGAACTCGCCGGCCTCGGCGAGCTCGTGGTTGAACCGGCGCAGAAATTCCATATGCGCCTTGACGTCCTGCGGCGGCCACAGCTCGATGCGCCGGGTTTTCCAGGCGCCGAGCGGAGATTGCAGCATCAATATGTATTTCATGGGTTTCCTCTGATCGTTGGTCGCGTCGGGATCGGCGCTCACGGACAAGTCGGAGCCGCAGGCCGATTCTCGACATGCCGGCGTGAATCCGTCGCCAACGGCTCGTGAAAATACCATCGGCCAGCGATCCCGGCACGGTTCGGCATGATCATTCGGGCAGGCCATGCCGACCGCACTGATGGCGGCGCCATGCGACAAATCGTTGCTAGCTTGCGCCAGGCGCCCCGAAACGCGACAGCTTGAGGAAACTTTCGTGCTGATAACGGCTCATGCGCAGTTCCTTGCCGGTCGTCAGCACGATCATGTGGTAGCCGTTGAACCACGGATGGATCGCCTTGATGCGATCTATGTTGACGATCGCCGAGCGGTGCACGCGCGCAAACCGGCGTGGATTGAGGCGCCCCTCGAGTGCAGTCATCGTCTCGCGCAACTCGTAGACTTCCTTGCCGGCATGCAGGCGCACATGATTGCGGCTGGCTTCGATCCAGTCGATCGCGTCGACGTCGAGCAGCGTGATGTGTTCGTCGACCGGCACCGGAATGCGTTGCACGTAGTCCTGCTCCTTGCGCAGTTCGGCCAGTGCGCGCAGTACCTGTGCCGGCGTCGCCAGCGTCGACGCCGCTTCCGCCGACAGCCTGCGCTTGATCCGCTGCAGGGTCAGTTCGAAGCGTTCGCGGCTGAACGGCTTGACCAGGTAGTCGACCGCGTTCGCCTCGAACGCGCGCACCGCATAGCGCTCATAGGCGGTCACGAACACCGTCGCCGGCATGCGCCCGGCGCCGATGCTCGCGGCCACGTCGATGCCGCTCATCTCCGGCATCTGGATGTCGAGGAAGATCAGGTCCGGTGCAAGGTGCCGGATCGCATCGAGCGCGCTGGCGCCGTCGCCGTATTCGCCGATCAGATCGACGTCGGGGTCGACGCGCAGCAGGCGCGTGATGCTGTGCCGCGCGATCGGCTCATCATCGACGACGAGCGTGCGAATGCTCATGCCGCCTGCGCCTCGGTGGGGCCCGGTGCAGGCGTGGCAACGGATCGGAACGGCAGGCGGATGCGGCAGACCACGCCGTCCGGAACCAGCGCGTCGAGCTGGATCGAGGCCGCGGTGCCGTACAATTCCTTCAGGCGCAGGCGCGAATTCGACAGGCCGATGCCAGCCGAAAACGCCGCGTCAGTGGTGATGTCGAGCGTGCTGTTGCGGTTGCGCACTTCCAGATAGAGAAATTCGTTGTCGCGAAACACCGCAATCTCGATGCAGTCGTTGCCGGCATGCTTGCCGATGCCGTGGTTGATCGCGTTCTCGACCAGCGGCTGCAGAATCAGGCTCGGCACGGCTGCGTCAAGCGTCGGGCGCGCTGCCTCGATGCGCGTGGTCAGGCGATCGCGGAAGCGGATGCGCTGGATACCCAGATACAGGTCGAGCAGCTCGAGCTCGCGCGCGAGCGCGATTTCCTGGCGATCGTTGTCCAGGTAGGCACGCAGCAGTTCGCTCAGGCGCAGCAGCATGTCCTCGGCCAGCGCGGCTTCCTCGCGGATCAGCGTCGAGATCGCATGCAGCGTGTTGAACAGGAAATGCGGGTGCAGCTGCATCTTCAGCACCTGCAGGCGCGACTGGGCGAGCTGCGATTGCAGCAGGATCGTCTGCAAAGCGCGCCGGTTCTTCTCGCGGAAGAAATGCCGCGCCTGCTGGATCGTGACCAGCACCCAGTAGGTGATCATGGCCGTCGCCACGTGCTTGCTGAGAAACTGCGACAGCTGCTGCGAAAAATCACTGGATTCGGTGAAGCTCGAGACGAACGCGCCGACAAACACGGCGGCGGCAGCGAACGCGATGCTCGCGACGATGTGCAGCGGCAGATACAGCAGGCGCCGCGGCGGTTCGATCGGAAAGCGCACCGTTAGCCTGAATACCGCCGGCGCGAGGCAGGCCAGCGTATACCACTCGATGATCGACCAGCGCAGATAGTCCCAGGGCTGCCAGGTGAAGCCGCGGATCGCGTCGGTCGCATGCCATTGGAATGCGAAGACGATGACCAGGATCGTCCAGGGGATCATGTAGCGCAGAAATCGCATGGGCAGTTCATCCGGCGGCGTTGGGAACATGATCGTCGTGCGCACGATCGATGTCGCGTGCCGATCATCCTACGCAACGAACGCGCGCGCGAGAAGGCATGTTGTGCTGCAGCTACGATTCGTCCGCGCCAGTCTACGATTCGTCCCTTCAGGCTTTGCTCCGGCGCGCGCCGGTGCCTCAATCGGCGCACCGCCGCGGCCTTTCGCGGCGCTCTCTTCCAAACCTGTGAGGAACGCCATGCGCGCAGCACTGCTTGCCTTGATCGTCGCGACGCCGGCCGTCGCCAACGCCCAATCCCATTACCTGGACATCTACAACACTGCCCCGAGCAGCCTCGTCGCGATCGCGGTCGCACCTGCCGGCAGCGGCAAATTTCGCGATATCCCACTCGGCGGCAACGCCTTGCACGGTGGCGGCGACTCGACCACGATCGCGCTGCAAGTGGACGACGGTTGCCTGCGCGACCTGCGCCTGTCATTCGCCGATGGCCGCGTGCTCAAGCAGAGCGATTTCAACGTGTGCCGCTACCGCAGCTATCACACGGGCCGCTACTGGCGCTCGGCCCAATCCGATCCGAAGTTCACGGCGCAACGCTGAGCGGGTGAACGAGGGCCAACGGCGAAGACGTCTGGATCTGGGCTTCGCCTGAGCGCTGCAGGTCGGTCAGTCCGGCCGCCCGTGCCGTTCCACCAACCGTCTCATGCGCGGCGCGTGCGGCCGCCGCGCTCCGGTGTTGCAATTGTGGCTGCGCAGCGTGGGTGGCATGACATAAGATCCGCCGATGGTGGACGACGCCGCTACGATCATTGTCGGCGCAGGACCGGCCGGTCTCGCGGTCGCCGCGGCGCTGCGCAGACGCAACGTTCCGTTCGGAATCCTGGAACGCAACGACAGCGTTGCCTCGTCGTGGCGGGGCCACTACGAGCGGCTGCACCTGCACACGCCCAAGAACCATTCGGCGCTGCCGTTCGTGGCGTTTCCGACATCGTTCCCGCGCTATCCATCTCGCGACCAGATGATCGAATACCTGGAAGACTATGCGCGCCGCTTCGAGCTGCGTCCGCAATTCGGGATCGACGTCCAACGCTGCACGAGGAACGCGGACGGTGCCTGGGACGTGCAGACGAATCGCAACACGCACCGTGCACGCCATCTGGTCATTGCCTCCGGCTTCAGCCGGATTGCGCATCGCCCGTCCTGGCCCGGCTTGGAGGCGTTTGGCGGCCCGGTCTTGCACAGCAGCGAATACGGCAGCGGCCGCCGTTTTTCGGGGCAGACCGTCCTGGTTGTCGGTTTCGGCAACTCGGGCGCGGAAATTGCGCTGGACCTTGCCGAGTGTGGAGCGCGCAGCGCGGTTGCCGTTCGCGGTGCCGTCAACATCATTCCGCGCGATCTGCTCGGCATTCCGGTGATCGAGCTTGCATTGGCCGGGCGCTTGCTGCCGCCGCGCATCGCCGACAAGTTCAACACGCTGGCAATGCGCCTGACGATCGGCGACCTGTCGCGTTTCGCCATTCGCAAACGCAGCGACGGCCCCGTCGTGGAAATCCTGCAAGGCCGGCAGATACCCGTCATCGACGTCGGCACAGTGGCGGCAATTCGCAGCGGCGCGATCCGCGTGCATCCGGCTATCACGTCGTTCGCGCCGGGGGAAGCGCGCTTTGTCGATGGCACGAGCGGCAAATTCGACGCCGTGATTCTCGCTACCGGTTACGCAACCGGCCTGCGTGCGCTGTTTGCCGACGAGCCCGACGTGCTCGACGATACCGGGCTTCCGCGGGCAAGCCGGAGCGAAGCGGAGCCAGGCCTTTACTTCTGCGGCTTCAATCTCGTACCGACCGGACTGCTGCGCGAGATCGCGATCGAAGCCGTGCGCATCGGCAATCAGATCACTTCATAGGGCTCGCATTGGCGCGCCAGGCGCCCCAATCCAGTACTCAGATGCCGAGCCGCCACAGGAACGGCCGCCAGACGAACGCGTAAGCGGAATAGATTCCGAATGCCATCATCGCCGTGAGCACGAGCAGGCCGGCCGCCATCGCGTAGCGGCCGCGCGGCCCGGCCCGGTCCTGCACACGCAGATACGCCTCGAGCAGCGCGAGCGGCAGCAGGTAACAGGCGAACGCCCACGACAGGTCGAACCAGCCGTCGAAGTGCCGGGTCATGCCGACGGCGACGTGGTGGTTGAAGATGGTCCAGCCGAAGGTGCCGACGCGCTGGAACCAGACGCCGCTGGCGACGATATACGTGCGCAACGCCCAGCGGCGGTGGGTTGGAATGTTGCGCGCCCGCGCGGCACGCCAGGCAAGTACGGCAAACGCGATGATGAGCAGCGCGTCGAGGCTGGTAGCCAGTCCGGCGATGTAGTTCGCCCGGCTGCCGCGCACCCAGATCATGTACAGACCGCTCATTGCGCCGGCGATTGCGGTCACCACGAACAGACGTCCGTTCCAGCGATGGAACGGACGCAGGCGGATATGCGCCTGCGAGACCAGCTGCAATGCGCCGCCGAACGTCACGATGCTCGCCAGCAGCACATGCGCCGCGAATGCCAGGTTGCCGGATGTATCGCCGGCAACGTAACCCCGGAGCAGATACGTGTTCCTGCTCCACGCGGCCATGTCGCCGCGCAGCGTCGCGGCATCGTAGAAGGCGGCGATGTAGTAGAGGAATGTCCACTGGCCGACCAGCGCCGTGACGAACCAGAGCCGGGCCGCCCCGGACAGCACGGCGTCTGGACCGGCGCGGCGCCGCGGCAGGGCGCCAGTTGCGCCGATGGATTGTGCTATAGCGATCGTCATTCGGCCGGCGTTCTCGTCGAGACCGGACCCAGTCTAACGACTGGGCACGGAGGGCAATAGGTTCCGTTTCGGCGCGCGACAGTTCAGCTCGCCGGCGTTCGCCGTCGAGATCGCCAACGGCTCGACCGATCGCATCTTGCCTCTGCTTTCGCGATCGGCGCCGGCCGCAGCATCTCACCCGGTCTTTGTCGCAAGGCACGCGTTTTTGGCACTCGTCGCCCCGATCGGATGCGCCGATCGAGCCTTCGCAATGTGGCCGGACCGGGATGCTGGCCATTCAACCGGGCTATCGATATTCGGCGGCACGCTCGACGTACAATCGGCGTAGCAGCCCAGGGAGTTCGCCGATGGTTCTCGTCAAGCGCTTCGTGTTTCCGCTCGTTGTCCTGTTGCTTGCCTGCTCGCCGGTCCACGGCCGTGCCGAGGCGAGCTACGACCTGATCGTGCGCAACGGCCACGTCATCGACGGCACCGGTTCGCCGTGGTACGCGGCTGATGTGGCAGTGAAGGACGGCCGTATCGCGGCGATCGGCAACCTGGCCGATGCGAGAGCCACACGCACGATCGACGCGCATGGCATGGTCGTCGCGCCGGGCTTCATCGACATGCTCGGCCAGTCCGAACTCACACTGCTGGTCGATCCGCGCGCACCGTCGAAAATCTTCCAGGGCATCACGACCGAGATCACCGGTGAGGGCCAGTCGGTTGCGCCGCTGAACGACGCGATGATCAAGGAGAACCAGCCCGGCCTCGATCATTATCGGCTGAAAGCCGACTGGCGCACGCTCGCGCAGTATTTCGCCCGGCTCGAGAAGCAGGGTATCGGCATCAACATGGGTACTTACGTCGGCGCGGCGTCCGCGCGCGCGATGGTGATCGGCTACGGCAACCGCGCTCCGAGCGCAGACGAACTCAAGCAGATGGAGGCGCTGGTCGAACAGGCCATGCGGCAGGGCGCTCTGGGACTTTCCACGGCGTTGCAGTATCCGCCGGCGCCCTATGCGAGCACTGAGGAGTTGATCGCGCTGGCGAAGGTCGCGTCGCGCTATGGCGGCATCTACGCGACGCATATGCGCAGCGAGGGCAACGCAGAAGATGCGGCGCTCGACGAAACGTTCCGCATCGGCCGTGAAGCGAACATCGGCGTCGAGATATTTCACCTGAAAACCTCCGGCCACGGGAACTGGGGCAAGATGCCGCACGTCATCGAACGCATCGAGAAAGCACGCGCCGAAGGCATCGATGTCGCGGCCGACACCTACGCCTACACGGCGTGGAACAACGACATGGCCGCGTTCACGCCGCCGTGGGCCAACGACGGCGGCAGTGAAAAGCTGGTCGAGCGCCTCAAGGATCCGGCGCTGCGCGCGCGCATGCGCAAGGACATGACCACGCCGACCGGAGACTGGGACAACGAATGGCTCGCGATCAAGGGGCCGCAGGACATCCTGATCTGCTCGGTCAACAATCCCGAACTCGTGAAATACCAGGGCAAGCGCGTCAGCGAGATCGCGACCATGTGGCACAAAGATGCGATCGACACGATCTTCGACTTCCTGATCAAGGACAAGGCAGGCACCTACGTCACGGTATTCGGCATGGACGAATCCGACGTCGCGCTGGCGCTGCAGCAACCCTGGGTATCGATCGACAACGATGCTTCGGGCACGTCGCCGGAAGGATTGCTCGGCAAGGACCATCCGCATCCGCGCGCTTACGGAACGTTCCCGCGCATCCTGGCGAAGTACGTGCGCGACGAACACAAGCTCACGCTGCCCGACGCAATCCGCAAGTTCAGCGCGCTGGCGGCGCAGCGCGAACACCTGGCCGACCGCGGCGTGATCAAGCAGGGCATGTGGGCCGATCTCGTCGTCTTCGATCCGGCGACGGTGCACGACGTGGCTACCTATCAGGATCCCAACAAGTACTCGGTCGGCATGCAGCATGTGATCGTGAACGGTGTTGCGGTCGTCGAAGACGGCAGGATGACCGGCAAGCTGCCCGGCAAGGTGCTGCGCGGACCGGGTTATGCCGGGCACTGAGCCAAGGTTGGCTACCTAACCCCGTGGCGCGGAGCCGAAGGCACAGTTCCCTTCAGCCGTTTCGCGGGTATCAGGATTGCCCGCAGCGAGGTGGGCGCCGCAATCGAATACGCCCGTCGGTTCAGCTTCGCTGCCATATGCTGGTTGGCAAAGCGGCTATACCGGATCTTCCGGCCTCGTTCGTCACCCGGCGATCAACGCATGAAACGATCCACCACGATCCTGCTGATTGAAGACGACCCTTCGCTCGGTCCGGCGACGTTGGAGGTGCTCGCGGCAGAGGGGCACGCGGCGGTTTTGGCCAACTCGTTCGACCAGGCGTTCGAGGTTCTGCTGGCGCCGCACCGGATCGAGGTATTGCTGCTCGATCTGCAGCTCGGCTTGAAGCGCGGCGACGAACTGATCGAATCGCTGCGTCTGCATGGCGCAAGGATTCCGCCGATCGTCATTTTTTCCGCAAAGCCGATCGACGAACTCGTGCATGCCGCAAAAATGCTTGGCGCGGAAGCGTTCCTGCAAAAACCCTGCTCCGGAATCCGTCTCGCCGAAGCAATCGAGCTCGCGACCGCTCAGCGCGTGACCTGATTGCGGCTGGCCCGCGTGCCGGCGACTGTCTTCGATGTCCGCGGAAATTCCCGGAACATCGGCATTCGGATCACCCGCTGGCGACGGCCCAGGGCATGGTGAGGACGACGCCAATCGCAGCAGCCAATCCTCATCCTCCGGTTCAACTCACGCCACCGGCGACCGGAACAGTCGCGCAATGCACGCCTGCAGTTGGGCCCGCTGCTCGTCGTGCCAGACGGTATCGCGCAGCGCACAGGCATCGAGCCATGCACGCAGTTTCACGAACTCGGCATCGAGGTCGTCGGGAACCGGCTCGCGGAAGAACGAGCGCGAGACCAGCGACGCGCTTGCGCCGAGCCGCGGCAATTGCGCCGACACCAGATCCGCGGGAACCGGCAGGTCGTTGTCGCCGGCGCGGCCGATGCCGCCGACGCCGAGGCGCAGTCCGGCAGCCAGCACCGTGTCGCAGATCTCCACCAGGAAATCGGAAACCAGCACGTGGAAGTGGCTCGGCCAGCCGAGCGACAGGCGCATGTCATTCAAGCCAACGTGGATTTCCCTGACGCCGGGGATGCGGCACAGATCGGTGATGACCGCGGCGGCATCCGCGGTCTCGACCAGCAGGACCGGATGCGCGCGCTCGTCGACGAGACGGATGAAAGTCTCCGCGTCGAAGCGGGTCTTGAAATACGGCAGCATGATCACGCGCACGCCGGCGGCGATCAGCCGGTCGATTTCGGCGCGCGACCCGTCGTGCACCGGATTGCAGCGCGCGAACAGCGCGGCGCGCCGAAGGGCGGGCTTGACGACGGCAAGGTCGTTTTCGGCGTGATCGGAGATCCATGTCGCCAGGTGGCCTTGGCGCGCACCCTTGCCGATCTGCTCCATGTCGACGCCGATGCGGTCGACGCCGGCGCGATCGGCGGCCGCCGCCAGCGCCGGGTCGTTCGTGAACAAGGTCAGGACGAAATCGCTGCCATAACTCATGGATTCGAACTCATGGATCACATCCGGCACGTGCCAGGTCGACGACGGCTTCGAGCGGCACGCCGGCCAGATGGCGCTGCAACTGCGCTTCGGCGAATGCTTCAAATTTTTCCTGCATCTGCGAATGATACGCGGCCACCTTCGGCGTGATCAGCAGGTTCGGCGTCGTCCACAACGGATCGTCACGCTCGAGAACCGGATCGAGTAGGTCGAGCGCCGCGCCGCCGAGCCGACCGGCACGCAGTGCGTCGAGCAGCGCCGGCCGATCGATGATCGCGTCGCGCGCAATGTTGACGACGATCGCGTGTGGCGGCAGCGCAGCGAGTTCGCGCGCGCCGATGCAGCCGCGCGTCGTCGCGTCGAGAGGCAGCGCCAGCACGAGAAGATCCGTCGTGTCGAGCGCGCCGCGCCAGCGCCCGGCATCGACGAACTCGTCGCACGCCTGGCGTTGCGCCGCGCTGCCCGAATGCGCGGCACCGCGCACATGCAGCCCGAGGCCGCGCAATAAGCGGGCGACCTGCATGCCGATCGCGCCGAGCCCGAGTACCAACGCCGTGCGCGGCAGCGGCAGCATCACGAACGGCGTGGCCCAGCGGCCCTCGTGCTGTGCCTGCACGGCCGAAGGGATCCGGCGCAGCATGGCCCAGGCCAGTGCGACCACATGGTGCGCGATTGCCTCGGAATTGGCGGAGTTGCGCGACAGCACGATGCCGCGCGCTGCCAGTTCGCGCCACGGCAATTGATCGAATCCGCCGGCCGTGGTCTGCACCCACTGCAACTGCGGCGCGTGCGCCAACAGCTGACGCAGGTAGCGGTGGCCGAAGACGATCTGCGTCGGGGCAGCGTGCCGCAGCGCGCTCGCCTCGTCGTCGGCGATGGCGACGCGACCGGCACCGGCGAGCGCTTCGAGCCGGCGCACATGATCCGCACTCGGCAGGAAATTGCTGTACATCAGCGTGATCACTGCAAGTGCACCGGCTTCATTCCGGCGCACCAGCGCTGCCACATTTCGCGCAGGCGCTGCTCGAGCGCGCGTGTCAGCTGCAGCGGCTGGATGCGCGATTTGTCCTCCATGCGGCCGCGCAGCTCGCCGCGGATTCGCGCCAGTTCCGCGGGTCTGCTCGCCCAATCGACCGCGAGGTCGACATACGCCGCATCCGATTCGGCGATGAATCCGTCGAGCCCGGCTGCGGCCATGCGCGTCGCACCGAGACGCTGGGCGAGCGAATCGCCGGCAAACGTCAGCGTCGGCACACCCATCCACAGCGCGAAGTTCGCCGTCGTGCCGCTGGAAAACGGCAGCGTGTCGAGCAGCAGGTCGACCTGCGCGTGCAACTCGAGGTAGTCGGCCATCGCCAGGCGCGGCCGGAACATCAGGCGGGCGGCGTCGATGCCGGTCGAGCGAAAGCGCACGCGGAATTCGTCTTCCATCTGTGCATTGGGCAGCGCACCGACCAGCAGGCGCGATCGGGGCAGGCGCCAGAGTACCTTCGACCACAGGGCGAGGGTCCGGTCGCCGAGCTTGTTGATCCGGTTGAAGCTGCCGAAGGTCAGCGGTTCGCCGCGCGACAGCGGTAACGGCCGCACGTCGGGCAGGTTGTCCGGCCGGTCGAACACCGACATGAACGGCAGGTAGGCCAGGTGTTCGGAGAACAGATAGTCGAATCGCTGCGGCGGTGCAACGACCGCATCGACGAAGCGGTAGTCCATCGTGGTCAGGCCGGTCGTGCCGGGATAGCCGATCCACGACACCTGGATCGGTGCCGGCTTGCGCGCGAACAGGCCGAGCCGGTTGCGCGCCGTGTGCCCGGACAGGTCGAACAGGATGTCGATGCCGTCGCGACGTATGCTCGCATCGAGCTGCGCCTCTGGCATCGACGCGGCAATGGTCCAGTGATCGGCGCGTTCGCGCAGGCGCAATGCGATCGCGTCATTGGCCGGCTGTGTGTCGTAGGCGAACAGCTCGAAGCGTCGCCGATCGAGTTCACGCCACACCGGCTCGAGGAATCTTGCGACCGGGTGGTTGCGCAGGTCCGCCGAAACGAAGCCGAGCCGCAGGCGCCGGTCGGGATCGCGGCTGTTGGCATGTGCCCGCCAATATGGCTTGCGCGAGGCCTCGAGCTGCTCGCCGAACCGCCGATGCGCGGCCGACACCGTTTCGGTGGATTGCCGATCGTCGTGCAGCATGCAATACAGTGCGCCGCTGCCGGCAGAGCTCAACTCGGGTTTCAATCCCAGGGCTTGTCGATAGTGTGCAGCCGCAGCCGCGACGTCGCCGAGCGTATTGAGGTCGTGGGCCAGATTGACGTGCGCATCGGCGTAGTCGGATTGGACCGCCAGCGCATGACGCGTGACCTCGATCGCGTCGGTCACCTGGCCGCGCTGGCTCAGCTCGCGTCCGAGGCTCAACAAGGCTTGCGCATAATCCGGACGCAGGGAAAGTGCGTGGCGAAACGCGGCTTCGGCTTCGCTGGACTGGCCGCTTGCGCTCAGTGCGTTGCCGGCGTTCAGATGCGCGGCGGCCAGGTTCGGCGCCAGCCGGATTGCTTCCCAGGCCATCATCAACGCCGCCGGTGCATCGCCGGATTCCAGCGCGTTGACCGATGCATTGGACCAAAGCCGGGGCTCGGCCGGTGCGCGCTCGAGCGCGGCGTGAAACGCCTGTGCCGCACCGGCGAAGTCGCCGGTCCGTTGCATCGCCAGTGCGAGATTGTCCGCGATGGACCAGTCCGACGGCGCCAGATCGCCCGCCTTGCGCAACGCATCCAGCGCATCGCCCGCGCGCCCTGAAGCGAGCAGCGAGGCGCCGAGCAACTGCCAGGCCTTGCCGGACAGCGGATGATCACGCACGAGCTTGCGCGCGAGGCTCTCGCAGTCGCCGAGCGCGCCGCGGCGGAACAACGCCTGCCACTGGGACAACGAGGCGGCAGAAATTGCGGTGCTGCGTTGATCGGCGGAGCCGGCGTTTGTCATGCGAACGATCGCTGCGCCGGTTCGGTGGCGCGAATGCGGTCATTGTCTCAGGTCTTGCCTCGCTGTTGACGCAATTCGCGGCGACCGGCGACCGCTCGCTGCGCGTGTCGGGGGCCGCCAGCGGGCCACGAATCCGAACTGCCGGGGCTCTGGGCAAGCATTCCTTGCTGTTTGCACGACGAGCGTCAGGGGATTACGCGTGACGACGTCGTCACGCGGCTGAAGCAACGCAAGATCGTGCAGTGGCCTTTGCCTACCTCGCGCGCGCGATCGGCTTCCCCGTCTCGACCGACGCACGAATTCCGCAGGTCAGGTTGCCATGCGGCGTACAGGCGTCGGCGCAGCGCGAAATTCCGTCGTTGCGACGAAGCGCTTGCCCGATTCGTTCGCTGCACTGCCCGAGAGGACCGGGCCGGTCATCGCGGCCGTGGCGGCCGCAGGGAAGATGGCGACGGCGACAAAGGGAGCCAGACTCTTGCCGAGAACGATCCGCCTGTGCATGACTTGCCTCCTCTGGATTCGGGCAAAACCAGCATTTCGCGTGCCAAGCGCTGGTGTTCTGGATCACAAAAGCGTCCTGTCGTCAGATTGCGCGGTTGGAATCGAAACGGCCGCGGATAAGACCGTCGGTGCCGATGTGGCCAGCGCGAACGGCGACCGGAACGTTCGACCCGTACCTAACCTCGTCGCAAACCACAGTCTGAGTCGCCATCATTGCCGATCAGTGACAATCCTTGTGACCGCATTCGCAAACCGGTTCGTCGCACGGCGGCCCGCTGGTCGCGGCATGCTCACAATACTTGCTGCACCAGGCATGCCCTTCCGGGATAGCGCAGGTGCAAGGTTCGTGTGCGCATTTCCTCTCGTCACTCGCCATGTCGGTTCTCCTTCTTGGACGTTCGTCACAAGTAATCAGTCATTGCGTGGCGCCAGATGTTCGACGCGCTCGATGTCGCTCAGCCATAGAAATACCTGCCAGACCGGAGCAGACGGATCATCCAGACACACTACGGAATTGATGCCCTGATTGCCGACCGGGTCTTCGAAGACTTGCGTTGCCGGTCGCTCGGTCACAGTGCCCGATATCACGTCGCCGTTGAGCAACGTGACACGCACGTGCGATTGGCTCGGCAACGCAACGACGAGACCTTCGATGCGCTCGATATCGCGCTGTTGTGTGAAGACCCGGGCTGCCGTCCTTGCCATCGCGCTATTTGACGCGTCGCCTTTTCAATACGCGCTGAACAGTCAGCGATGCAAGCCGCTCATGCAACGGCGCTGCGCAATCAGTTCAAGTCTCCAGGCGACCCGCGTCGTTACGCAAGGACCGACGCGCAGGAAGTGCGCAACGCGGACGTCCGTTCCGCGCTGCGCGGCGACTTGCCTCAGTGCCGCTTCTGGCATTTCTGGTATTCCGCCTGGCTGATCTTGCCATCCTTGTCGGTGTCGCAGCTGTTGAAGTTCTGCGCAAGCCAGCTGTTGGGCAGCGCATCGGTCTTGCTGACGTAGCCCTTGTCATGACCCTTGAGCATCGACCACTCGTCCGGTCCCGATCCCTGCATGGCGGCCGGATCCTGCGAGCGTGCAGTCGGATCCGGATTCGCCGTCGGGCTGGTCGGGTTGGTCGGCGGCACAGGATTGGTTGCCGGCGGCGTCGCCGGATCCGGTGCCGGCGAATTGGCCTGCGCGAACGCCATGCCGGCGGCAGCCGCCAGCAGCAATGCATACAGCGGTGAAAGTTTCATGGAGTCTCTCCTGGTGAGGGCAGAGGGGAATCCTCTGCGTTCGCCCATCGGCGGCGATTCAAATCGCGCCGAACGTTGCGCAGCGCTCGCACGCTTGCGCTCGGGCAAGAGCAATCGCTGCAAGGTCCGTGCACAGGTCAATCGCGTTAATTGTCCGTTCAATGCGACGCAGAGTTTGCGCTGACGGCGTCCTCCGGTGGCGACGTGGAATAACCGCAATGCTTTTTGCAGGGGCCACTGCGGCGTGAGCTGGGAATTTGCAATTCGCTGGATACGCTCCTGCTGCAAGACGGTTTTCTACCGTTACTGCTCCGGCAGGAATCGGTCTTGAAAGTCCGGGCTTTGGCCTTGGCGGGCCGCTGAGACGAAAGGCCGCGACGGAAACGTGGCTTGACGGGACGTCAGGTCGGCATCACTCGACCATCAGCCGGTCGGCCATGCGTGCGTGTTCCTCGACGACGGGCAAGGTGTCCTTGATGAACGACCTCAGGCGCTCGTCGCCGACGTCGACCTGTGCGGCCTCGAGCAATTCCAGCATCCTGCGCTGATCCTCCTGCATCGCCTGCATGTAGCGGCGATCGAATTGCTCACCCCGCAGATTCGCCAGGTCCTTGCTCAGGGCAATATGCGCCGCGTCGGGATCCATCGGCAAAGAAATGTTTTCGTGTTGTGCAATGGCGGTCAATCGGGCGTTGTTCGTCATCTGATCGGTCACCATCGTCGCAGCGAAACTGCGTATCGCCGGCGAATTTCCCCGGTCGGCGGCGAGCTTGCCAAGCTCCACCTCGGCCAGGTTGCCCTGCACCGCCGCATTCACCAGCGCGATGTCGCCGTTGGTTGGTTCCGAGGCGTACGCCGCCATCGCCGCAATCAGGGCAATGACGATGAATATCGAAGGCTTTTCGGTCGGAGCAGTCGAGCAGCGCATGAGTCACCTCCGAGCTGTGCCTGCGAAGAATCGGTATTGGGTTCCGCATTTGCTTCGTTGACTCTCACATGGAACGGAGCAAGCTTCTTGCCACGCGCGAAGTCTGAGCGCCGGATAAATCCGGCTCAGTTGTGCTGCCGTCCCGCCACGCGGCGGATGCGCACGGCGGTGTTGTCGGCCGGCATCAGGGCGAATTGCAACCGCACATCGGCCGGTCATTGCAGATTGCCTCGCGCAAAGTGTCCCAAGGCAAGCCAACGCGGACATGCCGTTGCCAACGCGTCGCGATGCGCGTTCATGCGCAAGGCACGGCGCTTGCTGTTACCGCTGCACTATGGCCGATTCTGGCCAAATTTTGCCCTCGACCTGAACGTCGCATTGCTGTTTCGACATGACACGCAAACCCGGCAGCCCCGCATCACCAGAGGCCATGAACCCCCATCGGCGCGCGTTCCTGGGAACCGTTGCGCGCGGGAGTATCGGCGCCGGAGTCATGCTGGCACTCGACGCGCCGATTTCGCCGGGCGTCGCCGCCGCTGTGCCATCTTCGTCATCCGCCGCCGCACACGATTTGTCGTTGCGTGTTAACGGCGTCTACCATGAACTGCGTGTCGAGCCGCGCGTGACCCTGCTTGATGCCCTGCGCGAACACCTGCGCCTGACCGGGGCAAAAAAGGGCTGCGACCGCGGACAGTGCGGGGCATGCACGGTGCTGATCAACGGACGCCGCGTCAATTCCTGTCTCACGCTCGCCGTGATGCATGCCGGCGACGACATCACGACGGTCGAAGGACTTGCTGTCGACGGCAAGCCCGGCGAATTGCAGACTGCGTTCCTCGAACTCGATGCATTCCAGTGCGGGTTTTGCACCCCGGGCCAGCTGTGTTCCGCGACCGCGATGATAGAGGAGGCGCGTCACGGCGCTGCCAGTGTGCTCAGCGTCGAACTGGTCCAGTCGCGACAAACCGCGTTGCAAGACGCCGAGATCCGCGAGCGCATGAGCGGCAACATCTGCCGCTGCGGTGCCTATCCGAACATCGTCGCGGCGATCGCCAAGGTCGCGCGCGCGCGCAGCTGAGGGCCCGGATCAATGTTCGCATTCGACTACCTGCGACCTGCAAGCCTCGACGCCGCAATTGCCGCCGCAGCAAGCAGCGATGCCTGCTTTATCGGCGGCGGCACGAATCTGCTCGATCTGATGAAGTCGGGCGTGGCGCGACCGGCGCGCCTGGTCGACGTCAATCATCTCGAACTCGATCGCATCGAAAGGCTGCCGGACGGCGGATTGCGCATCGGCGCGGCGGCACGCAACAGCGACGTTGCCGATCACCAACTCGTGCGGACAAACTATCCGCTGCTGAGCCAGGCGCTGCTGGCCGGCGCTTCGCCGCAGTTGCGCAACATGGCGACGGTCGGCGGCAACCTGCTGCAGCGCACGCGTTGCGACTACTTCGTCGATCCGGGCTTCCGCCAGTGCAACAAGCGCGATCCGGGCTCCGGCTGCGCGGCGCGCAGCGGCTTGAACCGGATGCATGCCGTGCTCGGCGCGAGCATTCATTGCGTCGCGGTCAATCCATCCGACATGAATCTCGCGCTGGTTGTGCTCGGCGCGAGCCTGAACGTGCGCGGTGCCGATGGCGCGCGCTCGATTCCGATCGACCAGTTTCATCGCCTGCCCGGCGATCATCCCGAGCAGGACACGACGCTGCGTCGCGGCGAGCTGATCGTTTCGGTCGATCTGCCGCCGTCGGCCTATGCGCGGCATTGCCATTATCTCAAGGTGCGCGATCGCGCCAGTTTTGCCTTCGCGCTCGTGTCGGTCGCGGTCGGTCTCGACGTCGCCGCAGGCACGATTCGCTCCGGCCGAATTGCGTTGGGCGGTGTCGCGCACAAGCCGTGGTACGCGCAGCGTGCGTCGGAAGCGCTTTCCGGAAAATCGGCGGCTTCGCTCGACGGCGTTGCGATCGCCGCACAAGCGCTGGAGGGCGCGCAGCCGCTGGCACAGAATGCCTACAAGATCCCGCTGGCGCGCAACGCGGTATCACGCGCGCTCAAGCACGCGCTGGAGACAGCATGAATACGCTCGTCGGCCAGCCGCTGACCCGCATCGACGGCATCGCGAAGGTGACCGGCACGGCGCAATACGCCACCGATTTCGACGCGCCGCGTATCGCGCATGCGGTGCTCGTGCAGAGCAGCATCGCCAAGGGCGAGATTGCCGCTGTCCGCTCCGAACATGCGCGTGCATTGCCGGGCGTTCTGCTGGTCATGAGTCACGCGAACGCGCCGAAACTTCCGGCCGCGGCCCTCGGATCCAATCCGCCCGGCGAACGCGCGCTGTCGTTGCTGCAGAATCCGGCCGTCCGCTACAACGGCGAACCGGTCGCCGTCGTCGTCGCCGAGAGCCTGGAGCAGGCCCGGCAAGCAGCGCTGCTGCTCGAATTCGATTATCGCGAAGACACACCGGCGCTGGACTTCACGGCCGCCTTGACGTCGGCTTACAAGCCGGAAAGCTTGACTCACGGCGGCCCCGACGCAGCATGGGGCGATGTCGACGCTGCGCTCGCCGCTGCTTCGAAAAAGATATCCGTGACGATGACGACGCCGATGGAAAGCCACAATCCGATGGAACCGCACGCTACGCTGGCCAGCTGGGACGGCGATCGGCTGACCGTGCATGATTCGACCCAGGGCGTGAGCGGTTGCCGCAAGGCACTGGCAAAGAAGCTCGGCATGGCGCCCGAAAAAATCCGCGTCATTTCGCCGTACATCGGCGGCGGCTTTGGCTGCAAGGGTTCAGCCTGGTCGCACGTCGTGCTGGCGGCAATGGCTGCGCGCGAGGTACGGCGACCGGTGCGGCTGGCACTGGAACGTACGCAGATGTTCGGACCGGTCGGCTATCGGCCGCGCACGCAGCAGCGCATCGCGCTCGGCGCGGACGCGACCGGCAAGCTGCTCGCGATCCGCCACGATGTCATCTCGCCGACGTCGACATTCGAGGACTGGTCGGAAGCATCTGCGTTGTTGACGCGCATGCTCTATGCCTGTGCCAACGTCAGCACGACGCATCGCTTGGTCAAGCTCAACCTGGGCACGCCGACGTTCATGCGTGCGCCGGGGGAGTCCACTGGAAGTTTCGCGCTGGAGACGGCGATGGACGAGCTGGCTTATGAGCTGCGCATGGATCCGCTCGAACTGCGCCGGCGCAACTACACCGAGCGCGAGCCGGAGAGCGGAAAGAAATTCTCGGGAAAGTCGCTGCGCGAATGCTATCGCCGCGCCGCCGAGCGCTTCGGCTGGTCGCGGCGCAAGCCGGCGCCGCGATCGATGCGCGATGGCGGCAAGCTGATCGGGCAAGGCATGGCGACGGCGACTTATCCGGCGAATCGCCAGCCGGCGAATGCGCTGGTGCGCCTGCAACCCGACGGCAGTGTGCTGGTTCAGTGCGGCACGCAGGATATCGGCACCGGCACCTACACGATCATCGCCCAGGTGGCTGCCGACTCACTCGGCGTTGCGGCCAGGCGTATCAAGGTCGAGCTCGGCGATTCGGATCTGCCCGAGGCGCCGGTATCGGGCGGCTCGATGACGGCCGCCAGCGTGACACCGGCGGTGCGGGAAGCGGCAGTGCAGGTGCGTGCGAAGGTCATCGGCATGGCGATCTCGGATCCGGCGTCGCCGCTGCACGGAATCGATGCGGGCGAAGTCGACAGCGCGGACGGCTGGCTGCGCGCACGCTCCGATGCGGTTCGCCGCGAGCCGCATGCGGCCATTCTGGCGCGCGCCGGCGGCCAGCCGGTCGAAGCGCGCGCCGGCGCGAAGCTCGATGACGAGACCAGAAAACAATACTCGATGCATTCGTTCGGGGCCGTGTTCGCCGAGGTGGACGTCGACGAAGCGCTCGGCCAGATTCGCGTGCGCCGTGTCGTCGCGACCTACGACGTCGGGCGTATTCTCAATGCCAAGACCGCGCGCAGCCAGCTGATCGGTGGCATCGTCTGGGGCATCGGCATGGCCTTGCTCGAACACACGCTGGTGGATGAGGAAAGCGGTCGCGTCGCCAATGCCAACCTCGCGCAGTATCACGTTCCGGTGAGCGCCGATATTGCCGATATCGACGTCACCTTCATCGACGAGAGCGACGACATTTTCAATCCAGTGGGTGCCAGGGGGATCGGCGAGATCGGCATCACCGGCGTCGCTGCCGCGATCGCCAACGCGGTCTTCCACGCGACCGGCAAGCGCATCCGCGATCTGCCGATCACGGTAGAGAACGTCCTGACGGCCTGATGTCGTGGCGCAGCCGCCGTGTGACCATCCGATGCAGAATGCTGCACCGGGTCAAAGGAGCATCCGGCATCCGGCGTGCCCGGGCGGAGGCGATCTCAGGCTTGAGCGCCGTCCACGCGGGTGAGGAGTGAGTTCAGGGCATCCTTTTCGAACGGTTTGGTCACACGTTCGTCGAAGCCTTCAGGCGACATGTCGAGTACCGCATCGTTCGGCGAGAAACCGGTGACCGCCACCAGGAATGTGTCCGTTGTGTCGGGATCGGTGCGAAGCTGCCGTGCCAGCTCGCGCCCGTCCATGACCGGCATCGAGATATCGAGCAGGGCGAGATGCGGGTGAAATTCCCTGGCAATCCGCAACGCGTTCGCTCCGTCATTTGCGCAGCGTACGTCCTGCCCTTCGAGTTCAAACAGGTTGCACAGCATTTGCGCCGCATCGGCGTCGTCGTCGACGACGAGCACGCGCAGTCGCCGTTTGTGCGCAATCAGTTGCGACTTTTCCGGTGCCGCGGTTTCGTGCGCTTCGTCAGTCATGGGACTGGTCGGCAGGCGTACGACAAACTCGCTGCCGTGGCCCGGGCCCTCGCTGAATACGTCGATGGACCCACCATGCAGTTCGACCAGGTGTTTGGACAGGTTCAAGCCGATGCCGAGCCCGGTGCCGTGGTGGCCGTCGGTTTTCGCCTGCGAAAACAAATTGAACAAGACCGTCTGCATCTGCCGGGCGATGCCGATTCCGTCGTCGCGCACGCGTACGACCACGCGATCATTGGCCCGCGAGTCGGATGCGGACGGTTCACGGCTCTGCGCCGCGCCTTCGCGCTCGACGGTGATCCAGACGTGGCCGTGTTGCGGCGAGTAGCGCGCCGCATTGCTGAGCAGGTTGGCGAATACCTGTTGCAGGCGCGCCTCATCGGCATCGAGGAACAACGGGTCTTCGGGAACGGACAGCGACAATTGCTGGGCCTGCGTATCGCGATGGTATGCGGTTGCGTCGATGGCCTGGCGCAGCACACCGAGCAGGTCGATGCGCTGCTTGCGCAGGTGCAGCGTACCGCGTGTCAGCCGTGACAGGTCGAGCAGGTCGTCGACGATGCGCACCATTTGTACGGTTTGCCGCTCGATCACCGACTTGGCGCGAAGGTGCAAGTCCGCGTTGCCGCGCTCGTGCCCGATTATCTGCACCGCGTTGCGCATCGCCGCCAGCGGCGTGCGCAATTCGTGCGCCAGCATCGCCAGAAAATTGTCCTTGCTGCGGTCAGTCTCGCGCAGGCTCTCTTCAGCCTCCTTCAGTTCGGTGATGTCGACTTTGTAGCCGATGTAGCCGACAAAGCGGCCGCCGATCGTGCGCGGCATGCCGAGCGTCTTCATCCAGCGGTACTCGCCGTCGGCACGGCGCAGGCGGAACTGCCCCTCGAACGGTTCGTGGCGCTCGGACTGGCGGCTGAATGTCGAGAAATATGTCTCGCGGTCCTCGGGATGGATGAAGTTCGCCCACTCATTTCCCTGCAACGTGGATTCATGCGCTCCGACAAATTCCATGTATGCCTTGTTGATGTGACGCTTGCCTTCCGTCCCGTTGATCCAGATCAGGACCGGCGCGCTGTCGGCGAGCTCGGAGAACCGCTCCTCGCTTTCGTCCAGCGCATGCTGCGCCCGTTTGAGCTGGTCGACATCGACCAGGACCATGACAGCGCCGTCGACATTGTTGTCGAGTGTCCGGTACGGGTGCATGCGCAGCAGATAGGAATGGCCGAGCTTGTCTTCGACCAATTGCTCGCGCACGCGCACGCTGTCGACGACATCGGCGATCATCGGCGCGAGGTCGACGATGTTGAGGTCGAGCTTGATGTCGCCGATCGGTCGGCCCACGTCGGTCGGAATCAGCTTGAGCGTCTTCTCCGCGGCCGGCGTGAAGCGGCGGATGCGCAGGTCACGCCCGAGCATCACGATCGGCATCTGCACGCTGGCCAGGAGGTTCAGCAGATCGTCGTTGCTCTGCGAAAGTTCCAGGTTGATTTTCTGCAGTTCGTCGTTGACGGTTGCGAGTTCTTCGTTGCTCGACTGGATTTCCTCCTTCGAGGTCTCCAGTTCCTCGTTGATGCTTTGCAACTCTTCGTTGGCCGACTGCACCTCTTCGTTGGCGGATAGCAACTCTTCGTTCGTCGCCTCCTGGCCCTCGATCATCGACTGCAGGTAGTCGCGCGTCGAATCGAGCTCCTGGCGCAGGCGGCCGAGTTCCTGCGGGTTATCTTCGTCGGATACCGGTGGGGGAGTCGTTTCGCTGACGCCCTGCCCGGCAATTGCGGCATTTCCGGCAGGCCCGAAGGTCACCAGCAGGAAACCGTCTTCGGCGGTGCCTTTCAACGGTGTGATCGTGATCTCGGCATCGCGATAACCGGATTCGGTTTTCACGCGCAGGCCTTGCTGGTGCACGGTCGATCGTTCGGCCATTGCGCGGTGAGCTGCAGCGCGCACCGCCATGATCAGCCCTTCACGCAGCATCTTGAGCAGGTTCAGGGTAGCGCGGCCGGGTGCCGGGGTCAGATATGGGCTCGTATCGCCGCGAAACTGGATGATTTCAAGTTCGGTATTGATGACCACCCCGGGCGGCGCATGCCGCGCCAGCAGAATACGGTCGGCCTCGCGTTGCGGATCGTTGACGGCGCCAAACAAGACTTCGGACGGGCGCTCGATGCGCGGCAGGGCCGGCACGACGACCCGATGCGGAATGCGGATCGATGCACGCGCGGTACCGGCCTTCTTGACGTACACCTTGTTGCGCGCATCCTGAACGTCGAAGAGTTCACGAAAGCTGCCGATCGTCTCGGAGGTGCCGAGCCAGAGAAATCCGACCGGCTGCAGCGAATAGTGCAGGATCGGCAACAGCTTCTGTTGCAACGACGAATCCAGATAGATCAGCATGTTGCGGCACGCAATGAGATCCATGCGCGAAAACGGCGGATCGGCCAGGACATTCTGCTGGGCGAACACGCACATGTCGCGGATCGGCTTGGCGATACGGTACGAACCGTCGACCTCGACGAAGAACCGGCGCAAGCGCTCCGGCGACAGATCCTGCGCAATGCCTTTCGGATAGACACCGGTGCGCGCCTTCTGGATTCCGGCGCCGTTGAGATCGGTGGCAAAAATCTGCAGCGGCACCCGCCGCCCGCTGGTCTCGGCATATTCGGTGTACGCCATCGCGATGGAGTAGGCCTCCTCGCCGGTGGAACATCCCAGCGCCCATACGCGAACCTGGTCGTGTCGCGACTTCTTTTCGATGAGCCGTGGAAAGACTGTGTTCTTGATGATCTCGTAGGCTTCCGGATCGCGGAAGAAACTGGTCACGCTGATCAGCACATCCTGGTACAGGGCCTCCACTTCGTTCGGCGTCTCCTGCAGGCAGCGCAGGTAATCCTCGAGCCCGTCGAGTCGCCGCAGCAGCATGCGCCGCGTGATGCGCCGTTCGAGCGTATTGCGCTTGTAGTTGGAGAAATCGACACTGGTGGCCTCTCTGAGAATCTCCAGGATCCGGCCGAACAGGCGCGCGTCGCGGGCAATCGGCAGCTCGTCGGGATCGGGGGTGATGTACGGGTGGCGACCGATGCGTCCCAACTCGACGGCAATATCCGCCGGGGCGAGTACGAAATCGATGCAGCCTGCAGCGATGGCGCTGCGCGGCATGCGCGTATGTTCGGCGGTGTCGTCCTGCGCAAAGGTGATGCCGCCGGCCGCCTTGATTTCCTCCAGACCGAGCGTGCCGTCACTCGACGATCCCGACAGGATCACGCCAATTGCGCGGTGCGCCTGCTGTTCGGCCAGCGAGCGGAAGAACAGATCGATCGATCGATGCTGTCCGCGCGTTTCGGTGCGCGGCGACAGCTGCAGCCGGCCATCGCCGATAACCATGTTCTTACCCGGAGGAATGACGTAGACGCGATCGGCCTGGACCGGTTCATGGTCTTCTGCCGTACTGACCGGCATTGACGTGGCGCGGCCGAGAATTTCCGGCAGCATGCTCTCGTGCACCGGGTCCAGGTGCTGCACGATCACGAATGCCATGCCGGTCGGCGACGGCAATGCATGGAGCAGGCGATTCAACGCGTCGAGGCCTCCGGCCGAAGCGCCGATGCCGACAACGAGGAAGGGCAGGGCAGCGGACGGCGGATCGTCGGTTCCGGCAGCCGGATTGACGTTGGGGAGGGCGGCTTCTGCAACGCGCTTCGCACGTCGGCGAGAAGGGCGTTGCGTGTTGTCCATGAATCGGACTCTCCTGACTACGACTATCGATTCTGCGAGGACACGGCAGCGAATGCAAACTGGCTCACATGACAAAAATTGCATCTTGCATGAAATCGTGCATTTTCCACGATAACCAGCTGAACGACCAGGAAATGACGCCGGCTTCGCCGCGCAGAGTGAATGACGACGCATGCATGCTCTGAGCCGGTCCGCACGATTCGCTCACGCTGGAGCTTTCCAGCTATTCGACCGTGACGCTCTTGGCCAGGTTGCGCGGTTGGTCGACGTCGGTGCCCTTGAGCACGGCGACGTGGTAGGCGAGCAGCTGCAACGGAATCGTGAATACGACCGGCCCGATCAGCTCGCCGCATGGCGGCAGCGCGACCAGATGGCCATTGCCATGCGGTACGTGCTGGGCGACGTCGGCGTCCGCGAGCACGTAGAGTTCGCCGCCGCGCGCGCGCACTTCCTCGAGGTTCGATTTCAGTTTTTCGAGCAGGTGATCGTTCGGCGCCACGGCGATCACCGGCATGCTCTCGTCGACCAGCGCCAACGGACCGTGCTTGAGTTCGCCGGCCGGATATGCTTCTGCGTGAATGTAGGAGATTTCCTTGAGCTTGAGCGCGCCTTCCATCGCAATCGGAAACTGAGTGCCGCGGCCGAGGAACAGCGCGTGCTGCTTGTCGCCGAAGCGTTCGGCCAGCTTGCGGATGCGCGGATCGAGCGCGAGCGCGTCGCGCACCGCGCCGGGCAGCGTTTCGAGCTGGTGCACGAACGCTTCGTAGCGCGCCGTGTCGAGTCCGTGCTGACGCGCCAGTTCTAGCGCAAGCAGCGCCAGCGCCGTGAGCTGCGTCGTGAACGCCTTGGTCGAGGCGACGCCGATCTCCGGTCCGGCGCGCGTCATTAAGGTCAGTTCCGACTCGCGCACGATCGAAGATTCCGGCACATTGCAGATGCCGAGGGTGGCGAGGTAACTGTGACTTTGCGAAGGAGTGCCATCCGCGCGCTTTTCGCGGCCGCGTGTCTTCGCCAGCTTCAGGGCCGCCAGCGTGTCGGCGGTTTCACCGGACTGCGATACGGTGACGAACAGCGTGTCGGCGGGGACCACCGCGTCGCGATAGCGGTATTCCGAGGCGATCTCGACGTTGCACGGAATGCCGGCCAGGCTCTCGATCCAGTAGCGCGCGACGAGCGCAGCGTGATAGCTCGAACCGCAGGCGATCAGGTGCACGTTGCGCGTCTTGGCCAGCAATTCGCGCGCGTTGACGCCGAAGATCTCGGTCAGGATGTGGCCGCCGCTGATACGCCCTTCGAGCGTGTCGGCGATTGCCTGCGGCTGCTCGTGGATTTCCTTGAGCATGTAGTGGCGATACTCGCCGCGTTCGACCGCATCGGCGCCGAAGTGTGCCTGCTTGACCGGGCGCTCGACACGCGTGCCGTATTCGTCGTAGATCGCGATGCTGTCGATCGTCGCATCAACGACGTCGCCTTCGGCGAGGTAGATGAAGCGCCGCGTCACCGGCAGCAGCGCGTGGATGTCGGATGCGATGAACTGCTCACCGTCGGCCAGGCCGGCGACCATCGGGCTGCCGCGGCGCGCGCCGATCACGCGGCCCGGATCGCGCTTGCTGAGCACCGCGATCGCATAGGCACCGCGCAGCCGCGCGATCGTCGCACGCACCGCGTCGAGCAGATCGGCGCCGTTGTTCTGGTGGTGCTCGACCAGGTGCGCGATGACCTCGGTGTCGGTCTCGGTCGCGAATTCGTAGCCGAGCGCCTTCAGTTCAGTGCGCAGCTCGTCGTGGTTTTCGATGATGCCGTTGTGCACGACCGCGACATTGCCGCGCGAAGCGATCGGATGCGCGTTGACCGTATTCGGTGCGCCGTGCGTGGCCCAGCGTGTATGGGCTATGCCGGTGAAACCGGCGATCGGCGCCGACGCCTGCAGCGCTTCGAGGTCCCGCACCTTGCCTTTCGTGCGTACGCGTTCGAGGCCGCGATCGGTCAAGAGCGCAATCCCGGCCGAATCGTAGCCGCGGTATTCCAGTGCTTTCAGCCCACTGATCAGCGTTCCGACTACGTCACGGCGCGCAGCGGCGCCGACAATTCCACACATGACGATAACCCTCGAATCCGGCGGCATTTTACCTGTTATGGGCAACGGACGTACGCCGTGCGATCCAGTCCCAGCCGAGGAAGGTGACGCCCCAGTGCGGATAGACCGCATAGAGTGCATGGGTCACCGAGTGTGCGTGCGCGTCGATCGCGACGAAAACCTGGAGCAGGCAGGCACTGGCGGCGACCGTGACCAACCAGCCGGCGACGCTGACCGGGCGATGCAGCCGGCCCAGCGGAATGAACCAGATCGCTTTCATGCAGCCTCCGATTGCCGTTGCGGCGTCGAGGATCTTCCGAGCGCGTGTCGGGAATCAGCCCGATTGCGGGCGAATCGCGGGCGCCGCACAGGAAGCGGTGCCGTACACTTTTGGCACGAGCAGGGCCCACCGCGCACTGTTCTACAATGGCCACTCACCATTCGGGGAGAATCACCATGCGAGCGATCTGGCTGCTGCTATGCCTGTTCTTCATTGGCGAAGCCACCGCGGCACCGCGCGAGGACTCGATCCTGATCCAGGGCCTTGCCCAGGGCAAGCAGACGGTCACCGTCGTCGATGCCGCCACGACCAGGGTCGAATATTCGTACAACGACCGCGGCCGCGGCGATCACATCACGTCGACCTGGAAGCTCGATTCGGCCGGCGTGCCGATCGAGTACAGCGGCACCGGTAACGACTACATGAAGGCGACAGTCGAGGAAAAATTCACGATCGCCAACGGCAATGCCAGCTGGAGCAACCGCACGGAGCACGGCGACAAGGCCGTAGCGGGCGAGGCCTTCTACGTCCCGTTGAACGGGCCGCCGGAATTGTTCGGCGTGCTGGCACGCGCGCTGCTCAAGGCGCCCGGCCACAAGCTCGCGTTGCTGCCGGCCGGCGAGGCGCGCATCGAGTCGGCCGGCGAGACCGAGGTGACGACTGCGACGGGCAAGGCGAAGGTCACGCAATACCGGATCGTCGGCCTGAGTTTTTCGCCGGCGGCAATCTGGCTCGACCAGGATGGCAATACGGCCGGTTCGCTATCGACCTGGTTCTCGGTCGTCTCGCCGACCTACGACAAGGCCGTCAAGCAACTGCTCGATGTCCAGGATGCGACCGACAGTGCCTGGTCCGCGCGCATTGCCAAAGAGCTGACGCACGTGCCGGCGGGCGCACTGCTAGTGCGCAACGCACGCCTGTTCGATCCGCGCGATCTGTCGGTCACGCCGGGGATGAGCGTACTGGTCGAAGGCGAGCACGTCGTGCGCGTTGCCGCCGACGCGGAGCTGAAGGCGCCGGCGAAAGCCGAAGTCATCGACGCACACGGCCGCTTCCTGATGCCGGGCCTATGGGATAACCACCAGCATTTCGGCGACAACGACGGCGCGCTCGACCTCGCCAACGGTGTGACCAGCGCGCGCGACATGGCCAACGACACCGATGCTTTCCTCAAGCGCGTCGGGCGCTTCGACAATGGCACCGAGCTGGGGCCGCGCGTATTCAAGGCCGGCATCATCGACGGCACCGGCGAGTTCGCTGGCCCGACCAAGATGCGCGTCGACACGGCCGAACAGGCGATCAAGGACGTCGACTGGTACGCCGACCACGGCTACGGCCAGATCAAGATCTATTCGTCGGTCAAGCCGGAACTGATGCCGGTCATCGCCGACCACGCGCATACGCGCGGCCTGCGCGTCAGCGGCCACGTGCCGGCGTTCATGTCGGCACGCATGTTCGTCGACGGCGGCGCCGACGAGATCCAGCACCTGAACTTCATCGTGCTGAACTTCCTGTTCGACACGGTCAAGGAGACGCGCAACCGCGACCGCTTCATCAAGGTGGCCGAACACGCACGCGAGTTCACGCCGGACAAGCCGCAGGTCAAGGAATTCATCGCGTTCCTGAAGGCACATCACACGGTGCTCGATCCGACGATGGACGCATTCGAAGGGCTGTTCTGCGGCGATCCGACCGCGGTGACGCCGGGCCTTGAGACGATCGCGCCACGCTTCCCGCCGCAGATCCGCCGCAACATGCTGAGCGGTGCGCTCGAGCCGCCGCCCGACCAGAAGGCCGCCTACGCCGAATCGTTCCCGGCCATGCTCAGGCTGCTCAAGGCGCTGCACGACGCCGGCGTGACGATCATTCCGGGTACCGACGAGCTCGCAGGATACATGCTTCACCACGAGCTCGAGCTGTATGCGCGCGCCGGCATCGCGCCGGCCGAGGTTTTGCGCATGGCGACGCTGACGTCGGCGCAGGTGATCGGCGTGGACGGCAACCGCGGCGTGATCGCCCCCGGCAAGTTCGCCGACATGGTGCTGATCGACGGCGACCCGACCAAGGACATGGCCGACATCGAAAAGATCGACACGACGATCAAGGGTGGAAAAGTATACGATGCGGCGAAGCTCGAGCAGGCGCTCGGCATCCTGCCGCGCGCTGCGCATTGACGAAGAAGGAAAAGCATGGAACGCGAATTACGCGGATAAGAGCCGGATTGACACCGATAGAGCTCTTTTGAATTTTTGCTTTGCTTGATCCGCGTTCGTGGCACTTCGATCCGCGTAATCCGCGGTCACCGATTTTGATCCATGGTCACAGGCTTCGGAGACGAAGAAGGGAGCGCGGAACGCCCTTGAATCCGCGTCCACTGTTTTTTTCTACGATCCCCGAAACGTCAGGTTTTCTGCGGGCGTTTCCAGCCGGGAACCGTGGTCTGCTTCGCGCGCGCGACGGTCAGTTCGCCGGGCGGCGCGTTCTTGCCGAGCGTCGAGCCGGCACCGATCGTCGCGTCCTTGCCGACCGTGATCGGCGCCACCAGCGCGGTGTTCGAACCGATGAATGCACCGTCCTCGATCGTGGTGTGGTGCTTGTTCACGCCATCGTAGTTGCAGGTGATCGTGCCGGCCCCGATGTTGACGCCGGCGCCGACCGTTGCATCGCCGAGGTAGGTCAGGTGATTGGCCTTGGATTTCGCACCGATCGACACGTTTTTGACCTCGACAAAGTTGCCGACGTGCGCGCCTTCGGCGAGGTCGGTGCCTGGCCGCAGGCGCGCAAACGGGCCGATGATGCAGGCGCCATGCGTGATTACGCCGTCGAGGTCGCAATGCGCACGCACCTGCGTGCCGGCCGCGAGGCGCGAATCGCGGATCCGGCAGAACGGACCGATGCGCACCTCGTTGCCGAGCTGCACGTCGCCTTCGAACACCGCATCGACATCGATCTCGACGTCGCTACCGCAACTCAGTTCGCCGCGCAAGTCGAAGCGCGCAGGATCGGCCAGGCGCACGCCGTGCACGCAGAGTGCCTGCGCACGCCGCTGCTGGTAGTGGCGTTCGAGCTGTGACAGCTGCCACGCATCGTTGGCGCCGAAGGCTTCGCGCGAGTCGACGCAGACGACGACATCCGCCGGAATGCCTTCGTCAGCGGCGTTGGTGAAGACGTCGGTGATCAGGTATTCGCGTTGCGCGTTGTCGTTGCGCAGCGCGTCGAGCCAGACGCGCAAGCGGCCGGCTTCGGCCGCAATGATGCCGGTGTTGACGGTGGAAACCGCACGCTGCGCGGCGTCGCAGTCTTTTTCCTCGACGATCGCGCGCACGCGACCGTTGCCGTCGCGCAGCACGCGGCCGTAGCCGTGCGGATCGGCGAGATCCGCGACGAGAACTGCCAGTGACGCTGCGACCGTTGTCAGCGGCTGCAGTGTCTCGGCACGCACCAGCGGAACATCGCCGAGCAGGACCAGAACGCGCGTGGCATCCGGAATCTGTGCGATGGCCAGTTGCACGGCTTGCCCGGTGCCGTGCTGCTCTGGCTGGTGCACCCAGACGATGTCGGTCTGGTCGGCAAATGCCGCGCGAACCTGCTCGCCGCGGTGGCCGTAGACCACGTGAATCCGGTCCGGCAGGAGCGCGCGCGCAGCGGCAACGACGTAGGCGAGCAGCGGCCGCCCGGCGAGCGGCAGCAATACCTTCGCCTGGGCTGATTTCATGCGCTTGCCCTCGCCAGCGGCGAGGATGACGATGTGCAACGGGGCCTTGTTCATGCCCTAACGATAGCGCAGACCGAGGGCGGTGTTCGATCTTTGGGCGGTCAATTTCATGGCGGCGCGCGTTCTCGCGATCCAGGCGCAACCGAATCCGCGCCTAATTGTCGAACCCGGATGAAAAAACCAGGTCCGGATCGTGCAGAGAGAAGTCGATCGCCGAAAAAATCCCGTTGCCGCTCGCTGCAATCGGTGTCGCCAGATCCAAATCGCATGTGTAGACGCCCGGACAAGCCACGTGATCGTACATTTGCGACTCGTTGGAAGATGAAGCGACCGCCTTGAACGCGCCGTTGCGAAGCATTCGGGTCGAATAGTTGCCATCGCCGTCGGTGAAATAGGAGACGGCAATCTCGTCGTCCAGAAAGAGGGCAACTTGCGCGCTTGCCAGGCCCTCGCCGTTGCGAAGGTTGGTAATGTGGCCGGAAATTACGGCTCCCTGCGACAGCGGGATGTTGCCGACGTTCAGGGTAGTGTCGGCTGCAACAGCCAACGTCGACGGATAAGAGACCGTGTTCAAGGACCCGCAGAAAAAGTTGATGTCATCGCAAACCGCATCGGGTGTCTGCATGCCCAGGTGGTCGAGTGCATTGAAGCGCAGGGCAAACGAAGTGCCCGCGGGAATTCCAACCAGCGTGAAATTGCCCGATGCGTCGGTTTGCGTTTGCGCGATGGCACGCCAGATCGGACCGGGGAAAGTATTTTCCACGACGACCGCTTTTACTTCAGCCCCCGCCTGCGGAACCTGGGAGATCGCGTCAATGACATGCCCGACGATCTTTTGCGGTGAGCTCACGGTCGCGTCTATGTCTGTGATTTGTTGACCGGCTGTGGTGACGAACTTCGTGATGCCGCTCAGGTCGCAGGGATCCTGTTCGCAGGCAACGTTATTGTAGTATTCGCTGATGTACCGGCTGTCGGCCGGGTCACCGAACCTCACGCTGTAGGTTCGAGCGATAAGGCTGCTGAACACGTAGGGGAGCGGCGGGGATCCGGCCGAAGTGCTGCTGATGTACGGCCGCTCGGGGTCGGATTCGTTGTAGAGTCGCACAACCGGCCTTGCTGCGGCCGGATCGTCGTCGACAAACACCTGCCCGCTTATCGAGACACCCGGCGCCAGCGCAATATCGACATTGGTCGTCGCGTTCGCGCTGACCTCGAAAGGCTGCGCAACGACGAGGTCGCAGTCGAGAAGGCGTCGCACTGCTGGCCATCGTTGAAGGTCGTGACAAGTCCATCGGCATCGACCCATATCCGGTACTGGCCTGGAGTCGTCGATCGCAGCCGGAACAGACCGTCGGCGTCGGTAGCCAGGAAATAGAAAGGCGCGATGCCGGCAGCTGCCACCGGTAAACCGGAGTCGGATCGCGTGATGTGCCCCTGAATGACTCCGCCGGGGTTGAGGGCAAAGTTCACCCCCATGCTGATCTGCCCTGAAGTTACGGGCACCGATGACCCGATAGGG
>DASXKR010000081.1:0-2157 GCA_036496665.1 Rudaea sp. | reverse complement strand
GTCACGCGCTACGTCGAGCGCCACGCCCGAGATGGGAGTCCGGAGTCCGGCAAGGCGATGTGCCGGTCGCTGCGCGCATTTCTCCGATACCTCCATCACAGCGGGCTGAACCCGCTCGCTCTGGCCGGCTGCGTGCCCTCGATCAGGCAATGGAAGCTCACGAGCCTGCCGACCTATCTCTCCACTGCGCAGGTTCAGAAGGTCCTCGATGGTTGCGACCGAACAACTGTCATGGGGCAGCGGGACTACGCCATCTTGATGATGCTGGCCAAGCTCGGCTTGCGGGCCGACGAGGTCGCGACGCTCACCCTGGACGATGTCGACTGGCGATCTGGCGAGATGCCCGGCAGCGAGCGAGGATGCCGATCCCACCAGACGTCGGCGCGGCCGTCGTCGCCTACCTGCGCGATGGTCGCCCCAAGTCGTCGTGTCGCCGGCTGTTTCTCCGCAGTTTTGCTCCGCAGATCGGCTTTGCCTCCGGATGCGCAATCACGATGATCGCCAAGACCGCTCTCGAGCGCGCCGGCATCCGTGGCTACGCGCACCAAGGGGCTCACATCTTCCGGCACAGCCTCGCGACCGAGCTTCTCCGCTCTGGTGCAACCTTGTCGGAGATCGGCCGGCTGCTGCGACATGAGAGCCACGACACCACGCGGATCTATGCGAAGGTGGATGTCGATGCGCTCCGGACATTGAGCCTGCCGTGGCCGGGAGGCGTGCAATGACCAGTCTGCGTTCCGCGCTCGACCGGTATCTGAGCATGCGCCAAGGGCTTGGATACAAGTACCACCATCAGACACGACGGCTCACCGATTTCGTCACCTTCATGGAGAAGCGCAAGGCCACGACCATCACCACGAAGCTGGCGATGGAGTGGGCGACGCTGCCGCCCGATCGGCATGCGACCTGGGCGTTGCGATTGACTGACGTGCGGGGCTTCGCGCGCCATGTCGCGAACATCGAGCCGAAGACGGAGGTGCCACCCGCCGGCATCTTGCCGGGATTGAAGCGTGCCAAGCCCTATGTCTACAGTGACGCGGAGATCGATGCGTTGCTGGCAGCGGCGCTGGCTCTGCCGCCAGAAGACGGGCTGCGCCGATGGACCTACCATTATCTGTTCGGGTTGATCGCGGTGACGGGCATGCGTCTGTCCGAGGCGATCGGCCTCCAGCGTGACGACGTCGACCTGGAGGCCGGCCTGCTGACGGTCCGGTTGACCAAGTTCGGCAAGTCGCGCCTCGTGCCTTTGCATCCGACGACCCGCGCGGCGCTCTGCAGCTACGCCGACCGGCGCGCCGCACATCTCGGATCGCGCTGCAGCACATACTTCTTCGTCGCCGAGCGCGGTGGTCGATTGCTGCATCAGTACGTCCACCGTGTCTTCTGGCGCTTGTCCCGCGAGATCGGTCTGCGGCGCCTTGGTGATCGCACTGGACCGCGTGTGCACGACTTCCGGCATAATTCCGGCAACCGGATTATTCCGGCAACTGACCGGAAACAGCTGTATTTCGCGGAGAATCGCGGGGTCGCGGGTACATGATTGGCGGAATAATCAGAGCGTCTTCAGGAAGGTCAAAACACGATCGCTGGGCTGGTAGCGAGACGCGCGAGCCCGCGGGGCCGCAGTCTTTGCCAGAGCCTGTTCTTTGAGCTGCATGTCGGCCTGTAGGTAAACCGACGTCGTTTCGACGTCTTCGTGGCCGAGCCAGAGAGCGATGACGGAACGGTCAGCACCGTGGTGAAGAAGATTCATCGCGAGCGAGTGCCTCAAGGAATGGGGAGTGATGCGTTTCTTATTCAGGGAGGGACAATGACGGCGAGCCACACCCAGGTGTTTGTTGAGCAGGTATTCCAAACCATCCTGACCTAACGCCTGACCTCGTGTGGTTGGAAACACCGGATCTGAAGCCTGACCCTGACGTTCTCGCAGCCAACTGCGCATCACTGCTATGGTCTCTTTGCGAAGCGGGGTGCACCGGCTTTTGCGCCCTTTTCCTAAGCACTGCACATGCGCACCGGTGCCCAAGGCGATGTTCTCACAGCGCAAACCGGTGAGTTCTGCCGCGCGCAATCCGGTTTGCACGGCCAACAGCAACAGAGCTCGATCGCGTCGTCCGCTCCAGGTGTCGAGATCCGGCGCAGCGAGCAGAGCATCTA
>DASXKR010000080.1:0-26091 GCA_036496665.1 Rudaea sp. | reverse complement strand
ACAAAAACGGCGAAGGGTTCCTTCGCCGTTTGTGTTTTGGGAGCCTGCGTGATGCCCGGAGTGATGGACGCTGACGAAGGAAACGGCGAGGTTTCCGCGCCGTTTTCGTCGCTATCGGGCTATAGCGCCGCCGTCGGCCGCTCAGCGTGGTGGCGGACGCCGGCGTCGACGCGGGCCGCCCGGGGCGCCGCCGGGGCGGTTGTCGTTGCCGATGCGATTGCCGATGTCGTCGCGCGGCGGCGGCCGGTCGTCGAAGCGGCGCGGCTGCTGGTCACCACGCGGTGGCAGCCCATAAGGCGTGGCCGGACGACGGTCCTGGCCCGCGCCGCCCGGGCGTGGTCGGCGCGGCGGCCGATTCTCGTAACCCAGTGAATTGCCGAATCCGTCCGGAGCCGCCGGACCATTGAAGTTGCGTCCGCGAGCGCCGCCGCCACCCGGCGGACGCGAACGGTTGCTTGCGCCTGGGCCACGCTTCTGTCCGGCATGCGGTCCCGCGCCGCTGGGGCGTGGCGGACGATTGCCGCGGCGTGGCGGCCGTGCCGGATCGAATACGCCGCCCTCGTTGGCGAAGCCCGGCCGCGGCGGCTGGTAGATGCCGACCTGCTGCTGTGGCGCATTGCGACCACCGCCGCGCCGTGGCGGGCGCTGTCCGCCGGCACGATCGGCGCCGGCGCCGTGCCGTGGTTTCTTGCCGCCTTTCTTGTTGCGGTTGGCGCCCGGACGCTTGAATGGCGTGTCGTCTCGGATGCGGTCGAATGCACGGATTTCACGCGCTTCGTCGCCGCCGCCGGTCCACGCCTGCTGCGCACGCGGCGTCGGGCGAAATTCATTCGAAGGCTTGGCCCGACGCTGGCCGATGACCGGCTGCAACGTCAGGGTCGGCTCCGGCTCGCCGGCGCCGACGAGCGTACGCAGTGCCTTGACCTGTTCGGGATCGAGCGTCTCGCTGCGGCCCTTGAGCAGGCCGCGCGGCAGTTCGACATTGCCGTAGCGGATGCGCTTGAGCCGGCTGACCATGAGGCCCTGCGATTCCCACATGCGGCGCACTTCCCGGTTGCGGCCTTCGCGCACGACGACGCGGAACCAGGAATGGCTGTCACCGCGGCTGATCACGGCGAGTTCCTCGAAGCGCGCCGGGCCGTCCTCGAGTTCGACTCCGGCACGCAGATGCTCGAGCGCTTCGTCGGTGACTTCGCCGTGCACGCGGCAGATGTACTCGCGATCGATCTCGGCGCTCGGGTGCATCAGCGCGTGCGCGAGCGCGCCGTCGGTGGTCAGCAGCAGCAGGCCGGTCGTGTTGATGTCGAGACGCCCGACGGCGATCCAGCGCGCGCCTTTCAGTCGCGGCAGCTGTTCGAACACGGTCGGCCGGCCTTCCGGATCCTCGCGCGTCGTGACGACACCTTCGGGCTTGTTGAAGACCAGCACCTGGGCGTGCTCGGCGCTGTCGTTGATGGTGACGAACAGCTTGCCGTCGAGTTCGACGCGGTCGCCGGCGCGGACGCTCGAGCCCAGCTCGGCGACATTGCCGTTGACGCGGACCTCGCCGCCGCCGATGCGCTCTTCGAGCAGGCGACGGGAGCCGAGGCCGGCGTTGGCGAGCACCTTCTGCAGGCGCTCCTCGACGGCATCGCTGGTGGGTGTGTTGGCGCGCTTCAGGGTAAGAAGCGTGCGTGGAGGGGCGTTCATGTTATTTGCTCCGGGGCAGAGGCATCGGCTGTGGATGCTTCCAGTTGATCTGTGTCGTCTTCGGTCGGCGCATGCGGGGCGCCGCCGGTCTTGGTGCCTTCATCGGCGCCGTCATCGCCAGCGGCGACGGGCGCCAGCGACATCTGCACGTCGAAATCCTCGATGTCACGGATCTCTGCCAGCGGCGGCAGTTCGTCGAGCGATCTGAGGTTGAAGTAATCGAGAAAATGCCGGGTCGTGCCGAACAGCTCCGGTTTGCCGGGAACGTCGCGGTAGCCGACGACGCGGATCCATTCGCGTTCCTCCAGCGTCTTGACGATATTGGTCGAAACGGCGACGCCGCGGATCTGTTCGATTTCGCCGCGCGTGATCGGCTGGCGATAGGCGATCAGCGACAGCGTCTCGAGCAGCGCGCGCGAGTACTTGGTCTGGCGCTCGGTCCACAGCCGCGCGATCCACGGATGCACATCCTGACGCACCTGGTAGCGGAAACCGGAAGCGACTTCCTTCAGTTCGACACCACGTTCGCCGCAGTCCGCGGCCAGTTGCTCGAGCGAGCGGGCCAGGTCCTCGTGACTCGGTGCTTCGCCGTCGAGAAACAACGCGGCCAGTTGCGGCAGCGACAGCGGCTGGGCGGAAGCAAGCAGCGCGGCTTCGACGATACGCTTGATCTGGGACAGTTCCATCAGGTCGATTCGTGACTATTTTGCTGTGGCAAGTGACTTCAGGTAGATCGGGGACAGCGGTTCGCCCTGCATGATCTCGATCAGGTGTTCCTTGGCCAGTTCGAGCAGCGCGAGAAACGTGACGACGACGCCGAGCCGGCCTTCGTCGGGATTGAACAGTTGTTCGAAGCGGTGGAATTCGCCGTCGTCGAGCGCCTTGAGCACGTCGCTCATGCGGTTGCGCACCGACAGGGCCTCGCGCTGGATCGCGTGGCGACCGGTCAGCTCGGCGCGCTTGAGCACGTCCTTGAGCGCCAGCAGCAGCTCACGAAGTTCGACCGGCGGCGGCAGGCGGATCACGTTGCGGTCGACAACGAACGCCGACGCCACGACGAAGTCGCGATCCTGCCGCGGCATCGTCTCGATTTCCTCCGCCACCTTCTTGAAGCGTTCGTACTCCTGCAGCCGGCGCACCAGTTCGGCGCGCGGATCATCCTCGAGGCCTTCCTCGACCGGCGGCCGCGGCAGCAGCAGGCGCGACTTGATCTCGGCCAGCATCGCGGCCATGACGAGATAATCCGCGGCAAGCTCGAGCCGCAGTTCGTGCATCAGTTCGATGTACTCGACGTACTGGCGCGTGATCTCGGCGATCGGAATGTCGAGGATGTCGAGGTTCTGCCGGCGGATCAGGTATAGCAGCAGGTCGAGCGGCCCTTCGAATGCTTCGAGAATGACTTCGAGCGCGTCCGGCGGGATATACAGGTCCTGCGGCATCTGCAGCATCGGCTGCCCGCGCACCATCGCCAGCGGCATTTCCTGCTGCTGCGGTACCGGAGCGAAAATCTCGGCGTTCGCGGCCTCGGCAAGGCCGGCGCTCGGCGTGTTCATGCCGGGGCCATGTTTGATGTGTGCAGCAAGGCGCAGCCGTTCATAGGCAATGTGGAAAAATACAATTGTTCATCCAGGCGGACGTGGACATGTCTCGCGGAACGAAGTGGTGAAATCCCTAAAAGTGCCGCTTGCGGTCGCTGGCCTGGCGCCGCGCATTGCGCAGCGTGTCGAGCGAAGGAAAGCGGCCAGCCCCATCTCGATGCCCGATTCGTTGCCGGGCATGCAAACCTTGAGTCAGGGCCTCGATTACACGAGCGGGTCGAGCGGAGCGCGGCGATGACTGCCGACGCGCGTGGGCGGGCTCATGTTCTGGTAAGAGACTACGGGGATTGCCGGCACAAGTCCAGCCCCCGCAGCAAACCGATCAGTTCCTTTATGATAGCAGACTCGAATCGGACTGAAGGCGAGTGGCGCCGTGTGGTACGCAATCTACGCACTGGATCATCCGGGCAGCCTGCAGACGCGCCTTGCGGCGCGGCCTTCGCATCTTGCTCGACTCAACGAATTGTGTGATCAGGGCCGCCTGTTGGTGGCCGGTCCGTTTCCGGCCATCGACAGCGAAGATCCGGGGCCGGCCGGCTTCGACGGCAGCCTGATCGTCGCCGAGTTTTCCGACCTTGCCGCAGCGCGCACGTGGGCCGATGCCGATCCATTCGTCGCAGCGGGCGTCTACCGCGACGTGGTGGTGCGGCCGTTTCGGAAGACGCTGCCGTGAACGGCCGCATCGAGCGCATCCGCGCGAGTCTGGAACAGGCGTTGCACCCGCTCGAGCTTCAGGTCGACGATGAAAGCCATCGGCACGCAGGGCACGAGGGTGCGCGCGACGGACGCGGCCATTTCCGCGTGCGGATCGTCGCGGCAGAGTTCGCCGGTCAGCCGCTGATCCGGCGGCACCAGCGCGTTTATGCGGCGCTCGGTGATCTGATGCGCACCGATATTCACGCCCTGGCGCTCGACACGCGAGCGCCTGGCGAATCCTGAGCAAACGTTCCGTTCACTGCCATCGACCAACGACAACACACGAGCAACGGGCAATATATGCAAAGCTGCAAATGGATTCCGCTGATCCTGCTTCTGGCCGGCTGTTCGTCCGCAAGCAACGGCCCCGACACTCGACCGCTGCAAGCGGATATCGACGGACCGATAGCCGAGACCGTGAATGGCACGCCGGTACCGCAGGCGCTGCTCGAATCCGTGGCGCGCGCGCGCAACCTCGACCTGGCCAAGCGGGAACAGCGCGAGCAGGCACTGGCGCTGCTGACCGACTACGTGCTGCTCGCGCAGGCCGCACAGCAGAACGGGTTCCAGGCGGAAGCGCAGTTTCGCGCCGATGTCGAGGCGGCACGCCTGCAGGGGCTCGCCAACGCGACGCTGGCGCAGATGCAGCAGCAGGCACCGATCACCGACGCCGTGGTCAGGGCGGAGTTCGACGCACAGGTGGCGCGCGCAGGAAAGCTCGAGTACGACTTTACCCAACTGTTGTTCGACAACGCCGACGACGCGCTGAAGGCCGAGTCGGAGATTGTTTCCGGCAAGGCGTTCGCCGACGTCTACAAGGCGTGGCGCGCCAAGGCCAGGCAGGCCAAATCGTTTACGCGCGTGCGCGCCGATCAGGTGCCTGAGGAACTGGCGAAGACGCTGTCCGAACTGAAAAACGGCGAGACCACCAAGGTGCCGGTCAAGACCCGCTTCGGCTGGCACGTCGTGCACCTGGATATCGTCAATCCGTTCACGCCGCCTCCGTTCGAGCAGGTCAAAGACAGTGTGCGCCAGACCTTGCTGCGCCGCGTCGGGCAGGAACGCCTGCATCAGCTCAAGGATCAGGCGAAGATCGAATATCCGCCGGGTGTTTCGCCTCCCACACCGAAGGGCGAGGACGAAAAGTCGACGCCGGATGATGCCGAAAAGGCCATCGACGCCACCAGCAAGAAGGACTGATTCAGGGCAACTCGACTTTCGCCGGGCTTTGCCAGGAAGGCGCACGGTGCTCGGCGACCACCGTCGTATAAATGCCGCCACGCACGGTGAATTCGGCGCTCAGGCGCATGAAACGCGGTGTGATGGCAGCAACCAGGTCGTCGAGGATGCGATTGGTGACCGCCTCGTGGAATGCGCCTTCGTTGCGGAAGCTCCAGATGTACAGCTTGAGCGACTTCAGCTCGATGCAGGTGTGGTCCGGCACGTACTCCAGGTGCAGCGTGGCGAAGTCCGGCTGTCCGGTCTTCGGGCACAGGCAGGTAAACTCGGGAATCCGCATGCGGATGGTATAATCCCGCTCCGGCTGCGGATTCGGAAACGTCTCCAGGGTTTTGCTCGGGGCAGTCGACATGGCCGGGAATCCTTCGTGACTCTTAGATGCAGCGACGGGCGCGCACGGTAGCTCAAGCGACCGCCGCCGACAACTTTTGACATGTCAGTTTAGCTCCAAGAGAGTTGCACGAAAGCCGATGCGGCACAGGGATGTGCCGCCGAATTGGCGGCTCCCTACGCCGATTCGACAAGCGTGGCGCGGCTCCGCCGCGACCGCTTGTTTGACTGCGCACGCGGGAGCGTGCGCGAACAGCGGAGCTGGCCCGCCAGGGCGAGCGCCAGGATGGCGCGAGTAAAGCCGCGGCAGGATGCCCGGTCTTTCATCAATTCATTGAGTACACAATGCGACTGACCACAATCAAGCTGTCCGGTTTTAAATCCTTCGTCGATCCGACCGTCCTGCACCTGCCGACCAATATGACCGGCATCGTCGGTCCGAATGGTTGCGGCAAGTCGAACATCATCGACGCGATTCGCTGGGTCATGGGCGAGAGCGCGGCCAGCCGCCTGCGCGGCGAGGCGCTGACCGACGTGATCTTTTCGGGTTCGACCGGACGCAAGCCGGTCGGCAGCGCGACGGTCGAACTGATCTTCGACAATTCCGATGGGCTCGTGGTCGGCGAGTTCGCGAACTTCAACGAGATTTCGGTCAAGCGCAACGCCAGCCGCGACGGCCAGTCGCAGTACTCCCTCAACGGCGCGCGCTGCCGTCGCCGCGACATCACCGACCTGTTTCTCGGCACGGGCCTCGGCGCACGCAGTTATTCGATCATCGAGCAGGGCATGATCTCGGAGATCATCTCGGCGCATCCGGATGAATTGCGCGGGCACCTGGAAGAAGCCGCCGGCATTTCCAAGTACAAGGAACGGCGCAAGGAAACTGAGAGTCGCATCAAGGCCACTCGTGAAAACCTCGAACGCCTGAACGACGTGCGCGAGGAAGTCGAAAAGCAGCTCGAGCACCTCAATCGCCAGGCCAGGGCCGCCGCGCGCTGGCAGGATCTGAAGAACGAACAGACCCGGCGTGAAGCCGAACTGCGCGGGTTGCACTATCGCAGCATCGCCGGCGAGCTCGACGAGCATGCCGGCGCGATCAAGCAGGCCGAGGTCGAGATCGAGGCGCATGTCGCCGAGCAACGCCAGGTCGAGGCGCAACTCGAAGCGCACCGTGAAAAGCACCACACGGCGACCGAGCAGCTCAACAAGGTGCAGGGCGAGGTCTACCGAGTCGGTGGCGAGATTGCGCGGGTGGAGCAGCAGATCCAGCACAATCGCGAACTGGGCGAGCGCCTCGAGCGCGCTCGCGTCGAGACCCAGAAGGCCTGCGCCGAACTCGATGAACATATCCGCGCCGACCACGGCCAGATCGAGACGCTCAAAGCCGCGCTTGGCGACGGCGTGCCGAAACTCGATCAGCTCAACTCCGCCGCCACGCAGACAGCCGAGCAGATGCGGGGCGCCGAGAACCGCCTGGCCGAATGGCAGGCACAGTGGGATGCCTACGCCAAGTCGAGTGCCGAGGCGGGCCAGGCAGCGGAAGTCGAGCGCACGCGCCTGGATTTCCTCGACCGCCAGTCGCTGGAAACCGGCCGCCGCCTCGAGACGCTGCACGCGGAAAAGAACGCGGCCGATTTCGATGCGCTCAACCGCAACATCGAGCAACTGACCGGCGAGCACGAAGCGCACCGCGAAAAGGTCGAAAGTTTCACCGCGCAGCTCGGCGAGCGCCGCAGCGCGCATGACGCGATCGTCGAGTCCGAACGCGCGAACGCTGCGCAAATGAACGAAGCGCGAACCGAATTGCAGCGCCTGCGCGGCCGGCTGGCTTCGCTCGAGGCGCTCCAGCACGCTGCGCTGGGACAGGAGAAGTCCGCCGCGAACGACTGGTTGCAGCAACTGGGCATCGACAAACCGCAACGGCTGGCCGAAACAATCGAGGTCGTCGGCGGCTGGGACAATGCGGTGGAAACCGTGCTGGCCGGATTGCTCGAAGGGGTCATTGTCGACGAACCGCTCGAGCATGCGCACGGGCTCGGCGAGTTGCGCGGGGCGGACCTGGCCCTCATCGCGGCGGACGGCGGCGGCGAAGCGCCACCGGGCACGCTGGCGGCGCAGGTACGCGGACCGGCGGCCATCGTCGGATTGCTGGCTCAGGTCCACACGGCCGGATCGCTTGATGAAGCGCGCGCGATTGCGTCGCGGTTGGCGCCGCATCAATCGGTCGTCACGACGAACGGCGAGTGGTTCGGACGCGGTTTCGCACGCGTGCGCCGCGGTGGAGCGCAGGCGGGCATGCTGGCGCGCGAGCGCGAGATCCATGCGCTCAAGGGGCAGATCGACGCTTTGCAGGCGCGTGTCGAGGCGCTCGGCCGGGAAATCGATGAATTCAAGGCACGCAAGACCGATGCCGAGCGCGCGCGTGACGACGCGCAGCGCGAACTGTACGTCGTGCACCGGCGCGTCGCCGAACTTGCCGGGCAGCTGCAAAGCCATCGCGGCAAGATCGAGACTGCGCAGGCGCGGCTCGTGCGCATCGATTCGGAGAGCGGCGAACTCGGAGCGCAACTCGAAGCGGGGCAGTCGCAGACGCGTGAAGCGCGCGCCCGGCTGGAAGACGCCGTCACGCGCATGGGTGATCTGGAACAGCAGCGCCAGCGTCTCGACGCCGAACGGCGCAGTCTGCTCGAAGCGCGCGAAGAGGCACGCGCCAATGCGCGCGAGGCGGCAGACGCGGCGCATCTGCATGCACTGGGCATCGAATCGAAGCGTTCGGCGGTGACCTCGCTCGAGCAGGCGCTGCTGCGCATGCACGGCCAGCTGGCACAGCTTGAATCGCGCAAGGCCGAGATCGCCGCCCAACTGGCGTCAGGCACCAATCCGCTGAGCGAGCTCGAAGCCGAACGCCAGACCTACCTGAACCAGCGACTGCTGGTCGACCGCCAGCTGGTCGAGGCGCGCAAGGCGCTCGAGGAGCACGACACCGAATTCCGCGGCTACGAACAGGAACGCCATCGCATCGAACATCTGCTCGGACGGAAGCGCGAAGCCATGTCCGAACAGCGCCTCACCCATCAGGGCCTGAACCTGCGAGCGCAGCAGCTGCACGAGGCGATCACGGCGGCAGGGCATGAACTGGACGCCGTGCTCGCGGCGTTGCCGGCCGGAACCGATCCGGCCGAATGGCAGGAGCAACTGGCAACGCTCGAACAAAAGATCAAGCGCCTCGAGCCGGTCAATCTCGCGGCTATTTCCGAATACGAAGAGCAATCGCAGCGCAAGGCCTATCTCGATGCGCAACTGACCGATTTGAACACCGCGCTCGAGACGCTCGAATCGGCGATCCGCAAGATCGACCACGAGACGCGCCAGCGCTTCAAGGAAACGTTCGATCGCGTCAACACCGGCCTGCAGGAATTGTTCCCGCGCCTGTTCGGCGGCGGCCATGCCTATCTGGAGCTGACTGGCGACAACCTGCTCGACAGCGGCGTGTCGATCATGGCGCGTCCGCCCGGCAAGCGCGTATCGAACATCACGTTGCTGTCCGGCGGCGAGAAGGCGCTCAGTGCGGTCGCGCTGGTGTTCTCGATCTTCCGCCTGAACCCGGCGCCGTTCTGCCTGCTCGACGAAGTCGACGCGCCACTCGACGAGGCCAACATCGGCCGCTTCTCGCAGCTCGTCACGGAAATGAGCGAGCGCGTGCAGTTCCTGTTCGTTACGCACAACAAGGGCACGATGGAGGCGGCGCAGCAGCTGTGCGGCGTGACCATGCGCGAGCCGGGCGTGTCGCGTCTGGTGCAGGTCGATCTGGCCGAAGCCGCGAAGCTCGCCGGCGCCGCCTGAGCGGCTGACCTGGGCTACACCGCGCTAACGCGCGGGCGTGTACACTTTGCCGATCCCGAGTCGGCGATGCGCTGCGAGCCGGACCCAGCGCGCTGTCGCCGGCGCCGGTCGCTGGTTGATGCGTGGAGGCAAGAGCTCATGGGCTGGAATCCATCGATAGGAATTCCGCTGGCGATTGCCGGGGCGATCGTGTTGGCGCTGATCTATTTCTTCGGGCGGCCACGCAAGCCGGGTCAGGGCCGGCGCATGCCGTTCCTCGGCGCAGCGGGCCCGCGTGGTTCGGCGCGCGACGTCGAGCGTCTCGAGCCGACCCTGGGCGACGTGCCGGAGCAGGGAGAACTCGAAGTCGATCAGGACGCGGCAGGCAGTGCCGGTCCGGTATTCGACGCGCTTCGGCCGCCGCGCCCGCCGTCCGAACCGCCGCGGCCTGCAGCGGGCGCGCGCCCCGAACAGGCCATCGATCGCATCGTGACGCTGTTCGTGTCGGCGCGTTCCGGTCAGACCTTCAGCGGTGCCAACCTGATCGTTGCCGCGGAGAAAGCCGGTCTCACGTTCGGCGACATGGGGATCTTCCATCGCCTGATGCCGGGCAAGGCGCAGTCCGCGCCAGTTTTCAGCATGGCCAACATGATCAAGCCCGGCAATTTCGACATGCGCCACGTCGACGAATTGCGCACGCCCGGGGTCAGTTTCTTCATGACCCTGCCCGGACCACTGCCGGCGCTCGACGCTTGGGATGCGATGCTGCCGACAGCGCAACGCCTGGCCGAACTGCTCGATGGCAATGTCCTCGACGAAGAGCGCAATGCGCTCGGCCGCCAGGGCGTCGCCCACATTCGCGACGAATTGCGCGCCTACGACCGCAAGCAGGAGCGCAGTCAGATCCGCTTGCGCTAGGAGAGAGGAGAGGGAAGAGGGGAGACGAGGGGAGAGGGCATTCGGCTGCCGGACGCTTGGTTCTTCTCATAGCTTCTCCCTTCTGCCTTCTCCCCTCTAGTGTGAATGTTCTATCGCCCGCCGCTACGTTTGGAATGTCGCAGCACATACCGGCTGCGCCCTTCCGAAATTCTCTACAAGGCGAAGACATGGCGAACAAGAAAAGCTCCCGCAACAGCAAGTCCTACGCGGCACAAACTCCGACTGATGCCGGATCGATCTGGCTGGCCGGAGTCGGCGCCGTATCCCTCGCGCGCAAGCAGGGCGGTGTGCTGCTCGGCGAGCTGGCCAAGGAAGGGCGTCGCCTGCACGGCGAAGCGACGCGCTTTGTACGCGAGACGCGAGCAGACGCGCAGGTCCAGGTCGAAGGCGTGCTGACGCCGGTCAAGGCACGCCTGGAAAGCGGTGCGAAGCGGGCTGCAGCCACCGTGCAGACTGGCGTAGCAGGCGTGCTGGCGCGTCTGGGAATCCCGAGCAAGGCGAACATCGAGGAGCTGTCACAGCGCGTCGGCACGCTGAGCCGCCAGCTCAAGGCCAGTCCTCGCCGCTGAAGGCCGGTTATTGACGTCGCGCCGCCCTGCTGTGTCGCAGGAACAGGATGGCCGTATGATACGGCCATCCTGTTCGGAAAGTCACACCTGGCGATAGGCCCGGGCGAGCGTATTGAGGTGCGCCCGTTCGGCGTCGCGCAGGAACGGCGCGATCAGCAGCATGACCTGGTAGATGCCGTGGGTCAGGTCGTCCTGGTCCGGCTCGGCGCGGCCATTTCGGACGATGTTGAAATTCATCCAGAACGTCGCCACGAGCAGGACGTTTTCGGCCGTTGCCGTGATTTCGTCCGGTGTCGCGCGCATCACGCCGGCCTCGACGAGGCCGCGCAACACCTCGCCGGCGCTGGTCGCCGCGCGGCTGAGTATTCGCGCGAAATGCGCCTTCAGCCTGCGGTTGCGTGACAGGATGTCGACCAGGTCGCGATACAGGAAGCGGTAGTCCCACATGCACTCGAAGACCAGATGCAGTTGCATCCAGACGTCTTCGAGATTCGGCAGCCGCCCCTCCGGCACCAGCAAGGTCTGGTCCATGCGCGCCTCGTAGCGCGCGAATACCTGCCCGACGATGTCTTCCTTGTTGCGGAAGTGGTAATACAGGTTGCCCGGGCTGATTTCCAGCTCGTCAGCGATGTGGTTGGTCGTGACGTTCGGCTCGCCCCGCGCGTTGAACATCGCCAGGCTCGTTTCGAGGATACGCTCCCGGGTCTGGCGCGGAGCCATGCGCGCAGGCGGGACTTCAGCCGCCGAGCTTCTTCACCAGATCGGTATACTTCTGCATGGCCTCGTCGCTCTTCATGCTCTTGAGCTTGGCCCACGCCTCGTACTTCGCCGTGCCGACAAAATCGAAGAATCCTGGTTTCGGCCCGGAAACATCACCCTCCGAACCCTGCTTGTACAACGCATAGAGCTTGAGCAGCGTGTCGTTGTCGGGGCGTTCGGGCAGTTTCTTGACGTCCTCGGCAGCCTGCTCGAACTTCGCTTTCAGATCGGACATGACAATCCCCGGAATTGCGCGGCTCTACTGAAGAGTGCGGCCTTGGATGGCCGCTTCCTGATCTTTGCCATCAGGGACGATGACACTGATTGCAGCATCATGGACGATCGCAAAACGGCCTGTCAACGCGACTTTTGTGCGCACGCCTATTGGAAACCAGACGAATGCGGGGCTATCTTAGCGGCAATGCCGAAGATCGATCGCGGCTGACGCAGGGGGATGCTGTGATCAATTCAACGCAAGCGTCAGCTGGCCCCACCTGTGATTTTTTTAAATGCCGGGGTGGTACCCAGAAGGTCCGCAGAATGCGCCGCAGCTTGCCAAGGCAGCCAGCCTTGGCTGCGCCGCCGTCACACCCTGCGAACCTTCTGGGTATCATGCCGCCTGTGTTGAATTGGTCACAGCATCCCTGGGGAGCGACATGACGTATTTCGTGACGGGCGCGACGGGGTTCGTTGGCCGACATCTTCTGGCAAGACTGCTGGCGCGCAAGGGTGACGTGCACTGCCTCGTGCGCAAGGCGTCGCAGGACAAGTTCGAGGCGCTGCAAGCCAGCTTCGGCGCGGACGGCAAGCGCCTGATCGCCGTGCATGGCGATCTGGCCAGACCGGTGCTCGGTGTGAGCCCGGCCCAGCGCAAGGCCCTCGCCGGCAAGGTCAGACATTTTTTCCATCTTGGCGCGATCTACGACCTCGCCGCCGACGCCAAGAGCCAGGAAACGGCAAATGTTGGTGGCACGCGTCACGCGATCGAACTGGCCGGGCAGCTGAAAGTCGGCTGCTTTCATCACATGAGTTCCATCGCCGTCGCCGGCCTGTATCCCGGCGTATTCCGCGAAGACATGTTCGCTGAAGCCGAGGACCTGGATCATCCCTATTTCAAGACCAAGCATGATGCGGAGAAGCTCGTGCGCACGGAATGCACGCGGCCCTACCGCATCTACCGTCCTTCGGTCGTGCTCGGCGACTCGAAGACCGGCGAGATCGACAAGATCGACGGACCGTACTATTTCTTCCGTGCGCTGAAGAAGCTGCGCCAGGCGCTGCCGCAATGGATGCCGGTCATCGGCATCGAGGGCGGGCGCGTCAACATGGTGCCCGTCGATTTCGTCGCCGACGCGACGGACCATATCGCGCACAAGGCAGGGCTCGACGGCGGCTGCTTCCACCTGACCGACCCGGCGCCGCGGCGCATCGGCGAGGTGCTGAACATCTTCGCGCGCGCAGGCCATGCGCCGGAGATGACGATGCGCCTCGATGCGCGCATGTTCGCATTCATTCCTTCGATGGTGAAGCAGGCGCTGGCCGGCCTGCCGCCGGTCAAACGCTTCATCAATGTGGTGCTCCGCGATCTGGGCATTCCGGCCGATGCGATCAAGATGATCAATTATCCGACGCGCTTCGACACGCGCGAGGCCGAACGCGCATTGCGCGGCACGAAGATTCGCGTGCCGGACCTGCAGGCTTATGCCTGGCGACTGTGGGATTACTGGGAACGTCATCTGGATCCGGACCTGTTCGCCGACCATTCGCTCAGCGGCAAGGTCAAGGGGCGCACCGTTCTGATCACAGGCGGTTCGTCCGGCATCGGCAAGGCCGCCGCACTGAAGATCGCCGCGGCCGGGGGCAAGGTGCTGATCTGTGCCCGCGGTGTGGAGGAACTCGAGGTCGCGCGCAAGGAGATCGCCGACGCGGGCGGCATTTGTCACACCTACGTTGCCGATCTGGCCGACATCAAGTCCTGCGACGAGCTTCTGCAGAAGGTCATCGCCGAACACAAGGGCGTCGATATCCTGATCAACAACGCCGGCCGGTCGATCCGCCGCGCGATCGCCTCGAGTTACGACCGCTTCCACGATTTCGAGCGCACGATGCAGCTCAATTACTTCGGCTCGCTGCGCCTGATCATGGGCTTCCTGCCGGGGATGACCGAGCGCCATCGCGGCCACATCATCAATATTTCCTCGATCGGTGTGCTGACCAACGCGCCGCGTTTCTCGGCTTATGTCGCCTCGAAGGCCGCGCTCGACGCGTTCTCGCGCTGCGCGCAGGCCGAGTTCTCGGACAACGGCATCCACTTCACGACGGTCAACATGCCGCTGGTCAAGACCCCGATGATCGCGCCGACCAAGATGTACGAGTCGGTACCGACGCTGACCCCGGACGAGGCAGCCGACATGATTTCCGAAGCGATCACCGAACGCCCGGTGCGCCTGGCGACGCGCCTCGGCACGTTCGCGCAGATTTTCTATGCGCTGGCGCCGCGGGCCTATGAGATTCTGATGAATACCGCGTTCCGCCTGTTCCCGGATTCTGCAGCGGCCAAGGGCATGAAAGGCAGGGGCGAACTCGAGGCGCAGCCGACCAGCGAGCAAGTGGCGTTCGCCTCGCTGATGCGAGGCGTACACTGGTGAGGTCCGGCCGGGACGGCGTTGCCCGGCAACGCCGTAGTGACGGCTTAGCGTTTCTTCTTCTTTGCCGGTGCCGACCGGGGCGCCGGTTTCGCTGCCGGCTTCGGAGCGGCCCGTTGTGCCGGCTTCAGTGCGGGCTGGATAGCGCGTGAAGAAGCGCCGGTCACCTTGGCGACCGTGCGCTTGACACTTTCGCGCGCCGCCAGCTGCACGTCCTCGATGTCCTTGACCAGATCGCTCAGGTCATCCTTGGCGCGGCGGATGCTGCTGGTGAACGTTCGCGTCAGCGTCGTGGCCGGCTTGCCGAGGTCGATGCGCCTGACCTCGCGATTGAGTTCGTCGACGCGCTTGATCAGTTCGTCGAGTTCCTTGCGGCCCGGCACGCCGAGCTTGCTCAACGCACGCGATACGCGATTTTCGAAGACCTGTTCGAGCTTGTCCCAGGTTTCCTGGGTGCGTTCGCGCACTTGCGTGACACCGGTTTCGACCGCGCCGCGCACCTCGCCAACGGTGCCGGTGGCGATCTTGCGGGTCTTCTGTTCGAGGTCCGAGCCTTCCCGCATAAGGGTTTCGAACAGCTTGCCGCCTTCGCCCTGGGCCTTGGAGAAGGCGCCGAGGCCTGCGAGCCAGATCTGCTGGGCCGATTCCATGATCGTTTTTCCGGCAATCTTGCCGGCATCCGCCGGCGTGCTGCCGGGCCTCGACTTCAATTTGGCTTTCGCCATGATCTCCCTCCCGGTATCGTTCTTGTTCGGTTCCGGCGGCTGCGCCGGATGTCTTCAAACTGCAGGGCGTGCCGATAGTATATTCACACTAGCACGCGGCAATGTGTAAATGTGGCCATTATCCGACCTGGCCGCTGCCCCATCGCCAGTCTAGCCAAACTGCTTGTCGAGCAGCTGCGTGATTTCCCTCTCGATCGCCGGCTTCATCATGCCGAGCAGGAAGCCCAGTTCCGCAGCCACGTGGACCTCGGTCGCGGTGACCCGGATCGAACCGGAAACCCCGGGCCGGCTGAACTGCAGAGTGTCGCCCGACCACCGGCTTTCGATATCGAACTTTCTGCCGATCGCAGCCGCGGTCTTGTCTACCGAAGCCTTGGCCCGTTTCAGCGATTTTCCGTGTTTGCGCCGGATATCGATAGTAGACATGGATCAAGCTCCAGGGAGGATCTGGTGGGCGCGTCATGACGCTCGTGACGCCCGGTTGCTATCATGCCGCAAACGCGAAACTGCAGGTATCCCGCCGCGGACAGGCCGGAGCCGGTGCGAGGGGTGGGCGCGCATCAGGTAGCGCTGGCGCATGTGCTAAATTGTCGGGATGGGCAGGGACTGACGGTACACGGCATGCGTCTGCATTTTCCGAACAATGAGCACGCGGATCTGCTGACCGCTCCGGGCGATACCAGCATCGGCGCGGCCGGCGACAACACGCTCGTGCTCGACCGGCCGGGCATTGCCGCGCATCATGCCAGCCTGCACGTCGGAGATCGCGGCTTTGTCCTGACCGTGGTCGATTCGTCGGCGCGCGTGCACGTCAATGCCCGCCCGGTCCGCGAAAAGGCGATCCTGCGCCTCGGCGACGTGGTCAGCCTCGATACGCTGCAATTCACCCTCAAGCCCGATCGCGACGCCAGCATCCGTACCGAACTGCCGCCGGCCTCGCCACCGCTTTCGCGCAGCGACGAGGCCGCCGCGGGCAACCGCAGTGCGCCGCCGAAAGCCGTGTTGCGCGGAGTTTCCGGCAGCTACTTCGGCAGGATCGTGGCGTTGCGTGGCAGGCTGACGATCGGCCGCGACAGCGATTGCGACGTGGTCCTCGACGAACCGGAAATGGCCCGGCGTCATGCGGTGATCGAGAACAGCGGCGACATGGTCTATCTGCGCGATCTTGGCTCGACCAGCGGCACCTATGTCAACGGCGTCCAGGTGCGCAATGCCGTGCTGCATCCGGACGACCAGATCGCGTTCGACCACAACCGATTCCTGCTCGAGGCACCCGGCCTGCCGAGTCGCGATCAGGTCCTCATCGATGAAAGCAACGCGCCGAACATCACGCAGACCATGCGCGCGGTGCGAATGCCCGAAGAGGATCCGCCGGCACGTCAGGCTGTCGCTTCGTCACGCAATGACATCTGGTGGCTGATCGGTGCGGCGGCCTTGATCGGCCTGGGTATCGCCCTGCTGCTGCTGGTCAAGTGGTGAGCAAGGCATAGTCCGGGGCTCACGGCAAGCCACAGGAAGTGCAGGGTGGCCCAGCAGGCCGGCAGCAAGACAAGTAGACAAGCCGATGCAACTGCAGCCAGCGTTGGCGAGCCGGCGCACCGTGCCGCACGTCGAAGAAATGCAGCAGCACGGCAGCGGCCGCGCGCTCAGGCCAGTTCGCACTCGACAATTGGACCAACGGCAGCATCTGCCTCCTTGCGCGCATAGGGATCAGCGCCGGGACGGCTGCACTTCGCCGCAGGCCTGCCAATGTGGCAAGTCGGCGCGCGCTATACTGAATTCCGCCACGGAAAGCAGTCTTACGTCAGAGGAGCACGGCTAAGCATGTGGCCGGCCAAGGCATTCCGATTCTCGCCGAGCATCGTCGCGGTGCTCGATGCGACCGACAGCAGCATCGTCGACGTCAATCCAGCGTTCGAGCAAGCGCTCGGCATCGCGCGCGCCGAAGCTGTCGGCAAGCGATCGATCGACCTTGGCGTCTGGGTGGATGTCGAGACGCGCGGTTCGATCTGGATGCGCATACGCAGCGCCCAGCGCGTCTGCGGCGACGTCATCGCGATGCGTTCGCGCGACGGCAGGAGCCTGCACGGTCGACTCTACGCCGAACTGTTCGAACACGACGGTCGCAAGTGCGTTTTCGCGATCATCCAGGACATTGCCGACGGCGACGGCGCCGCCTTGCGCAGCGGCGAGCAGACCGCGATCGACAGCTATCGATCCCTGTTCGATGCGGCAGCCGAGGGCATCTATCGCAGCCTTCCCGCGGGCGGCTTCGTCGACGTCAATCTGGCACTGGCCAGGATGTTCGGCTACGCGTCGCCGGCGGAACTGCTCAGTACGCCACATCGGCCTGAAGAAGAATGGTACGTCGACCGGCGGCATGCCGGTGCCCTGATCGCGGAACTGAAACGGACGGGACGCCTCGTCAATGCGGTCTCGCAGATGTACCGGCGCGACGGCAGCGTGATCTGGGTCTCGGAAAACGCACGCGTGATTCGCGGTGCCGACGGACAGATTGCCTTCTATGAAGGCACCGTGATCGACATCACCGAGCGCGTGAACGCGGAAATGCGCTTGCGCCAGTCGCAAGCGCTGTACAAGACCCTGGTCGACAATTGTCGCGACGGCGTTTTTCTGGTGCAGGACGGCCGGATGCTGTTCGCGAACAAGGCGCTGTGCGACATGCTCGGCTATCCGGTCGGGCAGTTGCCGGCCAACTACATGGAATTCATCGGGCCGCAGTCGTACGAGGCACAACTCGAGCGTTGCGCGCAGCGCGAAGGCGGATCGCGCGAGATGTACGAATCCGAAGTCGTAATGCTGCATGCCGATGGATCGCAGCGGCTGATGCAGGTGACCAGCGTCGCCGTCGACTACGAAGGGCGCATCGCCAGCACCGGCACGATCCACGACATCACCGATCTGCGCCGGCGCCAGGAGGCGATAATCGCCGCCGAGCACAAGTACCGCGCGTTGTTCCGCAACTCGGTGACCGGCATGTTCCAGAGCCATCCGGACGGTCGCATGCTCGAGGCCAATGATGCGATCGCGCGCATGCTCGGCTATGCCGATGCGATCGATATCATCGCGCGCGTGCGCCACATGGACCAGATCTACGCCAATCCGGAGGGACGCGACGCACTGATTGCGAAGTTGATGACCGAAGGCCGCGTCGTCGACCATGTTTTTGCGGCGCAGCATGTCGATGGCAGCCAGGTGCTGGTCAACCTCAACGCGCAGGTCGTGCGCGACGACACGGGCCGCGTGCTGCACGTCGAGGGCTCGGCCCAGGACATCACCGCGCGGCGCCGGGCGGAGGACGCGTTGCAACGTTCGGAAGCGCGCTTCCGCACACTGGTCGAGCATAGCCAGGTCGGCGTCTACATGATGCTCGACGACCAATACACCTACGTCAACCAGGCTTTCGCTTCGATGTTCGGCTATGCCGAGAGTGAATTGATCGGGGCCGATTTTCGCTTGCTGGTTCCGCCCGAATCGCGTCAGCACCAGGAACAGCGTTACCGGCGCCAGTCGCCGAGCCAGGGCAATCGCGGAGACTATGGCGTGACGCTGATGCGCAAAGACCGCGTGCGCATCGAGGTCGTCATCAGCGCCGGGCGCATCGACGTCGACGGCAAGATCTACACCACCGGCACGATTCGCGATGTCACCGAGCAGCACCGTGTCCAGCGCCAGCTCGAACACAACGCCACCCATGATCTGCTGACCGGCCTGCCGAACCGCGTCTATTTCGAGCAGTTGCTGACCCAGGTAATCGCCAGCGCGCGCAGCACGGCCAGTTGCGAATATGCCGTGCTGTTTCTCGATCTCGACGGGTTCAAGGTCGTCAACGACAGCCTCGGTCATGCCAGCGGCGACCTGCTGCTGGTGGAGATTGCCGGCGCATTGCGCACGCATCTCGGCGATCAGGTGACGGTCGCGCGCTATGGGGGCGACGAGTTCACCTTGCTGTCGCGAGGTCCTTGTTCGCGCGGGCAAGCCGAACACCTTGCGCAGCGCATCCTGACGTTGCTCGGCGCCTCGTTCGAGGTCAATGGACACCGGGTGTTTTCCGGTGCCAGCGTCGGCGTCGTGCTCGGCCGAGCGGATTACGCGTCGGCCGACGACGTGCTGCGTGACGCCGACACCGCGATGTATCGCGCAAAGGCCAAGGGCAAGTCGGCCTACGTCATCTTCGACGACGCCATGCATGCCGCGGCGCGGGAACGATTGAAGATCGAGACTGAATTGCGGCTGGCCTTGGAACACGGCGAGTTTCGCGTGTTCTACCAGCCGATCGTCGACATGCGCGGCGGCGGTGTGCAGGGCTGCGAAGCGCTGGTGCGCTGGCAGCATCCGCAGCGCGGTCTGCTGCTGCCTGCAGATTTTCTCGGCGTCGCTGAGGAAGCCGGCTTGATGGTTGCGCTGGACTGGTGGGTGCTCGAGCAGACCTGTCGCCACCTGCTGCGCTGGCAACAGCGTTTCCCGGCACACGCCGGCCTGATCGCGAGCGTCAACATGAACGAGCGGCAATTCGCCGACCGCGACCTGGTCAAGACCATGCGCGGCGTCCTCGATCGCATCGGCCTGGAGCCGCGCAAGCTGGCGCTGGAAATCACCGAGACGATCTTCCGCGGCGGTCGCGAGGAGGCGCAGGCGCGCCTGAAAAACCTCAAGGCGCTGGGCGTCTCGCTGGTTGTCGATGACTTCGGTACCGGCTATTCCTCGCTCGACTCGTTTGCGACGTCGGCCTTCGATGCGCTGAAGGTCGACCGCAGTTTCGTCAGCGACGTGACTACCAACTTCCGTCACGGCGCCATTGTCCGCACGATTACCGGATTTGCGGAAAACCTCGGCTTGCGCCTGATTGCCGAAGGTGTCGAAACACTGGAACAAGCCGTATTGCTGCGCGACCTGGGTTGTACGTTGGCCCAGGGCAATCTGTACTCGCCGCCCGTTTCCGTCGACGCCATGGATCTCATGCTTGAGTCCGGCCTGCCTGCCTGGGAGAACGGTCGCGCGGGTGCTGCTGCCTGAGGATGTGCGGCTGATCGAACCGATCGAGGCATCGCGTGCTGCGCTGCGGCATAATGGTGCCTGATCATGCGGAGCAGTCCATGAGTCGCGGATTCAACTTCGCCGCCGGCCCTGCGGCAATTCCGGAGGCCGTGCTGCGTCAGGCGCAGGCGGAATTGCTGGAGTGGCGCGGTGCGAGCGCGTCGGTCATGGAGATCAGCCATCGCGGCAAGCTGTTTGCTGAACTGGCCGCCGAGTCCGAACGCGATCTGCGCACGCTGCTGCGTATTCCAGACAACTACAGGGTCCTTTTCCTGCAAGGCGGTGCGACCCAGCACTTTGCCCAGCTGCCGATGAACCTGGCGGCCGGCGGCCAGGTCACGGACTACGTCGTGACCGGCCACTGGAGCGAAAAAGCGGTGCGCGAAGCGGCGCCGGTCGCCCGCATCAACATTGCCGCGAGCAGCGCCGCGGACGATTTCCGGCGTCTCCCGGAGCGAGCCCGCTGGCAACTGAGCGGCGGCGCCGCGTACCTGCATTACACGCCAAACGAGACGATCCATGGCGTCGAGTTTGCGTCGATACCCGATGTCGGCAGCGTGCCGCTGATTGCGGACCTGTCATCGAGCATCCTGTCGCAGCCGATCGATGTGTCGAAATTCGGGGTGATCTACGCCGGCGCGCAGAAGAATATTGGTGCCGCCGGCCTGGTCGTCATGATCGTGCGAGAGGACCTGCTTGCGCGATGTCCGCCGTCGCTGCCGAAGATTTTCAACTATGCCGAGCATGCGGCGCAGGATTCGATGTTGAACACGCCGAACACGTTCGGTTGGTATCTGGCGGGTCTCGTGTTCAAATGGCTGCTGTCCGAAGGCGGGCTCGATGCAATCGGCGCGCGCAACCGGGCCAAGGCGGAACTGCTCTACGGTTACATCGACGGTTCGGGTTTCTACTCGAATCCGGTGGCGCGGGATGCACGTTCGCGCATGAATGTGCCGTTCACGCTGGCGCGCGAGGAATTGAATGGCGCATTCCTGGCCGAGTCCGAGGCCGCGGGCCTGCTCGCGCTGAAAGGTCACAAGGCGGTCGGCGGCATGCGCGCGTCGATCTACAACGCGATGCCGCTCGAGGGCGTGCAGGCACTCGTGGATTTCATGCGCGACTTCGCGCGCCGCCACGGTTGACGACCGGCGAACACGATCGATTCATTACGAAGACACGAAAAGACGCAGATAAGAAAGGAATGAACCACAGAGAACACGGAGAACACGGAGAAGAGCGAATTCAAGAATTCTCACCTGCTTTCTCCGTGTTCTCCTGCTGTGCTCCATGTTCTCCGTGTAAAGCTTTTCCCAATCTACGCTTGGGCTTCATACTTGTCTTCACGGCAAATCTTTGAGAGTTGATTTCATGGCGATCAAGAACAGGAATGCTGCGAAGGCGAAGGGTGGCAAGGCGATGAACCTGGCCGACGTGCGCGCGCGCATCGACGGCATCGACCGGACCATCCAGGAATTGATCGCCGAGCGCGCCGGCTGGGCGCAACGGGTCGGCAAGGCGAAGGGTCCCCTCAAGGCGGCGGTCGACTATTACCGGCCGGAGCGCGAGTCGCAGGTGCTGCGCATGGTTATCGACCGCAATACCGGGCCGCTCGCCGACGAAGTGCTGGTGCGCCTGTTCCGCGAGATCATGTCGGCGTGCCTGGCCCAGCAGGAACCGCTCAAGGTCGGCTACCTCGGTCCCGAGGGCACCTTCAGCGAACAGGCCGTGCGCAAGCATTTCGGCCATTCGGCCCACGGCCTGCCGCTGGAAAGCATCGAGGAAGTATTCCAGGAAGTCGAAGCCGGCCACGCCGATTTCGGCGTCGTGCCGGTCGAGAATTCGGGACAGGGCACGATCCAGGTCACGCTCGACATGTTCCTGACTTCGAACCTGAAGATCTGCGGCGAAGTCGAATTGCGCGTGCGCCAGTACCTGCTGTCGCGCACCGGCCACATCGAGGACATCGAGCGCGTGTACTCGCACCCGCAGTCGTTCGCGCAAACCAAGGGCTGGCTGCGCGCGAACCTGCCGAAGGCAGAGAAGATTCCGGTGTCGAGCAATGCCGAGGCGGCGCGGCGTGCGCGCAATGCCGACGATGCGGCGGCGATCGCCGGCGAGGCGGCGGCGCACGTCTATGGCCTGCGCAAGGTCATCATGAGTCCGATCGAAGATCGCGACGACAACACGACACGCTTTCTCGTGCTCGGCCGGCAGTTTTTCCCGTCGTGTGGGCACGATCGCACGTCGATCCTGGTCTCGATCAGGGACCAGCCCGGCGCGTTGTTCAAGGCATTGAGCCCGTTCGCGCGTCACGGCATCAGCATGAACCGGATCGAGTCGCGCCCGTCGCATCACGCCAAGTGGGAATATGCATTCTTCATCGACCTGGCCGGTCACATCGACGACGAGCCGATGAAGCGCGCTCTGGCCGAACTCGAGCCGCAGATTGCCGAGATCAAGATACTCGGATCGTATCCGGTGGCGGTGCTGTGAGGCGACGTTCGACGTGGTCGAACGTTGCTTGTCCGGCCGGCGCCAGGGAAGGTGCGCGTCGGACATGACAACATTCGACGCGGTTGCGCTGGCGAATGCCGCCACGCGCAAGCTCGGTGCCTATGATCCAGGCCACGATCTGCCAGCGTTGCGTCGACGTTTCGGCAGCGCGCTGGCCGAACTTGGCTCGAACGAAAATCCACTCGGCCCGAGCCCGCGTGCGCTCGCCGCCATTGAAACGGCATTGCCGGAGTTGTTGCGCTATCCCGATCCGAAGGGCGGCGCGCTGAAGGCCGCACTTGCCGCGCACCTCGGTGTCGACACTGGACAGATCACGCTGGGCAATGGCTCGCACGAATTGCTGATGCTGATCGCGCAGTGTTTCGCCGATGCCACGGTGTCGGTCGCGTTTTCCGAATTCGGTTTTGCCGTTTTTCCGATCGCGACAGCGGCGGCCGGCGCAGTGCCGATTCGCGTCCCGGCACTGGCGCGTGATCACGCCGACATGCCATTGGGTCACGACATCGAGGCGCTGGCCGCTGCCGTGCACGACGACACACGCGTGGTCTACCTGGCGAATCCGAACAACCCCACCGGCACCTGGTTCGACGACGCAGCGCTGGAGCACTTTCTGGCCCGCGTGCCGCCGACGACGCTGGTCGTGGTCGACGAGGCCTATCACGAGTACGTCAGCGCCGCGGGAGTAACCAGCGCGCTGCAATTCCTGCCGGGCCATCCGAACGTGATCGTGACACGCACGTTTTCGAAAGCCTACGCGCTGGCCGGCATGCGCGTCGGTTACGCGGTCAGCGCGCCTGAGATCGCTGCCGTGCTCGAACGCCTGCGCGAGTCGTTCAACGTCAACGGTCTGGCGCTGGCCGCCGCGGAAGCGGCGCTGGCCGACCAGGCGCATGTCGCGCGCGCGCGCGATTGGAACCGCGCCGAGCGCGACGCACTGGCCATGCGCCTGCGCGCGCAAGGTCACCGGGTGTTGCCGTCGCAGACGAATTTCGTGCTGGTCGATTTCGGCCGCGATGCCGCGCCGATCGAGCGATCGCTGTTCGAGCGCGGCGTGATCGCGCGGCCGATGGGCGGTTACGGCCTGGGTCAGTGCCTGCGCATCAGCGTCGGCACGCGCGCGGAAAACGAGCGATTGCTGGAAGCGTTGAAGTGAGTTCGACAGGCCGCATCGACTGGGTCAGCACGCCGGCCGGGCCGCTGCGTGGCGAAATCCGCGTGCCGGGCGACAAGTCGATTTCGCACCGCGCCGTGATGCTCGCGGCGCTTGCCGACGGCGCCAGCCGCGTCAGCGGTTTCCTCGAGGGAGAGGACACGCGCGCCACCGCACGCGCGTTCACGCAAATGGGCGTGCGTATCGAAACGCCGAGCGCGAGCGAGCGCATCGTCCACGGTGTCGGGCTGCACGGCCTGCATGCGCCTGCAGGTGCAATCGACTGCGGCAATGCCGGCACCGGCATGCGTCTGCTGACCGGGCTGCTTGCTGGCCAGGCGTTCGATTCGACCCTGGTCGGCGACGAATCGCTGTCGCGCCGGCCGATGCGTCGCGTGATGGATCCTCTGGCGCAGATGGACGCGCAAATCGACGCGGAGCAGGGCGGCCTGCCGCCGCTGCGAATCCACGGCGGCAACCGCCTTCAAGGCATCGACTACGCACTACCGGTGGCGAGCGCGCAGGTCAAATCGGCAGTCCTGCTCGCCGGCCTGTACGCACGCGGCGAGACAATCGTGCGCGAGCCGCATCCGACCCGCGACTACACCGAGCGCATGCTGCGCGCCTTCGGCTGGCCGATCGGATTTGCGGCGGGCTCGGCGCGACTCACGGGCGGACATGCGTTGCATGCGACAAATGTCGCCGTGCCGGCCGATTTTTCGTCGGCGGCCTTTTTCCTCGTCGCCGCGACCCTGGCGCCGCGTTCCGAATTGTTGATCGAGGCGGTCGGCATGAACCCACGCCGCACCGGCCTGCTGGCTGCGTTGCGCCTGATGGGCGCCGATATCCGCGAGGAACATGCGCGTGAGTTCGGTGGCGAACGCGTTGCCGATCTGTTCGCTCGCCATGCGCCGCTGCGCGGAATCGACCTGCCGGAGCACCTCGTGCCGGACATGATCGACGAGTTCCCTGTGCTGTTCGTCGCGGCGGCCGCCGCCAAAGGCACGACGCGGATTCATGGTGCCGCGGAGTTGCGGGTCAAGGAATCCGACCGGATCTCGGTCATGGTCCGAGGCCTTGCAGCGCTGGGAGTGCGCGTCGAGGAGACGCCGGACGGGGCGGTCATCATCGGCGGATCGCTCGGCGGCGGCGAGGTCGATTCCGCCGGCGATCACCGCTGCGCGATGAGTTTTGCAGTCGCTGGCCTGATTGCCCGAGCACCCGTGCGCATACTCGACTGCGCCAACGTCGCCACATCGTTTCCGGGATTCACCGAACTGGCCCACCGCTGCGGTTTCGAACTGGCCTGAGCGCAACCTTCGAAAGTTCGCGCAAGTCATTGGTCGCATGGGTAGAATACGCCGGTTTTGCCAAGCGCCGGAGCGCTCGTGACCGCCAAGCCCGTTTCCGTGTTGACGATCGATGGCCCTTCCGGTTCCGGCAAGGGCACGATCAGCCGCCAGGTCGCCGATGCGCTCGGCTGGCATCTGCTCGATTCCGGGGCGTTGTACCGGGCGGTCGGCTACGCCGCGAGCATGGCGGGTCTGGATCTGTCCGACGCCGAGGCGGTCACACGGTGTGCTCAGCACACGCGAATCGTGTTCCGCGCCGCGAAGGACGGCGGCGAGACGCGAGTGATCATCAATGGCCATGACGCTACCGACGAGATCCGCACCGAAACCTGCGGAGCCGCGGCTTCTGCCATCGCGGCAATTCCGGGAGTCCGTGCGGCGCTGGTCGACAAGCAACTGAGCTTCCGCAAGGTGCCGGGACTGGTTGCCGACGGCCGCGACATGGGTACGGTGATCTTTCCGGACGCCGGCCACAAGGTATTCCTGACGGCCAGCGCCGAGGAGCGTGCACGGCGTCGCTATAAGCAGTTGAAAGAAAAGGGCTTGAGCGTTACACTTGCCGCCCTTTTGCGTGAGATCCAGGCGCGCGACGTGCGCGACGCCGAGCGCGCCGTGGCTCCACTGAAGCCGGCGGCCGACGCGGTGCTGATCGATTCGACCGGTACGCCGATCGAGTCCGTTGTTGCCACAGTACTCGCCCTGGTCAAGCCGGCCTGACGCACGAGCTGTATCGACAGAATTGTTTTACGAATCGGGTGCTGCCCGGTTCGCGGTCCCGCCTTCGCCGGCGGGGAATTGCAACAGTGCCGAAAGGCACTACTACAGGTGGATCAAAGTCTCCAGTAATCAATAGATTGGAGCTTGATCTTGAGACAACTTGGAATCAACATGACTGAGAGTTTTGCCGAACTGTTTGAACAGAGCCAGACGCTGGCCAAATTGAAGCCGGGCACGATCGTTTCCGGCATCGTCGTCGAAATCCGCAACGACGTCGTTGTGGTCAATG
>DASXKR010000079.1:0-22392 GCA_036496665.1 Rudaea sp. | reverse complement strand
CATGCCGCCCTTCACCAACCGCACCGCCTCCAGCTTGAACTCCTGCGTAAATCTCTGCTTCGGTATGCGCTTCATTTTCAACCTCCGGTAACGTATTGTTATACGTCACCGTCGGTATCCGGAAAACAGGGGCAAGCTCAGATGACAACGTCCGTCCGCTCGTCCTTCGAACATGCGAGAAGAGAATCATGAGTAAAGTATTCGTCAACATTGGGCTCAGCCTCGATGGCTACATGGCACCGGAAGGAATGACCATGGAGCATTGGGAGACGCCCGGGTACAAGAACTGGGGCGCCAAGTGGGGTGCGCTGATGGCATGGCTCATCAATCAACAGTACTTCCGCGAGAACCTCAAGTTCGGACCGGGGGGAGAGACCGGCCCGGTCAATGACCTGGTTCGCAGCACCATGGAGCGCATCGGCGCCAGCATCATGGGCAAGCGCATGTTCGAGCAGGGCGAGCGTTCCTGGCCGGAGGAGGCTCCGTTTCACACATCGGTATACGTTCTTGCCCATGAGAAACGCGAACCCTGGGTGCGCCCGGGTGGGACGACCTTCCACTTCATCAATGACGGGCCGGAGCGTGCCCTCGAGCTGGCTCGGGAATCCGCGGGCAGTCGCGATGTTCGTATCGCGGGTGGAGCCGATGTGATCCAGCAGTACCTGAGCATGGGTGTCGTCGACGAGCTGGAAATCGCCTTGGCACCGGTGTTGTTCGGCGGTGGGCGGCGTCTGTTCGAAAACCTGCGCGAGCCCGGGCCGCAGTTTCGCATTGACAAGGTTCTTGATGGTGCAGCCGCCACACACTTGCGCTATGTGCGTCAGTGAGGGCAGCAATGAAACGGTGACAGGTTCACTTACGCTTGTTTGAATGCTGCGAAGTGAACCTGACACCGTTTTTCACACATCGGAGCCCTTCTCACCGCTGCGGTGCAGCCGGCCCTACTCGAAGCCGTCGATAAAAATCGTGTCACGGATCAGGGATACGCCGTCGAAGTTGCCACCGAAGCTGCCGCCCGCATCGGTCTTGTCGACTCTGAGGTACACCTCGATCGACATCGATGCCGGTAGCGGATAACTGATTAGAATCGCGTTGCCGCTGCTGTAACTGCTCCACTGGCCGTGGGGCCTGATGTAGTTGCCGCCGAGGCCGCTGTAAGGTCCGCTGCAATCGGTGTGGTTGAGGTCGTACTTGAAGCCCGCGACCAAGTCCCCATTCGACTGGCCCGTGTCCGCATACCCGTAGGCACGGACAATGTACAGCCCGGCTTGCGTGATGGGCACGCATTGGCTCAGCACGACGAGTTGCGTGCCGGCTGTGGCTTCCATGTTCAAGGCATATGCCGAACCCGAGTCCGGCGAACCATCTACATCGAACGACGACCAATTCGGTGTCGCATCAGGAAACTGCCAGTCGCTTAGGTCGGTGTCGAAATCGCCGTTGGACAGGAGGTTCTGCGCGGACGCGCAAATAGGCGCAAAAGCCAGGGCCAGCAATGCGATTGCTGCACAACACAGGAATGTCGCCCGATACATTTGCGCTACTCCGGCAACGCTCCGCGACCGAGGCGGCTTAATATAACTCCGTTTCGCGAGGGTTGCATAAAAAAAGGGAGTCAGGTTCATTTTTCGATCCGCCGGGCGCCCGGGCTGACGGCCGCTGGTTGACGTGGTCCGCGCCGCTTCGACACTCGTGCACCACGATGGCTTCATCCACTCCGAAAAAAAAGGGTGGCTCGAAGTGCACTTTCCGAAACATAATCCGACCACTATAAGCTTTGATCCATGCGTAAATTGAATTTCATATCCTGGAGGCTAGGACTACCCGTGCTTAGCATTAGTGGTTCCACAGCCAGTGACGCCTTCGCGGGAGAGACGGATGGTCTCCCTAAGATCGAGAAAAAGCGGCGGAGGTAAGTAAGCTGAGTTAATTATCGTCCCTTGTTCGGTTCTGTAAGGTCAATAATTGTAGTTAGGCGGCATGCCGCTGCGCGAGCGGATTAATTCCGGTGTTAGGGCGCACGATGTCCCGAGGATTGATGCATGGCTGAAAAACCAACTGCCGAAGACCTCGCGCTTTGGCAAAGGCGTTTGGCCTCCCAGGCCAACAACCGAGCGTGGACACTCGCTGAAATGCTTCACCGCTCGCCTGCGGAAGATGAAGAGATGCTGCAGGCTGCACATGCCGCAATGTATTTCTGGAAGATTGTTGGCAAGCCTGGCAATCACGCCCATGCCGCGCAGCTACTTGCTCACGTGTACGCGCTGCTCAAGCTCCCCGGGCCGGCAGCGCAATATCTGAGCAAGTCATTGCCGCACTTCACGCAACACGACTGTGCGCCATGGGAGCTGGCGTTCGCCCATGCGGTGGCAGCCAATGTCGCCTTTGCAGAGGGCAATGCATCGGCATACGCCAGGCACTACTCGGAGGCAAAGGCAGTCGCCGCGCACATAACCGACCCAGAGACTCGGGAAATGTTCACAGCCCGTTGCGCGTCGTACCCGCGCCCAATCCCTGAGGCAAGAGGTGCGCCCCACTATTCGTTCAGGCGGACCGCTGCCACGGGTTGCGTTACTATCCTGCCGCGGTCGGCAGCGGCCGCTCAAGTCAAGCGTGAGAGCTTATTGGTGAATCCATGTCGCTGAATCCTGTCGAGCAATTGGGCAGCTGCCAATGCGGCGGCATACGTTATGGCGTGCCGAAATTGCCGCTGGCAGTCTACGTATGTCATTGCACCGAGTGTCGGAAGCAATCTTCTTCGGCCTTCGGAATCTCATTTACGGTAACAAGAAGCGCTCTGAGGCTGCTGCACGGCACACCACATTACTGGTCGCGCAAAACCGCATCGGGGCATACGCTTGAATGTGCGTTCTGCTCCGTCTGCGGCTCGCGACTGTGGCATCGGAGCAGCGGGCATCCCAACACGCTCAACATCAAGGGCGGCAGTCTGGACGAGCCTATCGACCTTGGTAATGCGATTCACATCTGGGTTTCCAGCAAACTTCCGGGAGTGGTTGTTCCACCTGGAGCGCTTTCGTTTGCCCACGAGCCGGACGGTGAGCCCTGACTATTCATTCAAGCGATCCGATGCCAGGGTCTGCGGTACTATCATGCGGCGGTCGGCAGCGGCCGCTTGAATCAAGCGTTAGCCACAGGAGTAAGCGTCCCTTGGCATCCAGATCATTCAGACTGCTTCCAGTTCTGCTCGCACTGACTCCATATGCGTGCTCTTCTGCCGCTACTCCGGAGGATCCGTGCGCCAACGCCTCGATCCAATCCGAAAACCTTCGTGTAGAAAAGGAAAAGAGCGGTTCAATAGTTGAAGTACTCGACAAGTCCGCTCACTGGCGCGTCGTGTTTCGATCACTCGTTGAAATCAATTTGCCGCGCCAGTCCCAAGACGCCAACTTCCTGACATATGTCTCCAACGAAGGCGGATCGCCTGGGCTCTACTTGCAGCGTCTTTCCACTGAAGCGAGAGAGCCGGTGTCATCGCTCGAATCAATGCCAATCAATCTATGCTTTGACGCCGCAACCTCCATGATTCACGTTGTTTTTTCGTCAGGCGCTGTCACCGACTACGACATAACCTCGCAGCTGAGACTGCTCCCGGGGCGATAAGGAAGGTCTGAACAAGTCTTTGCTCGTCATTCCAGCGCAGGCTGGAATCCGGCCGTTTCAGCAGATTGCAGAAGAACTGGATCCCGGCCTGCGCTGGAATGACGGCCTGTTCAGAGGTCCCCTAAGCATCGGTTGCTGACAATTCGAGAGGATCGCTGCGACGGGTTGCGGTAATGTCATGCAGTACGCTGCAGCGGCCGCTTGACTCAAGCGTTGGGCTGCAAGGGGAATCAGGTGCGCGGCTTAGTCCTTCTTTCCACGTCAATCCTGCTGTGTTCGTGTGCCGGCAGCCCACAACGTTCCCCTGGTGGTGCCTCGATCATCAAACTCAATCGCCAGCACCTCAACGAACTGGTCGCAACAAGACGCCTCTCAGAATTCGCCGCCGTCCTCGCCGATGATGTTGTAGACATTATTCCGGCAGGCACGAGAACAGGGAGAGATCAGGTTGTGCACGACTTCGAATCGCTTCTACAGCGTCGGCCAGACCTTACGTTGATTCTCACGTCGGACAGCATCGAAACAAACCCCATTTGGCCACTGGCTGCTGAGAGCGGTCATTGGTACGAGTCATGGAAAGAGCAGGGCGATTTCACTGAGCTTCGGGGGACGTACTACGCAGTGTGGAAATTGAGCGACGGTCGGTGGCAGCTCAGTAGCCAGGTGATAACGCCCCTGTCATGCAAGGGAATCATCTATTGCAAGGCCCATTAGTGGTCGCCTTGCTATTTGCTCAAGCGGACAGCTGCGGAATGGGCTAGCGTAAACTCCAACGTCTCGCGGAGCAGCCGCTTGGTTCAAGCGTTGGATGCTCACCATGGGCTCATTCGGACATGAGGATGGAGGTGTCCACAATAACTCCGCCCTTGCAACATGGATACTCAAATGAGAAAGCTCAAAATCATCGAACACATCTCGCTGGGCGGCGTGATCCAGCATTCCGCCGATGACGGCGATTTCCCCTACAGCGACTGGACCGCGCCCTATCGGACCCCCGCTGGCCGGGACGCAATGCTCGCGGCGTACGGCGGCAGCTTCGATCTGCTGCTTGGCCGTCGCACCTACGATATATGGTCGGGCTTCTGGCCAAAGGCGCCGGGCAGTCCGATGGCGGACATGCTCAATGCAGCAACAAAATTTGTCGCGACGCACCGTCCGGAAAGTCTTGAATGGGGCCCGTTTGAGGGCCTCGGGCCGGACATCGTCGAGGGCATTCGCCGCGTCAAGTCGCAGCTCGGCCCGGACCTTGTCGTCTCCGGTAGCTCCACGCTGGCATCGACGCTGCTCGAACACGGGCTTGCGGATGAAGTGCTGCTGGCCGTCTATCCGGTGCTGTTGGGCACGGGCAAGCGATTCTTTGCGGACGGAACGCCGCCTCGCTCATTCGAGCTCGTCAGCACGCAGGCATTTGCGTCCGGCATCGTCTTCACGACTTACAAGGTTGCCGGGACTTTGAAGAACGGATAGTTCCCCCACCCAGGCCTGTAGCAATACACAGCGCGGGATTGGGGTCAGAGTCTGAGCTCTCCCCACTTTTTTCGGCGAGCTGCTTTAAGCCCTCCCGTCGGGACAGGGGTTGGCGTGAGGGTCGGGTCTTGTATCGACGACGATAAATGACCCGACCTCATCCGCCCAACCTGCATGAGCTGCGGACGCAGCTGGCAATTTCCGAATTTCGCATCCAGCTCATGCAGGTTGGGCACCTTCTCCCGGCGGGAGAAGGAAAGCAGTGTTCGCCCGCCGCTGCGTTGTATGACCAGCGCGGCTCGGTTGCCGGAAATGGAACGGCCGCCGCGCTCAACCCAGCCTGCCAGCCTGAGTTCTGTTCACGACCACGGCGAGGCGGAGTGCAGATGCACGATGACATCGGCGCGATGGGATTGCGCCACGAAGATGGCGTTCATCAGCGTGTGCGCCAGGATTTCGGTATGGGCTTCCTTGCCGACCGCATCCAGAAGGTCCTGGCTGTGCGTCGGCGCTGACCTTGCTCTCAGAACAAAAACCCGCATCGCCATTGGTCCTCGGCCGCAAGAATAGACCGAACCGCGCTCAGGCACTGGTCTCGATCCGCTCCACGCGCTGGAACCCGCGCGGCAGGCTGCCGCCGCGCTGGGCGCGATTGCCGTTGTACTCGACGAGGTCAGCCCACTTCAGGATCAGCTTGCGCGCACCGGCGTAGAGCGTGACCTCGCCCTTGCCCTCGGTGACGACCGCGATGCCGGCGACGCGCTCACCTGCGCCGAGTTTGGCCTTCGGAATCTCGATCAGCTTGTTGCCCTTGCCGCCGTTCTCGAGCTCCGGCAATTCGGCGACCGAGAACATCAGCAGGTGACCGGCGTTGGTCGCGACGACGATGCGGTCACGTGCCGCGTCGGCGACGTAGGCCGGCGCCAGCACGTGGGCATCGTCGTCCATGTTGATCAATTGCTTGCCGGCCTTCTTGTTCGCGAGCAGCGCCTCGAACGGCGTCACGAAGCCGTAGCCGAAATCGGTCGCCAGGACGAGCTTCGCGGCCGGATCGGCGATCGCGATGGCTTCGAAGCGCGCGCCACCGGACGGCGTGAAGCGGCCGGTCAGCGGTTCGCCGTTGCCGCGCGCGGATGGCAGCGTGTGCGCGGCGGTCGAATAGCTGCGACCCGATGAATCGACGAACGCGACCTGTTGCGTTGTTTTTCCTTTTGCCGCATTGTGGAAACTGTCGCCTTCGCGATAGCTCAACGCAACCACATCGATGTCGTGGCCCCTGGCCGCACGCACCCAGCCTTTCTGCGACAGGATCACCGTGATCGGTTCACTGGCGACCAATGCGGCTTCGTCCAGCGCCTGCGCGGCATCGCGTGCGATCAGCGGCGACATGCGTGCATCGCCATATTTCTTCGCGTCGGCGGTCAGTTCATCCTTGATCAGTGTCTTGAGCTTGGCCGGCGACTTCAGCGTCACGCTGATGCGCGCGCGCTCTTCCTCGAGCTCGTCACGTTCGGCATCGAGCTTCATTTCCTCGAGTCGTGCCAGCTGGCGCAGGCGCGTCTCGAGGATGTAGTCGGCCTGTTCCTCGCTGAGGTTGAAACGCTGCATCAGTACCGGCTTGGGCTCATCCTCGCTGCGCACGATGCGGATCACCGCGTCGAGGTTGAGAAACACGATGCGCAAGGCTTCGAGCAGGCGCAGGCGCCGTTCGACTTTCTCCAGACGATAGGTCAGGCGTCGCCGCACCGTGTCGGTGCGAAACGTCAGCCACTCGCTCAGGATCTGCTTGAGGTTCTTGACCTGCGGTTTGCCGTCGAGCCCGATCAAATTGAGATTCACGCGGTAGCTGCGTTCGAGGTCGGTCGTCGCGAACAGATGCTGCATCATCTCGTCGAGGTCGATGCGCGTGCTGCGCGGGATCAGCACGAGGCGCACCGGGTTTTCGTGATCCGATTCGTCGCGCAGGTCCTCGATCATCGGCAGCTTCTTCGCGCGCATCTGCTCGGCGATCTGGGCGAGGATCTTCGACGGCGACACCTGGTAGGGCAGGGCGGTGACGATGACGTTGCCTTGTTCCTGCATGTAGATCGCGCGGCAGCGCACCGAGCCATTACCGGTCGCGTACATCGCGTGCAGGTCGCGTTTCGGCGTGATGATTTCAGCGGCGGTCGGGTAATCCGGCCCCTTCACGTGCCGGCACAGCTCGGCGATGCTCGCTTCGGGTTCGTCGAGCAGGTGGATCGCCGCGCTGGCGACCTCGCGCAGGTTGTGCGGCGGAATGTCGGTCGCCATGCCGACGGCGATGCCGGTGGATCCGTTCAACAAGACGTGCGGCACACGCGCCGGCAGCCACGACGGTTCCTGCAGCGTGCCGTCGAAGTTCGGCGTCCAGTCGACGGTGCCCTGGCCAAGTTCGTCGAGCAGCAGGCCGGCCACCGGCGTCAGCCGCGACTCGGTATAGCGCATGGCCGCGAACGATTTCGGATCGTCAGGCGAACCAAAGTTGCCCTGGCCCTCGACCAGCGGGTAGCGGTACGAAAACGGCTGCGCCATCAGCACCATCGCCTCGTAGCAGGCCGAATCGCCGTGCGGATGGAACTTGCCGATCACGTCGCCGATCGTGCGCGCGGATTTCTTCGGCTTGGCGCCGGCGTCGAGGCCGAGCTCGCTCATCGAATAGATGATGCGGCGCTGCACCGGCTTGAGGCCGTCGCCGATGAACGGCAGGGCGCGGTCGAGCACGACGTACATCGAGTAGTCTAGGTAAGCGCGCTCGGCGTAGTCCTTCAGCGGAATCTGTTCGTAATTTGCTTGCAGGTTCATTGAGTTAGGACAATCAGGCGGGTGAAAGCGGGCAGCGTCGCTGCAACCGTGCATTTTGCCGCAAACCGCGGCACCCCGATACGCCTGAAACGAAGCGGCCTTGCAGCGGCCGCGTGGACGGCGACCGCGGACGATGCACTGCATAACCAAATAATCCACGGTTATGGCGCGCCGCTCTGGTTTGCGCAAACATGCGCGGACCGACTGATGAGGGCTGGAGTCCATGACGAACAATGCTGCTGCCAACGGCCAAAACGGCCGTCCTTCGCTGTGGCGCGAGTTGCTGGCGAAAGAAGACTGGTGGGCGGTATGGATCGGCCTGGGTCTCGTCATCGTCGCCGCAATCCTGTTCGCCGATGGCGCGAGCCTGAAGTGGATCGCCGTGACACCGCAGAAGTGGTCGACGCTGGAGCAGATCGGCAAGCAGTTCGGCGGCAACGCGACGCGCTACCTCGCGCTGTTCGTGCTGTGGCTGGTGCTGCTCGGCATCGCGGTGCGTACGCTCGGTTTCAGACTCGCCGAATTCGTGCCGGCGTTCCTCGTCGTCTTCGTCGTTTCGGCACTGATCTATGCGCTCGGTGCATGGGACCAGGCATCGCGCTACAACCTCGAGCCGCCGCTGGTCGCGCTGGTGCTCGGCCTGCTGGTCTCGAATCTCGTGCGGCTGCCGGCCTGGCTGCAGAGCGGTTTGCGCGTCGAGTTCTACATCAAGACGGGCATCGTGCTGCTAGGTGCGGGCTTCCCGTTCGTGATGATCCTGTGGGCCGGACCGGTCGCGATCGGCCAGGCCGCGATTGTCTCGCTGGTCACGTTCGGCGCGATCTATTTCACTGCGGTGAAGCTCGGGTTGGACCGCCGCCTGGCCGCCGTGCTCGGCAGCGGCGGCGCGGTTTGCGGCGTGTCCGGATCGATCGCCGTGGCCGGCGCGGTCGGTGCGAAAAAAGAAGACGCGCCGATCGCGATCACGCTGGTCGTTTTCTGGGCGATCGTCATGATCTTCCTGCTGCCGTTCGTATCGAAGGCGCTGGGCCTGCCGACCGGCGTTGCCGGCGCCTGGATCGGCACGTCGGAATTTGCCGATGCGGCGGGGTTGGCCGCAGCGCAGACCTACTCCGGATTCGCCGGGCAAGGCGGCATCACCGGCGCGCCGGAAGCATCGGTGCAGGCCTTTACGCTGATGAAAGTCATCGGCCGCGATGTCTGGATCGGCGTGTGGGCGCTGGTGTTGTCGATCATTGCGACGACGCGCTGGGAGAGCAACGGCGTCACAAGGCGGGCCGACGCCGGCGAAATCTGGCGGCGTTTCCCGAAATTCGTGATCGGCTTTCTGATCGCATCCGTACTGGTTTCGCTGGCGGCAAAGGGGCTCAGCTTCGACGCCTACAAGAAAACGCTTGCGCCCGAACTCGTCGCACCGCTGCAGGGCCTGCGCAACTGGGCATTCACGTTCTGTTTCCTGAGCATCGGTCTGACGACGCGGCTGCGCGATCTGGCTACGGCCGGCGCGAAGCCGTTCTATGCATTCACCGCCGGCGTCATCGTCAACGTGATTCTCGGCTACATCCTGTCGACGATCGTGTTCGTCGATTTCTGGCAGAAGTTGGGACAACCCGTGCCGTGAATCCGCAGGCTGCATTGCCGATAACTGCTCAGGCTGCGCAGACGTGCGCGTGGTGCGCGCACTTCCGTTCCGATCCGCGCGAACTCGAAGCGCAGATTCCGGGGCTACTGAGCTTCGGATCGGCAGATGCATCCGTACGCGCAGACGACGGTCTGTGCGTCATGCACGATCTTTACCTTTCCGCGAGATCCTCGTGCACGAATTTTATTTCGTGCGCGGCGCAGCAGCGAACTCAGCGCAGCGCCGTATAGCCGTCGGCGACGCCGTTCGGGCTCAGCACGATCTGCCACAGCTGGTTGCGCCGCGCGCGGAACGTTGCCGCCGAGGCGCACAGATAAAATTCCCACATGCGCCGGAAGCGATCGCCGTACTTTTCCTGCAGCCTCGGCCACGCCGCCTCGAAGTTGTCGCGCCACGCGAGCAGCGTCTTCGCGTAGTCGGCACCGAAGTTGTGCCAGTCCTCGATGACGAACAGGCCTTCGCTGGCTTGCGCGACTTGTGCGGCCGACGGCAGCATCGAATTGGGGAAAATATACTTTTCGATCCACGGATCGGTGTGATTGGTCGACGCCTCGCCGCCGATCGTGTGCAGCAGCGACAGGCCATCCTCGACCAGGCAACACCGCACAACCTCGAAATAGCTCCGGTAATTCTTCACGCCGACATGCTCGAACATGCCGATCGACCAGCTGCGATCGAAGCGCTCGCTGCCGATGTTGTCAGTCATGGCGCGATAATCCTGCACGCGGATCTCCACGGGCAGTCCATGACAGAGCCCGCGCGCATAGTCGGCCTGTTCCTGCGAGATAGTGACACCGACACCGCTGACGCCGTAGCGCTCGGCGGCGAATTTCAGCGCCTCACCCCAACCGCAACCGATATCCAGTACCCGCATGTCCGGGCGCAGGCCGAGCTTGCGGCAGACCAGATCGAGCTTGGCCTCCTGCGCTTCGTCGAGCGAAGCGGCATTTTTCCAGTAACCGCAGCTGTAGACCAGGCGACGTCCGAGCATCGCCTCGAACAGGTCGTTGCCGAGATCGTAATGGCGTTCGCCGACGACGAACGCGCGCCGGCCGCGCTGCAGGTTCAGCAGGTTCGCCTTTAGCCAGAGCCATGCGTCGTCGAAACCGCGTGCGGTCTCATCGACGTGCGCCGCGAGCAGGCGGAACAGGAAGCCGTACAGGTCGCGCGTGTCCCACGCCTTGTCCATGTAGGTTTCACCGAGCCCGAGCGAACCGTGCGTCACAACCCGCTGGTAGAACTGCGGGTCGAGAATCTGCGGCTCGTACGGGGCCGAGCCGTTGAGGCGGATGCCGGCCCGCGCCAGCAATTTGGCGATTCGTTGTTCCAGACTGCGCTGCGACATTCGGCTTCTCCGATTGGCTTTCGGCTTTCCTCATGCTTTCGGTAGCGCAGAAATTATGTCGAAGGTTTGATGAGCGGGAGCCAAACGCCGCCTCGACGCTCAGCCGGTGTATCGATCTGCCAGAACGGGAGCTTCGGCGTCGACCTGGCTGACTCGGGCCTGCGGGATGACGACTCCACGCCGGGGCAGCGGCCCTGACCAATCGCGGCCTGAATTTTCCGGTCAGCCTCAGCGCCGAGGGCGGCGCCCGCTACGGCACCGTACGTGGCGAACTGGACTCGATCGGCGGCGAGTATTACATCGAGGTGTTTTCGTCGGCGCAGCCGGACGACATGGTTACCGGCGAGGGCGAGCTGTGCCACGATTGCGGACTGCCGGCGATCCCCGGCGATTCGAGCACCGAGGGCGCTGCTGCGTTTGCGATCGGCTTTGCCAGCCCGAACCAGTCGCTCCAGTCCCGCTACGTCACCGTCCTTGCGGCGGATGTCGACGGCAACACGTCGGTGTTCTCGTACCGCGCGTCGTGCCTGGGCGACGTGATCTTCCGTAACCAGATCGAAGGCGACGTCAGCGAGGGATGTCCTGCGCCGTGAACGAGCCGACCATACCATCCGCGGCGCCGCCGCCGGCGAGCAGGCGGCATCAGGCGCCGCCCGCGTTGGCGGACCGGTGCAAGCCGCTCGTCTGCGCCACCCCGGCAGCCAGTTCATCGGCGTCGTCGCGCGGCAGCAGGTGATGCGGCAAGAAAAACGCGTTCGCGATCAGGGTCGGGATCACGGCGCTGCCGACGACGGTGGCAATGATGTAGCTGTATTGCGCCTGGTCGACAATGTGGTGGTTTAGTCCGTACAGCGCGGAAATGCTGCCGAAGGTCAGACCGGTCGACATCAGCAGGGTCGTATACATCGCCTCGCGTCGCGGCGAACGGAACACCTGAGTCATCGGATAGACGCCGATCAGCTTGGTCGCCATTTTCGCGCCGAGCAGCGCAAGGAAGATGCCGAACCCGGAAACCAGCGCCGGCACCGACACGAACGATCCGGCACGGATGAAATAGAACGGCGTGAGGAAGCCGAGCGTGAGCGTGCGCAGGCGCCGGACCAGCGCATGGTCCTTGCCGACCGAACCGGCCAGGATCATGCCGACCACGTAGGCCGGCAGCACCGCTTCGCTGCCGGCCCACATCGCCAGCGCGCCGAGACCGAACAGGATCAGCAGCAGGAATTTCGTTTCGAGCTCCGACGGACGGTTGCCGTAACGGCGGAAGAACCGCGGTGTGATCCACGGCAGCACGACGAATGCGACAATGCTGCCGACAACGAAAATCAGCGTCTTGAGCGTGAACGGTGCGAACATCATTCCGAGTGCGAGCACGGTCGCCAGGTCGTTGATGAAGCACGCGGCGAGCACGCCTTTTCCGTATTGCGTACGGTTCAAGCCGAGTTCCAGCATGACTGCATAGACGACCGCGACCGATGTCGTCGACAGCGCGATGCCCGTGAGCCAGCTCGCATCGACGGACCAGCCGAGCCACCAGCGTGCGACCGCCGCGCAGCCGAGGAACGGCGCGAAGAAACCGACCAGGCCGATGCCGAACGCCTCCTTGCCGTTCTTGCGCAGCGCATCGGGATCGAGTTCGACACCGGCGAGGAACGTCAGCAGGACGGCGCCGATGCTCGACAGGAACGTGAGCCAGCCCTTATCGCTGCCGAGTACCGTTGCGCCAAACATGCCGGTGCCGAATGCCGCACCGATCAGCAGCTGGGCTACCGTGCCGACGACGATCTCCGACATCGCTGTGGCGATACGCAGCCAGATCGACAGCAGCGTCGCCAGCAGTGCGAGGCCGACCCAGAGTGCGGCAAGCAGATAGACCTCGGTCATTGCGGACTCATGCCGGCGATTGCGCGGGGACCGGTGCGCAGAGCAGCCTGGCGCGCTCGTGCCGGTGTCCTTGTCATGCCACGAAGGCGAGCTGGCATTTTTCTACGCCTGAACCGGGCCGGTCACATTGAACTCGGTTGCCACGCGCGCGTAGAACAGCTGGATTTTCTCGCGCTGCAGGGCGGCGATCAGATTGTCCGCCTCGGTTTCGCCGAGAATGAACTCGACCAGCACCGGCACGTCGCCCGCCAGTTCGAAGAAGTGCTGTTCGTGGAACTTGCCGTGCCGGCCGAATCCGGCGATCGCGCGGAATGCCGAGCCGCCGTGGACGCCGAGCTGCCTGGCCCGTTCGAGCAGCCATTCGTACAGCAGCTCGCTGCCGTGCCTGCGATTTTCATAGGTGTAGAAGCGCAGATGCGTACCCATCATGGACGTGTCTCCGTCAGGCGCGGAAAAACAGACGCACTGCACCGATACCGGCCAGCGTCATCATCAGCGAACCGATCACATGCGCGGCCACGATCGCTGCGCCCCAGCCGAACTGCTGGCGCAGCAGCAGCGTGACGGTCTCGGCGGAAAATGTGGAAAACGTCGTCAGGCCGCCGCAGAAGCCGGTCGTGACAAAAAGACGCACCTCCGGCGGCAGGCTCTGGAACTGGTTGAACACGCCGAGGGCCGCGCCGATGACGAAGCCGCCGAGCAGGTTCGCCGCGAGCGTGCCGAGTGGCAGCACCGGCAGCAGCGGATTGAGCGCGATGCCGAAGCCCCAGCGCAGCAGCGCGCCGGCAAACGCGCCGAAGCCGACCGCGAAAAAAGAGAAAATTCCCATACGCCTCCGGGTTGCAGGATCAAGCCCGGAAACGACGCAGTGCGCACGGGAAGCGCCGCGAATCTGGTTCGCGGCGATGCCTGCACGCCGCCCGCTTTCGGGTAGCTGGACAGGCATCATCAGCCTTGCGGCGGTTAGAGGAGGAATGCCATCTCCTTGTCGCGCCTCATATTAACCCAGGCGGAGGTGATCGCGTCAAGGCGGCGCAACGCCTGCGGGCCGAGCAGATGTCCTCGGAATCTTCCTGCGAGTGCCAGAGACTGCGGTCATCCCGCAGCGTTCGAAGGGGAAATCGCACGAGTGGAAGCCGGCGCCGTCCACCTCGCCACACCGGGGCGCCGGAAACGGCCCTCAGCCGCAGACTTTCGCCAGCAGCGCCTGCTGTGCCGAATGCGGCGTTTCCATGTCCGGATGCAGACGATCGTAGTGGCCGTCTGCCATCAGCTGCCAGGCCTGCGTGTTGTCGGCGAGGTAGTTCGCCAGCGCCTCGTCGTAGACACGGCGCGCGAGTTCGCTGTCGAGGATCGGGAAGCACACTTCGATCCGACGCAGCAGGTTGCGCTCCATCCAGTCGGCGCTCGAGCAGAAGATTTCGGCATCGCCGCCGTTGGCAAACCAGTAGACGCGGCTGTGCTCGAGGAAGCGGCCGACGATTGAGCGCACGCGGATATTGTCGGAAATGCCGGGAACGCCCGGGCGCAGCGTGCAGGCGCCACGCACGATCAGATCGATCTGCACGCCGGCCATCGATGCCTTGTACAGCACCTCGACGACGCTGACTTCGTTCAGCGCGTTCATCTTGGCGATGATGCGCGCGGGCTTGCCGGCGCGCGCGTGTTCGATCTCGCGTTCGATCTTGTTCATCAGGCCGCGATGCAGCGTGAACGGCGACTGCAACAGCTGCTTGAGCTTGATCTGCGGGCCGAGGCCGGACAGCTGCTGGAACAGCTTGTGCACGTCTTCGCCGATGTCCTTGTTCGCGGTCATTAGGCCGAAGTCGGTATAGACGCGCGAAGTGATCTGGTGATAGTTGCCGGTCGATAGATGTACGTAGCGGCGCAGCTTGGCTTGTTCGCGGCGCACGATCAGCAGCACCTTGGCGTGAGTCTTGTAGCCGACCACGCCGTAGACGACCTGTACGCCGGCTTCCTGCAGGCGGTTGGCGAGCTGGATATTTGCCTCTTCGTCGAAACGCGCGCGCAGCTCGATTACGACGGTCACATCCTTGCCGGCGCGCGCCGCGTCGATCAGCAGGCTGACCAGCGGCGAATCGTTGCCGGTGCGATACAGCGTCTGCTTGATCGCCAGCACGCCGGAATCGGTGCTGGCCTGCTTGATCAGCTCGATCACGGCGCCGAACGACTCGAACGGATGGTGCAGCAGGATGTCGCGTTCGGCGATCGCCTCGAACAGGCTGCGCTCGGCGATGACGGCAGCGTTCAATCGTGGCGTGAATTTAGGGAACTTCAGGTCGGGTCGTTCGACCTGGTCGTAGATGTTCTGGATGCGATGCACGTTGACCGGGCCGGCGCAGCGATAGACCTCGCTCTCGGTCAGTTCGAAGTTCTGCATCAGGTAATCGGCGACCGGCTTCGGGCAGCTTTCGGCGATCTCGAGGCGCGCGGCGCGTGCGAAGCCGCGGCCACGCAATTCGTCGCGCAGCGCGAGCGCGAGATTCTCGATGTCCTCGTCGACGAAGAGTTCGCTGTTGCGGGTAACGCGGAATTGATACGCGCCGGTTACGCGCATGCCCGGGAACAGTTCGTCGACGAACTGGTGCAGAATGCTGGAGAAGAAGACGAAATCGTAGGGTTTCTCTGCGACTTCCTCGGGCAGGCGCACGATGCGCGGCAGCGAGCGCGGCGCGCGCACCAGCGCCATATGGCCTTCGCGGCCGAACGCGTCCTTGCCCTCGAGCGAGACGGCGAAGTTCAGGCTCTTGTTGAGGATGCGCGGAAACGGATGCGCCGGGTCGAGGCCGAGCGGCGACAGCACCGGCAGCACCTCGTTCTGGAAGTAGCCCTGCAGCCAGCGCTCCTGCTTCAGCGTCCATTTGTCGCGGGAGATGAAGCGGATACCTTCGCGCTCGAGTTCAGGCAGCAACGTGTCGTTGAAGAACGCGTACTGCGCGCGCACCAGTTCGATCACGCGCGCGCGGATACGCGTCAGCAGTTCGGCCGGCGGCATGCCGTCGGGACCGGCCTTGGCGTCGGCGAGTGCGACGTGATGGCGCAGGATGGCCACCTGGACTTCGAAGAATTCGTCGAGATTGGAGTTCGAGATGCACAGGTAGCGCATGCGCTCGAGCAGCGGCATCGACGCATCCTGCGCCTGCGCCAGCACGCGGAAGTTGAATTCGAGCTGCGCCAGTTCGCGATTGAGGTACAGCGCCGGGTCGCCGAGGTCGGCCGGCCGCGCGGGATTGTCTGGCAGCGGCTGGAGCGCGTTGCGCGGAGTCTTGACGGCGTTCATTGGCGTTCCAGGGACATACTTTCGAAGGCTAGCACGCGTTCGGGTCCGAAGACGCAGGCAAACGTGCTGCCGACGCCAAGTTCGCTCTCGATCGTCAGTCTGCCATGATGCAGCTGCAATACGTGTTTGACGATCGACAAGCCGAGGCCGGTGCCACCGGTTTCGCGTGAGCGACTGGTCGATACGCGATAGAAACGTTCGGTGATGCGCGGCAGGTGCTCGGCCGGAATGCCGTTGCCGCTGTCGGCGACGGCGAAGCGCGCGCCTCCGTCCGGCGTGGCCTGCCACGAAATCTCGATACGGCCGTGTTCCGGCGTGTAGCGCACGGCATTCGAAACGAGATTGGAGAACGCGCTGTGCAGGTAATCGGTCGAGCCGCGCAGGTCCATCTCGGAAGTGCGCACGAGCGTGATGGTGTGGCGCCCCTGCGACAGGCCTTCTGCCTCGCGTTTGAGCGTCGACAGCAGGGCGCGCATCGACACGCGCTCGTCCGGGACCTGCTGCTGTGCCTCGAGCCGCGACAGCGTGAGCAGGTCCTCGACGATCTGCGTCATGCGCCGCGATTGCCCGCGCAGGTCGCTCAGCACCGGCGCGAGCTGCGGCATGATTTCCGGCTCGAGCATTTCGAGATAGCCGTGCAGTACGGTCAGCGGTGTGCGCAGTTCATGCGAGACATTGGCGACGAAGTCACGCCGCACCTGCTCGAGCCGGGCCAGGGGTGTCACATCGCGGACCACCAGCAGGCTGTGCTCGTGCGAATACGGAATCAGGCGAAACGACAGCTTGACGCTCTCGTCGCGGCCCGAGGGCACCTCGCGCAGCGGCTCCAGCGCCGGCGCGTCGGCGATCCACTCGCGCGCCGGCGGCGGCAGGAATGCATCGACGTGTTCACCGCGGTCGCGCGGCGCGACCAGACCGAGCAGGCGGCCGGCGGCTTCGTTGAACCAGACGACGGAGCGGCCGCCGGTCAGCACGACGACGCCGTCGGGCAGTGCGGCGGCGCCCTCGCGGAATGCACGCAGCAGGCTGACCAGGCGGCGTTTGCGGGAGCGTTCGGTATGCAGCTTTTTATACATGTGTGCAGAGATATCCGACCAGACACCGCGGTCCTCGGGCGGCGGCCGGCGCCGTCGCGACCTCAGCCACGACTGGATCTGGTACAGGCTGACCAGCGACCAGACCGAGTAGCCGAACAGTGCCACGAGCACCGCGTAGAGCGGCTCATGCAGCAGCAGGCCGGCAACAAAGGCGACGACGAGCAGGACGACGAATCGCCCCAGCGACACCTGCCACGCATGACTTTGCAGGAACTCCAACCGCATGAAGACATCCGATCCGAAGGTCGAAACTTCCGCACCGGGTGCAATCCGGGCTCTGGAATCCGCGAATTTAGCGGAATCCGACGCGGTTTACTCGGACGGGGTCTGCGAAAAGCGGTAGCCCGCGCCACGGACTGTCTGCACCAGGTCCTGGCAGTTGTACGGTTCCAGTGTCTTGCGCAGCCGGCGAATGTGCACGTCCACCGTGCGCTCCTCGACGTAGACGCTGCCGCCCCAGACGTAATCGAGCAGCTGGCTGCGCGAGTAGACGCGCTCGGCGTGGGTCATGAAAAAATGCAGCAGCCGGTATTCGGTCGGACCGATCGGCACGATTGCCTCTTTGGCATAGACACGATGCGCGCTGCTGTCGATGCGCAGGTCGCCGACCGTGACCACGCCGTCGCCGTCGACACCATGCGTGCGACGCATGACCGCGTTGATGCGCGCGATCAGCTCGCGCGGCGAGAATGGCTTGACCACGTAGTCATCGACGCCGGCCTCGAGTCCGCCGACGCGGTCGGTCTCTTCGCCACGCGCGGTCAGCATGATGATCGGCACGTCGCGTGTCAGGTCCTCTTTGCGCAGGCGGCGCGCCAGGTCCAGGCCGCTCATGCCGGGCAGCATCCAGTCGAGCAGGATCAGGTCCGGCACGCGCTCGGCAATCATGCCTTGCGCGGCGCGCGCGTCGGCGGCATGCGCCGGCTCCATGCCGGCCTTGCGCAGCGCAAACGCAACCATGTCGCGGATCGCGGGTTCGTCTTCGACGATCAATATGTGTTTTTGCACGTTGCCCTATCGGGTCATGCGCCGTGCCCGGCGCTTTGTGACATGACCGTCATTTGACCGGTCAATTATTACGCCCCGATGACGGCGCGTCGCAAGCGGCTGACACGCACAGTGAAATCCCAGGCCGATGATCATCGACCAGCTTGCCCTGGTCGGCCGGCTTGATCTTGTGCCGGCGCAGGTCGAGCACAATCGGCGTCATCTGTTCGATCAGCGCCTCGACGCGCGTGCGCTGGTAATAGTCGAGGTCGCTGCGCTTGGAAATGTCCTTGAGCTGGTTGTATGCGTCTTCGGCGCGGCCGTTGAGGTAGGACGCCATGGCATACGACTCGCCGGCGCGGACCTTGTCTCCGGCCACGTCGCAGGCGCGCCCGAACGCCGTGTGGATCTGCGGATCTTCGTCGTCACGGGCGAGCAACGGCCGCAGGATTTCCTGCGCCTGGCGTGCCGCGGTCTTGTCCTGCGTGTGCAGCAGAGCCTGCGTGTAGGCCAGTGCCAGCGCACGGTTTGCCGGCAGGGTCTTCTCGAGCCGCGCGTAACGTTGCAGGGCAAGTTCGCGCTGGCCGGAGTAGAGCTCGGCGTTGCCGAGTTCGAGCTGATAGGCAAGATTGTCCGGATCGGAGTCCACGAGCTTCTGCAACGGCTCGAGCGCTTCCCCGGCGCGGCCGCCGAGCGTCAATGCCACCGCCATGCCGTAGCGGTTCGCCGGCGTGTCGAACCCGGTCGTGTTGCGCATGTTGCTGGCGTAGTAGGCGATGCTTTCGCCGGCGTGATCATTGCCGAGCACGCGCACGCGTTCGCGCATCAGGGCGTAGTAGGCCTCCGACCGCTCGCGTTGCCGCAACCGGTCTTGCGGTGCGTCGACCAGTTTCAGCAGCGCAGTGCTGTCCTTCGTGCTCGGCAGGAGTGCGACAGTCCTGGTGCCCGGGATGGTGACCGGGGTTGTGGCGGGCGTGGCGGAGCCTTTTGCGTCCGTCGATGCTGCTGCGCCGGTTTTGTCCGTGCCGGTCTCCTTCACGTCGCCGACCACGACGCTGGGACGATACTGTTTCTTGATGATTTCGGCGCGGGCGCGTGCCTCACTGATGCGCTCGACCGTTACCGGATGGTCCATCAGCATCGCCGGCACGTCGCTTTCGTCGAATCCCGGGCGCAGCGCGCGCTGCATGTTCTCGAACACGTCCGCCATCGCGTCCGGGTCGTAGCCGGCTTTTGCAAGCGTCTGGATGCCGACGCGGTCGGCTTCCGACTCGTCGGCACGCGTGAAGTTGATCTGCATCTGCTGCGCCAGGCCCTGCGCGACGGCGATCGCACCGACGTCGGAGTTGCTCGTGCTGTACGGGTTCTGATGCGCCGACGCCGCGATCGCACCGATCATCGCCAGCACCATCAGCGGCGCCATCTTCTGCTCGGCTTCGACCGCCCGGACCAGATGATTCTGCGTGATATGGGAGACTTCGTGGGCGATGACGGCGGCGAGTTCGTTCTCGCTGCGCGTCATCGTGATCAGGCCGATGTTGACACCGACGAAGCCGCCGGGCAGGGCGAACGCATTGATCTCGCGGTCGCGCACGACGAAAAAAGTGAACGGCTGGTCGGTTTTCGGACTGTAGGAGACGAGGCGGTAGCCGAGCGTGTTCAGATAGTCGGCGACGAGTTCGTCATCGAGCACGAGTTGCTGGTTGCGCAGCTCGTGCAGCATATAGAAACCGTATTGGCGCTGCTCTTCGGGCGAGGCGACCGTACCGGCGGAACTGCCGATATCGGGCAAGGGTGTGTCGTAGGCATGCGCGATGCCGGTCAGTGCGGTGATGCCGGCAAGCGCCAGCGCCGCGTAGGAGGATCGGGAATTCATGTCGGCTCGGCCGATGGGATGCTGCGTGTGACCACGATAGCGCAGGCGAGGTTCCGCATCCAGCGCCAGGCGCCGCAACGCGCGCCGGCACTCAGGCGCTGTTAACGCCGGGTAGACCCGGACAGCGATCTTGTCAACGCGCGGCCGGACCCTCATATTTGCGGGCAGATCAGCAATCGGCCGGTTTCGATCATGGCAAATGCGGAGATTTACACCAATGGCAGCTGCGCCTATTGCGTTGCGGCCAAAACCTTGCTCAAGCAACGCGGCTTCGATTACGAAGAGAAGCGCATCGACACCAATCCGGCCAATTTCGCCGAGATGCTGACGCGGGTAAACCAGCGCAGTGTGCCGCAGGTGTTTGTCAACGGCGAACACATCGGCGGGTTCGAGGAACTGGTCGCCGCCGATCGCGCCGGCAAGCTCGCGCAGCCGCTCGGGGATTCCGCATGAGCGCCGGTCCTCTTCTTCCCGACGATCCCCCTCGGCCATCCGTGGCCTCCGCGTCAGCCGGGCCGACCGATCGCGTCGCCGAATTCAGCGCATTCCGGCAGCGCATGAACGAGCGCATCCTCGGACACGACAACCAGGTCGTGCGCCGGTTCTTCGCGCTCGACACGCAGGCCTACAAGGAAGGCGCGCTCGACGTGAAGACCAAGGAGATGCTGGGACTGGTGGCTTCGCTGGTGCTGCGCTGCGACGACTGCATCAGCTACCACGTCGCCCAGTGCAAGGACAGCGGCGTCAACCGCGACGAATTCTTCGAGGTATTCGGTGTCGGCCTCGTGGTCGGCGGATCGATCGTGATTCCGCACCTGCGCCGCGCGGTGGATTTTCTCGATCAGCTGGAAGGGACGCAGGGCTGAGGGGCGAGAGGCGAGGGACGCCGAAGCCTGGTCTGACTGCTCTTCTTTCTACTGAAGAACGTGACATGCATATTCTCGTGGAAGGCGGCGCGCAGAAATTCGCCCAGAGCGTGAGCAGAGATGTCTTGGCAGGAGTTGGTGCGCATCGGAAGCCCATCGCCCTCGCCCCTTACTCTCGTCAGCATATAATGCGCCCCCGAAATTCCTCGAGCTGACAAATCCCCATGAGCAAGACCATTGCCGTGATCCGCGGCGACGGCATCGGCCCGGAGATCATGCACGCGAGTCTGCGCGTGCTCGATGCGTTGAACGCCGGCCTGAGCTATGAATTCGTCGAAGCCGGCCTCGCCGCGCAGTCGCAGTTCGGCGAACTGCTGCCGCAGGCCACGCTTGACGCAATCGCCAGAAACCGGATCGCGCTGAAAAGTCCGCTGACTACGCCGGTCGGCGGTGGCTTCGCATCGCTCAATGTCGAACTGCGCAAACGCTTCGACCTGTACGCGAACGTGCGTCCGGCGATTTCATTTCCCGGCACACGGTCGCGCTACGAGAACGTCGACATCATCACCGTGCGCGAGAACACCGAGGGCGCCTACATCGGCGAAGGCCAGCAGCTGTCGGCCGACGGCGAGACAGCGACGCTGACCCAGCGCGTGACGCGGCGCGGTTCCGAGCGCATCGTGCGCTACGCCTTCGACCTGGCGCGCCGCGCCGGCCGCAGGCAAGTCACGATCGTGCACAAGGCGAACATTCTGAAATCGACATCCGGCCTGTTCCTGAAAGTCGCGCGCGAAGTTGCGGCGCAGTATCCGGACATCGCCTGCAACGAGATGATCGTCGACAACTGCTGCATGCAGCTGGTCATGAATCCGTACCAGTTCGACGTGATCGTCACGACCAACCTGTTCGGCGACATCCTGTCGGACCTGTGTGCCGGACTGGTCGGCGGGCTTGGGCTCGCTCCCGGCGCGAACATCGGCACCGCGGCGGCGATCTTCGAGGCGGTGCACGGCTCGGCGCCGGACATTGCCGGCAAGGGCATCGCCAATCCATGTGCCTTGCTGCTCGCCGCGTGCCAGATGCTCGACCACCTGAGCCTGACCGACGAAGCGCGCCGGCTGCGCTTCGCAATCCGTGAAACGGTGACGGCCAAGGATCGGGTGACGCCGGACCTCGGCGGCAGCGGCTCGACCGAGAGCTTCGCCGACGCGTTGATCGAACGCCTCGGCAAGGTTGCGGCTGGTTAGGCTCTATCAGATAAGCAAAAAAAGCGTTTGACGCGGATCAACGCGGAGAAGAGCCGATCAACGCGGATAGAGAAAAGCCTGGGAACTGCGGGCAATGCAGCGCGCCACCTGCGCAATGCGATCCGCGAAACAGTGACGGCGAAGGATCGCGTGACGCCGGACCTGGGCGGCAGCGGCACGACCGAGACGTTTGCCGATGCGTTGATCGAACGCCTGCGCAAAATCTAGGCGCTGGG
>DASXKR010000078.1:0-89362 GCA_036496665.1 Rudaea sp. | reverse complement strand
CATGCCGCCCTTCACCAACCGCACCGCCTCCAGCTTGAACTCCTGCGTAAATCTCTGCTTCGGTATGCGCTTCATTTTCAACCTCCGGTAACGTATTGTTATACGTCACCGTCGGTATCCGGAAAACAGGGGCAAGCTCAGTCGGAGTTTTTTACTCAGGCATGATGGGCGGATTTTCCGAGCGCCAACTTGGCGAGGACGTGTTTACCTTCGGGAGCGTTGTCCCTACTTATGAACAGCGATTTGCGTGTGTGGTCCCAGCAGATCCCATCTGCCTGTGCCAATAGGACGGGTACGGAAAGCACGAAATCGCCTCGAGCGTGCGCGTCAAACGCCTTCCCGAGAATAGTGGCCCGGCGGGGATGACGCTCTGTCAGAGAGGAGCAAATCTTTTCCAGCTGGTCGCCATACCACTTGACCAGCGCCTTATCGACTTACTGAATCTGACCTTCATTGATTGCTTTTCTGATGCGCGACGGACCGGTTGCAACCATATTCGGGTCTAGGTACCACCCTCGCGCGGCGAGGGCCTGCAGCTCATCGCGCGTGCGCTTCGGGAGTTCTCGAAGCTCTCGCGTGAGTTCATTCAGCCAAGTTGGAGCATGTGCTGGCTCCAATAGTCGAGCCGCCGCGACGGCGGCGCTCGCCGACTCAGAGATCCATGCGTCGATCTGCTCCCGCTGTCTGTCAAGTTCATGGATGACTTCCGGCGAAGGTCCAGATGCTAGTGCTGCCGCCGCTAATTGTTGTTGCGCCATTCGCTCCATCTCTTCACGGAACGGCTCAGTCACATTTGGCGGCTTGCTCGGCGGCGCGTTCGATCTGCCGGCGGAAGGGCTCAGTCGCCTTCACAACGTCGTCCCACATTCGCCTCATCGTCTCTAGGTCCTGCAGCCAGTCATGCATAAGCGGGCTCGGGTTGCCTCGGGTCAGATAGAGGGCTTCGGACAAGCCCACGCCTCGTCGAGGGCCTGCATCGTCAAAAACGTTGAAGACAATCGCCACGACTTCGGGTGTTCCTTGAGGTACTTGACCACTATTGCAATATTCTGCCCACGCGTAGTTCCCGCAGGCGGACAAATTATCTTCATGAGCTGCATGGTGCTCGCAACGCCTGCCACGAATCCCATAGCTGCGCCAGCAATCACTATGTGATCTGGCGTCTCGGGCTTCTCCTCCAGCCAGCGCAGCAGGCTTTGGCCATCATTGAGTTCGGTCGCGGGATCGACTGCCGCCAGCAGGATACCCATGGTGGCGATGATGTTAAGCATTGCGTACCCCTCTGGTGGTCGGCCCTAGAATTGGGGCGGGCGCAAGTAAATGCAGTCTTAACTACTGCGTTCCTTTGCGAGTCTTGCTTGAATCCGCGAGCTCCATGGTCATGTCCCAACGCGGCTGGACTTACAAAGTGACCCTGGCGGCGTCTTCTGCACTGCCATCAGGCCTTCGGAGGCATCTCCCTGGCATGCTGCTCCCGCACGTATTCACTGACGCTTTTCGCCAGCGACACAAAGTCCGGAGAATAGGGGACGGAGCCAATTAAATGCAGTCGCAATCGCTCTGTCTCGGATGCGGACGTCGTCCGCTCCGACAGTTTATTTTAACAAGCGCGTCGTAGTCTCCACTCCTGATCGCCTCCAAAATAAACACTTCCGCCTGCTCCGACCTCGGAAAGTCTTGCGGTGATGCCAAAACAGTGAAAGCTTCACTTACGCTCGTTTGAATCCTGCGAGCCCCAACAGTCGTGCCCCGTCGCGGCTCAGCCTACGAAAGTGAGCCTGCGAAAGTGAAACCGGCACCGTTCTCTTACTTTCGAACTGCCAGGGAAACGACGGCTCAATAGACCAGCCTGTACGCGTCGCCGAAAGTGCCGATGAAGATGCGATCCGTGATCGGCTGCATCTCATAGGCGCCCAGGTCGCGCGGACCGGATACGTTTACCACGGCGGGCACATCCAGGTCGCGTGGACGACCATCAATGTCGGTATGGTCGTTGCCGGTCGTGGCCGGAGCGAAGTCGACGGCAGGCGATGCCTCGACGTCCCCGTTCATGCTCAGGACGCTCAGCCGGTAGTCGCTGTTGGCGATGTCGAAGAACAGTGGATCGCCCTGGACGATGTCGGGCGACGCGGGAAGGCCGCCGGTATTCTTGGCAACGATGTCATGCACGTCCGACGTGCCGCCGATGGTTTGCAATGCGGCCACGTCTTCGGAAATCACGCTGTTGGTCAAGTGGACTTCGGCGTTATTCGTGAGTATGGCAGGCGACACGCCGATGCTGTCGTTGGCTATCGTGCACTGATCGACGGAAAAATATCCCGTGTCAAACGAGAACATTTCCGCTGTGAGCATGTTTTCGGCGACAAGGCAGTCATGGAGTTCCAAATCGTGCCCGCTTACTGCTCCGACCGCGTGAGCGCCGTGGTTGCCGCGCATATGCAAGCCGTACGCCTGGAAGTCAGAGTTTCGCAGGTAGACTGCCGATCCAGGCGTCGGTTGTCCAGCCGACGTCTGCGTTTCATTGCCGGCGACGGTGTTGCAGTCCAGGCCCGCACACCCGCTTGTGGACATCGCGATCTCGCTGGTGGTGTCGCACGCGCTGACCGTCATCCCGCAGTCGGCAAAAATGGCGCTGCCCTCGACCGCGATATTGTGCTCGATGCGGGCGTTGGTAGCCTCCAGCAGGGCATGGCCGTAGTAGGTCCCGCCAATGCCGTTATAGCCGGATGAAAGCAGATGGACCCCGCCACCCCCGCCCAGCGGATCGCTGGCACTATTGAGTTCGACGCGTACGGTATGCCCGCTGGCGCCGATCGATAGAAACGCTCCGGCATCCTGGTTGCTCTCCACCGCAACGCCGCCGCCATCCATTGCCGTGTTGAGGAAGATCGCCGGTATGTCGGTAGCGTCGGGTGTATCGACGTAGGCGGTGGCGCCGTACAAAAAGATGCCGCCGCCGAAGCCATTGTCTGAATGGTTGGATGCCACGTAGCTGCCGCTCGAGACCATATGCAGGGTCGCGAAGCTGCCGTAGACCGCAATGCCGCCGCCGTCACCCGTTGCGGTGTTGCCGACGATCTGCGCGCCGGTCCCGAGCTCCAGCGTGCCGTCTGCATCAAACACGATTCCGCCACCATTGATTCCCGTGTTGTTCGTGACAGCGACATCGTTGAGCGTCAGGATCCCGGTGCCCGAATATTCAATACCGCCGGCGCTGGCACTGGACGTGTTGCCGGTGATTATCAGATCGGTCAGCGTCACATTGCCGCTGGTGATCGTGAACACCGCCAAGGTGGCGCCGGCGTTGCCGCTGATCGTCGCTTGTACGCTCGCCGCAGCATCCGGCAACGCTGTGCCGATCGTGCACGCGGCGCCGGACCGGATCGTCAATGACTTTCCACTGATCGTCAGATGCTGGCCGGCGTAGGACAGGGTGGCGTCAAGTTCGATCGTGTCACCGGCCGTCGCGCTGGCAGCGTCGATTGCCTCCTGGATCGTCCCGTAGTCGCAAGCCGGTTTGGGGCCGACTTTGTACGTGTGCGGGAAGATGATTGTTGCGTGTGCGTTCGCACCGCAAAGCAATGCGATCAATGATGCCGCTCTGCAAACCCTTCGCAAGTGCGCCGACGAGCCAGCGTACCGGATCGGTGAAGACAGGCCCCGAACTTCGCGCCACATGGTCGTACCCCCTTATGCCGATGGGATCGGCTTGGGTTCAGGTAACGCCGTTTGAGCGCGGTTTGCGTCATGCGAAAAAAAGGGGGCCAGAGCCAATTAAATGCAGTCGCAATCACTCCGTCCATTTGCGGATGTTGTCCAATTCCGTTCCGCAATCAACGGTATCAGGTACGGCGTGCCCAAAAGCACCTGGGGAAGCTCTGAACAAGTCTGCACAGGCCCCAACAGATTGATTTCAAATGCCAGGGTGACGTCCAGAAGGTCCGCAGCCCGCGCCGCGCGCCTTGCCCAGGCAGCCAGCCTGGGCGGCGCCACGCAACACGACCTGCGAACCCTCTGGACATCATGCCGCCTACGCAGACTTGTTCAGAGCTTCCCTAGGCATTCCCTGGCGCATGCTGGCTCGCGAACGCATTGCAGGAGTCCGTGCGGAAATCCGACGTTCTCCCCGCACGTCAGCCGGGTTTCAGCCCGTCGCGATAGGCCATCGCTTCCAGTTCGACGCGGATGGCGTCTTCGACCGGAATCACCGGCCTGGCCTCGAACACGAAGGCAGGGAGCATAGAGCAGAACTTGTGAACCGTCGTCGGATCGTCGCAGTCCACCAGCATATGCCCACCCCACTCGCCGACGCGGATAACAAAGACCTCGATCTTGAAGTTTGCCGGCGCCTTCCAGGGGCCGAAGACCTCAAGAATCCGCTTCTGGGCATTTTCGTACTCGATGGGCGAACCTTGCGGGCGTTCGAACCAGCTGATCATGTACTTCATCGCCATCCTCCTGTTTGTGGGTGCTCGCAGCCATAACTGTTTTGGCAGCCTGGCGCCGAGTCGAGCGGCCGTTGCCGCACATCGGTGATACTAGCTCAGACCGTTGCAGCAGTCCGCCTGAGCCAATACCAGGCGCAACATCCGAAGCCTTGGGCTCTGCGGGAATAGCAACGGAGGGAATTGAATGCAGTCTTGATTACCGTCGCCTTTGTTCTCTACGCTCAATGACAGCCACCAGGCGAGCCCACTAAAGTCTACGTTCATTCGTCAACAGCATGCAGGCAGCTCCGTGACCTCCATCCAAGACCATCGCAATTTCTACGCGAACTTTGTCGTAAAAAGCGTCGGTTCTTCAGACCAGAAGCTGATTACCGCCTTTGCATCCGTGGAGCGCGAGAAATTCGTGGGCGATGGGCCATGGTCCATATTCGTCAATGCCGGCTATATCTCGACAGAGTCCTCCGACCCGCGACTGCTCTACCAGGATATCGTGGTTGGCCTGGCGACCGAACGAGGCATCAACAATGGGCAGCCGACGCTGCACGCGCGCTGCCTCATGAACTGCGCGCCTGCCTCAGGCGAGACAGTCCTGCATGTCGGTGCCGGAACCGGCTACTACACTGCAATCCTCGCTGCGCTCGTCGGTGACGCCGGGAAAGTGGTCGCCTACGAAATTCAGACCGATCTCGCCGGAACTGCCCGGAAAAACTTGCAGCATCTGCAAAATGTGGAAGTTGTTGCCGCGTCCGCCCTGGAGGGCCCATTGGCGAAGGCCGATGTCATCTATGTAAATGCCGGCGCAACGCATCCGCCTGCGATCTGGCTGGACGCGCTGAATCCCGGAGGCAGACTGATTTTCCCGCTCACGCCGAATCAAGGCTTTGGCGTCATGCTCATGGTTACACGTCTGACTCCCGGGAATTACGCCGCGAACATCGTAGTGCCGGTCGCGTTCATTCCTTGCATGGGCGCCAGAGACGACAAGGCATCGCAGACTTTGACGACGGCCATCCAAACACGCGCCATCTTTACAGCGAAATCATTGCGGCGAGGCATTGTTCCTGACTCGACGGCGTGTTGCGTAGGCGACAATTGGTGGTTATCGACCAGCGCACATACCTGAACGTACTTCAGGCACCTCGCTCATCCTGGAGAAGCCCAAATGCCCCTACAAAAACCAAACGACACCGAAACCGTCTGGATCGAATACCCCGAAGGCAGACACTTCCAAGCCCAATACGACGCTGCCAGCGACACGTACGCCGCTCCAGGCCAGCTGCCGCTACCGGCAAATTCCGTTGCGAACTGGTCGCGCGAGGAACGCGAGGACTACGACATCAGCGACGACCCATTGCAGCCAACGAAAGGTCGGCTGACCCGAAGCTAGGGGAAAGTGGAAAAGTCATGATCGCAAGAAGACCCACGACGACTCTCGGCTGGCGCATCTACGGCGCAGGCGTAATGGCGATGGCGCTAGTCTGCTTCGCGTTCGGAAGCTTCGACCCTGGTCAGCCGGTGCCCAAGGACTTCCCGTACCGCACCGCCCTGGCTTACGCTGCCGCCACGTTCATGCTCATCGCTGGCGCAGCCATCGAATGGCGCCGCAGCGCGGCCTGGGGCGCCGCACTACTCACTGCTTACTACGCACTGATCGTCGTCATCCTGATGAACGGTCGCGTGGTGCTCGCGCATTACACCGAGTTCGGCAGCTACAGCGGCGCGGCCGAGCAACTTGCGATCGCGGCGGCCGGCCTGATTGTCTATGCGGCAAATGCCGACATCGCCGCGGCCCGCGCCGCACGCCTCACACGCCTGGGCCAACTGGCGTTCGCAATCTGTGCGCTGCTGTTCGGCGGAGCACATTTTTTCTACATGAACCTCACCGCCCCGCTCGTTCCCAAGTGGCTGCCGCCGACGCAGGAGTTCTGGGCCTATGCGACCGGTGTTGGCCACATCGCGGCGGGCGTTGCGATCCTGACGGGCGTGCAGGCGCGCCTCGCGGCGGTCCTGCTGACCGCGATGTATGTGTCGTTCACCGTGCTGGTGCACGTGCCGATGCTCCTGGCCGATCCCGCGAACCATTGGATCTGGGCCGAGAATGCGTTGAATCTCGCGCTGATCGGCGCCGCCTGGGTCGTGACGGATTCGCTGGCACAACGGAAAAATGGCCCAGCGCCGCAGACCAGACCTTCGGTTTCGCGGTATAAGAGCTAGGCCCGCCAGAAAAAAAGGACATCCATGCCGACCACACCTCCGTTCTTCTGGATAAAAGAGTCGACAAAGCCGATACCGGATCGCGTTCACCACAACAATAGTTTCTGCGCCAAAGCCAAGGAAATCCCGCGCTCGGACAGAAGGCCGGGAACCGGAACCTATCGTCTGTGCCGCGATTGCCAGGACCTCAACCGGGCGCGGCGATAGATTTTTTTGCATTCGGCAGCCAGTAGACCCACAGGTGGTCATCATGAAGATGAAGCTTTTTGCAATCCTGCTGGTCGCTGTTTTGATGCCACACGCGTCCGTGCTCGCCAGTTCATCCAACGCGTCTCCATTGATCGGCAGCTGGGTCGTCGATGTTTCGCGTTTGCCGATGCCGCCGCAGGCGCGACCGAAGAGAGTCACGATCACATTCAGCGATGCGGGCGACGGAGCGTGGAGGACGGATGTCGATATTGTCGACGCCGGCGGAGCGCAAAGCCGCGCCGTATCGACCGCTACGCTCGATGGCAAGCCAACACCCGTTGTGGGCAGCAGCGAAGCTGACATTGTCGCCGTGAAGATGCCGGTGCCCAATGTTCTGGTGTTGGCGCTTGGCAAGGGAGGAATTCCGGCATCGACGCGCATTTATGCCGCCGCTGCGGACAGAAAAACCATGATCGAGACCGCCGTTTATTTTGGCGACAATGGCCTTCCGGTAACGAGGACGAACTATTTCACGCGCGTCCGCTAGCCAAAGACCTGAAATGAGGACTTGTCGTCGCTCGACGGGCCACGAGCGAAAACGTTGTTGCCAAACTATTCAAGCCGAAGATCTTCGGTGCTATTGCGGCGTGCGGCGGCTGCCTCTTGACTCAAGCGATAGACTCGGCGACGCCACGTACGCAGTAGCATTGGCATCGTGATACACAGTCGAAGCAAACTAAGCGGACCAAACCGAATCGTGGCATTCCTCCTCGCTCTGATTTGGCTGGCAGGAGGCTTGGTCGCAGTCGGATTGGGTTTCACTCGCGCCCGCTGGTGGCTCGCCGTTGCGGGAATTGTCGCCGTCGCTTACGGCAGCATCTGGCTGCGCGCCGCGGCGCGCGCGCGCTTGCCGTCGTGGCGAGAAGCGTTTGCACCGTGGCGTGATCGCGACCGCCCTCAACGATGAAGCTACCGCATTTGCCGCGAACTGCCGTCGCATGCAGCCGCGCCAGTGCTTCACGCTGCCGAATCATTGGCCGTCGAAGCCGCTCCGCCCGATCGCTGCGTCGGGCAGGGTCCCGCGAGCGGCGATGCGGGGTCCGCGGTCAGCGATTGAACCCCGCGGCGCGGTGGCTGCGCAGGCGGCGAAGATTCAGCTCTTGCGGTCTTCGCTCCCCACGATTCTCAACGACGGTTCGTAGTGTCCGTAGAAACGGAACTTTCCGGACTGCTTGGCGTGGTACATCGCGTCGTCGGCGCGGCGCAGCCACTCGGAGCGCGCAAGGTCTGGACTATCGTGCAGCGCCACGCCGATCGCGACCGACATGCGGATCTGGATCGTCTCGGCCAGCGTCTGCGGTTGATCGAACACGCGCATGATCTTCTGGCACAGCCCGCCGACCTGGCGTTCCGGCTCGACAAGATTGCGCATCAGTACGACGAATTCGTCGCCGGCCAGGCGCGCGACGAAGTCCGCTTCTCTGGCGTTCCCGCGCAGCACATCGGCGACGCGGCGCAGCGCGTGGTCGCCGATGTCGTGGCCGAAGCTGTCGTTGATCGTCTTGAAGTCATTGACGTCGACGAACAGCAGCGCCATCGTGCCCGGCACGTCGCCGCCGTGGAACACGGCGACATCGAGCATTTCGTCGAAATTGCGGCGGTTCGGCAGGCCGGTCAGCGGATCGATCATCGCGGCCTTGCGGTAGCTTTCGCCGGCCGCCTGGCTTGCCTGCAGTTCCGCCGACAACGCTTCGCCTTCGCGCTCGCTGTTTTCGATCAAGACCTGGCGGCCGACAACGGCTGCGATGATGCCGGCGGCCAGATGCAAGGCCTGTTCGTGTTCTTCGTTGAACGCGGCCGTGTGTTCCGATGATGCCTTGAGGACACCGACGACATCTTCGCCAAACAGCAACGGCACGACCAGCATCGAGCGTATGCCGATCCTGCGGCATGCATCGCGGTTCACGCGCGTGTCGGTTTCGGTGTCGTCGCTGCGCTGGATCGCGCGCTCGAACACGCAAAGGCCGGAAAGGCTATCGTCCTTCGGCACGCGCATGCCGACAAACCCGGCAATCTGACCAGCGGCCTTGATGTAGACGAGATCATCGCCGTCGGCCCACTCGACCACGGCGCCGCTCGCGTCGGTGAAGCGCATGGTTTCGGCCACGATGCGATTGAGCAGCGCGCCGGAATCCAGGGTGGCCGCGCTGATCGCGTTCAAAGACAGCAGCAATTGCTGCAACCTTTCCAGTCGGTCGACTTCGTTCATGCGCCCCCGCGCAATGCGACGTAACTTTTCGCCGGCACTACGCCCCGTCGAAGACGAGGTCAGATGCAACTCATAGCATAGCGAAAAACGAACAAAACGGTGTGAAGCAGAGCGCGATTCGCAGCAAACGCCTCCAAATCACGGATACCCGGCGGCAACGCTCTTTATCCCATTGTAATCAATAGATTGCGCAGCGATGCGCCGTTCGGCGTGGGCAGTCGGATTTCTGAACGACGGGTGTCGCCGGGAAATCATCAACGAACGACCCAGGCAACAGCCTCCCAATCCGGCGGGCGCAGGCATCCTGGATCCGTCCTGGCAGACGGCAAGGCAGGCTCAATTGAGAGAACGCCGGGCGGCAAACAAAATGCTCGCGTCAATTTCATCGCTACGTACGGGCGCGCGGCCAATGCGCTGCGATTTGTGAACATTTCCACAATTGTGTACCGACGATACGTCACGAGTGCAGTGAACCCACCCATCTGTCGCCGGGACTCAAGCCGGTGCAAGACGCGTTTGCGCCACTCCGCGCAACACGATCGAAGCCATACGTGAAAGCGGGCGTGAAAGACGCCGGGGGCGCTGTCGTGACGAAGAAACGCACCCGGAGGATTTCATGCAAGCCGAGAACCTGCCCCTCTCGCAAAAGCCGCCGATAGCACTGCGCTTCATCCGCATCGTCCTTGCTGTGTTGATTGCAATCGTCGCGACTCAGCGCGCGATGGCATTACCCAGCTTTGCGCAGCAAACCGGACAGCCGTGCGCGACCTGCCATGTCGGCGCATTCGGTCCGCAGCTGACGCCGTTCGGACGCTCGTTCAAGCTGGGCGGATACACACTCGCTGCGCCGGATTCGCACAGCATTCCGCTCGCGGCGATGCTGGTCGCATCGTACACGCACACCAAGTCCGATCAGCCGGACAACGCCGGACCCCACGACGCCCCGAACGACAATTTCTCGGTGCAGGAGGCGTCGTTGTTCCTGGCCGGGCGCGTTTCCGATCACATCGGCGTGTTCGCGCAGACGACGTATTCGGACATCGATCGCCTGGTGACACTCGACAATGTCGACGTGCGCTACGCGCAGCAGCTGAAGATCGGTGAGAAGCCGGCGATCCTCGGCGTTTCAGTCAACAACAATCCGACCGTGCAGGACGTCTGGAACACGTTATCGGCCTGGCGCTTCCCGTACATGGCATCGGAGCTCGTTCCGGAAATCGCCAGCGCGCCATTGATCGAGGGCGGGCTCGAGCATCAGGTCATGGGAGTCAGCGGCTATACCTTCTTCGACAATTCCTGGTATGCGGAACTTGGCGGCTATCGTTCGCTGTCCCACGGCGTACTGGATGCGCTGAACGTCGAGGACAGCGCGGGGCGGATCTCCGGCGTCGCGCCGTACTGGCGTGTTGCCTATTCGCAGGATACGAAGGGACACTCCTGGTCGCTCGGTGCGTTCGGCATGAATGCCAATATCCATCCTGATCGCGCGCCCGGGCCGACCGATCGGTTCGATGACGCCGGGCTCGACGGTTCGCTGCAATTGTTCAACATGGGCCCGCATGTGTTCACGCTGAATGGCGCGTACGTGCACGAGCATCAAGGTCGCGACGCATCGTTCGCCAGCGGTGCTTCTGCAAATCGTTCCGATACGCTCAATTCGACGTCGCTGAATGCGTCGTACTACTACGACGCGCACTACGGCGTGACGCTCGGCCGCTTCGTCATTCGCGGCAGCAATGATCCAGGGCTGTATGCGCCGGAACCGGCAAGCGGCAGCCGCACCGGAGCGCCGAACAGCACCGGCACGATCCTGCAGGCCGACTGGACGCCGTTCGGCGCCGCCGATTCCTGGAATGCACCGTGGATCAACCTGCGCCTCGGTCTGCAATACACGATCTACGACAAGTTCAACGGCGCGTCGGCCAACTACGATGGTTTCGGCCGCAACGCGCATGACAACAACACACTGTTCATGTTCGCCTGGTTCGCGCTGTAGCCCGCCGCGCGCCGAACGACCAGCCGATTGTTTCCAAGACGAGTCAACTCTGCGAGGTTCGCAATGTCACATGTATACTACGCCAAGGCGACACGCCGCCAGATGCTGCGACTTGCCGGCGCATCGATTGCCTGCGCGAGCACCGTTCGCTTCAGCTCGCTGTTCGCCGGGCAGGAGGATGCCCTGCCCCATCTGACCGACGCCAATCCGGCGGCCGCGTCGCTCGGCTACACCGAGGATGCGAGCGCGGTCGATTCTAGCAAGTTTCCGCAGCACAAGGCCGGTGAGCGCTGCGCCAGCTGCCGATATTTCCAGGCTGCCGGTTCAGGCGCGCAATACGGGCCGTGCCAGCTGTATCCGGGCAATGCGGTGAACATGAACGGTTGGTGTAGCGGTTACCTTGCCGCGTGAACCCGGGAGCGAGCGGCTCGAACCTACCTGAGGGGTTCCAGACCACGGCGCAGGGACGTGCCGGTGCGAGTCGACAGCAGTGTGTTCGACTTGCTCCAGCCAGGTCCCGAAACGTACGCGACCTGGAATCGCCGAGCCGGCCCATGGCGGAGCCGGATCCGCGATGGCTGGCGTCAGCGGTGCCGACAATTCGTGGGACATCGCGTTGGCGATCAGAAACGCACGACAGCACGCGTCGAGCGTGCACAAGGAGATATCTCAATGAATACTCTCAAACTGAAATCCGTTACCACCATGGCGGCAGCGTGTGCGCTGTCGCTCGTTTCGGCGGCGACGTTCGCCGCAAGCCGGATGGGCGCGCCGGCCGCGCCGTCCTCTGCGGCACGCATCAGCGCACCGGCGAAGCCGGCCGCCGCCGCGACGGCAAAGACTACCGCAACTACCAAAGCAACGACCACGCGGACGACGGGGCAGCCGGGCGCCGACTGCGAAAGTCTTGGCAACCAGCCCGGTCACTCCATCACGGCGCCGGGCTCGGCGTTCAACCCGGATGGCGTCTCCGGCACCAAGTACGCGGGCGAGCAGCCGCAGAACTCCAAGAACCCGACCAGCGTGTCTCAGTACGACGTTGCGTGCGCACGTTCGCACTGACGCGGTAGTGGTTCCTGGTGTTGCAGTAGTTCTGTAGTCCGCCTGCTTCCGCAGCGACCGAAACGGGCCTCGACACGAGGCCCGTTTCATAGTCCCAGCCGGCACGCGGGCCCATCCGTCGGCCGCTCGCGAGAAAGATGCATGACGCCGCTCTCAGGTAGCCAGCCGGCGCGGCCGCAATCGATCCAGCGTGAACAGCGCCGCCGCGACAAGGAAGTAGCCGAAGCACACGCCGACCGCATTGACCAGAACCTGCCCATAGCCGAGACGGCCGACATCGATGAATGGATAGGGATAGAAACCGCTTGCCGCACCGCGCACGATCGCGTAAATGAAATATGCCAGCGGCCAGAGCGCCCACGACGCACGGTCGACCAGCGCTGCGCGCGCAGGTCCGGCGTACCACCAGGCATACACGACGAAGACGATCGGCACGGCGTCGTGCAGCAGAATGTCGCCGAGCAACTGCAGTCCCTGCGGGTTCCAGGTGTGCCGCAACAACAGGTTGTAGGTGATTCCGACCAGCGCGATGTTGACCGCGGTGCCGGCAATCGTCGCCGGCCGGGCGCAGAATCTGCCGAGACCCGACTGCGGCGCAAGCAGCGGCGCAGTCAGGACCACCGCGACGACCAGATTCGTCAACACGGTGAAGAACGCGACGTACATCCAGATGCCGTGCGCAACGCCCGCGCCATTGTCGATCGAACGTCCGATCGACAGGTACAGCTGCAGCACCAATGCGAACCAGCACAACCCTGCAGCGCCGGCGGCAAACAGTCGTTGCGATTCTGACGCTGGCATTTCGCATGTCCGGCTGACGTGGCCGCTGCGATTCTAGCGGCCGGAACCGATCACCGGAAAGCGATCGGCGCCTGCGACCGACGTCAGCAGTTCACCAGCGCGGCACAGCTGCCGACATTGCCGACGGATCTGTCGGTGCCGTTCGACCCCGCACCCACACCGACGCTGCTGCTGCCGCCGCTGCCACCTGTGCCTGCTGTCCCGCCGACGAAACTGTTGCCGCTGTTCGTGATCGTCGAGGAATACGAATAGATGCCGAACGCGCCTCCGCCCTGCCCGCTACCGCCGCCGCCGGCAATGCCGCCGCGAGCGCCATTTCCGCCGTTGCCTCCCGAGTACCGCCCACACCGGTTCCGCCGCCACCGCCGCCGCCACCCGGCTGACCGATACCGGCGACGCCACCGTCGCCGCCATTGCCGGCCTGAGCGAGTACGAAAACGTTGTTCTGCGCTGTCACCGTAGCTGCGTTCGCGAATACACCGAAGCTGCCACTGGTCGAAGCCGCCACGCTCGTGCGCCGGCTACCAGGTGCCAGGCTGCGTCGACTCGCTCTTCGGCAGATCCTGATATCTCGACTTTCATGTGGGTGTTCGGTCGGGCGCTGGTCGGACGTTACCTTCGAGTGTCGCTGCCGCGACGTCACGGACGTGTCAAGGCCATTGCATGCACATCAATTCGTCGCAGCGCCGCCCGCGGAAAGTCATACGCATGTCTATAATCCTTGCGACAACCGGGTCATTGGGGCAATCCATGTCAAGCTCGTCGAAGTCCTCGCCGATCGCGCGTCGCGTACGGCTGTACGTGTTGTTCCGGTTGTTGTGTCTAGCCGTCGTGTTGGCGGCGGCCGGCTGCGGCAAGTCCACGGCGCCACCACCCGCAGCGAACGCCACGCCCGCCAAACCCGCTGCAGCGACGCCTGCGCAGAAGCCGGCCGGATTCGGCGTCGAAGACACGAAGTCGGAAATGCATGATGGCGCGCTGGCAATTGCGCTTACCTTCACGCAGCAACTCGCCGGCTCGCAGGCATTCGACACGATTCTGCATGTGACCGGACCGAAGGGCGAAGCGGTCACCGGCAGCTGGGCGCTCGATGAAAACGGCAGGATCCTGCGCTTCCCGTTCGTCGAAGCGGACAAGAACTACAAGGTGACGATCGACGCGTCGCTTGCGGCGGCGGACGGCAAGACGCTGCCGGCAAAAATCGAGAAGGAAATCTATACAGGGCCATTGCAGCCGGCGGTCGGGTTCGCATCGCAGGGTAGCGTTCTGCCGGCGCGCGGTACGCGAGGTCTGCCGGTTGTCGCGGTCAACGTGAAGGAAGTCGATGTCGAATTCCTGCGTGTGCGCGACAAGGAACTGTCGAACTTCTTCGCGGCATACCAGCGCAGCGGCAAGCGCAGCGCCTGGGACCTCGACGACGAGCGCGGCTACTGGGGGCGCAAGGGCAAGCCGCTCGCGGCAATCGCCGATTCGGTGTACAGCAATCGCTTCGTGCTCGACAGCAAACAGAACCAGCGCACGCTGTCCTATCTGCCGATCCAGAACATCATTGAATTGTCGGAACCCGGCCTCTACTTCGCCGTGATGAAGCGGGCCGGTACGTTCCACGACCAGTTCGAAACCTCGTTCTTCTTCGTCAGCGACATCGGCCTCCACACGCGCGTCTACCGCGACAAGCTGTGGCTGCACACGGCATCGCTGAAAAGCGGAGAGGCATCTTCCGGCGTCGAGGTGGAGATTCTCGATGTGTCCGGAGAAGCCGTCGCGACGGCAAAAACCGACGGCGACGGCAACGCGACCCTGCCGTACGAGCTGAAATCCGAGCACGTGCTGGTTGCGCGCAGCGGCAAGGATGTGTCGATCCTGCCGTTCAACCAGCCGGCGCTCGATCTTTCCGATTTCCAGGTCGCCGGGCGCAAGCAGCAATGGTTCGATGTGTTCGCGTGGTCGGGCCGCGACTTGTATCGCCCGGGCGAAACGCTGCGCCTGTCGGCGCTGCTGCGCGACTACGACGGCAAGCCGATCAAGCCGCAGCCGCTGATCGCGACGCTGAAGCAGCCGGACGGCCGCCTTTATGACACGGTCACGCTGCAGCCGAAGGACCTCGGCTATCTGCAATGGTCGCGCGCGATTCCCGAAGATGCGCCGACCGGGCGCTGGCAGGTCGAGTTCCGCCTCGACCCGGCAGCGAAAGAGGCGGCACAGAGCTACACGTTCCGCGTCGAGGAATTCCTGCCCGAACGGCTCAAGCTTGCGCTCGATTCAAAGCAGGCGACGTTGAAGCCGGGCGAACCGTTCAAGGTCGATGTCGCGGCCGATTACCTCTACGGCGCTCCGGCGGCAGGCAACCGTTTCACGGCGCGGCTGACGCTCTCCGCGGACCAGCACCCGGTCGACGCGCACAAGGATTTTTTCTTCGGCGACCCCACCATCGATCTGCCGAAGAAGGCAGACGACGTCGTCGACGAAAAACTCGACGCGCATGGCAAACTCGAAACCGAAGTGCCGATCCTGCCCGATGCGAAACCGACCGCGCCGGTTGCCGCGATGCTGGCCGGCAGCGTTTACGAAAGCGGCGGCCGCACCGTGTCGCGCACGCTCAAGCGCAGCGTCTGGCCGGCCGATGCGCTGGTCGGCGTGCGCCCGCTGTTCGACGTGAAGGATGGCGCGAACGCCAACGGCCAAGCCGGTTTCGAAGTCATCAGGAGCAACGCGAAGGGCGACCTGCTCGCAGCCGCCAGTCTCAAGGCCACGCTGGTGCGCGAGCGGCGCGACTATCACTGGACCTGGGACAAGGAAAGCGGCTGGCATTTCGACTACACGCAACGCTATGAAGACGGCGACAAGCGCGACGTGAAACTCGAAGCCGGCAAGGCCGCGCGTATCGACTTCCCGGTTGAATGGGGTGAATACCGCGTCGAGATTGTCGATCCGGTCAGCGGCCTGACGATGAAATATCCATTCGTTGCCGGCTGGAGCTGGGACAACGAGAACCGCGGCACCGAAGCGCGCCCCGACAAGGTCAAGCTCGCGCTCGACAAGGAGCGCTACAAGGCCGGCGACACGCTCAAAGTCACGCTGACGCCGCCGCACGCCGGGCCGGGTGTGCTGATGGTCGAATCGGACAAGCTGCTGTACACGAAGAACATCGACGCCAAGGCCGGCGCGACGTACGAGATTCCGGTGACGGGGGACTGGGAGCGCCACGACGTTTACGTCAGTGCGCTCGTGTTCCGCCCGGGCTCCGCCGCCGACAAGGTCACGCCGGCGCGCGCGGTCGGCGAGGTATTCGTGACGATGGACCGTACGGCGCGGCAAATCGCCGTCGACATCGATGCACCGAAGCAGATGAAGCCGGAAACCGATCTGCCGGTCAGGATCAAGGCACCGAAGCTGGCCGGCCATTCGGCCTGGGCGACGGTGGCGGCCGTCGATGTCGGCATTCTCAACATCACGCGCTTCACCGTACCGGATGCGAGCGAATATCTGTTCGCGCAGCGCCGGCTCGGCATCGATGCCTACGACCTGTACGGCAGGATCATCGAAAGCTACGACGGCACGAATGCGAAGCTGCGCTTCGGCGGCGACATGGCGCTGGCCGCGTTGCCGCAGGCACGCCGGCCGACCGCAAAGGTATTGACGGTGGACCTGTTCAGCGGACCGGTGCAACTTGACGCAAAGGGCGAAGCGACCGTCAAGGTGCCCGTGCCCGACTTCAACGGCACGTTGCGCGTCAGCACGCTGGTGTTCGGCGAGACCGACTACGGCAGTGCCAGTACCGAGACAATCGTGCGCGCACCGCTCGTTGCAGAAGTATCCACGCCGCGCGCAATGGCACCGGGCGACGTGTCGACGATGACGGTCGACCTGCAGAACTTCTCCGGCGCGGCGCATGATTTCCAGTTGCAGGTGCTGGCGAAAGCGCCGCTGGTCATCGCCGACACCAAGCACAAGATCACGCTCGCAGACGGCGCGAAGAAAACCGTGACGTTTCCGCTACGCGCCGCGGAGGATTACGGCGTCGGCAAGTTTGCCGTCAACGTCGAAGGTGGCGACGCCAGACAAGGCGAAAAAATCAGCATCCACCGTGAATTCGAGGTCGCCGTGCGCACGGCCTGGCCGTCGGTTCTCAGGAGCGAGCCGAAAGTGCTCGACACACTCGCTCCGATCGCGCTCGACGCATCCGCGCTCGACGGCTTCATGACCGGCTCGGTCAACGCACGCCTTACCGTCAGCGCGTTGCCGCCGTTGCCGTTCTCGTCGGCCGTCCACGACCTGATCCACTACCCGTACGGCTGCATCGAACAGACAACGAGCAAGGCCTGGGCTGTGCTGCTCGATGACGACCAGGCGGCAGCGAACTTCGGCCTGGTTGCAATCGCACCGGAGCAGCGCAAGCAGATGCTGGCCGCGGCAATGAGCCGCATCTCGGCGATGCAGATTCCGTCCGGCCATTTCTCGATGTGGGGCGGCGATTCCTACGTCAACGAACTGCTGACGCCCTATGTCGTCGAGTTCCTGCTCGATGCGCGTGACGCCGGCGTCGACGTGCCGGACTCGGTGCTGCAGAAGGCACTCAAACGCCTCAACGATGACCTGCTGTCCGGCGGTCATCCGTACTATGGCTACGAGAATTCCAATCACCTGCGTTTCGCCGACGAAGCATATTCAAGTTATGTGCTTGCGCGAGTGCAGCGCGCGCCGCTCGGCACGTTGCGCGCGCTGTTCGACAATGAGCGCGGCAAGTCGCTGACTGCGCTGCCACTGGTCCACCTCGGCATCGCGCTGTCGCTGCAGGGCGACAAGCCGCGCGGCGAGAAGGCGCTCGATGAAGCGTTCGCGAAGAAGGTCGAGCGGCCGTGGTATCTCGGCGACTACGGCAGCGACCTGCGCGACGCGGCGCTGATGATCGCGCTCGTGCACCAGAACGGCGTGTCGAAGCCGGAGTACGAAGCCAGCGTGATCAAGCTCGGCCGCGATTTCGTCGCTCGTCGCGCCGCGCGCGAGGCGGAGGCGAAGAAGTACGGCTACTCGTGGTTGTATCTGTCGACCCAGGAGCAACTCGCGCTGTTTCGCCTCGGCAAGGCGCTGGTCAAGGACGGCAACGCCACGTTCTCCGGTCAGCTCAGCGTCGGCGACAAGACCAGTTCGCTTGATGGGAAGAAAATCTGGAGCCGCACGTTCAGCACTGCCGAGGTCAAGTCTGGTGTTCGCCTCGTGCCGACCGGAAACCCGCCGCTGTATGTCACTCAGGACGTCGCCGGGGTACCGAGGAAGGCGCCCGAAGCGAACGATACGAAAGTCTGGATCAAGCGCACTCTATACACGCTTGACGGCCAACCCTACGACGGTCATACGCTGAAAGAAGGTGAAGGCCTCGTCGTCGGCATCGCGATCGAAGCGAAAGAGGAGATGGCCGACGCGCTGCTCACCGACCTGCTACCCGGCGGCCTCGAGATCGAGAACTTCAACCTGTCCGACGCCAAACAATGGGCCAGCGTCGTCATCGACGGCGTGCAGATTGACAACCGCGAATCGGCCGCCGAGGTGCGCCACGAGGAATTCCGCGACGATCGTTATGTCGCCGCGCTGAAACTCTACAAAGGCCAGAAGGCACACGTGTTCTACCTGGTCTGCGCCGTGTCGCCCGGCACTTTTGCCGTGCCGCCGCCCATGATCGAGGACATGTACCGACCGGAGATTCGTGGCGTCGGCAAGAGCGAGCCGGCGCAGATCAAGGTGGTCGAACCGTGATCTTGAAGCCCTTCCGTCAAGGAAAGTATTGGGCGCCGTTCCAAAGCCCTCCCCTTCAAGGGGAGGGCTAAAGCGAATGCGTGCTCGCACGTCCATGAGTTCGGCATCGGAACTTTTGGCATCGACATCTTCGAGGGCGACCCCTTCGGAAGCGACATCTTCGGAAGCGACATCTTCGGAAGCGACATCTTCGGGAGCGACATCTTCAGGAGCGACAGTTTCGGCAACCAGCGTTTCGCGATCGCGAGCAGTCGCTAGAGCCGTGAAGCGGGTGGTGTTTGTGCTCGTCACATTGGTTGCACTCTTGCTCCTCCTCGACCGCCTCTTCCCGCTGCCGCTGCCCGATCCGACGAGCGGCAGCACGGTCGTGCTCGCGCGCGACGGCACGCCGCTGCGTGCGTTTGCCGACGACCACGCAATGTGGCGCTATCCAGTGACGCCGGAACAGGTCTCGCCGCTCTATATCGAGGCGTTGCTCAACTACGAAGACCGCTGGTTCTGGAAGCATCCCGGCGTCAATCCTCTCGCGCTCGCGCGTGCGCTGGGTCAGATGGTGCGCTATCACCGGCCGGTTTCCGGCGGCTCGACCCTCACCATGCAGGTCGCGCGCATCATCGATCCGCATTCGCGCACATTGCACGGAAAGATCAAGCAGGTCTTGCGCGCGCTGCAGCTCGAAGCGCATCTGTCGAAGCGCGAAATCCTCACGCTGTATCTGAACTACGCTCCCTTCGGCGGCTCGATCCAGGGCGTGCAGGCGGCCAGCTACGCCTATCTCGGCAAGCCGGCCAACCGGCTCAGTCGCGCCGAGGCCGCGTTGCTCGCGGTGCTGCCGCAAAGTCCGAGCCGTTGGCGACCGGATCGCGAAGCGGGCGCCGCGCAGGTGGCGCGCGACAAGGTGCTGGCGCGCATGCGCGACCTGCATGTGTGGACGGCCGCGCAGGTCGCCGACGCGAAGATCGAGAGCGTCGCGGCGCGCACACTGTCGCCGCCGTTGAAGGCTGCGCTACTTGCCGAGCGCCTGCGCGAAGCACTCCCGCAACACCGCAGCATCCACACGACGATCGATGCGGAGCTGCAGAGTGCGATGGAGGCGCGTGTGACATCGTATCTGGCGCGCCTGCCGGACCGAACCTCGGCAGCCTTGCTGCTGGTGGACAATGCGACACTGGATACATTGGCCTATGTCGGCTCGGGCGCGTTCGGCGACGAAGCCCGCCTCGGGCATGTCGACATGGTGCGTGCGCTGCGTTCGCCCGGCTCGACGCTGAAGCCGTTTCTGTATGGCCTGGCACTCGACGACGGACTGATCGACTCGGAGAGCCTGCTGGTCGACGCGCCGCAATCGTTCGGCTCGTATCGGCCGGCGAATTTCAGCGAATCGTTCAACGGTCCGATCGGTGCGGCGCAGGCGCTGCGATTGTCGCTGAACGTGCCCGCGGTCGACTTGCTCGATCGCGTTGGTCCGGCGCGTTTCATGGCGCGCCTCGCGAATGGAGGCGTCGATCTGCAGTTGCCGCGCGCTGCCGATCCGAACCTTTCGATCATCCTCGGCGGCGCCGGCGCACGGCTGGAGGAACTGGTCGGCGCGTACACGGCATTCAATCGTGGTGGCGTCGCTGCGCGTGTTCGTCTTACTCGCGACGATGTGCTGACCGAACGCCGGCTGATGTCGGGCGGTGCAGCATGGATCATCCGCGCGATCCTCGAAGCCAATCCGCGGCCCGGCTACGCCAGCGACACGTTCGATACCAGCGGAAAGCCGCGCGTCGCCTGGAAGACCGGCACGAGCTACGGTTACCGCGACGCCTGGGCGATCGGTGCGACGCGGCGCTACACGCTCGGCGTCTGGATCGGGCGGCCCGACGGCACGCCGATGCCGGGCCAGTACGGTGCGATCACCGCGTTGCCACTGCTGTTCCAGGCCGTCGACAGCCTGCCGCGCCCGCCATCGAACCTGTTTGCCGATGCCGCACCGGCGAGCGTGAGCGAGGCTGACGTCTGCTGGCCGCTCGGGCGAGCCTTCGATCCGGCGAAGCCGGAGGTCTGCCACGAAAAACGCACCGCGTGGGTGTTGAACGGCGTGATTCCGGCGACGCTCCCGGACCGCGATGCCGATGTCTGGTCCGCGGCAACGGCGCGTGTCCGCATCGATGCACAGTCCGGCCAGCGCCTCAGCGTCGATTGCCATGCCGCCACGGAACGTGAAGTCGATATCGCACGCTGGCCGGCCCTCGCCTATCCGTGGCTGTCGCACGCCGAGCGCCGGCGCGCGAGCCTGCCGCCGCTCGCGCCGCAATGCGCGACGGACGCGCTCGAACGCTACGCGAACCTGCGCATCGACGGCATCGGCAACGGTGCGGCGATCGCACGCGCACCGGGCAGCCAGAAGCCAGCGCAGCTCAGCCTGAAGGCACTCGGCGCGAGCGGCAGAGTGCTATGGCTGGTCAACGGCAAACTCGAAGGCGAAACCAGCGGCGCGCATGCGTTCGTGCATGCGTTCGCCGACAGCGGACCGCAGACGATCACCGCGTTGACTGCCGCGGGTGCGTACTCGCAGGTCGATATCCGCGTGCTGCGCTAGGTAGATCACCTGCGTACCGATCATTTTCCGGCGACGAGAATCACGAAACTGTCCTGCACCATCGGCGGACGCGGTCTTGGCTGTTCGGTGGTTGCTGCCGGCGCCACGCCGAATTCGGCCGCCGCCAGATAGATCCGGTGCGTCTTCGGATCCAACGCCAGCGTTCTTGCGCTCTTCTGCGTTGCGAGGGTTTGCACGATGCTGAAATGATCCGGGTCGTCTTCGTGCACGACCGTCAGCGTGCCGTCTCGTCCGTTCGAGGTGAAGGCGAGACCCAGCTGCGGGTCGAACGCGGCGCCGTCCGGCCCCTTGCCGATCGGCACGCTGGCGATCTGACGTCCGTTCGTCGAGTCGGTCACTGCCATGTGCTCGTTGCCGCAGGCGGAAAAAAGACGGTGATGCGCGATGTCGATGGCCAGGCCGGTCGGCTCCTCACACGCGGTCAACGGCCACGTCGTGTCAACCTTTCGGGTCTTCGCGTCGATTGCCAGCAATTCGTTCTTGTCCTCGAGGTTGACGAAGACACGGCCGTGCTCGTCGCTGACCGCGAATTCCGGCTTGCCGCCGAGTGGAATCGTTCCCGCCACGGTCCCGCGCTTCGCATCGATCACGCTGGCATTGGCGCTGCGGCCGTTGAACACGAATACCTGCCGGGTCGGCTCGTCGTACAGGATCAGATCGGGATTCTGCCCGTCGATCTTGATTTCCTTCACCGTCTTGAGGGTCTTCAGATCGAACACGGTGACGCTGTTGGCCTTGCCATTGCTCGTGTAGCCCAGGCCGAATTCGTGAGCGAGCGCCACGGCGTGCACGCCGTCGGTGTGCGGAATCTCGCCGACGTTCTTTCCGCTCTCCGTGTCGACGACGACCACGCGGTCGCCGCGCGTGACATACAGTCGCCTGGCTGCTGCGTCGGCGACCAGGATGTCCCAGCCGCCGGGGCCGCCGAGCTTCCAGTGCTGCGCAAGTGAAAAGTCGCTCGCCGCAGCGAATCGCGAGCCGCACACGGACGTTGCCGCCAAGCCTGCCAACGTCGTCGCCACCAGTCGGGATATGTTCGAAACGCGCATCGCATTGCCTCTTGTTCGGTCGGGGCCAAGGTGGCGAAATGTAGCATTGAATGTTGCAAGTGAAATTTCGCTGAATTCGCGGGTTGCCGGCGCGGGGTTTGCCGCTTCGTCTCGGACGTGTTGCGACGCAAAGCGACATTCGGCACCCGCCCAGTGTGCATGGGGCTACGGGGCACCGAGACTCTGAAGAACGGCAGCCAGCCGGCACCTGCAGGGCGAATGGTCGAACGCAGCATACGGCCAGAACCGCTTTCCGAACCGCCGCGGCCAGAACGGTTGCCTGTACTGAAGGACACCGGCAAGATCGAGTAGTACGCATTCGAACTTCGGTCGGCCGGTTTTCTTGCGCCGGCCAACCCGGCCTGGATAACCCGGGAATTCTTCGGGTCTTCGCTCGCCTGGTTCCCGACTTTCTTTGCAGGACGACTAGGTCTATGGACTGAGCACGTCTCCTCCTGTACTCTCAGCGCCCACCGACCAGACGGACCGGCGCCGCAGCTCTGCGGGAAAACGGCGCAACGAACCAAAAGAACAAGCGATCGACACAAGCGTGCCCGATCGCTTTTTGTTGTCCGCTGTTTCCGATGCAACGCACTTATTGCTATTCCTTCAGGAGCTGACCGCATGAAACGAGTTCAACTGATCCTGGCCATTGTGGCCGGTTGTTGTGCCGCAAGCGTGTATGCCCAGAACGGACCGGTCGGTCCGGTCGAAGTAACCCAGGCGATCCAGCAGGACACGCTGCCTTCGCTGTCGCATGCAAATGTCCATGCCGATGGCTACAACCGCTGGCACTTCCATCCGGAACATCAGCTGCCACTACCCTATTTTCCCAAGGGACAGGACGACGGTGCGGTACAGGCCTCGACCTTCGGCCCGCAGTTTGCGCCAACATTCCAGAACGGAATCGATGGCGTAGGCAAGGGTTTCTCGGGTCCGCAGGGCGCCTTCACGGTCCAATACGCTCCACCCGACACAGTCGGCGCCGTAGGCGCCACGCAGTACGTGCAGATCGTCAACGTCGGCATGGCGGTGTTCAACAAGTCGACCAAGGCCGTGGTATACGGTCCGGTGCCGACCAGCACGCTGTGGTCCGGCTTCGGCGGCCAGTGCGAAACGGACAATGACGGCGACGCCGTCGTGGTTTATGACAAGGCTGCCAATCGCTGGATCATCTCCCAGTTCGCAGTGGGAACGACGCCGTACCTGCAGTGCGTGGCAGTCTCGCAGACATCCGATGCAACCGGCGCCTGGTACCGCTACGCATTCTCGTACGGCAGCGTGTTCCCGGACTATCCGAAGATGGGCGTGTGGCCGGACGGTTACTACGAAACGTTCAACATGTTCACCGGCAACACGTTCAGCGGCGCGAAGCTGTGCGCGTTCAATCGCACTGCGATGCTGACCGGTGCGGCCGCGACCCAGCAGTGCTTCCAGCTGTCCAGCAGTTTTGGCGGCGTGCTGCCGTCGGACTTCGACGGTGCGACCGCACCGCCGGCCGGCTCGCCGAACTTCATGCTGAACTTCGGCACCAACTCGCTGAACCTGTGGAAGTTCCACGTCGATTGGACGACGCCAGCAAACTCGACCCTGAGCACGGCCAAGAACCTCGCAGTTGCGGCGTTCACGCCGGCTTGCGGCGGCGGCACCTGCGTTCCGCAGTCGGGTGTGAAGCAGCAGCTCGATTCGCTTGCCGATCGCCTGATGTTCCGCCTGTCCTATCGCAACTTCGGCACCTATGAATCGCTGCTGGTCAACCATTCGGTGCAGGTCAGCAGCGGCGGCAAGGGCAAGCCGACCTCGTATTCAGGTGTCCGCTGGTACGAGTTGCGTGCTCCGAACGCCGCCGCCCCGACTGTTTTCCAGCAGTCGACATTCGCACCCGACACAAGCTACCGCTGGATGGGATCGATCGCGCAGGACAAGCAGGGCAACATGGCACTAGGCTACAGCGCGTCGAGCAGTTCGCTGTTCCCGTCGATCCGCTACACCGGCCGTCTCAAGACCGATCCGGTCAATACGATGCAGGCGGAGGCGACGATCATTGCCGGCACCGGTTCCCAGACCGGACAGAACCTCGCACGCTGGGGCGACTACAGCGCGATGACAGTCGACCCGACCGACGACTGCACGTTCTGGTATACCGACGAATACATCAAGGCCAACGGCGCGTTCAACTGGAGCACGCGCATCGGCTCGTTCAAGTTCGCGGGCTGCCAGTAAGACAACCGTTCACAGGAGTCAATTCAAGGGCCCGCGAAAGCGGGCCTTTTTCACCGCCATGGATGTCGGGGATGCCGCACTGCTGTCCGGAATGAATGTATACCGCGAAGAGAGCCCCGTTCCGCCCTTCGCGCACCTTCCCCTGCTTCGCAGGGAAGGACTCAGGCCGCGCGCCATGACGTTTCCTTCCCCCTTCGTCCGGGGAAGGATCTGGCCGTGGCGCCACGGTGTCTGCCTTCCCGGCCTTCGCAGGGCAAGGACTCAAGCTCTGCGCCGCAGCGCTTGCCTTCCCAGCGAAGCGGGGGAAGGTGCCGACTGCAGGCGCAGGAACGCCAGCGAACAGCGGAGCTGGCCCGAAGGGCGAGCACCAGGATGGCGCGCGAGTCAGGCGGAAGGGGCGTTTTTGCCGCGAATCAAAAGTGGAGTCGCGGCCAATCGCAGTCGTAATGTGGGCGAGCAGCTGCAGGGCGTCGAAGGTACCAACAGAGAATCATTTTGGACCGCAGGTAGGAATGCCGGAAATGCAGGAGCTTTTCTCGGCGGGTTCTACGCCGTCTTTGCGGTCGAGAGTGGATCGATCGTCGCAAGTTTCTCGACACCGGCACGCGCCAGATCGCTCATGCCGGCTGCGCCGTGATCGTGCACGTAGGCAACGATCTGCCGGCGCATGCGCGGCTCCCAGTATTTCCTGAGGTGGTTGCAGACCCCATCGATCGCCACGCTGCGATCCGGCTCGGCGGCGAAGAAGTTGGCAATGTCGTTGGCCATTTCGGCCAGGCGTTCGGCATTCATCCTGCGGCGCTCCTGGTCAATGCCGGGTCGGGTCGCATGCGCTGAGCGTGCGCATAGACGGAATATCCTTCGGGCCGGGCAAAGGCGATCAGCGTGACATTCGCCTCTTCGGCAAGCGCCATTGCCAAGGCCGTTGGCGCGGAAATCGCGGCGAGGATGCCGATGCCGACCGTTGCGGACTTCATGATCATTTCGTAGCTGGCGCGACTGGTGACGACGATGAACCCACCGCGCACATCGACCGTTGCCGCGACCATGGCTCCGATCAGCTTGTCCAGCGCATTGTGCCGCCCGACATCCTCGCGCACGAACTCGACGCGCCCTGCGCTGGATGCCCATGCCGCCGCGTGCGTTGCGCCGGTGGCGACGTTGATCGTCTGCCGGCTCTTGAGTTCGGCCAGCGCACGCTGCAGCGCTGCCGTGTTGATCGGCTCCGGTTCGGCGACGGCTGCCGGATGGCGTATCGCCGCGTCCAGCGTCTGCGCGCCACACAGGCCGCAGCCGGTGCGCCCGGTCAGCTGCCGAACGCGATCGTCGAGCACTGCGGCACGCGCGTCCGGCACGCGGATGCGCAGTTCGACACCGGCCAGTCCCGGCGCAACTTCCAGCGCCTCGAATTCCGCGGCGTCGGCGATGATCGCCTCGCTCAGGGAAAAACCCAGCGCGAAATCCTCGAAATCGGCCGGTGTCGCCAGCATCACCGCGTGCGGCCGCTCGTTGTAGACGAAAGCGACCGGAATTTCTTCGGCGATCGCATCCGCCACATGCGCGACTGCGCCGCCACGATGGCGCTCGACTTCGCGCCGCACGGCTCCCGCCGGAAGCGGCGCGCCCGAGGGCTTACTTGGCGACGATGGCATGATCGAGCAGCTCCTGCTGTTGCCGGCTGAATGCCTCGAAGCGTTTCTGCCAATCGGACGGCTGGCTGACGCGCGTCACCTCGACCGCCGTGACCTTGTACTCGGGACAATTCGTCGCCCAGTCGGAGTTCTCGGTCGTGATCACGTTGGCGCCCGATCCGGGGAAATGGAATGTCGTGTAGACAACGCCCGGCGGCATGCGGTCGGTGACACGCGCACGCAGCACGGTGTCGCCGGACCGGCTGGCGATGCCGACCCAGTCGCGATCGTTGATGCCGCGCGTTTCGGCATCGTGCGGGTGGATGTCGAGCCGGTCTTCGTCGTGCCACATCACGTTTTCGGTGCGCCGCGTCTGCGCACCCACGTTGTACTGCGACAGGATGCGGCCGGTCGTCAGGATCAGCGGGAACTTCGCGTTGACCTTCTCGCTGGTCGGCACGTATTCGGTCAGCAGGAACCGGCCCTTGCCGCGCACAAACTCGCCGATATGCATCGTCGGCGTGCCTTCCGGGTGCTCCGCATTGCACGGCCACTGCACGCTGCCGAGTTCGTCGATTCTGGCAAAGCTCATGTTCGTGAACGTCGGCGTCAGGCGCGCGATTTCGTCCATGATTTCCGAGGCGTGGGCATACTGCATCGGATAGCCCATCGCGTTCGACAACAGCTGGGTGATTTCCCAGTCGGCGTAGCCCTGCTTTCCATCGGAATTTTTCGGCTGCATCACCTTGCGCACGCGCGAGACGCGCCGTTCGGCATTGGTGAACGTGCCGTCCTTCTCGAGGAATGTGGAGCCAGGCAGGAACACGTGCGCGAACTTCGCCGTCTCGTTGAGGAACAGATCCTGCACGACGATGCATTCCATCGAGCTCAGAGCGGCAGTGACATGCTGCGTGTTCGGATCGCTCTGGCCGATGTCCTCGCCTTCGATGTACAGTGCCTTGAACTCGCCGTCGAGCGCTGCTTCGAACATGTTCGGGATGCGCAGCCCGGGCTCGGCCACCAGCTTGACGCCCCATTCCCGCTCGAACGAAGCGCGTACCGCGTCGTCGGACACGTGCCGATAGGCTGTGAACTCGTGCGGGAACGAGCCCATGTCGCACGAACCCTGCACGTTGTTCTGGCCGCGCAGCGGGTTCACGCCAACGCCCTCGCGACCGATGTTGCCGGTCAGCATCGCCAGGTGCGCAAGACCCATGACCGCGGTCGAGCCCTGGGCGTGCTCGGTGACGCCGAGGCCGTAGTAGATTCCGGCATTGCCGGCTTTGGCGTACAGCCGCGCGACGGCGCGCACGTCCGCGGCCGGTACGCCGAGTTCCTCGGCCATCGCCTCGGGCGAATGGCGCGGATCGCTGATGAAGGTCTTCCAGCGCTCGAACGCCGGCTGCTCGCAGCGTTCGGCGACGAACGCCGCGTCATGCAGCCCCTCGGTCACGATCACGTGCGCCATCGCGTTGAGCAGCGCCACATTGGTGCCGGGACGCAGGCGCAGGTGGTAGTCCGCTTCGATGTGCGCGGTGCGCACCAGGTCGATGCGGCGCGGGTCGGCGATGATCAGCTTCGCACGCCCGTCGCGCAGCCGCTGCTTCATCTGCGATGCGAATACCGGATGCGCATCGGTCGGATTGGCGCCGATCAGGAACACAAGGTCGCATTGCCGGATCGAATCGAAACGCTGCGTGCCGGCCGACTCGCCCATCGTGTTCTTCAGGCCATAGCCGGTCGGCGAATGACAGACGCGCGCGCAGGTATCAACATTGTTGTTGCCGAATGCGGCGCGAACGAACTTCTGCACGAGGTAGGTCTCTTCGTTCGTGCAGCGCGACGAGGTGATGCCGCCGATCGAGTCGCGGCCGTATTTTGCCTGAATGCGCTTGAACTCCGACGCCGAGTAGGCGATCGCCTCGTCCCAGGAAACCTCGCGCCACGGATCGGAAATCTTCGCGCGGATCATCGGCTTCAAAATGCGGTCCGGATGCGTCGCATAACCGAGTGCGAAACGGCCCTTGACGCAGGAATGGCCATGGTTCGCGTGGCCGTTCTTGTTCGGCACCATGCGCACGAGTTCCTCGCCCTTCATCTCGGCCCGGAACGAGCAGCCGACACCGCAGTAGGCGCAGGTCGTGATCTCGCTGTGTTCGGCCTGGCCCTTCGCGATCAGCGATTTCTCCGTCAGCGCGGAGGTCGGGCAGGCCTGTATGCAGGCGCCGCAGGAAACGCATTCGGAATCAAGGAACCGGTCGTCCTGGCTGGCCGCGACGCGCGAATCGAAACCGCGCCCCTGGATCGTCAGCGCGAACGTGCCCTGGACTTCGTCGCAGGCGCGCACGCAGCGCGAGCAGACGATGCAGGCGCCCGGATCGAAAGTGAAGTACGGATTGGACTCGTCCTTCGCCTTGTACAATGGATTGATCGTGCCATTCGCATTGCGGGCGTGCACATGGTTCGCGCCGTCGAAACCGTAGCGCACCTCGCGCACCCCGACCAGGCCGGCCATCTTCTCGATCTCGCTGTGTCCGGCGTTGGGGGACATCAAGCTGTTGAGCGGATGATCGGACAGGTACAGCTCCATTACGCCGCGGCGGATGTCGGCGAGTTTCGCATTCTGCGTCGTGACCTTCATGTCGGCCGCAACCGGCGTCGTGCACGACGCCGGGTAGCCCTTCATGCCTTCGATCTGCACCAGGCACAGACGGCACGAGCCGAACGCATCGAGCAACTCTGTTGCGCACAGCTTTGGAACCTGGATGCCGGCCTCGGAGGCCGCGCGCAGCACCGACGTGCCGGCCGGTACCGAGATCTCGCGCCCGTCGATCGTCAGCGTTACTTTCTTCATGATCTGGATCGGCAGCGGTGTACCAAGGTCGGTTTCGTTTATCGACAACATGACTACAACTCCTCAATTGCGCTTCCCTTCTCCCCTCGGGAGAAGGTGCCCTGAAGGGGCGGATGAAGGTCGGGACTCGCCGAGCGCTTGGCGGAACCGACCCTCACCCCTGCCTCTCTCCCAAGGGAGAGGGGTTCAAGGATCAACCACCTCCGAAGGCGCTCTGCGGCAGCGCAGGCTCCTTCGAAAAATCTTCCGGAAAATGCTCCAGCGCGCTCAATACCGGATACGGCGTCAAACCGCCGAGCGCACACAACGAGCCATTCACCATCGTGTCGCACAGATCGCGCAACAGCGTCGTGTTCATCGCGCGTGAATGGTTGGCGACGATGCGGTCGATCACCTCGACGCCGCGCGTCGAGCCGATCCGGCACGGCGTGCACTTGCCGCACGATTCGATGGCGCAGAACTCCATCGCGAAGCGTGCCTGCTGCGCCATGTCGACCGTATTGTCGAACGCGACGATGCCGCCGTGGCCGAGCATGCCCTTGATCGCCGCGAACGCTTCATAGTCGATCGGCGTGTCGAATTGCGACTCGGGCAGATAGGCGCCGAGCGGACCGCCGACCTGTACCGCGCGGATCGGACGTCCGGTCGCCGAACCGCCGCCATAGTCATACAGCAGTTCGCGCAGGGTCAGGCCGAACGCCTTCTCGACCAGGCCACCGTGCCTGATGTTGCCGGCCAGTTGCAGCGGCAGCGTGCCGCGCGACCGACCCATGCCGAAGTCACGATAATATTCGGCGCCCTTGTCGAGGATGATCGGCACACTCGCCAGCGTAATCACATTGTTGATGATCGTCGGCTGGCCGAACAGGCCCTTGATAGCCGGTAGCGGCGGCTTGGCGCGCACCTGGCCGCGCTTGCCTTCGAGGCTGTCGAGCAGCGAAGTCTCTTCGCCGCAGATATACGCGCCGGCACCGAGCCGCACGTCGAGGTCGAAGCGCTTGCCGCTGCCCAGAATGTCTCCGCCCAGCACCTGATTGGCGTAAGCGGTGGCGATCGTCGACTGCAACGCTTCGTGGGCGTGCGGATACTCGCAGCGCAGGTAGATGTAACCTTGCGTTGCACCGACCGCGAGGCCGGCGATGATCATGCCTTCGATCAGCACGAACGGATCGCCTTCCATCAGCATGCGGTCGGAGAACGTGCCGGAGTCGCCTTCGTCCGCGTTGCAGACAATGTACTTTTGTGTACTTTGCGCGCCGAGCGCCGTATTCCACTTGATGCCGGCCGGAAACGCCGCGCCGCCGCGGCCGCGCAATCCGGAATCGGTTACCCTCTTGACGATGTCCGCCGGCGCCATGTCGAGCGCCTTTCCGAGCCCGGCCAGGCCGCCGTGTGCGCGGTAGTCGTCGAGACTCACCGGATCGGTGATTCCGACGCGCGCGAACGTCAGCCGTTCCTGCTTGCCGAAATAGGCGATGTCCTCGACCTTGCCGAGTCTGAGCGCGTGCGCCGCACCCTGCATGAATCCGGCAGCGAACAGGGTGACGACATCGTTCGGCTGCACCGGTCCGTACGCGATGCGTCCGGCCGGCGTTGCGACTTCGACCAGCGGTTCGAGCCAGAACATCCCGCGCGAACCATTGCGGACGACGCGGATATCGGCACCCGTGCGCGCAGCATGCTCGGCGAGCGACCGCACGACACGATCGGCACCTACCGCCAGTGCCGAAGCGTCGCGCGAGACGTAGATCGTGGTCGTCATTTCGCAGCCTCTGCCGTTTCGACCAGCAAAGCGTCGAAGCGTTCCGCGTCGACGCGCCCATGCAGCGTCTTGTCGACCATGACCGACGGCGCGCAGGCGCAGTTGCCGAGGCAATAGACCGGCTCGAGGGTGAACTCGCCGTCGGCCGTCGTCTCGTGGAAATCGATGCCGAGCCGCTGTTTGACCTGGGCTTCGAGTTCGCGCGCGCCCATCGACTGGCATGCCTCGGCGCGGCACAGGTAGACGATGTGCCTGCCGGACGGCCGGGTGCGAAAGTAGTGGTAGAAGCTGAGCATGCCGTGGACCTCGGCACGCGACTGGTTCAGGTCATGCGCGATGACCGGCACGGCGGCCTCCGGAACGTATCCCAGTGCATCCTGGACGGCATGCAGGACCGGCAGCAATGCGCCGGCTGCGTCACGATGCGCGTCGAGCGCCGCCTGAACCGCGCCGGCCTGATCGGGCGGCAGCGCCGGCCCGCCGTGTGGCGCTGCCTTCAGCGGAACTTGTTCTGCAGCCTTTCGCATTGCCGTGCCAGCCTCCGATTGTAATGCGCCGATCTCGGCAAGGCGGATCGATGCGATCTGCTTGCCTGAAACCGTGCGCACATTGCTCTCTCCAGCGCGCCGTTCCGACCCTCTTCGTCGCACGCGGCGGCAGCGCGCAATTATGCTTTGAACAACATAAGAAAACCGCACGATGTCCTGCTCCTACGAACGATAGACCAAAGAAGGCCGGCACAATATGCTCTAAATAGCTTAATTCAGCGACTGTATCGAAAAGTGGACATTGCATCGGATCCTGCGCCCCGTTCTTGCCTCACCAGGGGCACGAAGTGCGGGTTCACGGTGCGGTCGCCGCACTACTGCGCGAACCCGTGGCGCGCGAACAGTTCGAGCGCCTCACCTACGGTGTCGTCGGTACAAAGCCGGCAACCACCCGCCCGAGATCGATGGATCGGGTGGTTCGTCGACGCTGGGCGCATGAAAAAAAAAGTCCGTCGTCCAAGACCTGAGGCCTGCAGGCCGTCGGGCCGCTGTGACGCAACAGTCACGCTAACGCGCTGCTGCATGCCGCCGGACCGGACACCATAGCGGGCCGGTCGCCGGCAGACGCCAAGGGGCGCGCGTTGCGCCCCCTTCGTCCTTTCTCCGTCAAAGCAACGCGGAGGCCTTCTGCAGCGCAATGTACAGCCCGATCAGGAACGGTACGCCAACACCGAGCCACGCCAGCGCGCCGACAACGCCGAACGACCCGCGTGCGGCAGCCTCGGCATTGCCACCGACACGATCCTCGTGTTGCAAGGACCGCTCGTGCGCCAGTTGCTCGTCACTCATGTAGTCCGATTCCCTTACCGGTCGCACCAGTGCGTTGCAGATGAAGCCGATGAAGAGCAGGCCGGCCATCAGGTACAGCGTGCGGTCGTAGACCAGGTTCTGGGCGATGCCGGCCTTGAGCTGCGCTTCCCGCACCGCGGCAATCACCAGGGGTCCGACAATTCCGGCGACCGACCATGCCGTGAGCAGCCGGCCGTGGATCGCTCCGACCATCTGCGTGCCGAAGATGTCGGCTAGATAGGCAGGTACGGTCGAGAAACCGCCGCCGTACATGGTCAGGATCACGCACACGGCGGCCACGAACAATCCGGCGAGTCCCATATGCCCGAATGTCGGCAGCGAGCAGTACACGATGATGCCGAGAATGAAGAACGTGAAGTAGGTGTTCTTGCGGCCGAGCTTGTCGGACAGCGAAGCCCAGAAGATGCGGCCGAGGCTGTTGAACAGGCTGATCAGACCGACCAGGCCCGCAGCCGCCGCGACGATCATGGCCTTGTGTTCGGGACTGAGCGCGCCACCGCCGGATTCGCCGAGCAGCTTGGCGCCAAAGATATCCTGGAACATCGGGCTGGCCATCGATATGACGCCGATGCCGGCCGTGACGTTCATGCACAAAACACCCCAGATCAGCCAGAACTGCGGCGTCTTCCAGGCGTGATCCAGATGTACGTGCCGACGCGTGATCATCGCTCTCTGCGCGCCTTCCGGTGCATTCCAGCCCTCGGGCTTCCAGCCGGTCGGCGCGACGCGGAAACCGAACGCCCCGGCCGACATGACGAGGAAATAGATCACACCCATGGTCATGAGTGTCTGAGAAACGCCGAGCGTCCCGCCCGGCTCGAAGTGCTTCATTAACGCCACGGCGAGCGGCGCGCCGATCATCGCCCCGCCGCCATACCCCATGATGGCAAATCCGGTCGCCATTCCGCGGCGATCGGGGAACCACTTGATCAGTGTCGAAACCGGCGTGATGTAGCCCAGGCCCTGGCCGATACCGCCGAGGACACCACAACCCAGATAGACCAGCCACAACTGGTGTACGACGACTCCCACGCCGCCAAGCACGAGACCGCCGCCCCAGCACAGCGCGGCGATGAAACCGGCCCTGCGCGGCCCCGCGTGTTCGAGCCACGCACCCCAGATCGCCGCCGAGATGCCGAGCATCGCGATGAATGTCTCGAAAATATGCGTGACCTGTGGAACCGTCCAGTTGCAGGAGGTTGTCGTCAGTGCCGCCAGAAAGCTGAGGTTGGAGCAGGTAGCCGCGTCAACCGTGGCCAATTGTTTCGTCATCGGCAGCCAGAACACGGAAAACCCGTATGCCATGCCAATGCACAGATGGATCGCCAGTGCCGCCGGCGGAACCAGCCAGCGGTTGAACCCCGGACCCGCGACGATCCGGTCCCTCGCCAGGATTCCGCCTGCTCCCCCGGCACCAGTAATTGCGCCCGAAACACTCGACATACACCCTCCCGTTTTGTGCCGCTCGAACACGGCGTTCTATGATCGGCAATCCTGCCGTATCGAAAAATGCGTTCCATGCGATTTGCCGGATGCCGCCGCGACGCGTCATCGGCTCTGGACAACATAACGAGCGCGCGCGAACAGGCGGGCTCGTGACTTCACAATAGCCCAAGGCTCCATGACACAATATGCTATGCGAAGCTTATTTAGACTAAAGTCGCGCTGCTTCGGTCAACGCTGATGTTCAAGGTTTCGATACGGCCTCAATGGGAGCTGCAAGCACCCGGCGGCGATACCATCGTTCAGCGCCTGATCGACCTGCTGGTCGGTATACACGAGAGCGGCAGCTTGGCCGGCGCCTGCGCCCGCTACGAGGTGTCCTATCGCTACGCCTGGGGCATCCTGCAGCGTGGTCAGAAGATCTTCGGGACGCCACTGGTCACCTCGGCGCGCGGCAGCGGTGCGCAACTGACCGCGCTCGGCGAAAAACTCGTCTGGGCCGACAAACGGATTTCCGCGCGCCTGTCGCCGCTGCTCGACAGCCTGGCGTCGGAGATAGAAGTCGAATTCGAACGCGCGGTCGCGCACGCCGAGGCGATCCTGCGCATCCATGCCAGCCACGGTTTTGCCGTCGAAACACTGCACCGCTTTCTTACCCGCCAGCAGATCGCCGCTGACCTCAAGTACCGCAATAGCCGCGACGTGCTCGCGTCGCTGATGCGCGGTAACTGCGACCTCGCCGGCTTGCATGTGCCGATCGGCGATTTCGAGGCCAAGTTCCTGCGCTTGTACAGCAAGCCATTGCACACGGGACCCTATCGGCTGGTCGATCTCGCCACTCGCCGGCAGGGGCTGATGGTGGCGCACGGCAACCCGAAAAAGATCCGCCGCATCGCCGACCTGACGCGCCGTGGCGTGCGCTTTGTCAACCGGCAACCGGATTCGGGCACGCGCCTGCTGTTCGATCTGCTGCTTGCCAAGCATCGCATCGACGGCCGCCAGATCGAAGGTTACGACACCGGCGAGTTCACCCATGCGGCGGTGGCGGCCTACGTCGCCAGCAGCATGGCCGATACCGGCTTCGGCATCGAGACGCCGGCGCAACGCTTCGGCCTGGACTTCATCCCACTGGTCAAGGAACGTTATTTCTTTCTGTTTCATGCCGAACACGCCGACTCGCCGGCGATCCTGCAGGCGATGTCGATCCTGCGCAGCAGCGATTTCCGCAAGGCGGTCAACAAACTGCCGGGCTACGATGCGGCCCATTGCGGCCGCACGATGGACCTTGCCGCAGCGTTTCCGGCGCTGGTCGATCACTGAGGCTGGCGCAAGAGAAAGAACCTCTGACGCGGATGAGCGGATTCGAGCGGATCATGAAGGGCTCTATCCGCGTTATCGGCGTCAGGCCTTCGCTCTTGGGCAGCTGCCTTTGACCGCTCTCAAAGCAAGCCGAAGCGCCGGATCACCCGCGTTTTCACCAATTGCGTCAACGCCAGGTAGGCCGGGAGGATTGCCGCAAGCGCGAACCAATACAGGCCCGGCAACGGCACGAAGCCGAACCAGGCGCTGAACGGCAGGAATGGAAGCAGTGCGCCGATCAGGCAGATCACGACGCCGGTGATCGTCAGCGGCAGACTCGCCATGCTCTCGCGGAACGGAATCCGGCCGGTGCGGATGATGTGCACGATCAGCGTCTGCGACAGCAGCGATTCGACGAACCAGCCGGTCTGGAACAGCTTCTGGTGCTCCGCTGAGTTTGCGCCGAGTACGAACCACATCAGGGCGAACGTCGCATAATCGAAGATCGAGCTGATCGGACCGATGCACAACATGAAACGCGTGATCGCCTTGAGGTCCCACTGGCGCGGTTTGGCCAGGTATTCCGGATCGACTTCATCCGACGCAACCGAGGTCTGCGAGAAATCGTAGAGCAGGTTGTTGAGCAATACCTGCACCGGCAGCATCGGCAGGAACGGCAGCAGCGCGCTGGCGCCGATCATGCTGAACATGTTGCCGAAGTTCGAACTCGCGGTCATCTTGATGTACTTCAGGATATTGCCGAATACCTTGCGGCCTTCGATGACGCCTTCCTCGAGCACGAGCAGGCTCTTTTCCAAAAGGATGATGTCGGCCGACTCCTTGGCGATATCGACCGCCGTATCGACCGAAATACCGACGTCGGCGGCGCGCAATGCCGGCCCATCGTTGATGCCGTCGCCGAGAAATCCGACCACATGGCCGTCGCGATGCAATGCCTGGATCACGCGCACTTTCTGTTGCGGGTTGAGGCGCGCGAATACCTGCGTCGTGCGCGCCGCGAGCGTCAGCTCTTCATCGCTCATCGCCTCGACCTGCGGTCCGACCAGGTAATTGCCGACCGTGATGCCGACCTGGCGGCAGACATTCAGCGTGACGATCGCGTTGTCGCCGGTGAGGATCTTCACCGCCACGCCGTTTGCGTTGAGCGCTTCGATCGCCTCGGCCGCGCTGTCCTTCGGCGGATCGAGAAACGCGATGAACCCCATCAAGGTGAGGTCTCTTTCATCGTCGCGCGAGTAGCTCGGCTTGACTTCGATTTCGCGCACGCCGAGCGCGAGCACCCGGAAACCGTCGTCATTCATGTCGCGCGCTACGGTTTTCACCTCGTCGAGCAGTCCTGGCGTCAGCGCCTCGACTTCGTCGGCGCTGGCCAGGTGGGTGCAGGCGCCGACGGTTTCCGCGACGGCGCCCTTGGAAATCAGGAAGTGCCGGCCGCAGGCGTCGCGCACGATCACCGACATGCGCCGCCGCGTGAAATCGAACGGCACTTCATCGACCAGCGTGTAGGCCGCCTTGAGGCGCTCGGCCGTGGCACCTTCGGTACGCTCGAGCACGGCGAGGTCGAGCAGGTTCTTCAGTCCGGTCTGATGGTGGCTGTTGAGCCAGGCGAACTCGAGCACGCGCTCGTCCTCGTCGCCGCGGACGTTGGTGTGGCGTTCGAGAATCACGCGATCCTGCGTCAGCGTGCCGGTCTTGTCGGTGCACAGCACGTCGATCGCGCCGAAATTCTGGATCGCGTTGAGGCGCTTGACGATGACGTCCTTGCGCGCCATCTTCAACGCGCCCTTGGCGAGGTTGATTGCGACGATCATCGGCAGCATTTCCGGCGTCAGGCCGACGGCGACGGCGACGGCAAACATGAACGCCTCGAACCAGTCGTGCTTGGTCACACCGTTGATCAGGAACACGACCGGCACCATCACGGCCATGAAGCGCAGCATCAGCCAGGCGAATCGCTTTATGCCGCGATCGAAACTGGTTTCCACGCGCGGGCCGACCAGCGACCCGGCCAGCGCACCGAAATAGGTACTCGCAGCCGTCGCAGCAACGACCGCCGTGGCGCTGCCGCTGACGACGTTCGAACCCATGAAGCAGAGATTGCGCGCTTCCAGCGCGGTCTTCGCCTCCGCGTCGGGGCCGGAAAATTTCTCGACCGGCATCGACTCGCCGGTCAGCGCCGATTGATTGATGAACAGATCCTTTGCCGCGAGCAGTCGCAGGTCGGCCGGCACCATGTCGCCTGCGGACAGATAGACGATGTCGCCCGGTACGAGGCCGTCGATCGGCACTTCGAGCTTCCTGACCGTGCGCGGCGCCGGCGCATCATCGTCCTCGCCTTCCGGCAATTTCTCGATCACCTCGCGTCGCGCCGTGGCGGTATTGCTGACCATGCGCCGCAACTGCTCGACGGCTCGCCCGGACCGCGCCTCCTGGAAATGTGCGACGAACACCGCCATTACGACCATTGCGAGCATGATGGTGGCGCCGATCTTGTCGCTGATCTCTTCGCCGGTAACCCAGGTGATGACAGCCAGCGCGGTCAGCAGAATGTTGATCGGATTGGTGACGAAGCGTTCGAGGATGTGCAGCAGAAAGGGTTTCTTTTTCTCCTGCGCGACGACATTCGGCCCGTACGTCTCGAGCCGCTCCTCGATCTGCTCGGGCTTGAGGCCGTCGAGCGTCGCATCGATACGCGCAAGCACTTCGGCGCCTTCCAGGCGCGCCAGTCCGGCCAGTTCGGCGGCCGCGCGCGCCGCCGCTTCGTTCCTGGCGCGCTCGCGACCGCCACCGGTGATCAGCATGGCGAAGGGAATCAGATCCAGCATGTCGTGCTCCAGATTACTCTGGCAGCCTGTCCAGCCGATATGACAGATGGATGACGCTGGTTGCTCGCCTGGGTGGCGAGAGGCCGGCGCTGTTTTCCGCCTACGCGGAAACGGCCGGTGGAACGGGCTTCCGCGGTATCAAGCTTGGCAAACTGCAGTGTAGGTTCTACTGCAAGGGTCCACGGAGGACGGCCTCGTTCTGAAAGGTGCGCGCACGGTAGTCGCGCGTCGCAGCATTGTCAATCGATTTGCGACGACCATTGTTGCCTGCCTGATGAGGCGTTCCTTGCACGCAAGGCAGCAGTGCCATGCCCATTCACGCTGGCGACAACAGCCCGGCACACCTGCCGCTCTCATTTCGCAGCTGGACCGGTTGATCGACGCCAACAGCATCTGTCGCCCGTCGCGCATATTTGACGGACTTTGCACTGGCGCCGACAATCGAACCCCATTCGCTGGGGAGAGCGCCATGAAGGCTTCAGAGCTGTTCGTGAAAGCGTTGGAAGCCGAGAGCGTGCAATACGTATTCGGCATCCCCGGCGAGGAAAACCTCGATCTGCTCGAATCGCTGCGCACCTCGAAGATCAAGCTGATCCTGACGCGCCACGAACAAGCCGCCGGTTTCATGGCCGCCACTTATGGGCGTTTGACCGGCAAGGTTGGCGTCTGCCTCGCCACGCTCGGACCGGGCGCGACCAACTTCGTGACCGCCGCCGCTTACGCCCAGCTCGGCGGCATGCCGATGCTGATGGTCACGGGGCAGAAACCGGTGAAGGCATCCAAGCAGGGACATTTCCAGATCGTCGACATCGTCGACATGATGAAACCGCTGACCAAGTACACACGCCAGATCGTCTCGGCCGACAACATTCCGGCACGGGTGCGCGAATCGTTCCGCCGCGCCGTCGAGGAAAGACCCGGCGCCGTGCACCTGGAGTTGCCAGAGGACATCGCACGCGACGAAACCGATGCGATCCTGATTCCGGAGAGCTATCACCGGCGGCCGATCGCCGACGGCAAGGCGACGCTGCACGCGACCGAGGCAATCCTCGCTGCGAAGCGCCCGATCCTGATGCTCGGCGCGGCGTCGAACCGCAAGACGTCGAGCCGCATGCTGCGCGAATTCATCGACAAGACCGGCATTCCGTTTTTCACGACGCAGATGGGCAAGGGGGTCGTCGACGAGACGCATCCGCTCTGGCTCGGCAACGCCGCGCTGTCCGACGGCGATTTCGTCCATCGCGCGATCGAACATGCCGACTGCATCATCAATGTCGGCCACGACGTGATCGAGAAGCCGCCGTTCTTCATGCGCCGCGGGTTGCGCACCGTGATCCACGTCAACTACCTGCCCGCCGAAGTCGACACCGTGTACTTCCCCCAAGTCGAGGTCGTCGGCGATATCGGCAATACGATCTGGCGTCTGTGCCAGTCGATCGAAAAGCAGCCGCACTGGGACTTCGGCTATTTCGATTCGGTGCGCCAGCATCACGACGAACATCTGGCGCAAGGCAAGGACGACGCACGCTGGCCGATCTATCCGCAACGCCTGGTTGCCGACGTGCGCAAGGTCATGCCGGACGACGGCATCCTCTGCCTCGACAACGGCATGTACAAGATCTGGTTTGCGCGCTACTACCGCTGCCGCCAGCCGAACACGTTGCTGCTGGACAACGCGCTGGCGACGATGGGCGCCGGCCTGCCGTCGGCGATCGGCGCGAAGATCGTGCATCCGGAGCGCAAGGTCGTCGCGGTTGCCGGCGACGGCGGCTTCATGATGAACTCGCAGGAAATCGAAACCGCCGTTCGCCTGAAGCTCGACCTGACCGTGCTGCTGCTGCGCGACAACGCCTACGGCATGATCAAGTGGAAGCAGGCGCACATGCACTTCGCCAACTACGGCATGGATATGGGAAACCCCGACTTCGTCGCTTATGCGCAGAGCTACGGCGCGAACGGCCACCGTCCGAATTCTGCCGACGAATTCGCGCCGACGCTGCAGAAGTGCCTCGACACGCCCGGCGTGCATCTGATCGACGTACCGATCGACTATTCCGACAACGACCGGATTTTGAATCGGGAAATTCGCGAACTGTCGTCGATGGTCTGACGTTCTGTCGGCGCTGCCTGCTCTATACCCTCGGCCGCTGGAGAGAGAGGTTGGGCGACGGTGGCGTGGATTTGCCGTCGCAATTCTTCGTCTAGCCGCACTCCCATTTTCCTCTTGCGTCTCGCGAGCGTGTTATTGACCGGTGCACTGTTGCGCTGGCTCGCAATCCCAACGACTTTGCTGTCGTCGCAGGTTTTGCGATTGCACATGCTCCTAATACGGAAGACGAAGGGGACTCGACATGATTGCGGAAAATCTTCAATCACCGCCACGACTGGCATGGCAGCTTCACGATCGTGAGGTCGCGCGCGAACGGCTTACGCAAGCAAGATTCCCCACCTCACCAAGCGGAATCGACTCTTCAGACAAGTGTAGCGAAGTCGGCATCCTGTACGCTTATGGCAGCGGCCCGAGCGCGGAAATTGTGACGTGGATTCAGCCGACCGAGCCGCGCGCAAGCCGCCACCTTAGGAAGGAAACTGAAATCAGCAATGGGTTCGATCAGTGGCTCGAGCGAGTCTGGCCTATTAGCATCTGGCACATGGCGACTGCATGGGCACTCTATGAACAGTGGCTCACCCACGGCGGCCATGTTCACTGGCAGGCCACTCTCCGCAGAAGGTTTAAGCCCGTCGCCTTTCTCGACCAGTTGCTCGAGCACAGTAGCGGCTGGCTATTGTGGTGCTTTCAGTTGGAGATGGTCATCTTCGCTGCTACCGACGATGTTGCAAGGGCCACTGAGTTCGCGAAGCAGTGGCGGCTTCAGAGCCCCACGGTCCACTCAACGCTAGATGGACTTGTCCTTCCTAACGGTCTAGGTTTGCGGGTCGCCCTGGAAGAACGCGCATATCGTCTCGACAACCATCGCGTTATTGTCCTCGGCCGCCCGAATATTCCAGTGGCTGCACGCATTCACTCCCTTTACATAGATCTGTTGGGTTGACACTCTCGAGGTGAAAAAGGAATGATCCGCGGCGCGGCGTGTTCCAGTGGGTGCCGGAGTACAAGGGATGAAACGTGCAAGTGAATTTCGCTTGGAGTAACGCCGTCAAGTTTTGGCCGTGGGTAGGGGACTATTATGCCGATGGGTGGATCAATCGCCGCAGGCTACTGATTCTCGGCGAATCGCACTACGATGCTCGGAAGGAGTGGATCGACAAGTCGGTTGAGGACCAGCGGAACATTACTATTGAGACGGTGAAAGAATGGTTGAATCCAGCCGAAGATTTTTTCCCGAACGATTTCTATGGGAAGCTGCATCGCGCTTTGACGGACCGAAAAAATCCATCGGAACGAGCGGTTAGAGGGCAATGGCACCGAATCGCTTACGCGAACTACGTGCAAGAGATTGTCGGCCTAGAGGGTCGTGCGCGAAAAACGAAGAGACATTGGGTATCGGGAATAGGTGCATTTGTGGAGGTCTTGAGAAGCCTAAGGCCGAATTTAGTGTTGGTATTGGGTAAGGCGAACTGGGATAACATCGACTGCGGTTTCAAGGTAGATCAGATCAAGATTGGGAATACAGAGCGAAGCGTCTACCATTTCCCATGGGACACGCCCAAGGGCGACGGAGCGCACGCGTCTTGGGTCTACCATCCAACTTCTTCGAAGCACAGTGACGACGATCTGAAATCAATGCTACGTTTGCTCGCCGAGCGAGCGCAATGCTCATGAGGCCCGTAGCTCGTAGGTTGGGGTGAGCCTGCGAACCCCAACGTCGTTCATCATTCGTTCCGCTCGCCGACATCTTGCAGAGACGTATCCAGTGCCATCCCCCAGTCGGTGGCTATATCCCCGGAGCGGATATAACGGTGTATCGACGAATACGGCCAGGCCGATGCGTGGGCCGTATGTCCATGCTTTACGGGATTGAAATGGACGTAGTCGACGTGGAGCCTCAGATCTTCCTCGTCGCGAATCTGATGTTCCCAGAACCTTCGCTGCCAGATTCCGCGTTCACCTTTCATGGCGCGACTCGGACGAATTGTCTCGCCAACTTCGATGCCACGCGAAAATCCGGCTTTGATCAATGCCCAACGCGTCGGAAAGTCATTGTCGCCCGGGGGAAGCGTCCAGATCGCGTGCAGATGATCCGGCAAAACGACCCAGGCGACAATCTCGAAAGGGTGCCGCTGCTTTACGAGGCGCACGCTCTTGCGCAATGGATCGACGCGTTCAATGAGCAGCCGGCTGGATCGATCGGCGAGGTTGACCGTGAAGAAATAGGTTCCTCCGGCATCCTTGGCTCGGCGGTAGCGCATGGATGGATCATCTGCCATCCATGTTGGGGTTCGCAAGCTCATCCACAACCTACGGCAGCTCTCATCGCCCGTGCCGTTGGGGTTCGCAGGCTCACCCCAACCTACGGGTTTTCGTAAGCAGGTAGAATCTACAACCCTCGGGCCAAGGAGTTGCCATGCTGAAGCCAACCTATCCGTACTACCTCGCCAACGAAGCGCAGCAGCCCAACACCGACCTCGAAGTCACCGACAAATACAGCGGCCAAGTCGCGACGCGTGTGGCAATGGCTGATGCGAAAGCGATCGATGCCGGCATCGCTGCGGCTGTCGGTGCTCAAGAGGCGTGCCGCAAGATGGCGCCGTATCAGCGGCAGGCGATTCTCGAACATTGCGTCAAACGATTTCGCGAGCGCTACGACGAACTGGCGATGGCGCTTTGCATCGAGGCAGGCAAGCCGATCAGGGATTCGCGTGGCGAGGTCACGCGGCTGATCGACACGTTCAAGGTCGCGGCCGAGGAATCTGTGCGCATCGATGGCGAGATCGTCAACCTCGAAATCTCCGCACGCGCGAAGGGTTACCGCGGATTTTCCAAGCGCGTGCCGATCGGTCCATGCTCTTTCATCTCGCCGTTCAATTTTCCGCTGAACCTCGCCGCGCACAAGGTCGCCCCTGCCCTCGCCGTCGGATGTCCGTTCGTGCTGAAGCCGGCGAGCCGTACGCCGATCGGGGCGCTGATCATGGGCGAAGTCATGGCCGAGACCGACCTGCCGAAGGGTGCGTTCTCGATTCTGCCGGCGCACCGCGACGGCGCCGATCTGTTCACGACCGATGACCGCTTCAAGCTGCTGTCGTTCACCGGATCCCCGGCGGTCGGCTGGGATCTGAAGGCGCGCGCCGGCAAGAAGAAAGTCGTGCTCGAACTCGGCGGCAACGCCGCGTGCATCGTCGATTCGGATCAGGGCGATCGAATCGATTTTGTCGTCGAGCGCATGATATTCGGCGCCTTCTACCAGTCCGGACAAAGCTGCATCGGCGTGCAACGCATCCTTGTGCAGGAAGATTTTTACGAGCGCTTCCGCGACGCGTTTGTCGCGGCGACGGAGAAACTGGTTGCCGGCGATCCAAAGGACGAGAAGACATTCGTCGGCCCGATGATCGACGAAAAAGAGGCCAGGCGTCTCGACGACTGGATCCAGGAAGCGGTCAAGTCCGGTGCGAGGCTTCTATGCGGCGGCAAGCGCGACAAGGCGATGCTCGAAGCGACCGTGCTCGAAAACGTCGACCCGAAGCAGAAGGTCAGCTGCATGGAGGCATTCGGCCCGGTCGCGCTGTTGCAGAAGTACAAGACGTTCGACGAAGCGGTCGCCTTGGTCAACGACAGCGTATTCGGCCTGCAAGCCGGACTGTTCACCTACGACGTGCGCAAAGCGATGCAGGCGTGGGATGAACTCGACGTTGGCGGCGTGGTGATCGGCGATGTGCCAAGTTTCCGCGTCGACAACATGCCGTACGGCGGCGTCAAGGACTCGGGGCTTGGTCGTGAAGGTATCCGCTATGCGATCGAGGATATGACCGAGTTGCGACTGATGGTGATGCGCGATCCATGATTCTGCGCCAGTCATCGTTGCTCCTTCGCTTCAAGCCGCAGTTCCGGAGGTGAGTTGGTTTGCTCCTGCTTGCTTTCCCGCACCTCGAGCACCATCCCCGCCCAACCCTTCCGGGCTTCATATCGAGGATTCCGATGTTCCGACGCTCGCTGTTTGCCCTTGTCCTGGTTTTGATTGCCGCCGAGCCGACGGCGGATGCGGCGAACTGGCCTACGCCCAATGAAGGCGACTACGCGGTCAGGAACTTTCATTTCGCCACCGGCGAAACGCTGCCGGAATTGAAAATCCACTACCGCACGCTCGGCACAATCCACAAGAACACAAAGGGACATGTGGCCAATGCCGTGCTGATCATGCACGGCACCGGAGGCACTGGAAAACAGTTCCTGCAGGACCGGTTTGCCGGCGAGTTGTTCAGTGCTGGCCAGCCACTCGATGCAGCGAAATACTTCATCGTGCTGATCGACGACATAGGTCACGGCAAGTCGAGCAAACCGAGCGACGGCCTGCACATGAAATTCCCGCGCTATACGTACGACGACATGGTCGTGGCGGAGTATCGCGTCGTGACCGAGAAGTTGAAGGTCGATCACCTGCGCCTGGTCATGGGCACGTCGATGGGCGCCATGCACACCTGGCTGTGGGGCGAGGCGTATCCCGATTTCATGGACGCGTTGATGCCGCTGGCTTCGCTGCCGGTGCAGATTTCAGGTCGCAACCGCATGATGCGCCGCATGTACATCGATTCGATCCGCAACGACCCGGAGTGGAACAACGGCGAGTACACGCACCAGCCGCGCGGTCTCGCCGATGCGACCCACATCCTGATCATCATGGGCTCGAGCCCGCTGCAGATGCAAAAAGACGCGCCCGATCGCGACAGCGCCGACAAATATCTCGAAGCCCGAGTCGCACAGCTGATGAAGGAAGACGACGCGAACGACTGCCTGTACCAGATCGATTCATCGCGCGACTACAACCCGCAGCCGAAACTGGGCACGATCAAGGCGCCACTGCTGGCGATCAATTCCGCCGACGACGAGATCAATCCGCCGGAACTCGGCATCCTCGAAACCGAAATCAAGAACGTGCCGCATGGCAGCGCGATCGTGATTCCGACCAGCGACTCGACGCACGGCCACAGCACCCATACGTGGGCGGCGGTGTGGAAGGATCAGCTGGAAGAGCTGCTCAAGCTGTCCGAACCGCAGCCCTAACGATACCGGCTCTCATTTGGTGTCTGGCTTCTCGTCTGCCCGGCCGTTACTCCGCACCGAGGTCAATGCCCCCGCTTGGCGCGGCGCCTCAGTTTTCCTCTCCCGCCGGCGGGAGGGTAGTCCCAAGGATGCGAGTGCCTGAAGCGCCACCCTCACCCGGCGCTTCGCGCCGACCTCTCCCGCCAGCGGAGAGGTGAAACACCGGCAGCGCTCGCTCTGAGGGCTCTGAGTTACTCGTCGGGCTGCATTTCGAGACCTGGGAAAAGCACTTCTGTAAATCCGAACTTCGAAAAATCCTCGATGCGTGACGGATACAGCCGCCCGAGCAGATGATCGACTTCGTGCTGCACGACGCGCGCGTGGAAACCGTCGGCCTCGCGCCCGATCGGCGCGCCGGCCGGATCGAAACCCGAGTAGAAAATGCGCGTGTAACGCGGCACGACGCCGCGCATGCCGGGCACCGACAGGCAGCCTTCCCAACCCTCTTCCTTGTCGCCGGACAGTGGTGTGATCGTAGGATTGAGCAGGATCGTGCGCGGCACCGCTGGCGCGTCGGGGTAGCGGTCGCTGTGCTCGAAGCCGAAGATCACGAGTTGCAGATCGACACCGATCTGCGGCGCCGCCAACCCTACCCCGCCCGCCGCCGCCATCGTCTCGAACATGTCGGCGATCAATACCTGCAATTCCGCGGTGCCGAATGTCTCGACCGGCTGGGCGACTCGCAGCAGGCGCGGATCGCCCATCTTCAGGATAGGGTGAATCATCGGGCAACTCCAAATACCTGTTGGATCATCATGTTAACCCCGCACGGGGCAATCGTGCGTTCCACAGTTCATGACGACCTTGGCGATCCATCCGGTTTTCGTCATGTTGGCAGCGGCGTGCAGGGATGATCCTCACGCACGAATTGTCGTACTCTTCGAGCGCATGGGGGCCGACAAGACGGACGAAGAACTGATGCTCGCCTATGCGCAAGGCGACGTACGGGCATTCGACGCGCTGTATGAACGCCAGCGCGGCATGCTGTACCGATTCATCCTGCGCAGCGTCTCGGACCGCGCCACAGCCGATGAGTTGTATCAGGAGACCTGGAGCCGACTGATTGCATCGCGCACCCGTTATCGGGTCGAAGCCCGGTTCAGCACCTGGTTGCTGCAGATCGCCCACAATCTGATCGTCGACAGCTTCCGCCGCGCGCGACCGCAGGCGGGTGCCGAAGAGACCGAGACGGTGATGCGCGAACTCGACGCGCCCGAATCGGATCGTCCCGAGCAGGTGTTGAGCGAATTCGAGCAGCGCCGCCGCTTGCAAGTTGCGCTGGAAGGCCTGCCTTCCGAACAGCGCGAGGCGTTTCTGCTGCGCGTCGAGAGTGGGCTCGGCCTCGAGGAGATCGCGGCGGTGACCGGCGCCGGCCACGAAACGGTGAAATCGCGACTGCGTTACGCGTTCGCGAAGATACGAGAGAAATTTGCGGAATGACTTCGGCCAGAGACCAGTTAGATCGCGAGTTCGAGGCGTTCCTCGCCGAAGAGGAGTCGCGTGTTGCGTCGCTCTACCGCAAGCTGCCGCGCCCGGAACCGGATGCGAGGCTGGATGCCGCAGTCCGCTCGATGGCGCATCGTGCACTGAATCCGCAGCTGGTGGCGGCACCGCGCAGCGAACCCCGGCGGTGGCGTGCGCGCTGGCTGCCGGCGTTCGGCGCGGCGGCCGGAATCGTATTTGCCGCCGGTATCGCATGGCGCGTCGAGACGGCGCGGCGCAGCGAAAGCGATCGGCTCTCAGCGCCGTCAAGCGACGTCATCAGCGTGCGCCAGCTCGATGTGCCGCCACCGCCTCCCGCCGAGCCTCCCGTTTCTCCGGCACCGCCGCCGGCCCAAGCAACTGCGACGCTGCAGGCGACGCGTACAAGTCGCAAGGCCGAAAATGCTGCCGCGCCTGTTCCGGCGGAATCGGCGAAACCGGCCGCTGCCCCCGTGCGCGAGAAAGTCACCGCCAAGGTCGCCGAGCAGGAAGAAGATCGGCCTGCCGCAGCAGCCGCGGGCAGTTTGAGCAAGACGCAGCCGGCGGCCAAGCCGGCGCCCCGGGCTTTCCCGGTTCAGGCGCAGAAGCGTGCATCGGAGATGGACGCCGTCGAACGCAAGCAGATCATGGCCGCAGGCGCCTGGCAGAATCTGCACGATCGCGATACCGGCGCGTCAGCCAAAGACGGCGCCAGGACGAAGACCCTCGACGACAAGGCCCCCGGCACCGCGGCGGCATCGCCATCGGGATCAGTCGCAGGCTCTGCGGTTTCGACTCCGGCATTGGCGCAGCCTTCAGCGAGGCGCGAAGCTCCGGCGCCAGGACCCGCAGTGCAACCCGAGCAGGCGCCTTCGCGCGCCGACGCTGCGGAGGAACGGGTTCGCGACGAGCCGGCGTTGTCTTCCGCCACGGCCGGGGGAAAGATCATGGCTGCACCGACCCGCTCTTCCGATCCGAACGCCGGTCTGTATCCTGAGCACTGGCTGGCCAACATTCGCACGATGCTGAAGGAAAACCGTCGCGACGAGGCCATGCGCAGCCTTGCCGAATTTCGCAAGATATATCCCGCCTACCGTCTGCCTGACGACCTGCGCGATCTCAAATGAGCGCGCTGCGCTCGACGCTTGTGGCGCCGGCGCGTCTGGCGCAGGAAGTGCGCAAAAGCAAATTTGTCGCAAATGCGGCAAACGTCCATTCGCCGCAGGCCGCGCTCGCGTTCATCGAGGCGGTCGCCGATCGCTCAGCCACGCACAACTGCTGGGCCTATCGCATCGGCACCGACTATCGTTTCAACGATGACGGCGAACCGGGTGGCACAGCCGGCAAGCCGATCCTGCAGGCGATCGACAGCCAGGGAATCGACCAGGTCGTCGTTGTCGTCACACGCTGGTTCGGCGGCATCAAGCTCGGCGCCGGCGGGCTGATGCGCGCCTACGGCGGCTGTGCCGCCGAGTGTCTGCGCGGCGCCGCCAGGCGAACACTGATCGTCTCGAGTCGCGTCGAACTGGCCCTGGCCTTCTCCGCGCTGCCGCTGCTGCACTCCCGACTCGCGGAACTGGGTGCGGAAAAGCTCGGCGAGACGTTCAGCGGCGACGGCGCCGTCGTTCAACTGCGTCTGCCATCCGATCGCCTGGACGCGTTGCGCGTCTTGCTCGCCGACCTGACCCGCGGACGAGTGCAATTGCACGTACGCGACGACCCGTAGATGCGCTGTGTACACGTTGGATCGAACTCGCGAAAGTTATTCGCGCCGGTTGAAATCGCCGTCTGCGGCACTATCCTTCGAACGCACGCCACGGGAAACCCATGACCGAACCCTCGATCGAAATGCGGCCAGGCCGCTTCGCCGCGTTGCGCCTGCTGCTGCCATACTTCCGTCCGCACCGCTTGCTGCTGGCTGGCTGGCTTGCGTTTCTTGCGCTTTCGTCGTCGGCGACGTTGTCACTGCCGATCGCGGTGCGCCTGATGATCGATCACGGCTTCGCGCGCGCCGACCCGAGCCGGCTCAATGCCAGTTTCGTCGGGCTGTTCGCCGTTGCCGTCGTGATGGCGCTCGCTACAGCCGCGCGCTATTTCTGCGTCAGCGTGCTCGGCGAGAAAGTCGTTGCGGACCTGCGCCGCCGACTCTATGCGCACCTGCTCACGCTGGACCAGGCATTTTTCGAGCGCACGCGCGTCGGCGAACTGATCTCACGCCTCGGCGCCGATACCGAGTTGGTGCAAACCGTCGTCAGCTCCAGCATTTCGGTGGCGTTGCGCGGGATCGTCACGGCGCTCGGTGGCGCCATCATGCTGGTCATCACAAGCCCGCGCCTCGCCGGCTATGCCGGGCTTGTCATCCCTCTGGTGATGCTGCCGATCGTTCTGGCCGGACGGCGCCAGCGCAAACTCGCGCGCGCCAACCAGGATCGTGTTGCCGATGCCGCTGCGATCGCCAATGAAACACTCAACGCCATGTACGCCGTGCAGGCCTACGCGCGCGAACCGGTCGAGACCGCGCGCTACGATGGTGCGATTGCGCGCTCGCTGGCGAGCGCTCGGCGGCGCATCGCCCAGCGCGCGGGGCTGACTGCCCTGGTCATCCAGTTGATCTTCGGCGCGATCACGCTGGTCCTGTGGAGCGGCGCACATTCGGTTGTCACCGGCGCGCTCGACCCCGGCGTGCTCAGCCAGTTCGTGCTGTACGCGGTGATTTCAGCCGGCTCGATTGGTGGCCTGACCGAGGTCTGGAGCGAAATATCGCGTGCCAGCGGCGCGATGGAGCGGATCGGCGAACTGATGGCGACGCATGCGGATATCCGCTCGCCGGCGCAGCCGGTCGAACTGCCGCGCCCGGTGCGCGGCGCGATCCGCTTCGATCACGTCGAATTCCGCTACCCGTCGCGACCTGAGACAGCAGCGCTGCACGATTTCAGCCTGGACATTGCGCCGGGAGAGAGTGTCGCGCTGGTCGGTCCGTCCGGCGCCGGCAAGAGCACCGTGTTCCATCTGTTGCTGCGCTTCTACGATCCGCAACACGGCACGATCCGCATCGACGGCGCCGACTTGAAGTCTCTGGCACTGCCGGAACTGCGCGGCTCGATCGCGCTGGTGCCGCAAGACACCGTGATCTTCGGCGCCAGCGCACGTGACAACATCCGCTTCGGCAAGATCGACGCCGACGACGGCAGCGTCGTCGCCGCGGCAAAAGCCGCCGAAGCCGACGACTTCCTCGTGGCGCAGCCCGAAGGCTATGACACCTATCTCGGCGAACGCGGCGTGCGCCTGTCCGGCGGCCAGCAGCAGCGCATCGCGATCGCGCGTGCCGTGCTCAAGGACGCACCGATCCTTCTGCTCGACGAAGCGACCAGCAATCTCGACGCGCATTCCGAGGCTGCCATCCAGCACGCGTTCGAGCGCGTCATGCGCGGGCGCACGACGCTGATCATTGCACACCGGCTGGCAACGGTGCAGAAGGCCGACCGCATCATCGTCATGGACGCCGGCCGCATCGTCGCGCAGGGTCCGCACGCTGAACTGATGCGCCAGGGCGGCTTGTATTCCGAACTCGCCCGCCTTCAGTTCGCGGCGTAGGGGGAACTCGGCATCGGGAGTTAGGCGCGAACCTCGACACTTCTACCAGAGCCAGCCCCTGAGCGGGAAATCTCTTGTCGGTAAAGATCGTAGTAAGGTTCGGGAAAATCGTCGATCCGCTGGCGGTATGCAGCGTCGCGATGCGCAGGTTGTGAGCCAGTGCGTAGCCATACGGTAGCCGATGGAGTGCGAGAGTTGGTCACCATGTTGGCAACGTTCTGCTTACCCTGGATCCCGGCGCCGACGGCCAGTCGATCAGCGGCTGGACAAAGGTCGACCCTGCGCCGTGGAGCTCGGGCGGCAGCGGCGGAGCCTCAGGCAGGCGTTCAGCATGTCCTGTGTCGACCGCGGTCGAAAAATCGAGAATGATGTTTTCCTCCTCCAGCTGGGCACGAAGGTCAAGGCCTTCCATGCGCTGACGCGAGACGTTCTCGAAGAACGCGTTTGCGGCCATGACGCCGTGACGCAACTGCAATCCACCTGGGGCACGCTGCTGTGCGCTACAGGTCGCGCGCGACGCGAATGCCGACGCGCGCGCTGCGCGTATCGGCCGGCGCGGCGAGACGATAGGCCGAGCGCGCCTGATCCGGAGAGCTGCCCCACGACCCGCCGCGTACGACGTGCTCGGCGCAGCCCGGATTGACCCAGGCGCGGCTGTCGGCCGCAGCGCGCATGTAGTTCTCGTGCCAACAGTCTTCGATCCAGTCGGAGACATTGCCGTCGATGTCGCGCAGGCCGAACTTGTTGGGCGCGAAGCTGCCGATAGGCGACGGTCCCCAGTAGCCGTCGTTGTATTTCGGAAACGCCTTGGCCCAGCTGCGACGCAGGCGCGGCGAGCGATCGCCGTCGCCGGTCAGGTTCGCGTAGACGCGCGTCGGGTTCTTGTCACCCCATTCATAGCGCGTCGTGGTGCCGGCACGCAGTGCGTATTCGAACTCGGCTTCGCTGGGTAGCCGGTACTTCTTCCCGGTGCGCGCCGACAGCCAGTGCACGTAGGCCTGGGCGTCGTTCCACGACACGTGCACGACCGGCAGGTTGTCGGCAGCGTGATCGCCGAGAAAGTCGTCCTTCCAGCTGGCGCCGTGGCGATCGATCATGCGTCCGGATTCTTCGTCGTACACGCTCGAACTGCCCAACTTTTCGGCGTCCGTCTGGTAATCCGCGTCGCTGACGAAGGCGCGAAACTGGGCCACGCTGACGTCATCGCGGCCGAGCGCAAAGCCGCTCGATATCTTCACCTCTCGCTGTGGTTCTTCGTTGGAACGGTGGCCCTCTTCGTTCACCGGCGAGCCCATCAAGAAACTTCCGGTCGGCACGACGACCAGCGCCGGCGCCGAACCACTGCGGTCGAGGAACTTGTCGGTGACGATCTGGCCCGGTTGGAAACTCGCATACAGGCGCGCGTTGCGCAGGCGCTCGTTGAACTCGTCGACACCGGCCACGTCCGGGCTGAGTCCGAGCGCGCGCTGCGACAGCATCTGCGCAAGATCGGCGTTGCCGGCATCGAGCGCCGAATTCGCCTGGGCGAGGATGTTTGTCGCGCGCTGCCGGCGGATGCCTTCGATCCGCGTGCGCGTGTCGAGCAGTTCCTTCGATCCCGGCGCGACGGCCGAGCCCTCGGCAAGAATCGAGTCGGCGCCGCTGAAGTCGTCCTGCGCCGCTGCGGCCAGTGCGCGCGCGAGATAGCCGAGCTGAACCTGTGCCAGACCTTGTGCGGCCAGCTTGTTGTCCGGCTCGACCTTCTGCACGTCCCGGTACACCGCCAGCGCATTCGCATCGGCCGGTTCCGTGGCGTGGCCCTGGCGCAGCAATTCGGCAGCGCGGGTCAGCATCGGGCTCACCCGGCGCAGCAGTTTCAGGCGTGCCTGCAACGCGTCGAGCTCGGTGGCCGGCACGTCCGGCAGGCCGGCAAGCGCGGTGATGGCGCGCTCGGAATCGTTCTCGTCGTCACGATCGAGGGCGCCCTTGGCGTCGTCGAGCAGGGTCTGGTGAATCTTCTCGATGCCGGCCTTCGCAGCGGCATTGTCCTTGGCGCCGTCGAGCACCTTCTGATACAGCGCCAGCGCGCTGGAGGCCTTCGGTTCGATCAGGTGCCCATCGGCTAGCGCCCTGTCGGCCTTGCGCAGCAGCGCGGCAATGGCCTTTGGCGGTGGCGGCGGCGGCGGCGCGACGGGCTCGACCGGAACCGCAGGAGCGGACTCGACCGGCTTGGGTTCTTCGGCCGGCACGGTTGCCGGCGACGCGGTTTTCGGCGGCGCCCGCACCGACATCGGGGCGCCCGCTGCGGTCGGAGCCGCCGCGCGTTCCGCCACGACGTTGCCGCCGAACGATGGGAGAAAACGATACGCCAATGCAAACACCAGCAGCGCGACACCGGCAGCGCTGCCGAGCACGTTCTGCTTGCGGACGAAATCGTTGCCTGGCATCGCTTCTTACAAAGACTCCCTGGTTGTGGCACCTTAGCTATCTGCCGCGAGCATCGCAACCGCGGCCATCGAATCTTCAGACCGGAATCCGCCGACGCTGGTTCCACACCACGGAGCTGGCGGAATGACGAATGCATAGCTGGATCGATTCGACCGACGCGCTCGACGCCTGGCTCGATGCGCGTGGCGCGACGCCGCTGCTCGGGGTCGACACCGAATTCATGCGCACCAACACGTTTGCCTCGCGCCTGGCGCTGCTGCAGCTATGCAGCGACGGTGCGGTCGCGCTGGTCGACGTCGTGGCGCTGCAGCAGCCGCCGGCGTTGGTCGATCGCCTCGGCGACCGAAGAAACCTCTGCATCATGCACAGCGCCGGCGAGGATCTCGAGGCACTGCTGCCGTTGCTGCCGGACGGCCCCGGCGAATTGTTCGACACGCAGATTGCCGCGGCGCTGGCCGGAGTCGGCTACGGCCTGAGCTACCAGAAACTCGTCGCCCAGGTGCTCGGCGTCGAACTGGCGAAAGCCGAGACACGCTCGGACTGGCTGCAACGTCCGCTCAGCGCAGCACAACTCGAATATGCGGCACTTGATGTCATCTATCTGCCGCAGCTCCACGCGGCGCTTTCGGCCAGGCTCGACGAACTCGGCCGCAGCGTCTGGCTGCGTGAGGACTGCCGCGCGCTGATCGATCGCGCCTGCCACGCGCAACCGGACCTTCAGCCGCAACGCGCGCTGCGCGGCGCGGCCGAATGGCCGATCGAACAACAGGCACAGCTGCGCCGCCTGCTGCTCTGGCGCAACGCCGCCGCGCGTACGCTCGACAAGCCGAAGCCGTGGCTGCTCGACGATGCGCACGCGCTTTCGCTGGCATCGAAACCGCCGCGCAGCGGCGAAGAACTCTACGAACGCACGCGCGGCCTGCGCGCGCTGCGTGGACCGCAACGCACGGAATTGCTGGCACTGCTGCAGGCGCCGCTCGGCGACGACATCGCGGCGACGGCGCCGATTCCAGCCAATCTCGACGGCGCGCAAAAGCGCGCGGTCGGCGACATGAAGACCGCGGTCGCCGCCATTGCCGAAAGGCTGGCATTGCCCGACACGTTGTTGTGCGCGCGCCGTCATCTCGAGGCACTGGTTACCGACCGGGTGTGGCCGACCGCGCTTGAAGGTTGGCGCAAGGGGCTGCTGCACGAGGCGCTGATGGCGAAACTGTCGTAGGGTGCAAGGCAATATCTGCTGGAGGTTCGTGACGTCATGCTCCCGCGCCACACATTCAAAGCCCCTCTTGCGCCAAGTTTCTCTGGGGGGAGAGGTTTGCCGAAGCGACCGGCAAGCCGACCACCTCGATCGGAAAAGCCTGGCGACGCCCCCTCACCCTGCCTCCTCCGACCTGCGTCAGGGGAGAGGGTTCAAAGACGTACGACCGACATCGTGGAGAAGGGCTGCGCGCCGCGGAGATTGCCATGCTGCGCTTGACTTGGCCGCAATCATCGGTTCAACTTGCTGCATGCGCACAATCCTGAACATCGGTACCGGTACGACGACCACGACGACGTGGGTGCGGTCGGCCGTGCGCGAGTAACGCAAGCAAACCCGGCCCCGCACCTCGATCGAGATGCGGGCAGCCAGCCTCCCGAATCCCGATCAGCGCGGAGCCTCACGCGGAGGCACGATGAAAGCGCTTGAACGAGGCAATCCAGAAGAATCCCATGCGTCGCCCGCTGTCGCCGCCGGCATGGCCGGCAGCATTGCAGCATCCGGCATCGTCGCGCACAAGTTCGGAGGCTCCTCGCTGGCCGACGCCACGCGCATCCGCCACGTGGCGACGCTGCTGCAGGATCGCCCGGAAACGACACAGATCGTCGTTGTCTCCGCGATGCAGGGCGTTACCGACGCGCTGATCGGGCTGACGACCGCCGCATCGGCCAAGTCGGAGTGGCGTCCGCAATGGGAGAAGTTGCGCGAGCGTCATCTCGATACCGCGACGCAACTGCTCGGCGCGACTGCCGAATCCCTGCGCGCCTGGCTCGACGATCGCTTCGATGCGCTGGCCCAGATGCTGCACGCGATCAGCGTGCTCGGCAGCGCAGGCCGGGACAGCATCGATGCGATCAGCGGCCAGGGCGAAGTCTGGTCGGCGCAGATCATCCATGCCCACCTGCGCGCTGCCGGCGCGTGCTATGCGCTGCTCGATGCGCGCGAGTTGCTGATCGTCCACCACGAGGAACTCGGCGTCGCGGTCGACTGGGATGCGACTGCGCCGCTGCTCGCGGCCTGGCGTGCTACGCACACGGAGGACCGCGTCATCGTGACCGGCTACGTTGCACGCGACGCCGACGGCCGCGCAACGGTGCTCGGCCGCAACGGCAGCGATTACTCCGGAGCGATTTTTGCAGCGCTCTGGCATGCCGACGAGTTGCACATCTGGACCGACGTCGACGGCGTACTCAGCGCCGATCCGCGCATCGAACCCGAAGCGGTCACGCTGGCGACGATGACCTACGAAGAAGCCTGCGAACTCGCCTACTTCGGCGCCAAGGTCATCCATCCACAGACCATGGCACCGGCCATCGCGCGCGCCTTGCCAATCTTCATCCGCAACACCTTCCGACCCGAACATCCCGGCACGCGCATCGATGCGCTCGGCGACGCCGACGGAGAGTCTTTGTCAACCGCGACGAGGCGGACCGAGCCGCGGCCGGTGAAAGGGCTGACGCTCGCGCATCACCTCGCCCTGATCAACGTCGAGGGCACCGGCATGATCGGCGTACCGGGCACCGCCGAGCGCGTATTCGCGGCGCTGCATGCGGCGCACGTGTCGGTCGTGATGATCTCGCAGGGTTCTTCCGAGCATTCGATCTGCAGCGTCGTGCGCGCCGCCCAGGCATCGACCGCACGCGCCGCCCTCGAAGGCGCCTTCGCGCGCGAGCTCGCCGCCGGCCAGATCAGCGGCGTGCAGGTGACCGGCGACATCGCGGTGCTCGCCGCCGTCGGCAACCGCATGGCCGGCGTGCCGGGTACCGCCGCCAGGCTGTTCGATGCACTGGCGCGCGCCGGAGTCAACATCCGCGCGATCGCGCAGGGTGCATCCGAACGCAACATCTCGGTCGCGATCGGCAACGCCGACGCGGCGCGCGCCCTGCGCGCCGCGCATGCGGCATTTTATCTTTCTCCACAAACCATTTCGGTCGGCGTGATCGGTCCCGGCAAGGTCGGCGCCGCGTTGCTCGATCAGATTGCCGCAGCAGCGCAACGCCTGAAGCGCGACGCGAATCTCGACCTGCGCCTGCGCGCGCTGGCGTCGAGCCGGCGCATGGCACTTGACGACCGTGGCGGCGACGGCAGCGACTGGCGCGCGCGCATGGCCGCGGCGAGCGAACCGTGCGATCTGGACCGCCTCACCACGCACGTACACAACTCTCACCTGCCGCATGCAATCATCGTCGACTGCAGCGCCAGCGACGTCGTTGCCGCGCATTACCCGGCGTGGCTCGCTGCCGGCATTCACATCGTCACACCGAACAAGCAGGCCGGCGCCGGACCGCTCGAGCGCTACCGTGCGATCCGCCGCGCAGCAGCGACCGGCGCTGCGCGCTTTCGCTACGAAGCGACCGTTGGCGCCGGTTTGCCGGTCATCACGACCCTGCGCGACCTGCTCGACACCGGCGACGAGATTCTCGCCGTCGAGGGCATCTTATCCGGCACCCTGGCCTGGCTGTTCAACAGCTTTGACGGCAGCACGGCGTTTTCGCAACTGGTGCGCCAGGCACGCGACCTCGGCTACACGGAACCTGATCCGCGCGACGACCTTTCGGGCACCGACGTCGCGCGCAAGCTGGTGATCCTGGCGCGCGAGGCCGGCTGGGAATTGGCTCTGGCCGATATTACCGTGGAGAATCTCGTACCGCAGAGCCTGCGGACGCTGAAGCTGGAACAGTTCATGGCGCAACTTGACCAACTCGACAGCGCGATGGCGCAGCGGCTCGCCGCGGCGCGAGGCCGCGAACGCGTGCTGCGTTACGTCGCTCGTCTGAAACGCGACGGCAGCGCCAGCGTCGGCCTGATCGAGTTGCCGCGTGACCATGCGTTTGCCAACATCCGCCTGACCGACAATGTCGTGCAATTTTCCACAAGGCGCTATTGCGACAATCCGCTCGTCGTGCAGGGGCCCGGCGCCGGACCCGAGGTCACCGCCGCCGGCGTGTTCGCCGACCTGCTGCGCGTGGCCGCCGCTCTCGGTGCCCGCGTATGAGCGCTTTCGCCCGCTCTTCCCCGATCCGATCGAGGGAGAGGCTGGGGTGAGGGAGAGGCGCTCGCGCTCTCGAATACGCTCGAATTCTCCTGCGCTGCCCCTCACCCAACCCTCTTCCCCAGGCAAGCTTGGAGGAGAAGGCTTTGTCTTCGGCTACTCTTGCCCGCGTCGGCTACTCTTCCTCGTATTGAAACGCGCTCCGCAGCATGAAAATTAAGGCCACCGCTTTCGCTCCAGCTTCCGTCGGCAACATCGGCGTCGGCTTCGACATTCTCGGCCACACGATTGCCGGACCGGGTGACCGCGCAACCGTGCGTCGCATCGACGTGCCCAAGGTGCGCATCGCTTCGATCCATCGCAGTACCGTGGCGTTGCCTTTCGAAGCGGAGCGCAACACGGCCGGCGCAGCCCTGATCGCGCTGCACGCCGCGCTGAAACCGTCGTTCGGTTTCGAGATCGAACTCGACAAGGGCATCGCGTTCGGCTCCGGCATGGGCGGGTCGGCGGCATCGTGCGTCGCCGCGCTGATCGCGGCCAATGCGCTGCTGGATACACCGCTCGCTGTCGAGAACCTCTACCCTTTCGCACTCGCCGGCGAGGCCGTCGCCAGCGGCGGCTACCACGGCGACAACGTCGGGCCGATGCTGCTCGGCGGCATCGTGCTTGCCACGACCGACCGCCTCGTACGCGTGCCGGCGCCTGACGAATGGCATTGTGTACTTGTCCATCCCGACGCGACGCTCGAAACGCGTCGCGCGCGCGAGGCGCTAAAGGGCAGCTACGCACTGACCGAATTCATCGGCCAGAGCACGAATCTCGCATTGGTCTTGAATGGCTGCCATCGCGGCGACGCTGCCCTGGTGCGCGCCGGCCTGCGCGACGTGTTGATCGAGCCGCGGCGCGCTCCCTTGATTCCAGGTTTCGCGCGCGTCAAACAGGCAGCGCTCGATCACACCGCGATGGGCGCCAGCATTTCCGGCGCCGGACCGAGCGTGTTCGCCTGGTTCGAAACCGAGGTTGCCGCCGAACTCGCCGCACCGGCGATGCGCGCGGCATTCGCCGAAGCAGGACTTGCCAGCGAAGCCTTCGTCTCGCCGGTCAACGGCCCTGCGGCCCGCCTCGTCACATGAAATATCTCAGTACACGTGGCGAGGCGCCGGCCGTCAGCCTGGGCACCGCGATCAACGCCGGACTGGCGCCGGATGGCGGGCTCTATATTCCGGAAACGCTGCCGCAACTGTCGGTGCAGAGCTTCAACGCCAAAGATTCGCTGGCCCGGATCGCTGCACGACTGCTGGCGCCGTTCTTCGACGGTGACAACCTGGCGGCGGAACTCGAGGAGATCTGCGCCGAAGCGTTCACGTTTCCGACGCCGCTCGAGCCACTGGCAAGCACTGGTGACCACGTTCTCGAACTGTTTCACGGCCCGACCGCGGCATTCAAGGATTTCGGCGCGCGCTTTCTCGCCGCCTGCATGCGGCGCATGCCGCGGACCTCGTCGCGGGCACTGAAGATCCTCGTGGCAACGTCCGGCGACACCGGTGCTGCGGTCGCCGGTGCGTTTGCCGGGCAAACGGACTTCCACGTCGTGATCCTGTACCCCGACGGCCGCGTGTCGCCGCGCCAGGCGCACCAGCTCGGTTGTTTCGGCGGCAACGTGTCGGCGCTGCGCGTGGCCGGATCGTTCGACGATTGCCAGGGCATGGTCAAGCAGGCTTTCGCCGACACCGCACTGCGCGCGCAGGTGCCGTTGTCTTCCGCCAACAGCATCAGCCTCGGCCGACTGCTGCCGCAGATGGCCTACTACGCCCACGCGGCGCTGCTTCATCTTCGCGCGCGCGACGAAATGCTCAATTTCGTCATTCCGACTGGCAACCTCGGCAATGCATTCGCGTGCATCCTGACGCGGGCCTGCGGGTTGCCGATCGGGCGCATCGTGCTGGCGACGAACGCCAATCAGACGTTGCACGACTTCTTCGCCGGTGCCGCGTACACGCCGCGCGCCAGCGTCGCAACGCTGGCCAATGCGATGGACGTCGGCAATCCAAGCAATTTCGAGCGATTGCGCTGGCTGTATCCGGACGACACCCAGCTGCGGCGCCACTTCATGATGGACGCCATCGGCGACGAAGCGATCCGCACCACGATCCGCAGTCGTTTTGCAGTCCACGGCGAAATTCTATGCCCGCATACGGCAACGGCCGTGCGTACTCTCGAAGGCCTGCGCCAGGAAGGCGCGGCCGGCGCATGGGCGGTCGTCGCCACCGCCCATGCGGCCAAGTTCGACACCATCGTCGAACCGCTGATCGGCCGCGCCGTCGCCGTTCCCGAGGCACTGGCCGGCCTGCTCGCGCGTCCCGCGACAGCCGCGCCGCTGGCCGCGACATATAACGCCTTACATGGCTATCTTCTCGGGAACTGAAGGAATTTCGGCGCGTGACTTGGCGCGCTGCGGCGCACGATGTATCATGCGCGACCCTGCGGTGTCCCAAGCGGCGCAGGACGATGCGGGCGCAATGCCCCCTCGCGTTCTGCGCGAGGCACTTCAAGTAGTGTGGGGCGGTAGCTCAGCTGGGAGAGCGCTGCGTTCGCAATGCAGAGGTCGAGGGTTCGATCCCCTTCCGCTCCACCAATGAACGATTCCGGCGGCCCCCCCTGGAAGCCGCATAACCGCTGGTGTGTCTACGGCATCCTGGTAACTCCACGCTTTGCGATTCATGATCGACTTTCAATCGAATGCGAAACCGCGCGGGACCAGCCGCGCGGTTATGCAAGTCAACCCGTGTCTTTTAGAACTTCACGGTCACGCTGGCGCGGTAGAATCGGCCTATCGTGTCGTACGTGTAGACGTCCGTATTGGCATTGGTCACGTTGGTCTGGTACAGGAGCGGCGGCAGCTTGTTGAAAATATTGTCGATGCCGACCTGCACGAACGCGTTGATCGGCTCGATGTGGTAGCCGAGCGACGCGTTGTGATAGGTCAGCGCGCCGGCGTGTAGTACCGGGCCGATGGGATTCGGATTGTAAGCATCGCTCAGGCTGCCCCCGCCCACGGCGGACGGGCCGAGGCCGGCATTGGCGTAACCGACCGTTATCGGGCCGATGTAACGCGTGGTCCAATTGGCGCTGAACGGACCCATGTTCCAATCCAACGTCGCCAGCGCTCGCACGCGCGCGAAGTTGCCGTAGGTCTTGTCGTAATGGCCCGCCAGGTGCTGGGTAAATCCGCCTTGAGCGACGTTGTACTTCTGGATATAGGTGCCATCGAAACCGACGACAAAGTTGCCCCATGCCGTTGCCGGCAATCGGTAATGTGCGCCGATATCAAATCCTTGATCGACCAGGTTTCCGGCATTGAATGGAGCCTCGGTCACGAACTTGATCGAACCGTCCGCATTGCGCACGATATCCCCGCACACCGACCCCTGTGTGTTGAAGCATTGGTTCAAAATGGTCTGGGCTGTGTTGCTACCGAAAACGATAAGATTGTTCAGGAGAATGCGGTAGTAATCCGCATTGACCGACAGTCCCGGAAGCCAGTTCGGATCGTAGACAAAGCCGTAGTCGAAGGATTTGCCATTCTCGGGTAACAGGATCGTTCCGCTGCCCAGGCCATGCTCGGCGGCGAACTGCGAGCCCATGGTGTACGCGGTCAACTGCGAGAATACCTGAGGCGGCACGCTGATGCCTTGGCAGGCCTTGTTGCTGGCGAATTGCGGATTGCCGGCGCAAGGATCGATGGCCGTCGGCGCGTCCGAGGTTGGACCGGCGAACAGGTTGGTCGGGGTCGGCGCGCGGAAAACCTTGGAAGCCGTCGCACGCAGCAGCAGATCCTCGATCGGCCTGTACTCAAGCGCGGCCTTCCAGTTGTTGGTGCTGCCGAAGTTGCTGTATTTCGAATAGCGATCGCCCAAGTCCACGTTCAGCGAATGCACGAAGGGCAAATCTTTCAACACTGGAATCAGCAACTCGGCATAGGCTTCCTTGACATTGAAACCGCCCTGAGCCGGAGACGTGCAAAGGGAACCGGGGCCTGCACAACTGATTGTCGGAATGCCGTTGTTCAGGGTGAAAGTCGAGTCGAGCAACGGATCCACCTGATAATCCACATACTCCTTGCGATACGAAGCGCCGAGCGCGGCCTGCGCATCACCAGCCGGAAGACTGAACAGCGATCCGTTGACCGAGGCGTCACCTTCCTTCATCTGATATAGGTACGACAGGTATGGATTGATCTTGGCGCCCTGCAGAATGGCCTGCGTGGTTGGATCGGATAGATTGAAGATGTCGATCGGCGTGCAGGAACCGGCGCCGGGCGCCGTGGTGCAACTGAAATCGGCACGGATTGAAGAGAAATCGATGTAATTCTGTTCAATTTGCAGTTGATCGTTCTTGCCGTAGCTTATATGAGCATCCCAGTTCCAACTGGTGTCGCCGAAGTTTCCCTTCAGGCCGACATTGGCCAGTTCAGTGGTATCGGCAATTTTGAGACCGCGATTACCAATTGTACTCAGGCGCAGGGTGATGTCGTCGCTTGAACCGAGCTGGCCGAATTCCTCGCCAAACGGGTTGTAGTACTGGTTCGCCGGCACAACAATGTTGTTTTGAAGCAAATCGAAGGGATAAGGCGCAAACTGGGCGTGTGCGACCATCTTGTGATACAGCAACTCGGCATAAGCCTCGACGTTGTCGGTGAGCTTGTAGTTACCCAGCACAAACATGCTCGTGCGCTCGTTCGGCAACAAGTCGTAGTTGCCAACGGCCTGGAAGTTGAACCCGTCGGCTGCCGGGTTGTAGCAGCGGAAATCGCTCTGCGTGGGCGGTCTGCTAATGCTCGGCAGTTGGTTGCCGGAAATCGTAACCGAATTGCAGCCGAATGCCGCGGTCAGCGGCGAATTGTCCGGGAAATGGAAGCGGCCGCCTGGCGTACGCGACGAACCGGAGTTCGTGTTAATGCCGGTGTTGTATATGTATTGCGCATTGTGCGAGAACTTGCGGTTCGCCGCAAAAACCGGATCCTGCTTGTCGTATTGCAGGCCGAAAATGATACTGCCCTTGTCGGTGGTCTGGCCGATCAGCAGGTGGACGGAATCTCGCTCGCCGTCATCCTTGTCCGAAACGCCGTAGTCTGCACCGAATTCCGCACCCTGATAACTCGTCTTCGTAATGATGTTGACGACGCCGGCAATCGCGTCGGAACCGTACACCGACGAAGCGCCATCGTTCAGAACTTCGATGCGTTCAACGGCGGACACTGGAATGATGTTCAGGTCTTGCCGCTGAAACGGAATGCGGTGGCCGTTGAGAAGCAGCAGAGTTCGAGCGGAACCCAGGCCGCGCAACGAGACGGCGGCGTTTCCCAGGGACCCAATTGCTGTTTTGTTGGAACCGTTGTTCACGGCCGGGTTCTGGGCGTTGCCAGAGATAGTCGGCAGCGCTTGGACGAGGTCTCCCAGATTGACCTTGCCCGACGCCTGGATCGCGGCACGGTCTATAGTGACAACCGGGCTCGCAGTTTCAATGTCCACACGGCGAATGTTGGACCCGGTTACGACGATGGTTTCAAGCTTTTGACTATTTTGCGTGGTGTTTGTACCGGTATTGCCAGTGTCCTGGGCGCCAACGGGCATCGCCAGAAACCCAAGAGCGAAGGTCGTACCTGCAAGGACATACGTCCTGCTGCGCAGTACACGTGCAATTTCCTTTCTCAGCAAACTCGACATCTTGTTCTCCGCTAATCGGACAGTGCAAGGATCTTTGAACGCATCACGCGTCGACGTAATGTTAAAAAGTCGTGTTCGCCGGGCGTTGTCGGTTTCAGCGAGATGGTTTTACCAACACAGCGAATTGGTGACTCAATCAATGCTGGCAATTGCTCACCGCGGGCGCGAATCGGTTTGCGAAATCGCTCCGTTCGCGCCAAACTCAGGAGGACGTGTAAGCGCACTACTTGACTTTCGCGTAGCGCCGCACTGGTCGCAGTGGGCTCACCTCGATGATTCGCGTATCCATGCCCCGCCGCGGAAGTAAGCGACTCCAAGCGACGAAGAATCAGGCACGAATCCAAGATTGCAGCGATTGGCCGCAAGAGACATGCAATGCAGCAGTTCTGACAACAACCCACAACCGGCCGATCAGACATCCGCAACTACAATTGCAAGGCAGGCACGCAAAATGGCGGCCCCCAAGTCCCGGCTCAGGGGCCGCCTCCTAATGCCCGTTGGAGAGGGCGGGAGAAGCTTGAACTAAAGTTGTTGCTGTGTGGTGTTGACGTCCGTGATTTGTGGTAGCAAGGGTTGCCCGTTGGGTTTGCAAGTAGAGGGAAATTTCCAAATTCATCAAATCGGAAATGCAGCCGTCATCCGACGTCCACCGGCGCAGTGCAAACTGATGGTCCTATTGGCTACGCCCCTCGGATCGAGCCGACTTTTCGACCAGAACGAATAGCATACGCGGAAATTCCGCTACTGCTCTGGCGAATCGATAGCGCGGTGACGCCGAAATGCTTGTGAAACAGTCGGCTAAAAACACTCCGATTTTCAAAACCGCTTGCGCGCGCAATTTCGGTTATCGCCAGGGGGCTCGTGTCCAGAAGACGGCGCGCACGCATCAAGCGCTGATTCAGCAAGAAAGCATGTGGCGTTTCTTGATAAGCGTCGCGGAATAGACGAATAAAGTGCCACCGAGAGTAGTTCGCCATTTTCGCCAATTCACGATCGTCAAGATCCAAATGGCAGTTTGCCGCAATGTAGTTGCGTAGTCGTTGCAAGCGTACGAATACCAAGCGGCGCTGTGAGAAGGTTCTTCCCGGGCAACGGGAAATAAAACTTGCAAACCCCCCCTGTAGTCGAACAGCCAAGTCAATCGCGACATTTGCAGATAGATATGAATTGCTGCTCGATGCCAGCCGCACCAAAGTAATTGCCCTTCTACGAAGTTCACGATCCGCGATGTGGCGCGCTGGTAACAGCATTGGGTTGCCTGTGGGGAAGTCCATTGTGTCCCAAAGAGCAGCGCGCCACGCGCATGATGTACCAACCAAACTCGCCCATAGCGCATTGCCACGACCACTCGCGCAAACCCTGCTCTCGGGCTCGGTAACGAGAATTTCTCTCGGTGTCACGATCGAGTCGCCGGCAGCACTCTGCAAATGCAGGCGGCCACGAATCGGCATCCATATTCCCGCAACGTCATCATCAATTTTCAGCAAGCAGCCGCGGCCGCCGCCGATCACGAGTACGAGGTGTTCATCTGTCCCTTTTGCCGGCGGAGCTATTGAAAGGTTGAGGCTCGAACCGTGATCCAGACGATGGGTTAGAACTTGCAGCATGGCGCGAATCCGTTTAGCTCAGTTCCTGTTTGTCGTCGTCGTTGCGAGTCGCCATAAGACGATCAAGATCGCTCACGTCACGCCCTCCGCTTTGAGATGCACTAAAATCCGCCTCTCTACGCACGCGGGTCAACGAAAATTCTGCGAACGGCGCGAATTCATCGTTGAATGGGCTTGCCACCTGACTGGAGCTAATGCACGCTGCACATCATGAACATTCCGCGAATGAGCACGCTCGGGCTTGCCACGATCATCCTGTGGGCGCTGGGTTACGCCTTGTGGTTGACGAATTTTGTATTCGAACCGTTTCCGTTCCAGCTGGATCATTCACTGCGCGGCGTCGCGATATTCACGCTCGGCGCCACGCTGAGTTTCGGCATTGGCCGCATGCTGAACGGGCTGCAAGACCGTGCCGAGGTGAGGACCCTGTGGGGTATAGTCGCGGCCACAATACTTGCAGCCACTGCCGTGCTTGTTTCTTTCGACGTAGTCGTCATGAACGTGATTGCTCCACACTGGGGTGGTCCGACGTTGACGAACGTCCTTGAAAAGATACCGATGGTCTGGATGTTCCTGGCGTGGATGTTGTTGTATTTCGCCCTTCTTGCGGATTCCAAGCGCCGCGATCGCGAGGTCAGGTTGGCGCAAGCCATCACCACCGCCATCGACGCCCAGCATCGACTGCTTGTGCAGCAAATCAATCCGCATTTTCTGTTCAATGCACTCAACACGGTGTACGCGCTCGTGGTGGATGGCGATGGCACGCGGGCTCGGCGCTGTCTGCTGTCATTGTCAGCGTTCCTTCGCCGTTCCATCGACCCCGATGCACCACGCGAGGTGCCGTTGTCGGACGAGCTGGCTTCGATACGCCATTATCTCGAGATCGAACTTACCCGCTTCGGCGAGCGTCTTCATCTCGACGAATCGATCCCGCCCGGTCTTCTTGACTGCCGCGTGCCAGCTCTTATCCTGCAACCACTGGTGGAAAATTGTGTCAAACACGGGCTCACCGGTCACACAAGACGGATGACGATCTGGTTGTCGGCCTCGCTCGAACACGACAAACTGGTGCTGAGCGTGGAGGATGATGGCCGTTCGCCGCCACAAGACGGAACATGGTCATTTGGCGTCGGCTTGAACAACGTGAAGCAGCGCTTGCAACTGCTGCATGGCGACGCCGCACGGTTGACTGCGAATGCCCGGTTGGGTGGCGGTTTCGTTTCACGCGTACACCTGCCAACGGCATGAACGGGTCCTTGCGCGCGCTGATCGTCGATGACGAGCCGCCGGCGCGGCGTGTGTTGACGCAGCTGCTCGCAGCGATTCCCGGCATAGAAGTGGCAGGCACGGCAGCGAACGGAATGGAAGCTCTCGCTGCGTTGGCCCACGGCGATATCGACGTGCTGTTTCTCGACATCGAGATGCCGGCGCTGGCGGGAATGGAGCTGGCCAGCCGACTGCGCCCCACGCCGACGCCGGCGGTCATCTTCGTGACCGCATGGCCACAGTATGCCGTTGCCGCCTTCGACGTGGATGCCGCCGATTACCTGTTGAAGCCGGTCGATCCCGTGCGCCTGGCAGCCGCTGTCGCACGCGCGCGAGAACGATTGACGAAGCAGGAGCTGGATGCTTCGTTGGGTGTCCTGCGCGCGCGGCAGCCGGTGGAAAACCTGCTCGATCATGTTTGGGTGGAGCTTGGCGGCGCGCGCTTACGTCTATCTCTCGCCGACATTGAATGGTTTGCCGCCGATGGCGACTACGTGTGCGCGCACACAGCCGAGCGTGGCTATTTGATGCATGCTTCGCTTAACGCATTGGAGAGCACGCTTCCGGCGGCCCGTTTCATGCGTATCCACCGTTCGATCATCGTCAAAGTCGATGCGGTGTCGCGTGTCGTCTCGAACAATGGCCAGTTGTCGCTGATCACATGCTCTGGCGCAACACTTCACGTGGGAAGGCGTGCCCGCCGACGAGTGCGACGCAGCCTTGATCAACTGCCTTCTTGTTGACGGTCCCGGGCGGCGATCCGCCACTTACCCGCCAGCGTCGGCGCCGCTCAATAACTGACCCACGACCGCGCGACGTTCGCGGTGGAGCAGGAGCAGCAGCTGGCATCACCACCCGGATCGTGGCGAGCCGTTCCTGGTCGTGGCGGGAACTCTGCAAACCGACTTCGCTGGCGGGACTGCATTGTGCTCGTCGAGCGTGCCGAAGTGCGATGTCAGCGCGCCGCGATACTGCGGATGCCGCGGCGCCGACGCTTGCCGTGAATGCCGGCGAGCAGTTGCTGCCACGATTTCACGAAAGCCTGGGCGCCCTCGCGCTGCAGCCGCTCGGCGAGCCGGCCACGATGGATGCCGGCGTCCGCGAGCTGCCCGAGTATCGATACCGAATCGCCGCCGTCGGCAGGCATCGGCGCACCGACGCGGCCGTGATCGGCGAACGCCTGCAGCGTTTTTTCCGGCATCGTGTTGATGGTCCCCGGTGCGATGAGCGCCTCGACGTACAACGTATCGGGTGCAGTGGCGTCCTTGGTTCCGGTGCTGGCCCAGAGCAGGCGTTGCGGCCGCGCACCGGCTGCGACCAGCGCACGCATGCGTGGCGAATCGAGCAGCTCACGATGCACACGATAGGTGCGCTGGGCGATGGCGATACCGACGCGGTTGCGCAGTGCGGCCGGAACGCTGTCCTGGATCGCCACGTCCCAGCGACTGACGAACAGCGATGCGACCGAATCGACCGCGGGGTCGAGTCCGGCGGCGACGCGCCGCTCGATGCCGCGCATCCACGCTTCGGCCGCCACGACATACTGTTCGCTGGAGAACAGCAGCGTCACATTGACCGGCACACCGGAAAAAATCGTTTCCTCGATGGCGCGCGCGCCGGCTGCGGTTCCGGGAATCTTGATGAACAGGTTGTCGAGTCGTGCGCGCAGGTGCAGGTCCAGCGCCGCGGCGATCGACTTCTCCGAGTCGTCGGCAAGCAGCGGCGATATCTCGAGCGATACCCAGCCGTCCACGCCGCCGGATCGATCATGTGCGGGCCTGAAAAGTTCGGCGGCGCGGCGCAGGTCGTCGAGCGCCAGGTCGAAGAATATCGCTTCGACCGGATCGTCACTGCGCGCGCGGATTGCGGCGTCGTACCGGCCGCCGCCGACGATCGCCTTTTCAAAAATGCTGGGATTCGAGGTCAGGCCCGTGACGGACAGGTCACGCACGTAACGCGCGAGCGTGCCGTCGTCGAGTATCTGGCGGCTGATGTTGTCGAGCCACAGGCTTTGCCCGAGCGCGTGAAGTTTCGTGTCGTGATTCATCGCCCTGTCCGATTCCATCGGTCGCAGTAGACCACCCGCGGCGTGAATACGTGCGGAACATGGATGCAACGCCATCAGCGCGCCGGGCCGTCGCTACGCCAATTCGCAGCGGTTGGCGTCCAAAAAGGGCCCCTGTTTGCGCCGCGGCACTGCCGGAGGCGAGGCGCATCGGGTTCATGTTCCTTAGCCAGCGTTCAGACAACGCTGTCATGCTTGTGGGCTGGACCGCCCGAGCAGCTGTCGGGGAAGGATATTGTCGTAATGCATGCATGGTTACGCAAGCTCAGGCACAGCCTGCAACCGGCCGATTTCGGTGCCGCACACGATGCCACCGCGTTCGCACCGGCTGCGCCGGCGCCGCAGCTGTTCAACGACCAGCAATTCCGCGCTTACGCGCGCCGGCTTGCAGCCGCGCATCCGATCGTCGCCGCGCGCGCCGACGACGACCTGACGCAGCATCTGCAAGACTACGAAGAGGCGCTCGACCGTGCCTTTGCGGCGGCGCGCCTTGCGGCGACCAGCGGCAGCGTCGTCGAACCCGCGGTCGAGTGGCTGGTCGACAACTTCTACCTGATCAAGGAGCAGATCAAGGAAGTCCGCGCCGGTCTGCCGAAGTCGTATCTGCGCGAGCTGCCGACCGTGGTCGGCAAACGCGATGTGCGTACGCCGCGCATCCTGATGCTGGCGCGCGAACTGGTCGCCCACTCCGACGGCCGCATCCAGCTGCGCGCGGCACAGGACTTCTTCGACGCCTACCAGGGTGGCTCGCGCTTGACGATCGGCGAATTGTGGGCAATCCCGCTGATGCTGCGCTTCGCCCTGATCGAACAGATGCGACCGGTCGCCGATGCGATCTCGCAACGCCTGGTCGAAACCGCGGCGGCGAACGAGTGGTCCGAGCGCCTGCTCGACGTCGCGCGTGACCGACCGGCGAAGCTCGTGCAGGTCGTTGCCGAGATGGCGCGCCAGCACGTGGTGTTGTCGCCGGCCTGGATCGCGGAGTTTCAGCGCCGCCTGCAGGGTGGCGGTCCGTCGCTCGCGCTGCCGCTGCTCTGGCTCGATCAGCAGCTGGGCGAACGGCACATGTCGCTGTCCGAGGCACTGCGCCTGGAGACGCATGCGCAAGCGACGGCACAGGTGTCGATCGGCAACTGCGTTGGCAGCCTGCGTCTGGTCGGACGCACGGCATGGGCCGATGTCGTCGAGGCGCTGAGCGTGGTCGAAGCGATGTTGCGCGCCGATCCGGAAGACGTCTATGCAAAGATGGATTTCTCGACGCGCGACCGCTATCGCCATGCCGTCGAGCAGATCGCGCGGCGCAGCAATCTGACGGAGTGGGACGTCGCCGCGCGCGTGCTCCAGGTTGCGGCCGCAGCGGCGCGGCAGGACGGTGACGGCCGCGAGCGCCACGTCGGCTACTGGCTGGTCGGCAATGGCCGCGTCGGGTTCGAGCAGCAACTGGGCACACGCAACCCGCTGCGCGAACGCCTGACGCGACGCGTGCTGCGTTCGCCGAACTTCTACTACTCCGGTTCGATCGTGCTCGTAACGCTGGCAGTTGCGCTGTTCGGCGTACCGGCCATCGAGCATTTCAGCCCGATCCACAAGGTTGCCTCGTTCATCGCGCTGCTGCTGGCCGGAAGCCACGTCGCAGTCGCGCTGATCAACTGGCTGGTGACGCGCTGCCTGCCGCCGCAGATGCTGGCCCGGCTCGCGCTGGAACAGGGCATCCCGGACGACCTGCGCACGCTCGTTGCGATCCCGTGCCTGCTGACCGGTGAAAACGAAGCGGCCGAACTGGTTGCCGCGCTGGAGATACGCTACCTCGCCAATCGCGACGACAACCTGTATTTCGCCCTGCTCGCCGACTTCATCGACGCACCGGCGCCGCAGATGCCCGAAGACGCCGCGCGCCTGGCTGCCGCCCGGATCGCCATTGATGCCCTCAACCGCCGCCACGAGCCGGACGGTGTTCCGCGTTTCTGCCTGTTCGTGCGCGAGCGTCGCTGGAGTCCCGGGGCGCAGCGCTGGATGGGACTCGAGCGCAAGCGCGGCAAGCTGCTGGCATTGAACCGCTTCCTGCGCGGGTACACTCCGGCCGACTTGCGCATGCTGGTCGGTGACGCCGCCGCGCTGCAGCGCGTGCGCTACGTCATCGCGCTCGACGCGGATACCGAGCTGCCGCCGCAGAGCGCGCAGCGCCTGATCGCGACAATGGCGCACCCGCTCAACAGACCGCACGTCGATCGCCGCCTGCATCGCGTCACCGAAGGCTACGCAATCCTGCAGCCGCGCGTGTCGGTCGATGCCGGACGCGATTCGACCAGCGCGTTCGCGCGCATGCACGGCGACGACGTCGGCCTCGATCCGTATACGCGCCTGGTCTCGGATGTCTACCAGGACCTGTTCGCCGAGGCATCGTTCGTCGGCAAGGGCATCTATGACGTCGATGCGTTCACCGCGACGACCGGCCTGCGCTTTCCGGACAACCTGATCCTCAGCCATGACCTGCTCGAAGGCTCGTACGCACGCGCGGCGCTTGCCAGCGACGTCGAACTGCTCGAACGCCATCCGGAAAATTACAGCACCGACGTGCGCCGCCGCCATCGCTGGACGCGCGGCGACTGGCAGATCGTGTCGTGGCTGCTGCCGTGGGTTCCCGGACCACGCGGACGGCGCCTGCGCAACACGATCACGTTGCACCATCGCTTGAAGCTGCTCGACAACCTGCGCCGCAGTCTGGTGCCGGCCGCGCTGTTCCTGCTGCTGCTCGACGGCTGGCTGCTCAGTTCGCGGCCGCTGTACTGGACCGTGCTGGCGATCGGCGTGATCTTCGCCTCGCCGCTGCTGATCTCGCTCGAAAGTTTCCTTGCGCGCAATCCTCGCATGGACTGGCGCGTGCACCTGCAATTGAATGTCGAGGCGCTCGAGCGCCGGTTGCGCCAGGCCGCATTGTTGCTGGTGATGCTGCCGTTCGAAGCCTGGTTCCACGGCGATGCGATCGTGCGCAGCCTGTGGCGCCTGCTGGTGACGCGTCGTCACCTGCTGCAATGGACCGAGGCAAGTGAAATGGCGCGTCGTGCGCCGCGCAGCGTCGGCGCATTCTATCGCCTGATGTGGCCGGCCCCGGCATTGGCTGCAGCGACGGCGCTGTTTGTCGCGCAGAAATCCGGCGGCGCAATCGTCGCTGCCATGCCGCTGCTGTCGCTGTGGGCATTCTCGCCGCTGCTGGCTGCTTTGCTCAGCCGCGTGCGCCGGCGCGAAGAACCGGCCGCGCTCGACCAGGCGCAACGCGCCTTCCTCGGCATGCTCGCGCGCCGCACCTGGCGATTCTTCGATGCGCTCGTCGGTGATGCCGACCATCACCTGCCGCCGGACAACCTTCAGGAGTATCCGCTCGAACAGACCGCGCACCGTACGTCACCGACCAACATCGGCATGTACCTGATCGGTGCCCAGTCTGCGGCTGACTTCGGCTACATCACGGCCGGCGAGCTGTTCGATCGGGTGACGGCGACGCTCGACACACTTGAGCGCCTGCGGCGCGAACGCGGGCATTTCCTGAACTGGTACGACACGACGACGCTGGAACCGCTGCCGCCGCTTTACGTATCGAGCGTCGACAGCGGCAACCTGCTCGGCTGTCTGCTGGTGGTGGCGCGAGGTCTGGTCGCAGTCAACGAAGAGCGCGTGTTACCGGCGCGTGTGTGGCCCGGTTTGTGCGACACATGGCATGTGTACGCCGAGCTTGCATCGAGCGATCCGCAAAACGACGGAATTGACGAGGACGAACAGGCGATCGACGCGATTCTGCAATCGATCCCGGCCGCCAATTCGTCGTTGCGCGAACAGGCGCGCGTGCTGGCAGCACTGTGCGCACACGCACAGGCAGTGGCGACACGCCACGAAACCGCGGCTGCCGAGCGCAAGTACTGGTCGGCGGCATTTCTGCGCCAATGCAGGGCCTGGCAGCAGGCGCTTGGCGAACGCGCACCGTGGCTCGATCTGCCGACCGCGGAACTCACCGATTCCAGTCTGCCCAACCTGCTCGAGCGCATCGATCACAATCCATCGTCGCGCCGCGCAAGCGTGCTGGCGGCCGGCGCGCTGACGGCGCTCGGCACCGATACCGCCGGCATTCAGCGCGAACTGCATACTGCCTTCAGCGCTTTTCGCGAGCGCGTGCGCGCGCTCGACGAACGCGCCAATGCGCTCGCCGCGCGTTGCCGCGCACTCTGCGAGGTCGATTACGATTTTCTCTGGGTGCCCGAGCAGCGCCTGCTGTCGATCGGCTTCCACGTCGAGCAGCAAAGCCGCGATACCAGCCTGTACGACCTGCTCGCTTCGGAATCCCGCCTGGCCAGTTTCATCGGCATCGCCCAGGGCAAGCTGCCGCGCAGGCACTGGTTCGCACTCGGCCGGTTGCTGACGATGGCCGAGGGCCGTCCGACGCTCGTGTCGTGGAGCGGCTCGATGTTCGAGTACCTGATGCCGCTGCTGCTGATGCCGGGCTTCGAGAACACGCTGCTGATGCGCAGCTGCCGCGCCGCGGTCGCGCGCCAGATCGCCTACGGCGGCGAGCACGCGGTGCCGTGGGGTATCTCCGAATCGGCCTACAACATCACCGATGCACAGTTCGTCTACCAATACCGTGCGTTCGGCGTGCCGGGACTCGGGCTCAAGCGCGGCCTGTCCGACGACCTCGTCATCGCACCCTACGCCAGTGCAATGGCACTGCTGGTCAATGCCGAGGCCAGCTGCACCAATCTGCAGGCGCTCCAGGGCCTCGGTGTACTCGGCACCCATGGGTTCTACGACGCGCTCGACTACACCGCCGCGCGCGTGCCTGCCAATGCGAAGTTCGCGCTGGTGCGTACCTACATGGCACACCACCAGGGCATGATCATCGCGGCGCTGTCGGGCGCGCTGAACGACAACCCGCTGCAACGTCGCTTCCTGCGCGAGCCGATGTTCCGCGCCAACCAGCTGCTGCTCCAGGAAAAGGTTCCGGCGGCCCTGACCATCGACGCAAAGACGCTGCAGCCGGACGACACGACGGCGGCACCGGCGCGCGAAGCGCCGGCCGCGGCGCGCGTGCTGTCGCGCATGAACACGACCGTGCCGCAGATCCAGCTGCTGTCGAACGGCCGCTACCACGTGATCATCTCGCAGGCCGGCGGCGGCTATAGCCAGAGCGGCGAACTGGCGGTCAACAACTGGCGCCAGGACGGCACGCGCGATGCCAACGGCATCTTCTGCTACGTGCAGGATCTCGATCAGAATCTGTTGTGGTCGAACACGTGGCAGCCGACCCGTGTGGAGGAAGCCGAGTGTACGGCGACATTTGCACAAGCCGGCGCCGAGTTCTACTGCAGCGCACACGGCATCTACACCTACACGCGCATGGCGGTTTCGTCCGAAGACGACATCGAGCTGCGCCGCGTCACCCTGATCAACCGTTCGAACACACGCCGCCGCCTCGCCCTGACCAGCTACGCCGAAGTGGTGATGTCGCCGCAGGCGGCCGAGGAAGCGCACCCGGCGTTCAACAAGCTGTTTGTCGAAACCGAATACGTCGCCGAACATCAGACCATCCTTGCGCGCCGGCGCGCACGCGCGGCCGACGAGCATCCGCCGACGTTCCTGCACCTGATGGGCGTGCGCGGCGCACAGCTGGCCAAGGTCAGCTTCGAAACGCGCCGTGAAACCTTCGTCGGCCGGCATGGCAGCCTGGCCGCGCCGGCGGCGCTGGCCGCGCGCGCGCCGCTGGAAAACCGCGCCGGAGCCGTGCTCGATTCGATCGCCGCGCTGCGCCGCGAAGTCGTGCTCGAGCCCGGCGCCACAGCCACGGTCGATATTGTCTGCGGCGTCGCACCGACGCGCGAAGAGGCGCTCGAACTGGCCGCGCGCTACAGTGACCGTCATCTCGGCCAGCGCGTATTCGACCTGGCCTGGACGCGCGAGCAGGTCATCAGCCACCAGCTCAATCTCGGCCAGGCCGATCTGCCCCTGTTTGCGCGCCTTGCCGGCTCTGTTCTTTATCCGGATCCGGACATGCGTGACCGTGGCGGCAACGCCGTGGCGCCGACGATCGGCCAATCCGGCCTGTGGAAATACGGCATCTCGGGCGATCTGCCGATCGTGCTCGTGCGTATCGCCAGCGCTGCCGACCTGGCATTGGTCCGGCAGATGCTGCAAGCGCACAGCTACTGGTACATGCACGGTCTGCGTGCCGACCTGGTCATCTGGAACGAAGACGCCTCCGGCTATCGCCAGGAGCTGCACGACGCCATCATGGCGCTGGTCGGCTCACGCAGCGAAGTGCCGGGGCTGGATCGCCCGGGCGGCGTGTTCGTGCGCCGCAGCGAACACATCGGTCCCGACGACCGCAACCTGCTGCAGGCGTGCGCACGCGTCACGATCGACACACGGCGCGGCAGCCTAGCGGACCAGTTGCCGCGACGCATCGCGGCGCGGCCCAAGCCGCAGCGCGCGCCGCTGCGCAGCAAGCAGGCCTACGCACGCGAGCTCGCGCCGCCGAGAGACCTGCAGCTGTTCAACGGCACGGGCGGCTTTTCCACCGATGGCAGCGAATACGAAATCTGGCTGCCACCGGGGCATGTGACGCCGGCGCCGTGGATCAACGTGCTCGCCAATCCGGACTTCGGCAGCGTCGTGTCGGAGTCCGGCGGCGCCTACACGTTCGGCCAGAACGCGCACGAAATCCGTCTGACGCCATGGCTCAACGATCCAGTCAGCGACGAAACCGGTGAAGCGTTCTACATCCGCGACGAGGATAGCGGCGCGTTCTGGTCGCCATCGCCGCTTCCGGTCCGCGGCAGCCGCGCCTATCGCGTGCGCCACGGCTTCGGCTACAGCCTCTTCGAAACGATCCAGGCCGACATCGCATCGACGTTGACGGTGTTCGTCGCAGCGCAGAAGCCGCTGAAATACAGCGTGCTCAAGCTGCGCAACGAAGGCAGCACGCGGCGCCGCCTGTCGGTATTCGCCTGCGTCGAATGGGTGCTCGGCGATCTGCGCACGAAGTGCGCGCCGCACGTCCGCACAACGCTCGATGGCGACGGTCGCGCGATTCACGCCAGCAACTATTTCAACGATGCATTCGCGCGCAGCGTGGGTCTATTTGCGACCGATGCCGCTCCGGCGGCGAGCTCCGGCAATCGCGCCGAATTCATCGGCCGCAACAGCAGCCTGCGCGATCCGTTGGCGTTGCGCCAACCGCGCCTGAGCCCCAGTTTCGGCATCGGCAGCGATCCGTGTGCCGCATTCCAGATCGATGTCGATCTGGATGCCGGCGACGAGCGCGAGATCGTGTTCGTGCTCGGTATCGGCGCCGACGCGGATCAGGCCCGCGCACTGCATGACAGCATCGACCCGGCTTCGGCAGCCGAGGAGTTCGAGGCGGTTCGGAGCGCCTGGCGCGAGCGGCTCGGCAAGTATCGCGTCGACACGCCGGACCTTGCGACCAACCTGCTCGCCAACGGCTGGCTCGTCTATCAGATCATTGCCTGTCGCCTGTGGGCGCGCAGCGGCTTTTACCAGTCCGGCGGCGCCTATGGCTTTCGCGACCAGCTGCAGGACGTCATCGCGCTGCTGCCGATCGAGCCGCAACTGGCGCGCGAGCAGATCCTGCGCTGCGCCGCGCGACAGTTCGTCGAAGGCGATGTGCAGCACTGGTGGCACCCGCCGGTCGGGCGCGGCGTGCGTACGCATTTTTCCGACGACTTCCTCTGGCTGCCGTGGGCGGTCACGCACTACGTCGAGGCCACCGGCGACACCGCCGTGCTCGATGTCGACGTGCATTTCCTCGAAGGCCGGCCACTGCGCCCCGAAGAAGAGTCGTACTACGATTTTGTGCCGCCGGGCGGCGCGCACGCCACGGTGTACGAGCATTGCGTGCGCGCGATTCGCAACGGCCTGAAGGTAGGAGGACACGGTTTGCCGTTGATCGGCTGCGGCGACTGGAACGACGGCTTCAACCGCCTCGGCCAGCACGGACGTGGCGAAAGCGTCTGGCTGGCATTCTTCCAGATCGACGTGATGCGGCGGTTTGCCGTGCTCGCGCACGCGCGCAACGACATCGACTTCGAACAGCGCTGCGTCGATGAATCGGCCGCGCTCGCACGGCGCGTCGACGAGACGGCATGGGACGGCGCCTGGTATCGGCGCGCCTATGCCGACGACGGCACGCCGATCGGTTCGGCACAGGGCGACGAGTGCCGCATCGATTCGCTGCCGCAGAGCTGGGCGACCCTGACGGCCAGCGGCGACCCGGAGCACCGCCGCCGGGCGCTCGATTCGGCGCTGTCGCAACTGGTGCACGACGATGAAAAACTGGTGCAGCTGTTCGACCCGCCGTTCGATCATGGCACGCTCGATCCCGGCTACATCAAGGGCTACATTCCCGGCACACGCGAAAACGGCGGGCAGTACACGCACGCCGCCGTCTGGCTCGGCATGGCGTGTGCGGCCGCCGGGCGCCACGCAGCGGCCTGGAACATCGCGCGCCTGATCAATCCGCTCAATCACACGCGCGCTCACGAAGACGGCGCATGCTATCGCATCGAGCCGTACGTCATCGCCGCCGATGTCTATCGCGCGCCGGGCTACGTGGGTCGCGGCGGCTGGAGCTGGTACACCGGTTCGGCCGGATGGATGTATCGCTTCATCACCGAGTCACTGCTCGGCATCCGCATACGGGACGGCGTGCTGCATGTCGACGCTCGTCTGCCGGACGCCTGGTCCGGATATCGCATCGAATACCGGCATGGCGGCACGCCCTACTCGATCGAGATCGTGCGCGGCGAAGGCGGTGACGGTGGCGCACAGGAGTTTCGCTTGATCGATGACGGCGAAGCCAGGCAGTTGCGCGTTGTAGCTGCGCAATCGGGCGCTAGCCTGGGAACGAAATCGTGAAAGTGGTTCCCCGCCGAAGGTGCGACGCGACACTGATCTCGCCGCCGAGCTGGGTGACGATCTCCTTGCAGATTGCCAGACCGAGTCCAGCGCCGCTGCGTCCCGTGCCGATCTGCACGAACGGCTGGAAGACCAGCGCCAGCTGGTTGGCCGGAATGCCTTCGCCGGTGTCGTCTACGGCGATCTGCACGTGCGCACCCGAGCGCAGGGCACGCAGGCGGATCGTCCCGCCCGGCGCGGTGTGGCGCAGCGCATTGTTGATCAGGTTGTCGAGAACGCGGTCGAGCGCGCTGCGGCACAGCTCCCTGCGTGGCAAGCCGGGTTCGAGATCGACCTCCAGCGTGATTTCTCCGCTGGTCGCAGCCGGCGCGAAGCGCTGCCCTGCGTCCGCGACCATGGCCGCCACATTTACCGACGTACGCTCCATGATCTGCTCGCCGATGCGCAGGCGCGACAGGTCGAGCAGGTCGGTCAGCAGATGCACCATGCGCTGCACTTCCTGCTGCACGGTCTCGTAGAGCTCTTCATCGCGCGAACCGGGCGCAAATTTCAACTTCTCGAAGAGCAGGCCAATGCCCATGCGGATGCTGGCAATCGGCGTGCGCAGTTCGTGCGACGCGCGCAGCACGAATTCGCTGCGCATCTTGTCGAACTCGCGCTGCACGGTGACGTCGCGCAGCACCATTACCACACCTGGGCGGCCGCCATCACCTTCTTCGAAACGGTGCAGTGAATAGGCGAACACGCGCTTCTCGCCGTCGCGCTCGACGTGCATTTCCGGCTGCGCCGAGCCGCTGAGTTCGCCACGGTCAAGCACCTCGCGCACCTGCGCGCCGGCTCGATGGTCACCGACCTGCTCGAACGACTTGCCGATCGCACTGCCGTGATCGATGCCGAGCTGACGCTCGGCAACCGGATTGATGCGCTCGACCTCGCCGCGGTCGGAAAAGATGACGAGCCCGTCGCCGATGCTGTCGAGCACCGCCTCGGAGCGTCGCTGCTCGGCAAGCACGCGTTCGATGTTGGTTGCCCGGAAGATGCGCAGCGCCTGCGCCATGGAATCGAAATGACGCCCGAGCGCATTGAAATCGCTGATCGGGCCGGCCTTGAACTCGATATCGAAATCACCGCCACGCATGCGCTGGATCAGGTCGTTGAGCTGGTCGACCGGCGCGGTCGTCGTGCGGATCGAACGGAACATTGCCAGAACGCCGACGGCAAGGGCCGCCACGGCGATGGCGATCAGCAGCACGAACATCGACCAGGCAAACTCGCGCGCCGACTGTGCGGCGTTGGCCAGCGCCTCGGTCTTCAGCGCGCGCATGCGGGAGACGGCGACGACAAGTTCGGCGAAATGCGATGGCAGGCCGTCCGTATCGAACGAACGATTCACCAGGTCGGCGTTGAATTGCGAATACTTGCGCTCGAACGTCAGCAAGGCCTCGCGCTCGACCGGCGATGTGAAGTACGGCCGCGCTGCCTCGACCGCTCCGTGCAGCGGTGGCGGCTCGCCGTCACGTGACGACACTACGGTCTGCGCGCCGGCCATCGCCCGCAGCAGGTTGCCGATCTCGATGCCGAGTTCCTTGCGGATGTTTTCGGTTGCCTCGATCGCGCGCACGTTCTGGTCGGCGATCACGTCGACCTGGCCGGCGAAGCGCGAGACCGAATACAGTGCGAGCGGCGTGACCAGCAGCGTCAGCGCAATGATGATGCCGTGACTGAGCGCGAGACGGGTACGCAGATTCATCAGCCAGGATCCGGGTGGACTGTCAAAGACCGTATTCCTTGCGCTTCCGGTACAGCGTCGACACGTCGATTCCAAGCGTGGCGGCCGCGGCCTCGAACGAGGGGCTGCTGGAGATGACGGCGCGGATGTGCGATCGTTCGACATCCTCCAGGCTCAGTGCATCGCCGATGCGTGGCCGCGACTTGCGCTCCGGCGTCTCGGCTATCGACAGCAAATCCATGTCGATATGCTCCGCCGCGCACAGGATTACTGCGCGTTCGACCACGTTCTGCAATTCGCGGATGTTGCCGGGCCACGGATAGGCGAGGATCGCATCGCGTGCCATCTTCGAAAATCCACGCGCCGGGCGCCGGTAACTCGCGGCGTAGCGCAGCAGGAAATGCTCGGCGAGCAGTGCAATATCCTCGACGCGCTCGCGCAACGGCGGCATGCTCAGGGCGATGACGTTGAGCCGGTAGAGCAGGTCTTCCCGGAAACGGCCGTCCCTGACCATCCCGGCCAGGTCGTGGTTGGTCGCGGCGATGATGCGCACGTTGGCGCGCCGCGTCACCGGGTCGCCGACGCGCTCGTATTCGCGGTCCTGGATGAAGCGCAATAGCTTCGGCTGCAGCGTCAGCGGCACGTCACCGACCTCGTCGAGAAACAATGTGCCACCCTCGGCCTGGTCGACGCGGCCGAGCTTGTTTTCGATCGCGCCGGTGAAGGCGCCCTTGCGATGACCGAACAGTTCGCTCTCGAGCAGCTCGGCCGAAAGCGATGGGCAATTGACGACGACGAAATTCTCCTTTGTCCGCGGGCTGCAGTTGTGGATCGTGCGCGCGGCAACTCCCTTTCCGGTTCCGCTCTCGCCGAGAATCAGCACGGTTGCGTCGGTATCGGCAACCTGGCGCAGCGTCTGCAAAACAAGGTTCATCGACGGACTTTCGCTGTCCATCTCGGCGACGCTGGTCGCGCCGCCCTCCTTTTCCAGCGCTTCGATGCGCTGCTCGAGCCGACGCGCGCGAAGCTGCTTGGTCGCCGCCATGCGCAATTGCTCCGGCGAGCACGGCTTGACGAGGTAGTCGACCGCGCCTGCGCGTATCGCGTCGAGCGCACTGTCGATGGAGGAATGGGCCGTCACGATCACGACACGCATCCACGGCGCGTACTGGCGCAATGTCGGCAGCAGGTCGAGACCCGAACTTTCGCCCAGGCGCAAATCGAGGAAACACAGGTCGAACACGTCCCGCTGCACCAGCTCTTCGGCCTGGATCGCGTCGCTCGCGGTGCGCACGCGATGCCCGGCATCCTCCAGACAATACCGGAACGTGCGCAGGATGTTCTGCTCGTCGTCGACCAGAAGAACCCGTGAAGTCTCTTCCGTGCTCGGCTCTGCCATTACCGGGTTTCCTCAGGTTTGCGCGTGGTTGCCTGATGCTTCTATCGCGACGCCCACATCCGTACCCATTGCGCCTTGCATGGCGAGGTGCGACCGAACTTTGCAAAGCGCAATCCGCGGCTGCGTGCATTTGACCGGAATGCATGAGTTTACCGGGTCCGGGACATTGGCACGTGAATTGATAAAGGTAAGCGCAGCTCCCCGTTGAGCGCAAGGAACAGGAGCCGCCGCGCGGCTCGAACCATCAGACGAGGGCAGGTAACGATGAGCAGATACCACGGCGATCAGTACTGGACCGAAATCCAGACGCGCGCGAGGCGTGATTGGCGCGAATTCAACGATGACGACGTCGACGCGTTTCAAGCCATGCGGCACGAACGTGAGGTGCGTGCTCGTGACGAACGGGCGCGGGCACGCAGCCACCGGCGCACGGAGCCCGCCGACCACGAGCGGTGAGCGGCTTCGACCGAACGACGTTGTCTTGCACGTGCCGTTGCGTGCGGCCGCGCACGGCTGAATCCGAATTTGCGAAGTCGACTCGACGTTGGGTCTCCCTGACGATCCCCGACAATATGCTGCGACCTGATGCGAACCGGGATGTCCGCAAATACGCGGTCGAAATCGTGCACTGCGCGGTCGCACGCCGCATTTCGTGATTTGTGCGCGGCGCATCGGCGCGCCGGCAACAACCGCGCGCCGATCCGGTTCTGTTACAGATGGGTAAACAGATAAACCAGCACGAGCAAGCCGGCAGGAACACCGAGCAACCATGCAACCAGATACTTCGCCATCTGCATTCTCCTGTGATTGGGGCAGGCGCTGGAGCGCGAACGCTCGGCAGCAAACTGCAATATCCCGGCCAAGGCGTCCTGCGCGGCCTGACGACGGTGGTCGACGCGTCATACGCCCTGAAATTCCCGCATTTCGCGCGGCATTGCTTCGAGATCGAACGAATGTGAAGCCGCGTCAAACCTGCTAGCGCTGGAATAGGCTCGTGTGCAATTCGCCCGATTGCGGGTGCCTGATCGGGCAGGATGCAGTGACATCGGCCTTGATCGTCAGCTCCACGACAACTCGAGCGTGCAACGACGTTGCTGGCATGCCCCTTGCCCTTGCTTGGCTGCGATGTCCCGGTTTGCCGGCAGCGAAATCATGCTGCGCAGGAGAGAAGATCATTTCACACATTTCCTAAGGAGCAGACGGCCATGAGCCTGGGCACCATCTTGCTGATCATCCTGATCCTAGCCCTCGTCGGCGCATTGCCGCTGTGGCCCTACAGTTCCGGATGGGGCTACTACCCTACCGGTGGGCTGGGCCTTATCGTCGTCATCCTCATCATACTGTTGTTGCTGGGCAGGATCTGACACCACTGCGGCTGCGCCGGTCGCATCGTTGCTGCCGGCGCAAATGCGCTCGCATCCGTCCACGGCATTCACTGCGCCGCGCTCCGCTCGCTGTGCGGCTCGGCACAGCTTCTGCCTCTATCCTTCCGGGAACCTGCACTTCACGCAGCCGTCACCATCACAACGTCAACGTCGTTTGCCATGCAAAGGACAAAGGCCGGATGACGCCTTCTTGCATTTTGCACGGGCGCACTGCGTTGACTCTCTTGATTTGACTGGAATTTCGTTCATCGATCCGCTGGAACGTCGCTTGCAATCCATATAGTTACAAAGACGACCAAGGAGGCAGCCATGCTCGGTTCCGGTTTTCTGATCGGTTGCATTACCCTCGCTGCCGGCGTGTGGGCTTCAGCCGCGGGCGCTGACCAATGGCAACTGCTGCTGCAGGCGGCCTGCGCCGTGGTGATATCACTGTCGATCTTTCTGATGGTGTTGCGCTTCACCGATAGCGACGCGGACGAGGGTGCGGCGAACGGTTCCCATCCCGCCGATACGACGCTGCTGGCGATCGCAACATACACGCCGCGCCGCTGAAAAACACATTCCGATGCGGCAGCCGCGCGCATCATGCTGCGGAACCTGCCTCGGCGCGTCGCAACAGACGTTGTAGCGCGCGCTCCTGCGCCGACAAATGCAGCCTTGCAAGCGTGCGCCGCGGCAGTTCGAGGGCGCCGCGTTGATAGGCATCCATCACGGCCGGGTGGACGTAGCAGGTTCTGCACACCGTCGGGGTATTGCCAAGCCGAGCGGCAACCTGCCTGGTCGCCGCCACGATGTTCGCTTTCGCCTGCATTTCGCTTTGCGGCGCCTCGAGTTCGAGCAGCGCCCGCGCCATCTCCAGCGTCCCGGCCCAGGTGCGAAAATCCTTCGCGCTGAAATCATCCCCGGCCAGTTCGCGGATGTACGCGTTCACATCTGCCGAACCGATTGATTCAGGCCTGCCGTCGGCTCCGATGTACTGGAACAGGTCCTGGCCCGGCAGATCCTGGCATCGGCGCACGATGCGCGCGAGCCGGGCATCGTCCAGGCGGATGTCATGGAACTGTCCGCTCTTGCCACGAAAAGAGAAGCGGATGCTCTCGCGGCGCACACGTGCGTGGCGGTTCTTCAGGGTCGTCAGCCCGTACGATTGGTTGCTGCGCGCATACTCGTCGTTGCCGACACGGATCAGCGAAGTCTCCAGCAGCCGCACGAGTAGCGCCAATACCTTTTGCCGAGGCAATCCCGGCAGACGCAGGTCGGCGGCGACGCGACGGCGCAGTTCCGGCAGCCGCTCGACGAAGGCGAGCATGCGGCCGTACTTCGTCGCATCGCGCGTCGCGCGCCAGAGCGGGTGATAGCGGTACTGCTTTCGCCCGCGGGCATCGCGTCCGGTCGCCTGAAGATGGCCGTTGGCGCGCCGGCAGATCCAGACGTCGGTGTATGCGGGCGGTATGGCCAGACGCCGGATCCGCTGCAGGATGCGGCCGTCGCGCAGACGTCCGCGTGCGCCGATGTATACAAATTGCGAGCGACGGCGTTCGCGCCGGAAGCCCGGCTCGCGGTCCGTCACGTAGACCAGTCCACTGCCACTCAGGCCGTCTGCCTGTGCGCCGTTTCCAGGTCCGGTCCATGTCGAAGGGATCATGGAGCAATCACGGCAACCAGCATGCCAGCGCAGCACCGTGCAAATCACAATCCCTGGAGTCCGCTATTTGCAATTTGCAATGTTTTCCGAGCGCTACGACATCCGACCAGCGTTTCGACCCTGTTATTGTCGAAAAAAAACCTCGTTTCATTAATGAATTCATTCGCGAAATCGGCGCATACTCCGCCGCATAATCCAGGTGTATCCTTCCATGCAGAAGAAACGAATCCTGCTTGTTGAAGATGACCGCAGCCTGCAGACGGCGCTGCGCTATTTTCTCGAAGACATGGGCTACGAAATCGTCGTCGCCGAAGACCACGCCCAGGCTCAGCGGGCCATGGGCGATGGCCCGTATGCCGCGGCGATCGTCGATTATTTCCTCAACGACGTGCCGAGTTCGCAGCTGATGGCGGAATTGCGGCGCCGCCATCCGAGCACGCCGCTGGTCTGTTCGACCGCTGCCGACGCGGCGCAGATCCAGGTGGAGGAAGGCTCGGCACCACCGACCGCAATCCTGTTCAAGCCGTTCGCCATCAGCGAGCTGCGCGATACGCTGCGCGCCTTGATCGCCGCCTGACGAATCGGCGGCTGACGAATTGTCGGCTGACGGGTTGGCATCGCGTTTGCTGTGCACCGATCGGTCATGACGCGACAAATCGGCCGAAGGAAGATCGCATGATCCGCAAGCTCAAGTCCGGAGGCTACCGCCTCTACTCACGCAAGGCCGATCCGAAGACCGGCAAACGCCGTAACCTCGGCACGTTCGCAACGCGAACTGCCGCCGAAAAGCATGAGCGCGCCGTACAGTATTTCAAGCGGCATTGAGTCGATGCTGTGGAAAACCTTGCGCGCCGCGCGAGAAGTGTGGCGCGCGGTGGCGCCGAAAAGCTAGGCGCGAGCCGCAACACGCAGGATCGGCGACGCCGAACGCATCAGGAAACGCCGGATCGCCGTCGGATCCGATCCGACTTCGTCAACGGCGCAATACAGACGCAGCGGCGTGGTTCCCAGGACCTTGCACCAGTACTCCATCTGTCCGGGCGCGTTCAGATCGACGATCGCGCGACGGCGCATTTGGACCGGTGCCGACCCGACGTTGCCGGTCGGCATCTCTTCCCGCATCGATGCGGCCATTTCCCATAGCGTCGACATGTCTGGCTTTCTCCTCACAAGAAATCATCACTGCGTACATGGCAAGCGCCGTGCCACCGGCTGATTCCGCGTCCCGCCGCCGTTTCTTCCCGCGGCGACGTGCGCCGCGCCATGCAAATTACCCTGCGCCGGTTGTCGCTCATTGCAAAATCACGTTTCCGACGCCGGACATTATCTCGCCCGGTGGCATACTCCCGCGATCCGGTTTTCGAAGGATTCAGCCGCAGTGAACAAAGCTGCGCGTGGCGATGCGCATCGCGCGGCGTTCCGGCACGGTGACTCGCCCACCACAGCAGACGGAGGAATGAAATGCCCCGCATCACGAAACGATCGAAGGCGAAGAAGAGCAGTGCCGCCCGCACATCACGGAAGTCGCCAGCGCGCGCGGCGACCGCCGCAAAGACCCGGCGCGTCAGTACCGCCGCGGCAACGCGCGCGCCGTCCAAGCGCACAGTAGCGAAAAAATCCGCAGGCAAGGCCGCGAGCCGCAAGGTGGCGCCGGCATCGAAGCGCTCGTCCAAGCCGGCAAAGCCGGCAGCACAGAAGACCAAGCGGCCGGACAAAGCTGCGAAGGTGGCGAAGACTACGCGTGCCGCGCGCGAGGCCCCCGCCGTTGCGCAACGGCAAGGCACGCCGCGGCAACAGAACCCATTGAGCGCAGAAGCGCGCAAGAAACTTGCCGGCGAGCATCTTCGGGCGTTGCTCGATGAAAAGAAACGCCGCGCCGCGCAGACTCCCACCTGGCAGACGATTACCCACCACGATCACGCGGCGCGGCTGCCGGACGCCCTGCCGCACGGTGTGCCTTCGGGTGCGCCCATCGATCGCGTCGCGGGCGATCGCGACGAGGACAACTGATCGCTTTGACATCCCTGTGAAGTTGGGCGGACCCTGACCGTTCGCGTCGACAGCCAGCGTAGTTTCGCCACAGGACGGTTTCATGTCCTGCGCGTTCAACCGCGATGAAGGAGCGCTGCCGGAATTTCGCATGATGAAAAAAAACCGGCGCCCTTCCCGGGCGCCGGTTGCCTGCTTCGCGGCCGTTGGGCCGGACCTCACCGAGGGGAGGGACGGCTCAAGCGGTCCTGCCCGGCCGCGAAACCAAGCCATCCTTGGCTGCTTCCTTGTCCATCTCGAGGACTCAGTGCAGGGATCGCTGGAACTCCTTGACCTGCTTCTCAGCCACATCCCTGGCGATCCCGTAACGCTCCTGGATCTTGCCGGCAAGATATTCGCTCGTTCCTTCGGCGCGTTTCAGATCATCGTCGGTCAACCTGCCCCACTTCTCCTTGATCTTGCCCGCGAGCTGTTTCCACTGTCCGGCAATGCGATCCTCGTTCATCGTCTTTCTCCTGATTGCTGTTGCTGTTTCGATCCGATGTGCTGGTCGAATCGAATCGATCAGTTACGCGAGGTCAGCGCCGACGAGTCGACACGTTGAACGCCCTTCACCGCCTTCGCGACGGCGACGGACTTCCGCACCTGCGCCTTGCTGTCCACGATGCCCGACAGCATGACGACGCCGTTCGTGGTCGTGACGCTGATGTCGGTCGACGGAATATCCTTGGTCGTCATCAGTTCCGCCTTGACCTTGGTCGTGATCCAGCCATCGGAGCCCGGCTGGGCCGATTGATCCCGCATCGCCGTCGACTCGGGTTCCGCCGCATAGATGGCGGTGGCCGATCCGAGAGCCAGCGCGATTCCAAGCGTGGTTGTCAGAAACGTTTTCATGGAACCTCCTCGTACATATTGGTATGGAAGACACGCGCTATCCCGCGCGAAGCAGCAAAGTATGCTGCGATGACACTTCATCAAGTTGCATGCCAGTTTGAATACGTCGCTAAAACCGTTACTTAGATCAACTGAACGAAGTACTTTTCTTGCACTTTGCAACGCCCGAAAAAACGCGCAGTGCGAGTTGCACGTCGCACCGGTCGAGGCGGCTTCGCGTCACCTCGAAGCCGAAGAAGGCGTCACGCGGCAGACGCGGCCGCCGACGTCATCGGCGACCAGCAATGCACCGTGCCGATCGACCGCGACGCCGACCGGACGGCCGCGCGCGTTGCCGCGCTCGTCGAGAAAGCCGGTGAGGATGTCTTCCGGCTCACCCGCCGGCCTGCCATGGTCGAACGCCACGAGCACGACTTTGTAGCCGCTCGGCTGCGTGCGCTTCCACGATCCGTGCCGGCCGACGAAGGCACCGCCGCGGTAGCGCTGGGAAAAGCGTCGCCGTCAGAAGACGAGGCCCCATGAGTGCATTAGCCTGCGATGAGCCCATGCCGTAACAGGACTACTCGATGCGAATTCCGCGGCCAAATCGTTCAGCGCGCGTTTTCCCTCCGGCGCGCCCAATATTGACTCGATCTGACGACGCCTATTGCTGCGCGAGGGTCGAGCGTCCATGGGCGAGGAGTCCTGCATGAAGCGCTACATCTACGCATACGACACATCCGCATCGGCACGCGCCGCGGTCAAGCAGCTCGTCGGGCATGGCGTCGACGAAGACAAGATCTCGCTGATCGCGCGCACCGATATCCAGCTCGACAAGATTCCCGATCGCTTTCTCGATGCACGTACCGACTTCGCTCCCGCCATCGCGCGCGGTGCGGCTGTCGGCGGCACGACCGGTCTGTTCGCCGGCATCATCGCGATGGCGATACCGGCGCTCGGTATCGCGATCGGCGGTCCGGCCCTGGTTGCATTCCTGGCGGGGGGCGCCCTGGTCGGCGCCTGGAGTTCGGCGCTCGTCGGCTCGAGTGTCCCGGATGTCGTGCGCCGCAAGTTCGAGGACGAGATCGCCGGCGGGCGCACCCTGCTGGTCGTCGACGTGACACGGCGCGAACAGCCTTTCATCGCCGAACTGATGGCGGCGACGAGCGACCATCACCTGCTCTGGCAGAGCGATTCCGACCAAGCCGCAGCGGCGTGAACCGCCGCAAGATCATGGCCACGCAGCGTCGCCGAGCGGTCAGCACAGCGGTGGAGGACGAATTGCGTGGACCGAATCGCTCTCGTCCCGCGCCGGCGAAGCGCACGACGCGTTCAGGCGCCGCCCGCGCGAAACGCCCTGCGGCGCGATTCGACACACAGGCACGGATCACCCATCCCGAGCGCATCGTCTTTCCGCAACTCGCTGTCAGCAAGCTCGATGTCGCGCGTTACTACACCGCCGTCGCAGAATGGATCATGCCGGAACTGCGCCGCCGGCCACTGTCGCTGCTGCGTTGCCCGGACGGCATGGCGCGGGCCTGCTTCTTCCAGAAGCATCTGACAGCGAACCTGGGCGCGCATGTCCGTGGCGTGCGCATCAAGGACTCGACCGGATCCCAGGATTACCTATGCGTCGACGACGCAGTCGGCCTGCTCGAACTGGTGCAGATGAACACGATCGAATTTCATCCGTGGGGCGCCCTTGCGCGGTCGCCGGATCGTGCCGATCGGATCGTCTTCGATCTCGATCCGCACGCGAGCGTCGCCTGGAGCGACGTCGTGGCAGGCAGCGCATTGATCCGCGCTCACCTGGATTTGCTCGGCATCACGTCATTCCTGCGCACCTCCGGCGGCAAGGGCCTGCACATCGTCGTGCCGCTGAAACCGGCATTGCCTTGGAAGTCGGTGCGGCCGTTTGCGCGCGGCGTCGCCGAGGCATTGACAACACGTCATCCGGACCGCTTCGTATCGGTCGCCGGCGAAGACAAGCGCGCCGGCAGAATCTTCATCGACTGGCTGCGCAATGCGCGCGGCGCAACGAGTGTCGCGTCTTACTCGTTGCGCGCGCGCAGCGACGCTGGTGTGGCGATGCCGCTGGCCTGGCAAAACCTGGCGAAGCTGGAAAGCGCGCACGCGTTCTCGATCGCGGACGCCCTGGCGCACATCAAGCGACGCCGTTCCGACCCGTGGAGCGACATCGACCGGATCGAACAGAGCCTGCCGCGCAGCTGAGATCCTGCGCACATTTCGAGGAGCAATATCGCGCTTTTCCCCGCGTAATTTGCATGGTTTTAACCGTCCGGATTGCTAATTGCACGATCGCTTCAACGCCATGAATTATTTTGCTTTTTCGATCTGGAAATATGCCGAAATTCGGCGCTTAATGCGCTGCGTCGTCGCGGTCGCGGACGATCCGAAACGGCGACGATCAGGATCAGATCAAACCGATGCCCGGCGCATCACGACGATAGTGCGTGCCGGAAAAGATTGAGGGGGTCTTAGATGGCTGGTACTTCCACGCGCAGGCGTGCCGCAACGAAGGCGTCCGAGGCGATCGGCCCGCTCGAACAACTGCTCGCCGCGATGGTCGCTGTCGGTGACGGCGACTTTTCGGTGCAGCTGCCGCGGCATTGGCAAGGCGTCAACGGCAAGCTTGCCGAGTCGTTCAACGCGATAGTCGGACACAATCGCCGCCTCGCGCATGATCTCGCGCTGGTTGGCGAGAAGGTCGGACGCATGGGTCAGACCCGGCATCGCCTCGCACCGACCAATCGCCAGGGCGCATGGTCCGACATGGAGCAGTCGATCAACGGATTGATCGACGATCTGGTGCGGCCGGTCGAGACGATGACCGAAGCGATGGCCGGGGTCGCCAAGGGCGACCTGACCCGCATCGTTCCGCTCGAGGCCGATGGCCGGCCGCTGCTGGGTGAATTCCAGCGCTCGGCGAACATCGTCAATCGCATGATCGAGCAGATGAAGGAGTTCAGCTCGGAGGTCACGCGCGTTGCGCTCGAAGTCGGCACGGCCGGCCTGCTCGGCGGCCAGGCGAAAGCCAAGGGGGTTTCGGGCGTCTGGAAGGATCTGACCGATTCGGTCAACCAGATGGCGAACAACCTGACCGCGCAGGTGCGCAATATCGCCGAGGTCACAATCGCGGTCGCGAACGGTGACCTGTCGCGCAAGATCACGGTCGATGTACGCGGCGAGATCCTGCAGCTGAAGGAAGCCATCAACACGATGGTCGACCAGTTGCGCGGTTTCGCGTCAGAAGTCACGCGCGTCGCGCGCGAAGTCGGCACCGAAGGCAAGCTCGGCGGCCAGGCGATCGTGCCGGGAGTCGCCGGCACGTGGAAGGACCTGACCGACTCGGTCAATTCGCTGGCGTCGAATCTGACCTCGCAGGTGCGCAACATCGCCGAAGTGACGACGGCAGTCGCGAAGGGCGATCTGTCGCGCAAGATCACGGTCGATGTGCGCGGCGAAGTGTTGCAGTTGAAGGAGACCATCAACACGATGGTCGACCAGTTGAACGGATTCGCTGCCGAAGTCACGCGCGTTGCGCGCGAAGTCGGTACGGCCGGCCTGCTCGGCGGCCAGGCCGCGGTGCCCGGCGTCGCCGGCACCTGGAAGGACCTGACCGACTCGGTCAACCAGATGGCGAACAATCTGACCGCACAGGTGCGCAACATTTCCGAAGTCACGATCGCGGTCGCGAACGGCGACCTGTCGCGCAAGATCACGGTCGATGTACGCGGCGAAATCCTGCAGCTGAAAGAAGCCATCAACACGATGGTCGACCAGTTGCGCGGCTTCGCTTCGGAAGTCACGCGCGTGGCGCGCGAAGTCGGCACCGAAGGCAAGCTCGGCGGCCAGGCGATCGTGCCGGGCGTCGCCGGCACCTGGAAGGACCTGACCGACTCGGTCAATTCGCTGGCGTCGAACCTGACCTCGCAGGTGCGCAACATCGCCGAGGTCACGACCGCGGTAGCCAAGGGCGACCTGTCG
>DASXKR010000077.1:0-32818 GCA_036496665.1 Rudaea sp. | reverse complement strand
CCTGCTGCAACATGTCGGCTTCGCCTGGAGCCTTGAGGGTATAGTTGTTCAACCAGACGTACTGACTCAGCCAGGTGTATTCGCGACGGTATTCCTTCGCCTCGGCCTCCAGCGGCGTGCCCTTGTACAGGCGCCGAAGAATCGCGCCGCTGACCATACGCGAAAGGATCGACACACTGGATGATCGCATGCCCTTCTGGGCAAACGCACCGCAGGCATCGTGCAGGCCCGCGAGCTTCAGTGCTTCGACGCTGGCCGGCTTGCATACGCGCAAGATGTCCACGTAGATCGGCAGCGCCACGCTGTCGACGGCATTGCGCCGCAGCGAAGGGGCGACCTCGGATTGCTCGACGACGGCCTGCATCGGTTGCAGGATCGAATCGGGCACCTGCTGATCGCGCAGGGCGGTACGCAGCAGCCCGGTCATCGCCGCTAGTTGATCATCAAAATCCTTCGCGCGCGCCGCCTGCAAAACGTTCGCCGCGATGGCCACATCGGTCGGGCCGGAGCCGCTCGGAACCAGCACCCAGTGCACCGCGTTGTCGGGGAACTGTGCGGTCAGTCGTGCTTCGTATTCCGGATGCGTGCACGGCCGCGGCTGGACGTGGCAAGCCAGCGCCGCCACATACAGAGCGAGCTGATCGCTCGGATAGTTCGCGGACAATCGCTGCAGGACACCTTCGTGCGCGGCACTCGACAGGCTGTCGACGCCGCGCGGGATGCCGATCAGCGCCGCCGCGATGAGGCTGTCGCGATCGCCCTTCTTGCCGAGCCGCTCGACCTGCTGCTCACGATAGTCGACGCCGAGTTGATCGACGATCTCGCTCAATAATGCGGCTACGGCATCGGCCTTGTTCGCAGCAGTCAGGGCCTCACGGAAGGACGTGAGCACGGCGCGCTGTGCGGATGGATCGCCCGATGCGTGCTGCTTCAGCCAGGCAACCGCGTCGCGCGCGTTGCCTGCCCGCTGCTCGCGCGACGAGTCGCCGGTGGGAAAAGCAGCCGCCATGAATCCCGCGAGCTGGCGCATGCGCGTTGCCTGCGCTGTGGCCAGCGCCTGTTGCCGATCGGCGTCAGCGCGCTCGCGCTCGGCGCGTTGCCACTGCCAACTCGTAGCCGCCAATCCGATCACCATCGCCGCGAGCGCGGCTGTCGTGGCCAGCGTGATCGCCGGATGGCGCCGCAGGCTGCGCGCGATGCGTTCGTCCCATCGCGGCTTGCGGACACTGACATCGTTGCCGTCGCGGTAGCGCGAGAGATCGGCATTGAGGTCCGAAACCAGGTGATAGCGCTGCTGTGGATCCACACACAGGCACTTCAGGCAGATCGCTTCCAGATCCGGGGCGATCGTTGCGTCAAGCGTGTGCGGAAGCGCGACACTGCCCGTCGTGGCTTGCCGCATCTGTGTCTTCGCATCGTCCTGTCCATGCGGCGCGGCACCGGTCAGCAGCTCGTACAGGATCGCACCCAGCGCATAAAGGTCGGTGCGCGCGTCGAGCCGATGCGGACCAACCTCGATCTGTTCTGGCGCCATGTACGCCGGCGTGCCGGACAGCTCCTGTGCATCGACGCCGCCCGCGTCGTCCATGTGTCGTGCGAGTCCGAAGTCGCCAATCAGGGGCTGCGAATGTTCGTCGAAGAGCACATTTGCCGGTTTGAGGTCCAAATGCAGCAGGCCAAGGCTATGCGCGTAGTCCACCGCCGCGCCGAGCTTGAGCAACAAGGCCACACTGTTCGCCTGCGACATTCTTCGGGCGGCGATACGTTGCGCCAGCGTCTGTCCGCGCAATAGCGGCATTGAGAAGAAATGCATGCCCTCTACATTGCCGAACTCAAATACCGGCACGATGTGCGGATGATGCAGTCGCGCGGCGGCTCGCGCCTCGGCGAGAAACCGCGCCACCGCACGCGTGTTGTCGGCGAGGCGGCCGACAATGAATTTCACCGCAACTTCGCGGCCCAGGCTGATCTGGTGCGCGCGAAACACCACGCCCATGCCGCCGCGCCCGATCCTTTCGAGCAATTCGTAGTCGCCGAAGCGGCGATCGTCCGGATCGTGAAGGTCGAGATCGTCCCACAGCATCGCTTCCGGCGAAGCGTGTCCGGACAGTCCTGTGCGTGCAATGCCAAGCAGACCGGGCTCGGAGACGATGTTGTTGCCCTCCTCATGCGGCCGTCCGGGCTCCGATTCGGGCTGCCCTGTCGTGGCCATCAGGCGGCTCCGTCCGATCCGAGTACGAAGCGTAGCGCGTCCAGATCCGCTGTGGCGTGCTCGGCATCGAGGCTCAAGTCCGTGAGCGCCGCACGCACTGCTTTCTGGAAGCGCGCGCGCAATCGTTTCAATTGCACCGCCAGGGTGTTGGGGGCCATGCCAATGCTCCGGCTGAGCGCAACAAGTTCGCCATGCTCCGGGTTCTCCGACAACCAGCGTTGCAACGTGTCGAACAAATCCTCGCGTCCGTTGCTCTCGTATTCGTCGCGCAACCGGACGAGCGCGATCCGGGTCAGGCACAGCGCGAACTCCAGATCGAACTGTCGTTCCGGTGTCTGTCCATGATCGCTCTCCTCGACGATTGCCCGGGTCACCTCAAAGCGCCGGTGTCCTGCGTCGCATTGCGTTGCCAGGAAGCGCTTCAGCAACACCAGCAGGAACCGCCGGAAGCTGCCGATCTCCGGATCGGCACGCGACCACCAGCCATCGCGCATCGACCGCAGCAGGAATTCCTGCGCAAGGTCTTCGGCCTCGCGCGAGTGCGCGCCGCGGCGGAAAAAACCGATGATGGCCGGACGATAGTTGCGCACGAGATCGCTCCACGCGGCAGCCACTTCGCCGGGCTGCCGATCGCTGGCCTGGATCAAACTCCAGCGCGTCGTGGGAAACACCGCCATGTGCGCATGCGCCTCGCGATGGGTGTTCGACTCATTGCGTCGATCCGCCCATTCTACTGGACCGGCGCCGGAGTGCGTTCCTCTGGCAGCAACAACGCCTGGGGATCCTTGGGCATCCATCCAGGCGGTGGCGTGCGCGCAGCGCCGAGCCGTTCGACCGCGCGCTGCCATGCCTCCCACTCGCCGTACACGACAACTTCTTCCTGCAAACGCTCCGTGTACGGGACCTTGCTCGCCACGAGCTGTTCGCTCAGCCACGCGTATTCGCGCCGCATCTGTTTCGCAGCGGCATCCTCCGGCGTGCCCTTGACCAAGCGCCGCAGCATCGCGCTGCCGACCATGCGCGAAAGGAACGCACCGCTGCGATCCTTCTGTAGGCGACGCCCAAGTTCGAGGCAATCGGCGCGGCGCTGATCGATTGCAGCCTTGCACATCGAAACCACGGCACCGAACTTCGGCATCGAGACCTGTTCGATCGCATCGCGACGCAGCAGCAGTGCCAGCTCACGCTGATCGACCCCGGCCGACCCCGCAGGTGCCGTTTGGTCCGCGAGCGCAGTGCGTACGATGCGCATGATATCGCGCAGATGCGAATCCGCATTGGGCGCCATGGCGGCCGAATGCAATTGCGCCTCGCTCGGAGCGGCGCCGTTGGGCAGCATTAGCCAGTGCACGGCGTTGTTCGGCTCGATCCGCAGCAGCGCATCGTAGACTTCCGGGTGGGCGCAGGGTTGGTCCTGTACCTGGCAGGCCAGCGTGAGTGCGAACAGCGCGAGCGGATCGTCCCCATAGGCGCGGTTCAGGCGCTGCGCGACATCGGCGACATCCGCACGACCATCGAGCGGCTGATGGTCGCTTTCATTCGGCATTCCGATCAATACAGCCGCAATCAGGTTGTCACGATCGGTCTTGTGCGCGAGTCGCTGAAACTGCTGTCTGCGATAGTCGGCGCGCAGATCTCGCACCGCCTGCTTTTGAGCAGGTAAGGTCGAGAGGCTGGCGTCTTCAAGCGTTTGTGCCTGAGAGCGCAAGGGTATTTCGCAGCCCAGGGCGAGTATGGCGACAGCAAGTGCAACCGCGCCGCTGAGGTTCGGTCGCCGTGGCGGCAGTGCGCGATTCGGAACGGTAGACTTCATGGTGGACTCCTGGATGAGCGGGCTTACAACTCATCCATAGGGCGAAGCCGCGAACGATGACACGCGACCGCCAAGCGGTGGAAATCCCCAGCTTCCTAGATGGCCAGTCCGGTGTACGGACGCAGACGTGATCCTACCGTGATTTCGCGTCGGTGAGTTTGGCGAGGATTTCCTGGCGGGAAGCCTCCGATTCGCTCCCCGATACGCACAAATGCGAGCGTCAGCCAAGGCCGACTGCGGACCCACGCCTCGCGAATCGGCAGGCCGAGATCAGACGTCGACGGAAAGTGTCGCGGCTACTGGTGGCTGGCAGTGGTGAATTCCGCCTCGATTTGGTCGCTGTGTGCGGTAAAACGTGTGGTAGTGAGGTTGTACGAGATATGCAACTACATTACAAGTACATGTAAGCCAAGTTCGAATCCTGGTCTCCCGGCCATTATAAGCCCTTGCGTTTCAGAGGCTTTTTCTTTTCCCCGCTGAGGCAGCGACACCTCTGGGAGCGCCAGCTTTACGCTGACCCACGAACTCATACAACGCATATTCGCCACTCTTGCCATGAAGGGTGAATATGGATGCTCCACCCGATTCGAAACTGTGACGCCACACGTGCGAAGAGCGTCTCCCAGATCACTGGGCGCGCGCCTGACTCCCACCGTGCTTCGGCGGGAGCCCACTGGTCACTCCGCCTTGCGTGCATCCAGGCCGAGCGGGCCGGCGCCATTCGCCGCGAGCATCAGGAACGCGCCCGTGATGGACAGGTTCTTGAGGAACATGATCATCTGCACCTGGTCAGCAAAGTTGTTGTGAAACAGCACGCCGCTCGCCAACGTGAAGCCGGCCAGCAGCAACGACACTACGCGCGTCTGCCAGCCCAGGATGATCGCGAGCGAGCCAAGTATTTCAGTGGCGATTACCAATGGCAGCAGCGCGCCCGGCACGCCAGCCGATGCCATGTAGCCGGCAGTAGCGGTATAGGCGCCGATCTTTCCCAAACCGGAAAGCAGAAACAGGGACATCAACAGAATTCGTCCGAGCAATTCCGATGTGCTGCGCAGCGTGACTCGCGACTGCCTACTGGGCGGCTGTGCCGCAATTGATGAGCCGAGAGCTTGCGATGAAGTAGACATGATTGAACTCCTATCGAATGGAGAGCTTGTCTCCGGGTGTTTGATGACGCTCGATCGGTCGAGCCGAGCACGAACGCCGTGCCGCCGTAACCCTGGTGAGTGCGAACTGTCGATCCTGCCTGCAGATCCCCGCCTGGCACGGGACCGTTCGGGTGCAAGTCTTCAGGCCGAAGGAGATCTCAGCGTTTCAGCGAGCACGTCGCGGAGAGGCTTGGGTGGCCGGCCGCCAAGACGCTCGACGTCGCCGGTCACAATGTCGAACGCGCCCGCCGCGAAGCTCGCCTGGATGCTGATCACCGTGTTGACGACCTCCACCGGCAGACCCGCCTGCGTCAGTCCGGCGCGCAGTTGCTGTTCCGTGATGGCAAGGAACGCGAGCGGCCGGCCGGTGATTTCGGCGATGAGGGCCGCGCGTTCCGCACCCGACAGGCGCTCGGGGCCGGTAGCGGTGTAGATCGCGCCTGCATGGCCGTCGCCGAGCAGGATTCCGGCTGCGGCGGCCGCCACGTCAGCGCGCGCAACGAAAGCAACCCGGTTCTCGGCCAGCCCGGTCAGCACGCCCTGGTCCAGCGCCGCCTGAGCCTGCCACGCGAGAGCTTCGGCATAAAAGTTCATGCGCAGGATGCTCCACGCCGGCGCCGTGGCGACAAGATGCTGCTCGCCCTGCCAGTAGGAGGCGCCGAGCAGCTCTTCCTCCTGCCGCGCGCCGGCGGCCGACATGAAGACGATATGTTTGACGCCCGCCTTCACGGCCGCGTCGATGGCAGCGACGTTCTGTGCGATGCGCTTTCCGGGATCGACGGTCGGGATGATCAGCAGACGATCGAGACCCGCATAGGCCTCCGCGAGGCTTTCGGGCCGGTTGTAGTCACCGAATCGTCCCCGAGCTGGTCCAGAAACGGTTTCGGGCGTGCGCGTGATGGCCACTACCTCGTGTCCGCCGGCACGTTGCAGCAGTTCCGAAACGACGGCCTTGCCCAAGTGACCGCTGGCGCCACTCACACCGATTTTCATATCAACCTCCAATATTTCTCTAACGAACGTGAACTGCGTCGATCAAGCCGCTGCCCGAACCGGGAAGTTCGCGCGCGCCCAATCGGCGAATTTTGTCGGCTGCTTGCCGGCAACCTTGTTCGCGAGCGCAATCGCGTCGCGCGAATCCGAACCCAGGTAGGTATTGGTTTCGAAGTGAGCGAACATCTCCGCGACTTCGCCGGCACCCGGAAAGAAGTTTGCGAAGACTTCCTTCGGGACTTGCTTGAATGAGAATTGGTGTCCTTGCCGATTGAGCGTGACCAGGATTTCGTTGAAGCTCATGAAATCGCCGACCAGTGGCAGATGCTCGCCGTGGCCCGCCTGTTCCGGGTGCGCAAACGCGCCGGCGACGATATTGCCGATTTCGCCGATGTCGCCCATGTGAATGGCACGCACGGTCGGATCGATGGGCAGCGTCCAGCCAACGGATCCGTCTGCCTGTTTCTGCGGCGCCGCTGTACCTACGAGGTTCTGGTAGTAAAACGGCGCGATGACGAACGTGTGGTTCGCAAAGCCAGCGTCCCTCACGACCTGTTCGGCCTTGGCTTTGCCCGTGAAGTGCGGAACGTGGAGCTTACCGTGGCTGATTGCCTCGACATCGGGAAGTGTCGACCAGATGAAGTGCTGGACGCCGGCATCCTTGGCCGCGCGTACCGCCGCCGTCGCCTGCTTGAGTTCGTTATTGCCACCCCAGAAATTGGTGACGGCGAAGACGCCGTGCGCGCCGGTGAAGGCCGCTTTGAGCGTTTCGGGACGATCCAGATCCGCCGCCACGACTTCGTCGGCGAGGTTGCGATGCTTGCCCGGATCGCGTGTCAGCGCGCGCACCGTGAATTGGCCTTGAGCTTGTAGAGCGCGTACGACGGCGCCGCCCTGATGCCCTGTTGCGCCGACTACGGCGATGAGTTTTTTGCTGTTCGACATTGCCGTTCTCCAATCAGTGGTTTGTTGCTGGAGAACAGAGTAGGCTCCCGACAACCATCTTTGAAGCCTATATCATTCGATGTTATCCATCGTCTTTGGAGATAGATCATGCTCGACGCAATGACCCTGGATCAGCTTCGCACGTTCATCGCCGCCGCCGAGCAAGGCAGCTTTTCCGCCGCCGGTCGCAAGCTGCGGCGTGCGCAATCGGTCGTCAGCCAGACTCTGGCGAATCTCGAGGGGCAACTCGGCGTGATCCTGTTCGATCGCCGCGCGCGTTATCCGACGCTCACGGACGATGGACGCGCGCTGCTGGAGAACGCACGCGCCGTGGCCGATCAGATCGACGGATTCAAGGCTCGGGCGAAGACCTTGCGCGAAGGACTCGAGCCGGAGCTCTCGCTGTCGATCGACGTGATGTATCCGATGAGTGAGTTGATCGACGCGGTGGCCAGGTTTCGCGACAAGTTTCCGCACACGCCGCTGCGCCTGTTCGTCGAAGTGCTCGGCGCTGTCATCGAGCCGGTGCTGCAGGGGACCTGCCAGATCGGCATCGTCGGCTCACTGCCGGTGCTCCCCGAAAGCATGCACAGCGAGTTGCTGCTCGACGTGCCGCTGGTGACGGTCGTTGCGCCGTCGCATCCTTTAGCCTCATACAAAGGCATCATTCCCCGGTCCGAGTTGCAGCAGCACGTGCAACTGGTGTTGACCGATCGATCGACGTTGTCCAAAGGACAGAGCTACGGCGTGTTCTCGAAAAACGCCTGGCGGCTGGCCGATATGGGCGCCCGGCATGCTTTCTTGCGCGCCGGCTTCGGCTTCGGCAACATGCCGCGCTTCATGGTCGAGGACGATATTGCCCGCAAGAAGCTGCGCATCATTCGAATCGAACTGCCAAGCAATCTGAAGCCATTGATGCCGATGCGAGCGGTGTATCGCAACGATGCGCCGCCGGGTCCGGCAGGGCGCTGGTTGATTGAGCACCTGAAGGGAAGATACACGGCGCGCAAGGGTCGATGACCAAGCTTCGTAGAAAAATTTTCCTGCGAAGCAAATCGGACGTCATGGTGCCGCGCACACCGCATTCTTGTCGCCGGGCTGGGCCGATGCTGGGAACCGGCGCATCCATCATCACGAACTGCGTGATGCGATCCGGGCGAGCTTCGGCCAACGCAAATGCGACCATGTTGCCGATGTCGTGACCGACGATGTCGGCGCTGGGCTGGCTGCATACCCACGATGGCGCGCTCTGACAGACCGAGTTTAGACGTCGACGCTGGCGAATCTTCGGGTGGGTGCAAGTGGCGAAGTTCCGCGGCCGCGGGGTAAAAAGTGGGATCGTGCGGCCACGCGAGATGCAACTGCATCAATACAAGCGCATGTGAGCTAAGTTAGAACCTTTGGTTCCAATGATCTTCAATGGCTTTTTTATTTTTTCATTTTCTCCGCATTGCGGTCGTGGCCGGCACGGTTCTTCAACGAGACGGTCAAATCGCAATCACGAACCGCCACCGACCGCTTACTCCTCGAGCGCTGACGCACCGCCCGTGAGCGTCAGGCTCGGCGCCGCGGGCCACTATTGCGTTCAATTCCAAAAGTCTACTGTAACGACAATGCTGTCGGCATAGCTCGCCGGGTGAACGTTTTGACCTGCCGGCAAGCGCCCATAGACGGCAATATTCATTGTGCTTCCGCTGCCGGTGCCGCCGACGGTAGCGGCCGCTCCGGCTCCGTTTCCCCAGACAACATTGCGCGCGGCGGTTGTATACAAATTATAGCTGAGAATGTAGGCCCCGCTCGTCATCGAGCGGGCGGCAAATGTTCCGCTGCCCGAACTCAAAGAAATCGAGTACGCCACGCCGCCATCACACGTAATCGCGATGTTTCCCGCGGGATTCGCGCGATCTGCTTGTTGGTCTTCCCGGTGACCAGCGCCTCCAACACGTCGTACTCTCGTGGCGTCAGCGAGGTCAGTTTGCGCGAGACGACCCGTTGTTCGATGGCCTCTCGACGCACGTGCCTATGCCGATCGATCGCGTGACGCACGCGCGCGAGCAGATCGTCGCTGTCGAACGGCTTTTCGATGAAATCGATGGCGCCTTCACGCATTGCTGAAACGGCGATCGGGATGTCCGAAGACGCGGTGAGAAAGATCAAAGGTACGTCCACATGTCTCTGCTTGAGACGCGCCTGAACTTCCAGGCCGTCCATGCCCGGCATGCGAACATCCAGAATGATGCAGGTCAGACGATCGAAGCGAGCCTCAGCGAGGAGATGCGTGCCTGACGCATAGAATTCCGCCGCGACCTTTGACGAAACGAACAGTCTCCGGAGCGCGGAACGCACAAGTTCGTCGTCGTCTACGACGATCACGACGGGCTCATCGGTTTCGCATGCGGAAATCCGGGCATCTCCGTCCGTTGCCGAATTGAGATTCCTTGTCATGACAATTTCACGGCGGTGTTCGTTTCCGGCCGGTAACGCCGGAACGCGTCGCGCACCTGTTCGCGCAGCAAATTGTCGTCCCAGGGCTTGGTGAGGAATTTGAACACTGCGCCGCGATTGACCGAATCGGTGACCGCTTTCAGGTCGGTGTAGCCAGACAAGATGATGCGGACCGTGTCCGGATAGAGTTGCCTGACGACGCCGAGAAACTCGGTTCCGGATACCGCAGGCATGCGCTGGTCGGAGATGATCACCTGCACATGGTTGAGCGCAAGGAGATCCAGGGCTTCGTGCGCGCTCGCTGCGATGAGTATCCGATAGCCATCGCGGCGAAGTACGCGGACCAGTGCGCCGCGGATCCCCTTCTCGTCGTCGACTATCAGTAGCGTGCGTTGATCGGTCGGCTTCGGACTCGGAAGAATGAACCGCTTCCTGTCGCGCAGATGGGACTCGAACAACTCGCCAGTGATGGCGGGGCTATAGAGGAACCCTTGCATTTCGTCGCAGTCTTGCCCACGCAGGTAGTTGAACTGCCCCTGGGTTTCGACGCCCTCGGCAATAACCCTCAATTCCATGCGATGCGCCATGGCGATGATGGCGGTGGCGATCGCCGCGTCCTCGGTGTTGCGCGTGATGTCGGTGACGAAAGCGCGGTCTATTTTTACCGAGTTGAAGGGAAAGCGCTTCAGATGGGCCAGCGATGAGTAGCCGGTGCCGAAGTCATCCAATGCCAGCCCCACGCCGAGTTCGCGCAGTGCGACCAGGGTCGTGGTTGCGAGTGCGGAATCGCTCATCACTGCGCTCTCGGTCAATTCCAGCTCGATCAGGCTGGCATCGAGAGAGTGCGCGGCAAGGGCGTCCTGTACGGTTTGCAACATATCGCTCGTCTGCAATTGGACTGAAGATACATTCACCGCGATCGGCACGGTGTCGAGTCCCGCCGCGATCCAGATCGCCTGTTGTGCGCAAACAGCATGGATTACCCAAGAGCCCATAGGCACGATCAGCCCGCTCTCCTCTGCCAACGCGATGAATTCGGATGGCGCGACCAAGCCTCTGACCGGATGCTCCCAACGAATCAGGGCCTCAGCCCCGACCACCTCACCGCTCGTCATGTCCACGCGTGGCTGGTAGTGCAGAACGAATTGTTTCGCGTCGACCGCATTGCGCAACTCTTCCTCCAGCGCCAGGCGCCGCGCGATCCGCCCACTCGTCTCGATCGAGTAATAGGCGTAGCGTTCGCCCGTGGACTTGGCGAGTTTGAGCGCGGCTTCGGCGTTCTTGAATACGGTGTTGCCGTCGTCGCCGTCTGCCGGGAACAGTGCGATTCCTGCCTGTGCAGCAATGCGCACTTCCCGGTCGCCGATATTGAACGGCCGTTCGAATGCATCGAGCATGCGGTCACGCAGTCTGGTGTCGATAGTTTCGAGATCGCGCGGGCTTGCCGCGGCGAAAGTGTCGGCGCCGATCCGACCCAGCGTGTACGGCTCGACCAGAAATTGCGCGAGGCGCGTGCCGACTTGGCGTAAGACTTCATCGCCGACATCGCGGCCAAGCGTGTCGTTGGTCTGGGTGAACCGCTCCAAGTCGATCACTACGACGCAGACCTTGCCTCCGTCCTGCCGCCCGACATGGACGAGCTGATCGAGACGATCGCTGAACAGGCGAACGTTGGGCAGGCCGGTCAAAGCATCGTAGTAAGCCAGGTAGTCCAGCCGCTTCGACTTTTCGATGTGCTCCAACGCAAACGACAGATCCGCCGTCAGGCGATCAAGCAACGCAATCTCCTCGGCATCGAAGAAACCGCGCTCTTCGGCCAGCAAGACCAGCACGGCAACCACGCGCGCGCCGACGAATAGCGGAAATGCGGCACAGGAACGATAGCTGCGGCGCAGCAGTTGCGCGCGAATCGGCTCTACCGTCGGATCGGCAGACAGATCATTGATCACTACGGGCTGGCCGGTCATCGCCGCACGATAGGATGGCCGATCGGTCTCCGGAATAGTCTCGCCCGCGGCGAGTTTGATGACTTCGATGGCCCGTTCGTCCTTGCCTTGGAAACCCACCACCCTGAACTTCTGCGTTTTTGGATCGATCGCGCTCACCCAGGCGATGGGAAACACGCCCTCCGTGGTCGCAACTCGACACGCTTCGCTCAGGAGTTCGTCGCGATCCGCTAGGCGCAGCATGGCCGAGCTGATGCCCCCGGTGACCGCGCGGATGCGGTTCATTCGTGCGATCTTGCGCTGTTGCTCGAAGCGCTCGGTGACATCGTTCGCCAGCACCAGTCTGGAACGACGCCCGGAGAAGTCGATGACATGCGAGGTAATTTCGACCTCGATGACCGTACCGTTGCGTTTGCGATGCCGCCATACGCCGGAGTGGTTGACGCCCGCACCCTCGTTGCTCAGGCTTTCGCGCAGTGCAGGCAAGTCTTCCTCGGGCCGGATATCGACGATGGTCATCGCCAGGAACTGTTCGCGCGAATATCCGTAGTGTTCGACCGCGGCATCATTGACCGCGAGGAACGCCAGCGAACCAAGGTCGTACACCCACATCGGAAGCGGGCTGGCCTCGAACAGAAGTCGATAGCGGTCCGCACCGGCGGCGATCGCTTCCTGGGTCTGCTTGCGCTCGGTGATGTCCTTGGCAATGCCTGCGATACGTACAATCCTGCCGGCCTCGTCGCGGACGGGGAAACTCCTCGTCTCGATCCAGCGAATCGCGCCGTCCGGGCGGACTATCCGGTACTCGTACTCGGTCTTTCCGGCCGACAATCCGTGCTTGTAATTTTCGTAGGCCGCCACGCGATCCTCGTGATGAATTGCTTCGGCCCACGATTCCTGGTTCGCAAATATGCCTTCGCAACTGCGTCCCCAGATTTCCTCGTATGCCGGGCTGATGTACAGCATGCGATTTCCGTCGGCATCGCGCAGGAAGAACACATCGCTGATGTTCTCGGCCATCTGGCGAAATCGCGTCTCGCTGTCGCGCAGGCCCTCGGCGATTCGCTTGCGCTCGACGACTTCGATCTGCAGTTCGCGGGTGTTACGCTGCGCGTCATCCACCAGACGCAAATTGTCATAGTTAGGGCCCAGCAAGGCTGCAAGCGTCGTCGCGAACAGTTCGTCATCGTCGTCGAATGCCACGCCGCCCGTCTTGTCGGCGAAATACATTCCGCCGAGCGTGCCAGATGATGACCGGACCGGCACGGCGAGCATCATTTTGATCGGTGGATGGGAAGCCGGCAATCCCGCCGGCCGCGCATCCACGCCGGGAATCAGTATGCGCAGTGGAGCCTCGCTGAGAAGTACATCACCGACGAAGCTGCGAACCGGATCGATCGAACCCAGATCAGCACGAGCTGTGTCGTCGAGTCCGGACGCGGACCACGTCATGCCCGTGCCGTGCGCGCGATCGACCAAGACAACACCCACATAGCGCGCGCCAACGATATCCCGTGCCGCGCCGCATAGGAGATCGAGCAAGTCTTGCCGGATGCGCTGGACACTGAGCGTCAGGCTGAGTTCCAGCACTGCCGCGAGGCGCAAGCTCAAAGCGTGAACGTCCGCCAACAGCGGCCGCTGCGAATCGAGGTTGCGCCTCGACTTCAATTTCATCGCAGCCGTGTGAAAGCCGTCGTCAAGTGCCCGATGCAGACGCCTCTGCAGCCGACCGGCGCCGTCGATCGGTGCCGCTATCGGGATTTGGGAAGTGTCTGCGTGCCTGCCTCTACGCGCAGGAGCGTCAAGAATCCTGGCTACCGCGTCGATGATCACCTCAGGCTCGGAAGGTTTGGGCAATACCAGGTCCGCGCCGCAGGCGCGGGCCAATTCTCGCGTCTCCTCAATACGATAGGTGGCCGTGTAAAACACGACCGGAATGTCGGCGGTAGAAGGATCGGCGCGTAGCCGCGAGGTTAGTTCCAGTCCATCCATCGCCGGCATCACCACGTCGGCGATGATCAAGTCCGGTCGATTGTGGCGCACGCAGGCCAAGGCCTCGTTGCCATCGGCGGCCACATCCACGACGTAACCGGAATAGCCGAGCAGATGAAAGAGGAATTCGCGGTTGATCGAGCGATCGTCGACCACCAGGATGGTGGCCAATGGACGCCCATCCCGGGCACGCCCGGTACCGAAAACATCAGCGGTTGGGTCGCTCACAGCCATGTGCCGCCGTCAGCCAAAAACACGGTTGGCGTTTGGAGGCAGGTCTCGCGACACATGTCGCGGGAAGAGCGCAGAGTTGCCGACGACCCATAATAACGCCGGCTTGTATCGCTCCCCGGCAGTCGTCAACAAATGGTCGTGATTTGCCTGACGACGAAAGCTTTCAGATTGTACACTCGCGGCAATCCATGCCATAAGCCATCGAAATCAGATCTTGGACAAGCAAAATTCGAGCCAGCCAGGAATAGAGGGCCGCGAGGCCGGTCGCGTTCGGTGCCGACAACGTCCGGCGAGAACTCCGCCTCGAATTTTTCCACGGATCTTCATTCGAAGAAAATGCGTGACAGCTGACTTGCACATAACGGGTTCTGGATCGTCGTCCGCTGCTCGCGGGTTGCATTTTCAGCGGCGAACCTCTGACATGACAGGAGGGCAGCCGAGCGGCCCAATCACGCCGCTCCCGCGGCAACCTCTGGATATCGTCAGTGGTGCGCCGCGTCGCCTACGGCTTGTCATTTCCTCAGTGGCGTTGGTTTTATCCAGCGTCATGGCGCAGGTTGTCGCCGAGACGCCGGGAATTGTTGTCCGACCGGAACGAATACGGCGCGTAGTCGTTGACATTTCCGGCCTCACGGACATCGGGTCGCTGAAAGGTTTTCCGGTCGGGATCAAGGCGGGGGACCAGCATGTTGACAAGCTCAGCGCGCTCGGCGTCACGACCCTGATCCCTTTTCAAAACAACGAAGCAATCATCGCGGCGGCAAAGCAGCACAAAATCAACGTGTTCGTAGTCGATGCTCCGTCTGCGCTTTACCTCCTCAACAAGGCGGGCATCGACGACGAATTTCGGCAATCGGCCCCGATATTCCATGACGAACTCCGGCGGGCCGTGCGCAAGGGTGATGTAGCCATGCTGCGCACGGTATCAGATGGCTTCGCGGCGATCGATCCGGGCGAGCTGAAGCAAATCAACGAGAAATGGTTTGGCAGCGCCATCAACGAGTACGCGCGCTATCTCGCGTACGCGGGCTACGCGGCCGCCGCGGCGCTCCTGCTCATACTGGGCCTGGCCGGATGGAATCGCACGCTCAGAAAAGGAATCCTGCATCGGACCGCGGCATTGAGTGAGAGCGAGCTGCGCTTGCGCCAGATCGCCGAGAATATCCGCGAAGTGTTCTGGATGGCCACGCCCGCGATGGACGAGATGCTCTATGTAAGTCCTGCTTACGAGGTCATCTGGGGTCGCTCTCTGGACAGTCTGCATCAGCGGCCGCAATCGTTCTTTGATGCCATTCACATCGAGGATCGCGAGCACGCCATTGGAATTGCCAAAGGGCGACGCGAGCAAGGATTCGATATTGAATACCGACTCGTAAGGCCTGACGGAACCTTGCGCTGGATCCGCCATCGCGGATTTCCAGTGAAGGACGACTCAGGCAAAGTTTACCGGATAGCCGGTGTTGCCGAGGACATCACCGACCGCAGGCACGCCGAAGACCATCTTCGGCTCGTCATCGATACGATTCCTACGATGGTTTGGAGCCTCCTGCCCGACGGTGCACTCGATTTTACCAATCAACGCTGGCTGGAATATACGGGCTTGTCACTGCAAGAGGCAATTGAGAAGCCTACCGCCATAGTTCATCCGGACGACCTCTCGCGAGTCACTGAGAAGTGGCGTGCCGACATGGCTGTTGGGGGGCCAAGCGAAGACGAGATGCGCTTGCGCAGCGCTGACGGAACCTATCGTTGGTTCCTGGTTCGCACGGTCGCCCTGCGCAATGACGTGGGAAATGTCGTCAAGTGGTACGGAACGAGTACCGATATCGAAGACAGGAAGCGCATCACGGATGCGTTGCGCGAGAGCGAGCTGCGCTTCCGGCGGTTGGTGGAATTGATGCCCGTGGCGGTTTACGTGTGCGACACGTCCGGGGCGATTCAAATCTACAACAATCGTGCTGTCGAACTATGGGGACGCGAACCGCAACCGGGAGCTACGGCACAGCGCTATTGCGGCTCTTTGCGCTTGTATTCCACCGACGGGAAGTTCGTGCCTCACAACCAGTCGCCGATGGCCGACGTGCTGGCCACCGGAGTCCAGGAGCGTGATCGGGAAGTATTGATGCTGAGGCCTGACGGATCGTCGATGACGATCCTCGCGAATATTGCGCCTTTGCGAGATCGTGATGGAAAACTGGTCGGAGCGATCAACTGCTTTCAGGACATCTCCGAGCGCAAGCGGGCCGATGAAGCGCTTCGACAGAGCGAATTCGAACTCGCGGAGGCACAACGGGTCGCCCGAATTGGCAGTTGGACTCTCGATGTCGCCTTGGATCACCTGCGATGGTCAGAAGAGCTCTATCGGATCTTCGATGTCGACAAATCGGAATTCGGCGGCGCATACGAAGCGTTCTTGTCTCGGGTCCTCCCTGAAGACCTCCCGCGGGTCATGCAGGTAAACAGTGAAGCCAGGTCGAATGGCAAACCGTTCGAAGTGGAATACCGCATTACGACGCGTGCTGGCAAGCACAAGTACATCCGTGAGATTGGATATGCCAGGAAAAGCGATACGGGCGCCGTAATGACCATGTTCGGAACGGCGCAAGACATCTCCGAGCGAAAAGGCACGGAAAACGCGCTACGTGCGTCTGCCTTGCAGTTGCGGGCACTTTCGCGCAGGCTGGTCGACCTGCAGGAATCAGAGCGCAAGGAAATCTCCCGCGAGCTTCATGACCGCATCGGCCAAAACCTTACCGCGTTGGGAATCAACCTCGAGATCCTCCGGTCCCAAGCTGCCGGTGACCAGTCCGGGACACTTCGCTCGCGACTGCAGGATTCGGCCGCACTTGTGGAATCGACTGCGGACGCCATAGAAAATCTGATGGCGGAATTGCGTCCGCCGATGCTCGACGACTATGGTCTGCTGCCAGCGCTCGATTGGTACGCCAAGCAGTTCACGCAGCGCACTGGCATCAGTGTAGTGGTGCGAGGCAACGAGACCAGCGAACGGGCGGCGCCAGCGGCCGAAACTGCTCTGTTCAGAATTGCGCAGGAGGCGCTCAACAATGTCGCAAAGCACGCGCGCGCTACACAGGTCGATATCGTGCTCGAACAAACGACGACCGACAACAGGATCTGCATCACGGATGATGGTACCGGCTTCGACCCCACTGCCAACTCGCGTGAACGCCCATTGCGCGGTCTCGGAATGGTGACAATGCGAGAGCGCACGCAGGCGGTCGGGGGCCACTTCGAGGTTCAAACAGTCGCTGGCCGTGGCACGCGCATTGTGGTCCGGATTCCGCGCTGAAACGGCAATGAAGATTCTGATCGCCGATGATCATGGCGTCGTCGCTGAAGGCCTCCGTCACGTGATCGAGACGCAACCGGACATGGAGGTGATCGCCTGCGTTGCGAACGGAAGCGATGCCGTGCGCAGCGCGATCGAAGCAGGCCCGGATGTCGTTGTCATGGATTACGCGATGCCGAGGTTGAACGGCTCCGAAGCCACTCGCATGATCCGGGAACGCTGCCCGAACATTCGAATCATCATGCTGTCGATGTACTCCGCCCCCGGCTACGTCCTGCGTGCACTGCAGGCAGGTGCGGCTGGTTATATCGTCAAGAAATCGGCGGCAAGCGAGGTCGTCGAAGCGATACGCGAGGTGCACGCCGGCCGCCGTTACCTGAGCAGGCAGTTCACGGATGGCACCATCGACCAGTTTCTTCAAGAAGCCACCGCCGGGGATCCACTGACGCGGCTGAGTTCGCGCGAGCGACAGGTCTTGCAACTGCTCGCCGAAGGACGCACCAACGCGGAAATTGCCGCCACCTTGGCGCTATCGCCAAAGTCAGTGGAGACTTATCGCGGCCGAATGGAGCAGAAGCTCGGGCTCCACGACCTTGCGAGTCTGATCAAGTTCGCGATACAGAACGGTGTCATATCGATCGAATAGCAATCAACGCCGTAACACCCACGTCGCAAAGCTTCGAAGGGGCCTTGGTTTAGAGCGATCGCGGTTCCCTATCGGAGAGGTGAGCCCCGTGGATGGGGCGAACAATCCTGGTCTCCCGGCCAAAACGGCTTCCAAAGATGTCTCAGAAAGCCCGGCAAGACAAATAAACCCGCGTCATTGCGGGTTTTTTGTGCCGGCACGGTCCCGAGTCGACCCGCTGAATCGCCGGATCGGTCTGGCATGTATACGCGCCTTGCATCAGGAATTGCTGCGCTCGCGATAGCCGCTGCGTTGCGTTTCGGACCGACGCCGCTTCCGCATTGTTCCTGGCGAGCGTCGCAGTTGTGGCGATCGCGGCGGCGACTGCGAGGGCGGATGCGCCACTGGCGATCGATGACGCAAGCGCACAGGAGAGTCCGTGCGCATAGCCTCGAAGACGACTTGGGGCATCATCGATCCGGTGCTTGCCTTCGCCATCAATAGCACTTTCCGCGCGCCGATACCGGCCAGACAACCTCGACCTTGCCTTCGCGCACGCCGACGTACCAGTCATGGAGGTTGCAGGTTGGGTCGCAATGCCCGGGAACGAGCTTCAGCTTTTCGTTGATGCGCAGAACGCCGCGTTTGTCCTCGACTACGCCGTGTTCATCCGAAGCGCCGATGTAGTTCACGTCGCTGCGACCATGGATGACGGGGAGGCCGCTATCGAGCGAAAGCACTTTGAGTCCCGCGTCGCAGACCGCCTGATCGGGTTTCACATGACTCATGACGGAGGTCAGGATGAAAAGCGCGTTCTCCCATTCGCCGTGGTCGAGGCGATTTCCCAGCTTGTCCCTGATGCGCCCGTAATCCGCATCCATGAAGGCGTAGCTGCCGCATTGCAACTCGTTGTAAACACCGGACTCCGATTCGAAGTAGTAGGAGCCCGTGCCGCCGCCGGAGACGAGTTCCGGTTCCAGTCCGTTCGCTTGCAGAGCCTCGACGATCTCCTTCACGAAGACGATGGCCTCGTCCAGCTTGAGCTTGCGCTCCTGATAGTCGGCCAAGTGCTGCATGGCCCCTTGATAGGCCTGAATGCCGGTGAATTTCAACGCCGGCGCGGCGTCGATGGCTTTCGCAATCCCGATCGCGGCTGCCGTCGTGCTGACGCCGCAGCGGGCCGCGCCGCAGTCGATCTCGACGAGACACTCCAGCATCGTGCCATGGCGTTGCGCAGCGACCGACAGGTCGGCGACGTTCGCCGGATCATCGACGCAGACGATGATGCGCGAACCGAATTTCGGCAGACCGGCGAGTCGGTCGATCTTGTCCGCGTCGCGCACCTCGTTCGAGACAAGGATGTCCTTGATGCCGCCACGGGCAAAGACTTCGGCCTCGGAGACTTTCTGGCAGCAGACGCCGACCGCGCCGCCCAGTCGCTGCTGCAGCTTCTGCACGTCGACCGATTTGTGCATCTTGCCGTGGCTGCGGTGGCGCATGCCATGCGCCTTTGCGTACTCGCCCATCTTCCTGACGTTGCGTTCCAGCGCGTCGAGATCGAGGATCAGGCACGGTGTCTGGATATCCGCCTCATCCATGCCCGGCACAGCGGGTATGTCATAGCCTATTTCGTAGCCGGCGAAATCCGTCTTCGCGTGCATGGGGGTCTCCGGAATCCCGAGGCTGCTCATCGCTGAAGCAGATACAACTCGCCGATGGTCAACGCCAGGGGATAAGGCTGAAATTCATCGCGATTGCTCAGGATGATCACGCTCAGGTGCTGCCGGGGCCAGCGTACGATGACATTGCGAAAGCCGGTGCTCTCGCCGGAGTGCCACACGGTATCGTCGCTGACGCGCCAGCCGAATCCGTAACCGGCATCAGGGTCGCCGCTGGGGTCGTGCGCCGCAAAGGCCGCGCGCCGCGAATCCTCGCTGAGCAGGCGGTCGGAGTACAGGGCTGCGTCCCACTTGGCCAAATCATCGATGGACGCGTAGATGCCACCGTCGCCGCGCGTGGCGCTGGTGACGCTCTGGTCGGTCTTCGTCCATTTGCCGCCGACCTGACTGTAGCCGTAGGCGCGGTAGGATACCTCCGGCCCGTGCTGATGCTCGTACATCAGGGTGTGGTCCATGCCCAGCGGTTGAAAAATCCGTTGTTTCATGAACTCGGCCAGATCCATGGCCGAAACGCGTTGAACGATCAGTCCCAGAAGCACGTATCCGCCGTTGCTGTAGCGGAAGGCGCTGCCTGGTTCGAAATAGAGCCGGTGCTGTGCCGCGATCATGTTCAACACGTCGGCATCGTTGAGCTGGGTCGTGCGATCTGCGGGAACCAGATCTTCGTAGTCGATCAGTCCGCCGGTGTGCGTCAGCAGGTGGTAGACGGTGATCTTGTCGTCGCTGGCCGGAAGTTCGGGCAGATACTTGCGCACCGGATCGTCGAGCCGCAGCTTGCCATCCTGTTTCAACAACAGGATGCAGGCCGCCGTGAACTGCTTGGTGACCGATGCCAGACGATAGTTGGTCTCGGGGGCCGCCTTGATGCGCTTTTCCAGATCGGCGTAGCCGAACCCGCGCCGGATGATGGGCTTGCCGTCCTTGACGACGAGCAGAGAGGCGCCCGGTACGTCGCCCGCGTAACGGCGCATCAGCGCATCGACGTCGGCAAGCCGCGTCTTTGTTGCCGGTTGCGCATGTGCGGCGACTGTCGTCGCCAGCCATGCGAGTGCCGATACAAGGAATCGTTTGCGCGTCATGATCGAATCTCCGCATCGAAAGTCATTGCACGAGGACGCAATCGAGGCTTCGGCACGAGACTGCGGACGTCGACCATACCAGCAGCGGACATGGTTGTGACCGGCGAAATCGTCCGTGGCGCGTCGGCCATTGCATTCGCCCTCAGGCCGAGTGAGCCGGTCGGGGAAATGCGGTCCCTCTATTCACAGGCGTGCTCGCGAGTGAACGCCAGGTCTTCGAAGTCATCGCTGAAGTCGGCGTCGGGATCGACTTTGGCCAGATGAAGGATGGCGCCGCTTTGTTCCGGGAAGCGCAACCATGCTTCTTCATTGCCGTGGTCCCAATGCGCCAGGAAGCGGTCGTCGACGCGCATGACCTGACCGGCCAACCTGGGTGATTTCAACGAGGCGATACGCACCGTATCGCCCCGCGCGCAGATATCCACCTCGCCGAGCCAGGGATCGCGCCACACGCCGAGTCCATTTTTCAGATCGGCCGGCGTCGCGGGCTTGCGCGAGGACGTGTCGGGAACTCGCGAAGCGTGTCGCTGCTGGTCCTGCTGCGCCACTTCGTCGGCGTAGTCGGCCACGCTGCGGGCTTTGTCCGGAGCGGTGAACTGTTTGGTCAGGACTTCGATGAGCACCTCGCGCGCATCGTCGGCATCGGCGTTGATCAGGAAGACGAAACCGCCTTTGCGGAACGGCAGCAGCATCGTGGCGGAGTACATGCCCGACAGCGTGCCGGTGTGCGACACGGTCATCTGTCCATCGACGTCGGCGATACGCCAGCCATAACCGTAACCGTAAAAGAGCGTGCCGTCCCAGCTGCGGCGGCGCGCGGAGATCGGCATCGGCGTGTAAGCGGTCCATTCTTTGTGCCGTTGTTCCGGCGACAGCCAGGCCAATTGCTCCTGCGTCGGCGCGAGCCAGTTCGTGGCCCAGGTCAGCATATCGTGGAGACTGCAGCGAACGCCGCCCGCGGAGTCCATGGTGGCGGCCTCCACGACGGAACCTCTCGCCGGCTCGGCAACGTACGTGCCGTCCTGCATCGCGTATGCAGATGCCACGTTGCCCACGTCGTCGCGGTTCCATGTGCCGATCTGGCAGCGAGTCATCCCGAGCGGCTCGAATACCTCGCGCCGCAGAAGAGTCGGATAAGGGGCACCGCCGGCCGCCGCCGCGAGTTCGCCGGCCACGATATACAGCGTGTTGTCGTAAGCGTAACCCGCGCGAAAACTATAGGCCGGCTTGAGATACTGCAGTCCGGCGACGACGTCTTTCGGTGTGAAGTGATTGGGCGACGGCCACAGCATCAGGTCGCCTCCGCCTGCCGGTAATCCGCTGTGATGCACCAGCAAATCGCCGACCTGCATGTTCGCCGTGACCCACGGATCGTACATGCGGAACGACGGCAGGAATTTCGTGACCGGATCGTCCCAGCGCAACTTGCCTTGCTGTACCAGCCGCGCCAGCAGGGTGACAGTCATCGACTTGGTGTTCGATGCAATGCCGAACAACGTATCGGCGTCCATGGGCTTGCCGGATGCCAGTTTGCCGACAACGTGCGTATCGACCACCTTGCCGTCGTCGATGATGCCGACGGCAATGCCGGGCAGGTGATAGCGCGCAACCACGGCATCGATCAAGCGGTCGAAGTCGGATGGCGAATCGGTTTTCGGCGCTGCCGGTGCGGCGCTTGCGCAGACGGCCAACGCCAACGCCGTCAGGACGGATTGTGCGAATCTGCTCAAGTGCTCTCCCACTTTTGCGCCGGCTGCTCGCCGGCGATCATCTCGTCGAAAGTCTGTCGCCGCCGCACGATGGCATAACGGCCGCGATCGAGCAGCACCTCGGCGGCCAGCGGTCGCGAGTTGTAGTTCGAAGCCATCGCGGCGCCGTACGCGCCCGTGGTCTTGATCATCACGAGATCGCCGGCGTCGCAGCGCGGCATGGTCCGGTCGTGGGCAAACGTATCACCGGTTTCGCACACCGGTCCGACCACCTCGTAGACTTCCGACGGCCGTTGCTCCATCGTGACCGGCACGATGTCGTGCCATGCATCGTACAGGCTGGGCCGCAGCAGATCGGTCATGGCCGCGTCCACCACGAGGAAGCGCCGCTGTTGACCTTGCTTGATGCGGATCACACGCGTCAGCAGCACACCGGCCCCGGCCACGAGCCAGCGTCCCGGTTCGAGCAGGATGCGGCCCTTGAATCCCGCCAGTGCGTTACCGACGGCACCGGCATAGTCGTCGATGACAACGGGCTGGTCGCGACCGGCCCGATAACTGACACCGAGACCACCGCCGACATCGATGCAGTCGACCGCATGTCCGGCAGCGGTCAGTTCGCGCCAGAAGTCGGCCACGCGTTGCAACGCCTCGCGGATCGGGTCGAGGCTCAGTATTTGCGAACCGATGTGCACGTGCAGGCCATCGAGCCGCACGTGAGTCGATCGCGCGCTGTCGGCGAACCATTTGCGCGCCTCGTCGATGGCGACGCCGAACTTGTTTTCCGATTTGCCGGTGGAAATTTTCGCGTGCGTGAGCGCATCGACATCGGGATTGACCCGCACCGAGGCGTGCGCGACCACGTCTTGGGCGGCCGCCAGACGCTGCAGCAAATGCAACTCGTCTTCCGATTCCACGTTGAAGCGGGCGATGCCGGCCGTCAGCGCTTCGACGATTTCGTCGGCGGTCTTTCCGACGCCGGAAAACACGATGCGTTCGGCGGGAATGCCGGCGCGCAGGCTCCGTCGCAATTCTCCGCTCGACACGATGTCGGCGCCGAGCCCGGCGTCGGCCATGAGCTGCAGGATGGCAACGTTGGAATTTGCCTTGGCCGCATAGCACACCAGCACATCGAGTCCGCGCAACGCCGTCTGCAACGCGGTGATCCGCTCGCGGATCGCGGAAGCGGAATAGGCATGGCATGGCGTGCCGACGCGCTGCGACAGCGCCGGCAAGTCGACGCCGTCCAGGCGGGTCTCGTCGGCCGGTGCGACTTGAGCGGTGGCAGCGGTGGTCGTCATGGTTTGCAGGGCCGGCGGATCGATCAATCGCCCGCTGCCAGACCGGCCGGACGACGCCGGTCGTTGGCGCCTTCCCGCAGGCCGTTCTTCGGATCGATCAGGATGGCCTCGTCGGCTCCCATCGCGTGGATCGTCTTGAATCGGTAGCCCATCGCTTCGAGCGTGCGTTGTGTCCCGGGCGTGATCATTCCGCCCTCGATCCAGACTTCCTGCGGATACCACTGCTGGTGCATGCGCGGTGCATTCACGGCCTGCTGCACGTTCATGCCGTAGTCGACCACGTTGAGGATGCTTTGCAGCGTGGTCGAGATGATGGTGGCGTTGCCGGGACTGCCGGTCAGCATGAACGGTTTGCCGCCGCGCATCACGAGCGTCGGGGTCATCGAACTCAAAGGGCGCTTGCCCGGCTCGACCTGGTTGGCCTTGCCCTGCACGAGACCGGCCGCGTTCGCGACGCCAGGCTTGGACGTGAAGTCGTCCATCGTGTCGTTGAGAAAAAAACCCGTGTCGCCGGCGATCTGCCGCGTGCCGAACAGGAAATTGAGGGTGTAGGTGACCGAAACCGCGTTGCCGTCCTTGTCGGCCACCGAGTAGTGCGTGGTGTGGTCGCCCTCGGTCGCGCCGAGTTCGCCTTTGATTTCGGACGAAGGCGTGGCTTTGTCGCGAAGAATCGTGGCGCGTATCTTGTCCGCGTGAGCGGGCGAAAGCAGTTGCCCGATCGGGTTGTGCACGAAAGCCGGATCGCCGAGATAGGTATTGCGATCCGCAAACGCTCGGCGCTCGGCCTCGGCGAAATAGTGCACCGCGTTGACCGAACCGTAGCCCCATTGGGCAAACGGATACGGCTTGATGATCTGGACGATCTCGCACAATGTCGTGCCGCCGGAGCTCGGCGGCGGCGAAGAGACGATGCTGTAGCCGCGGTAGCCGCACTCGATCGGCTTTTCCCATTGAACGGTGTAGTCGGCGAAATCCTTCATTGCCAGAATGCCGCCGTTTTCTTCGCTGGCCTTCACCACGGCGCGCGCGATGGCGCCTTTGTAGAACGCATCGGTTCCGTCTGCGGAGATCTGCTCCAGCGTGTGCGCGAGATCCGGCTGAACCAGACGTTCGCCGGCGACGAAAGGCTTGTTGTGGTTGAGGAAGACAGCCGCGACGTTGGGATGCCTGGCGAAGTCTTCGACGCTGTCGTTGAGGATGTTGACGTCGCCCTGCTCGAGCACGTAGCCGTCGCGCGCCAGCTCGATCGCCGGCGCGATGACTTTTTTCAATGGCATCGTGCCGTATTTCGCGAGCGCGGTATCCAGGCCCATCACGGTGCCCGGCACGCCCACGCCCAGGTAGGAGTCGGTGCTGCGGTTCGGCACGACGTTGCCCTGGGCATCCTGGAACATCGTCGGCGTCGCTTTCAGCGGCGCTCTTTCGCGGAAGTTGAGGAACAGGTTCCGCCCGTCCTCGAGATGGATGGTCATGAAACCGCCACCGCCGATGTTGCCGCAGCAAGGATGCACGACGGCCTGCGCATAGCCGACGGCCACGGCGGCATCGATGGCGTTGCCGCCCTGCTCGAGGATGTCCACGCCGGCCATCGTGGCGAGGTGCTGCGCACTGACCACCATGCCGTGCTGGCCGGTGACCGGTTGGGCCTTGGCCAGTGCTTCACGCGTGACGGAAGGCGCATGGGCGATCGCGGGCGGTGTCGAAGGACCGCTGTCCCTTGCGCCGGCCGACGCGCTGAATGTAGCGATGGCCGCGACCAGCGCGGGGATCGACAGCGTGAATGGTTTTGAAAAAAACAACGCGCTGTCAGCTTTCGACATCGCTTTCGCCAGCGCAAGGCATTGGACCGGAAACGTCGCACGCATCGTCATCCGCCCCAGAACCCCGGACTTGGCGGCATCAGCAGACTTTCGTGCAGCGTGACGCCGCCCGGATGATCGTTCTCGAGCCACAGCGGCCCGTCGAGATCGATGAAGTCGGCGTTGCGCGCGACTTCGAGCGCGGGCGCGATTCCAAGTGATGAGCAGACCATGCAGCCGACCATGACGATGAAGCCGCCGGATTTTGCGGCGTGCAACAGGCGCCACGCTTCGGTGAGCCCTCCGGTCTTGTCCAGCTTGATGTTGACCGCCTGATAACGATTCGACAGCAACGGCAGGTCTGACGCGGTATGGCACGACTCGTCGGCGCAGATCGGAATGCGGCCCGGGAAATCTCTCAGCGAATCGTCTGCATCGGCCGGCAGCGGCTGCTCCAGCAGGCTTACGCCAGCGCGCTCGAGTGCGGGTTGCGTGTCGCGCAGGATGTCGATTGTCCAGCTTTCGTTCGGGTCGACGATGAGTCTGGCCGACGGCGCCGCGCGCCGCACGGCTTCGATCCGCGCAACCGGATCGTCGCGCCCGACCTTAACCTTGATCAATTGCGCATCGGCAATGCGCGCTGCCGCTTTTCCCATTTCCTGCGGCGTGTCGATGACGACGGTCAGCGCGGTCGGCAGCGGCGAATGCGGCGGCCGCGCGAGCCGTGCCCATACGGATATCTGGGTCAGCCGCGATTCCAGGTCCCACAGCGCCGCGTCCAGTGCGTTGCGTGCCGCGCCCGCGGGAAGGCGCACCTGCAGTTCGTCCCTTCCCATGCCGGCGCACAGATCGCGGCGAAGCGATTCGATTTGATCCGTCACGGATGCCACGGATTCGCCGTAGCGTGCATAGGGAACGGATTCCCCGCGTCCGATACAACCGGCCTGGCCGAGTTCCACCGTCATCACGTCCGCCGCATGCTTGACGCCGCGCGAGATGCGGAACGGAGCCCTCAGCGGCAGGATGCAATGCCGGGCACTCAGCGTGCGCAGCATGAAAGCAGATTGTCCACGATGGATTCGACGCCCATGGTGACGGGGTCCTGGCAGGGCAGGCCGAGTCGATCGCTGATCTCCCGGCAAGCCGCGAGCGCGGTCTGTTCGGGAATGTTGGACGTGTTGAGCGCGACGCCGACGGCTTTGACGTCGGGATTGGTGAGACGCGCGGCGGTGAGATTGGCTTCCAGACAACGCTCAAGGTCGGGCAGCGGGAAGCCGGGAATCCCGCGCATGTGACTTCGCGTGGGTTCGTGGCACAGCACCAGCGCGTCGGGTTGCGAGCCGTGCAGCAGGCCGAGCGAGACGCCGGCATATGAGGGATGAAACAACGAACCTTGTCCTTCGATGAGGTCCCATCCGCCATCGTCGCGCGCCGGCGAGAGCAGCTCGGCCGCTCCGGAGACGAAATCGGCGATGACGGCATCGACGGAGATGCCGCTGCCCGCGATGAAAATGCCGGTTTGCCCGGTGGCGCGGAAATCCGCCGCGAGCCCGCGTTTGCGCATGCTGCGCTCGATCGCCAGCGTGGTGTACATCTTGCCGACCGAGCAGTCGGTACCCACGGTCAGCAAGCGGCGACCGGATCGCCTTCGACCATTGCCGACGGCGATCTTGCGGGTGTATTCGCGCGCATCGAACAATACACGGCCGTTGCGCGCAGCTGCGGCCACGATCTCCGCGTTCTCGCGCAACTTTTCGTGAAGACCGGAAACCACGTTGAGGCCGGTGTCCAGCGCAGTGATGATATCGGCGATTGTCTCGCGCGCCATCACGCCGCCGGCGTTTGCGGTGCCGATCACCATGGTGTTCGCACCGTTGGCCTTCGCTATCGCCGGCTCCATGTCCGGCAATCCCAGCGTCAGGTGCGTGCCGGGTCGGCGGCACTGTCCGATGCACCAGTCGGGTCGCCAGTGGGCCAGTCCCCTGGCTGTCTTGATGGCCAGGTCGTCGGCTGCCCCGACCAGATACAAAAGATAAGGTGGACCCCAGTGGCCTTGGCCGGCCGCTTCGCCGTGGTTAGACATGAATCCGTGCTCCACCCCAAATCCGATCGGCGCCGAAAAGCCGAAGAAGCATAACCATTGGTCGGCGCGGGCCACCAATGAAAAGACGCGCACATGGCATAACTCAGGGTTGTGGAGATCGCGTCGCGCCGACCACGGGCGGCCTGCGCAAGCAACGTTGTATGCTTGACGACTTCGACCTGTGTCGGGACGCCTCGAACGTCACAACCGGCCGGATGAGTTGGGGGACCGGAAATGCGTCTGCGCAACATCGAACTCTTTCATGCCGTTCTGACGACCGGCAGCATCACGGCGGCGGCGAAGCTGCTGAACATATCGCAACCGGCCGCCAGCAAGGCGTTGCAGCATGCCGAAGACAACCTCGGCTTTTCCCTGTTCAGTCGAGTCGGCGGACGCTTGCAGCCTACCCAGCAAGCGCTTTTGTTGCGCGACCGGATAGAGAAAATCATTCAGGAGGTGCACGCGCTGCAGCGCCTCACCACGAACATGGGCCAGCCGGGTAGTTGCCCGTTGCGGGTCACGTGCACGCCGACGCTGGCGCTCACGATGCTTCCCGCCGCGATCGTGCTGCTGCGCAAGACGTTCCCCAATGTGACGGCCGAGTTGTCCACGCAGCATTCGGCTGAAATGTGCGAGTCGCTGACGCTGCGCGAGACCGACATCGGTCTGACGCTCCAGGACACCGGCCACCAGACATTGCGCCAGCGAGAGCTGTGCCGCGGACAGGTCATGGTGATCGCTCCGCCGGGCTGGTGGAGCGTGGCGGAATTGACGCAATCGTTGCCGGTCGGTGCGCTGGCCAATCAATCCATGATCGGCATCACCGTGCGCGACGCGCTGGGCAGCATGCTCCAAAGCCACCTGGCCAAGATCGATCCGGCGCCGAAGATCGCCGTCTCGGTGCAGACCTACCAGTTGGCCCATTCACTTGTCTCAAAAGGTGAAGGGTTGGCCTTGGTCGACCCGTTCACGGCACGCGGCGGCGATGCCAAGAGCGTACAGATGCGTCGGCTGAAGCCGCACCTCGACGTCGTGTTGTATGCGATGCATCGGCCGGACAGTCCGCTGAATCCGGTGCAGAAGCGTTTCCTCGAACTGATTGGACAGCTTGCCCAGCGCATGCTGGCGCAACGCTAGCGCAGGCAGGCCGGTTGTTTGCACAAGACCGCGCGTCCACAACGCCGGGTTATGCGTCGTGCAGGTCTTTTCATTGGTGACGTGCGGGTACCGGCGTTTATTCTCGGCATGCAGCCGTGAATGCAGATGAGAGTGGGTCGAAGCGTTTTGCATGTCGTGGCGGAATCCGCAAGGTATGCATCGACCATGCGCGTACTCGTTCTGGGGAGCGGCGTCATCGGAGTGACCAGCGCGTGGTACCTGGCGCGCGCGGGCTTTGAAGTTATCGTGGTGGAGCGTGAAGCGGGGCCCGGACTGGCCGCGAGTTTTGCCAACGCCGGCCAAATCTCGCCGGGCTATGCCTCGCCCTGGGCGGCACCCGGAGTGCCTCTGAAAGCGTTGAAGTGGTTGCTCTCCAGGCATCCGCCGCTGGTCATCAAACCGGGATTTCATCCCGGCCAATATGTCTGGCTGTTGCAGATGCTCCGCAACTGCACGCGCCGATGTTATGCGATCAACAAGGCGCGCATGATGCGCCTGGCCCGGTACAGTTGCGATTGCCTCGACGATCTGCGCGATGAACTCGAGCTGGAATTTGAAAATCGCCGGCTCGGCACGGTGCAGCTGTTCCGCACGCAATCGCAGCTGGATGACGTGGGCAACGACGTTGCCGTTCTCGAACACTACGGCGTGCCGTTCGAGATACTCGATCGGGCGGGCATCGTGAAGGCGGAGCCGGCACTGGCCGCGGGCGTCGACCAGTTCACGGGCGCGCTGCGCTTGCCCGACGACCAGACCGGTGATTGCGCGCTCTTCACGCAGTCGCTGGCCGAGCGGTCGAAATCGGCCGGCGTGGAGTTCCGCTTCAACGCCATGGCGCAGGCGCTCGAAGTCTCCGGCGATCGAGTCACCGCTGTGCGCATCGACGGCAAGATCGAGCGGGCTGATCGATACGTTCTTGCCCTCGGCAGCCACACGCCGCGAATGCTCGCGCCGCTGGGCATCGGTCTCCCGGTGTATCCGTTGAAGGGATACTCATTGACCGTGCCCGTCACCGACCCCGCGATGGCACCTGCGTCCACCGTTCTCGACGAAACATACAAAGTGGCCGTGACCCGGTTCGATCAGCGAATACGCGTCGGCGGGATGGCAGAGGTTGGCGGCTTCGATCTATCGAAACCGGCACGGCGGCGGGCAACGCTGGAGAAAGTCCTCGCCGATCTGTACCCGCAAGGTGGTGATCCGGGCGAAGGTCAATTTTGGGCGGGCTTGCGGCCGGCAACGCCGGATGGCACTCCGGTGGTCGGTGGTACGCGGTTCAACAATCTCTATATCAACACCGGTCACGGCACCCTCGGTTGGACCATGGCGTGCGGATCCGGACGGTACCTCGCCGACCTGCTGGCCGGTGCGACGCCGCAGATCAGCAGCGAGGGCTTGGACATTGCCCGATACTGCAGCCGCTGGGGGCCTGGTTCGACAATCGGCGAAACAGCCCGCAGCACTTAGCGGCAATGCGATTCACGCCGTTTCGCGTTGCTTGAACGCCTGGTATTCGTCGAAGACACGGCGCCAGACCGGGCCGGCTTTCCCCGTGCCGATGGCGCGACCGTCGAGCCTCGTGAGCGGCATCGCCTCGCGGGTCGCGCTCGCGATCCAGATTTCGTCCGCCGCATAGAGTTCATCCAAAAACACTTCGCGCTGTTCCAGCGGCAGTCCCAGCACGACGAGCACTTCGCCGACGACGAGACGGGTGATGCTCGGAAGGCGCTCACGGCTCGCCGGTGGCGTGACGATGCGTCCGTCCTTGACCACGAACAGCGCACAGGAGCTGCCCTCGGCGACACGCCCGTCGCGCAGGAGAATCGCCTCGTCCGCGCCGCGCTGCCTGGCTTCCATTCGCAGCAGAACGGCCCCAAGCAGGGCGACGGACTTGATGTCGCAGCGCAGCCAGCGGATATCTTCCAACGTGGCGCCGGCGATGCCCCGTTCGAGTTGCTCCAATCGCGTCGCCGCCAGACGCCAGCAGAAGCCGAAGACCGTGGGGTTCATTCCGGGCGGGGGCAGAAAATCGCGACCCTGGTCGGTCCCGCGCGTGATCTGGATGTACAAGCCCATGTCGCCGGCACCGTTGGCGGCGATGAGCTCATGCACGAGTTCGATCCAGCGCGCGCGCGCGTAAGGATTGGGAATGCCGACGGCGTCCAGGCCCGCCTGCAGTCGAGCCAGGTGCGCCAGCAGGCGAAACGGCCTGCCGTCGTAACACGGCACGACCTCATAGATGCCATCGCCGAACAGGAAGCCGCGGTCGAACGGCGAGACGCGGGCTTCGTGCGTGGGCACCAGGGCGCCGTCAAGCAGGCAGGTGGGAAGCGCGTCGGCCATGAGCGATTGCTTAGGTTCGTCGTTTACGAAAAAGCCGGCCTTCAAATCCAGGGAACCGGAGCCAGGGGGTGTCGCTCATTCCCCGAGCAGGCCTGCGGCGCGCAAGCGCTCGCGCAAGCGATCCAGCTTATCGCCGTAGAGTGCGCTGCGCGCCGTGTCGCGGCGCATCGGTTGCCGCACTTGCGCGGCACTGGGCGCGCTCTGCACGGTTCGCGCGGTCTTGTGGAACTCCAGACAGGCCGGATCGAATGGCAGACCGCAGAAATCCAGCAAGCGGCGAATCACGGATTCCGGATCGGCGGCCAGCGCCTCGTATTGAACGTCGAACACCCGGTCCGGGTACTTGTCCAGCCAGACACGCGTAAGGCGCAGGAAGTCGATGCAGTAATCGGCCATCTCATCGAGGTCGCAGGCGAAACCGCTCCTTTCGCTGAAAAGCTGGCGGAAGCACGCCAGGCACGTCTCCAGCGGATCGCGCCGGACGATCACCGCGCGCGCCGCCGGCATCATCGCCAACGCCGCGCCTACCAGATACCAGCTCACCAGGCTCTTGTCGGTGAAACGCGGCCTGGTCTGGCGCCAGCGTGCGGTTCGCGCGAGGTATTCGCGGCCGAGGCGCTGCCAATCCTGCGCCGTGGCATCAGGCACCCAAAGCGGGAATGCCGACTGGCGCCGCGCGGTTTCTGCGTCGACGACCTCGGTCATGTCCTTGATCTCGTTTGCTCCCTCCACCTGCGGGTGCGAAGCCAGGATCTGCTCGACCAGCGTCGACCCGGAGCGCGGGATGCTGACGATCAGGATGGCCTCGCCGCCGAGTTTGTCATCCAGCGGTGCCGCCATCTCGCCCGCGAACACGCGCTGGATCGCATCGATGCGTTTGCGCTCTCCGGCCGCGTCCCACTTCACGCGTCGGCGCCGCGACGCGTTGGCAACCCGGAACGCCTCGAAGGCTTGCGCATAGTCGCCCTGATATTCGAGCGCCTTTGCGTAACTGAAACCCAGGAGCTCACTGGCGCGGGGCGACAAGTCGTTGCGCGTCACCGCGCGCTGCAGGGACGCGGCGTCTGCCGCGTCGAAGCGGACAGTGTTGAGATTCGACAGCCCGAACCAACCTTCGGCGTTGCCGGGATCGCGGCGCAGTATTTCGCGGAAACCGGCGACTGCCGCCTCGATCCGACCCAGGCTGGCCTGCACTCGCGCCAGCGAGAGCCGCGCCGTGATGTGCGCGGGATCGAGCTGAATCGCCCGTTGCAACGCCGCAACCGCGTCGTGCGAGTGCGCCTCGCGCGCGAGCGCTTCACCCAGATTGAACCAGGCCGGTGCGGAGGTCGGCGCGAGTTCGCACGCATGGCGCAAATGCTGCACGGCTTCACCGACTTCGCCCTGCTCGTACAGTGCGATGCCGAGGCAGACGCGCAGATCGGAATCCTCCGGCCACACCGCGAGCACGTGCCTGAAGCAGCCAGTCGCCTTCGCGTGATCGCCGCGACGCTGGGTCACCATGCCCAGCATGCGGATGGCATCCGGGTCATCCGGTGCCAGTGCCAGCACATTGGTGAGCGACCGTTCGGCGTCTTCGAACTGCCGGTCCGCCCATTCCTTGCGCGCCCGGGTCAGCATGCGCGTGGCCACCGACGAGAGCGGTCGCCGGGAGGGAGCCGGCCCGCGTAAGGGCATTGTCATGTCGTCACCGGACTGCATCGATAGGGCAGGCTACACAACTCGCCCACAGTCTGCAAAAAAACGCCGGGCACCCCAGGCCCGGCGTGGGAGAGACGACGCTACCGTATCTAAAAGTCGTATGCCACGGAGAATCGGATACTGCGTGGCGGGCGCGTATCCTGAATCTGCGCATAGTTCGGGTTTGGACTGTTGGTCGATCCGAATACATCGTTATAGAACACCGGCGTCTGCTCGTTCAGCACGTTGAACACCGCGATGTTGAAATCGAGCTTGTGATCGGCCCACGCCGGCCTGTAGTCCAGGCTCAGATCGTATTCGTGG
>DASXKR010000076.1:0-29087 GCA_036496665.1 Rudaea sp. | reverse complement strand
CCCGCTTCGACAATGATGCAGAGCTTTGCGTCGTCACCGGGGTCGAGATCGTTCGTGGAACTGCCGATCTGCGAATAGCCGTTGATCGTAGCGTTTGCGGCGATATCGAGTTCGTCACCGAGAGTGATCACCCACGGGCAGGCGCCGCCGTCGGTGATATTGAACTTGATCGAGCCGCCGTTGTTGGTATTGATGTTGGCGACGGCAGCACTCAGCGTGCCGGCGCTGCCGTCGTCGAAACCATGCTTTGACACCATCTGGACATTGCTGAAGTCGACCGTCGATTCGTACGCGCCGCGATCGACCCTGGATCCGACGAGGCGCGGTTGGCCTGCCAGATCGACCGAAGGCAGGCCTCCCGGCACGCTGTTGTTGCCGGTATTGATGACCGGGGAAACCGGCGCCTGGATGGGTTGGTAGTTACCGTCGAGCTTGGGATCGCCCGTTTGCGTATTGGTCTCGAACTCCGGGCTCGTCCCGGCCACGCGTGAGCCGACGACATTGTCGTAGAGCAATGCCAGTTGCGTGGTCCGGTTCTCGTCGAGGATTTCGAGGTCCTTGCTACCGCTGCCGAAGAAAATATTGTTGTAGATGTAGTACGTCGCATTGCCGCTGGTACCTTCCGGCGGGTAGTTGACGTTGTCGAAGCAGGCGCCGCGCGCTCCGCTGCCGCTATTGTCGACTACCGTGTTGTTGATGACCTGAACCGCGGGACTGCCTCCGGTCGCCTCCACCGACAGGGCGCAATGGCTGCCGATTGCATTGCTCGCGAACAGGTTCTCGACGATACGAACGATACTGCCGCCGTCGTCCGTCTGCTCCCACAGGATGTTGGGGCCGTTATTCGGCGCGTTGATGAACGCATTGCGCCGCAGCAGGACCATGGAGCCGGTCTTCGCGTTGAACGGCGCAAATCCGGACAGCAACCAGACTCCGTTGCGAACCGACCAGGTCACTCCCTCCAGGGTGAAATCGCCAAGCGGGAAAGCACCGTCATCGACGATCGAATCGGTGATCCCGGAGTCCGTGAATGTCGTGTTACCGACGGCGATGCTGCGCGTCGAGCAATCGTTGTTGTATCCGCCGAGAATCTCGCTGCCGGAGCTTATCTGCGCCAATTGGCTGGCGCTGGTGTAGGTGTAGAATCCGTTCGACAGCTGGCCGTGCCAAAACGTGTTCTTGAGGTCGTAGTTGCCGGTTGCCACCTTGATCGTCAACGGCGTGAACTGTACCTCGTTGAGGGCCGTGACCAATTGGCTGTTGTTGGTGACGCAAGCGATCGTGTTGCTCCATCCACAGGCGGGCAACGCCAGTGCGCAGAAAAGGGTCAGCGCTTGTGCTGAATGGCGCGTTGATGTCTTCCGTCCGTTCATGACCGCGTCCTCCGCCGTGATGGGTACTCAAGAGAGAAAACGCCGGTTGCGCGGAAAAGCGGGCGTCTGTCGTTCACGAAGTTCGTATCGAGACGCAGTTGGACGGATGAAGTCGACGACAGCCGTGAAGTCCACCGTGCCCGTTCATCCGCCAACGGCCGCACCGCCGAACGACTTGAAAAACTCGATCGTCCATTCGGCGGCCTGTGGCGGATAGACGTGGCCGCCGTCGTGCCAGATCACCTTGACATCTGCCTTGGTGCCACGAAACAGCGTGCATCGGCTTCCGCAGTCGCGACCCGCTGCTTCGGCACCGTCGACGCGACGCTCCTCGGCCACCGTCGGCCTCACCTTGTCCGGCGTGACCAGCGGATCGTGCTTGCCGGCGATCTGAAGCACGGGTTTGGCGGCCGCCAGATGCTGCGACGGATCAAGCGATCCGGCGACGATCGCGAAGGCGGAGAATATCTCGCTGCGCTCGGTCCACAGCAGCAAAGTGAAAAACGCGCCGTTGGAAAATCCGGTCGAGAAGATGCGCCGTTCATCGACACGATATTCCCGACGCATGCTCGCGAGCATCGCGTCGAAGAACTTCAAATCGCGGTTGCGGTCATCGCCGATCAGGCGCTGCCAGCCGTGTTTGCGTCCCTGCGGATCGCGCCGGCTTGCCGTGTCGAGTCCCTGCGGGCAGACCACGATCGCGCGCGGCCAGCGGTTCTGCAAGCCGAATTTCGCCGCGCCGTGCATATTGCCGCCATGGCCATGGAACGCAAACACCAGTGGATGCGTTTCCCCGGCTCCGCCCGCGGTCGGCGCGAATACGAGTGCTTCGCGCTGGACGCCTTCGATAGTCCAGCTCATTATTCTGGCCGGTGCCGCGGCGGCGCTGGAGGCCAGCGCAACCAGCACCACGAACATGAACGACAGTCGCAATGACATGAAAGTCTCCGCCGACGGCAGGTCTATTCACAAACACGCAAAACAAGGACATGTCCGGTCATTCCGACTGCCCGCAAGCTGATAAGCTGTCCGGGGGAATCCCTGGAGACGGGATGCCGGAAAACGAAGCGCTTACCAGGCTGCTGAATGCCGCCCAATCCGGCGACGCCGATGCGGCGCGCTCGGCCTATGACATGGTCTACGTGGAGCTCAAGCGCCGCGCACGCAATTCCCTGCGCAGTGCCAGGCCTGACGATACCCTGACGCCGACGGCGCTCGTGCACGAGGTGTACGTCCGCTTCAGCGAGCGCGAAGCGCAGCCGCTGCGCGACCGTACCCACTTCTATGCCCTGGCTGCGCGGGCGATGCGTCAGATCCTGGTCGATCATGCACGCCGGCGTCACGCCGACAAGCGTGGCGGAGGCGCGCACGTCACCGATCTCGACGAGGCACTGTCGCTGCACAGCAGCGACGTCGAACGCACGCTCGAACTCGACCGCGCCTTGCACGCGCTGGAAGTGCGCGACCTGGATCTTGCGCGCCTGGTCGAGTGGCATTTCTTCGCCGGATTGAATTTCCACGAGATCGCCCGGGAAACAGGCCGCCATGAGCGCACCGTGCGGCGCGACTGGGAACTGGCGCGCGCATTTCTGCAACGCGAGTTGGGTCCACCCGGACCATGAGCACGTCCCCGACCGACTGGTCTCGGGTCAAGGCGCTGTTCGCCGAGGCGCTGGACCGGCCGGAGCACGAACGCGCAACCTGGCTGGAAGCCGTCTGCGAAAATACAGCGGTGCTGGCCGAAGTGCGTTCGCTGCTGGCCGCACAGGCGGCACCGGTGACGCACATCCTCGGCGAAGGCATCCAGCACCTGATCCCACCGCTGCTGCTCGACGACGAGCCGTTGATCGATACGCGCGTCGGCCCCTATCGGCTGCTGCGGCTACTCGGCGAAGGCGGCATGGGCCGCGTCTTTCTGGCAGAACGCGCGGACGGCGAGTTTCGCCAGCAGGTCGCACTCAAGCTGATGCGGCCCGGATTCGTTTCCGGCGAGGTCAACGAACGCTTTCGCCGCGAGCGCGAACTGCTCGCGCGCCTCGCACATCCGAATATCGCGCAACTGCACGATGGCGGACTCAGCGCCGATCGCTCACCGTACTTCACGCTCGAATATGTCGAAGGTGAGCCCGTTGTCGCCTGGTGCGATACGCGGAAGCTACCGATAAAGGGCCGGCTCGCGCTGCTGCTGAAGATCTGCGACGCCGTGCAGTACGCCCATCGCAATCTGATCGTCCACCGCGACCTCAAACCGTCGAACATCCTCGTCACCGCCGACGGCGAGCCGAAGCTGCTCGATTTCGGCATCGCCAAGGCACTGGATACGCAGAACGACCGCGGCCTGACCGGTACGCAGTCGCAGCCGATGACGCGCGAATACGCAGCGCCAGAACAGGTGCTGGGCGAGCCGATCACGACGGCTACCGACGTCTATGCGCTCGGCGTGCTGCTGTACGAACTGCTCAGCGGGCACGTGCCTTACGCGCGCGCCGCACGCGGTGACGTCAGCTGGGCGAAGGCGATCGTCGAGGAACAACCCGAACCGCTGACCCGAGCGATTGCCAGGGCGCAGGCACGCGCGCTCGAAGACGCCGGGGACGACGCAGCGAGCGCGCGCGGCGCATCGTTCGCCGGTCTCCGCCACACGCTGCGCGGCGACCTCGATCGCATCGTCCAGCGTGCCCTGGAAAAGGAACCGGAAGCGCGCTACGCCTCGGTGACGGCATTCGCGGACGACGTGCGCGCCTATATCGAGGGCCGCGCCCTGCCCGGCGGCAGCCGCCGTTATCGCGTCATGAAGTTCCTGCGCCGGCATCGGGTCGGCGTGGCGATGACGGCGCTCACGGTCATCCTCGCCGGCGCGGGCATCGGCGGCATCGTCTACCAGGCAAGCGAAACGGCTCGCGAGGCCCAGGCAGTGTCGGCCGTGAAGGAATTCCTGTTGAGCCTGTTCGCGGCCAGCAGCCCGAACGAGGCCAGGGGCCACGACCTGAGCGTGCGCGAGTTGCTCGATCGCGGACGCACACAGATCGAGCGCAACCTGTCCGCCCAGCCGGAAGTACGCTCCGAATTGCAGGGAGCGCTCGGCCGTATCTATTTTCAGCTCGGCATCTACGACAAGGCCGAGGCCCTGCAGCGCAACGCGCTGGCGAGCGCAGGCAGCAATGGCCATGACCGCGCCGTGCTGTCGCGTCAGATGGCCGAGACGCTGGCAGCACGCGGCAACCTCGCCGAAGCCGAGCCGTTGGCAACCCGTGCGGGCGCCGCACTCGAGGACGGCGGCGACCCGCAGGAGCGTGTTCGCGCCTGGATCACACGCTCGACCATTGCGCAAAAACGCGGCAACGCGACACAGGCCGAGCAATTCGCGATGCGGGCGATCCGCCTCGCACGTCACCCGGAGATACCGCCGGAACTGCTCGGCAATGCGCTCAGCGCCCAGGGGCTCGCGGAATGGGACCTGCGCAACGTGCCGCAGTCTGAAGCACTGTACCGGGAGGCGTTGCAGATTCATCGCGCGGCATTCGGCGACGTCGACCTGCGTGTCGCGTCGGACCGGCAGAACCTGACGCTCGCGCTGCGAAATCTGGGGCGTTATGAGGAAGCACTCGAGCAATGTCGCGCAAATATCGACATCGTGCAGAAAATTCTCGGGCCAACACATCCCGATGTCAGCCGCGCCTTGTTCACGCTCGGAACGACGCTGTACCACATGGCGCGCTACGAGGAAGCAGAGAGCGTGCTGCGCCGTGCGGTCGCGGTCGCGCGCGCGAGTCTCGGCGATCATCCCACTACGGCGACGGCGCTGAACAACCTTGGCCTCGTGCTGATGGACTGGCACGGCCTCGACGAAGCCGAACAGGTCTTTCGCGAATCGGTGCGCATCGCTACCGCGCAGTTGGGAGCGAACCACAGCATGGTGTTGATCGCCGCCAGCAATCTGGGCTATGTCCACGGGCGCCAGGGGAAACTCGAGTTGGCGGAAAACGAACTGCGCGATGTTCTTGCACGAGATCGTGCGTCCGGCATCAGGGACCAGGTCTGGGAACTGAACCGGCTCGGCGATGTACGCCGGCAACGCGGTGACTGGCAGGAAGCCGTCAGCCTGCACCGGCTCGCGCTGCAGCAGTCCATCGCCTTGTTCGCTCCGAACACGCGCCAGACTGCGCTGTCGCACTACTACCTGGGACTGGCACTGATCGACGCCGACGAACCGCAAGAAGCTGCCAGCCAATTGCGCGCAGCCATCGCGTCTTACCGCGGGATGCTGCCACCCGATGGGGCGCATCCAGTCTCTGCTTCGGCACGATTGGCGCTCGGCAGCCTTCTGGCCCGCGAGCCAAAAAGCCATGATGAAGGCACCGTGCTGTTGCGCGAAGCGGTCGCCCTGCGCGAACGCTTTCTCGGGATCGATGATCCGCGCACGATCGAGGCACGTGACGCGCTCGCCAGCGTAACGAAGAAATAAGGCCTCGCTAGCGCAAGGCTTGCTTGCCTGTTCCGAGGAGCGCGGCTACTTCACCGGCACGACACCGGCGGCCTGCGAACCCTTGGGGCCCTGTACGACCTCGAAACTGACTTTCTGTCCTTGCTGCAGAGTGCGGAAGCCTTCCGAATTGATGGCGGAGTAATGGACGAACACGTCCTCGCTGCCATCTTCCGGCGCAATGAAACCGAACCCCTTGGCATCGTTAAACCACTTCACTGTTCCCGTTTGCATGAAGCTGACCTCGACGCTATTGTTTGAACGAATGGCTGTGGCGGCGCCGCGTGCGATCAGCACTCTGACTTGCGGTGCGTGCAAGAAGTATAACAATGAATTAACAAAAAAATACAAGTCCCGGCGCACCGCGTGCGTCAGCTTCCCGTCAGCAATTCGGCAATGATGACAGGGACTTGCGCCGTCGTAGCGTCGAGGTTGGCGAAAATTTCGGGCAGGCTGATCGGCTCCATCGACCCTGATCCCGAGGATGGACCGCAGCCGGCGGCCCAGTTGGCGACCAGCGCCAGGCAGGCATAGTCGATAGCCAGCTCGCGCGCCAGCACCGCTTCCGGCATGCCGGTCATGCCGACCAGATCGCAGCCGTCGCGGCGCATGCGAGCGATCTCGGCGGCCGTCTCCAGCCGGGGCCCCTGAGTTGCTCCGTAGCAACCGCCGGCGACAACCTCGATCTTCGCCCTGGCCGCCGCTGCGCTGAGCTCTCTGCGCAAGCTTGCGCTGTACGGCTCGCTGAAATCGATGTGCACGACCTTGGCACCTTCGACATCGCAGAAACTGCTGAGCCGACCTTGCGTATAGTCGATGATCTGTTCCGGAATCACGACGGCTCGCGGACCCATGTCGGCACGGATGCCGCCGACCGCATTGACGCCGATGACCTGGCGTGCCCCGACATGATGCAGCGCCCATACATTCGCGCGGTAGTTGACCCGGTGCGGGGCCAGCGTGTGATCCTCGCCGTGGCGGGCCAGGAACGCCAAGCGCCTGCCGCCCAACGTGCCGAGAACAATCGGCCCTGATGGCGCCCCGAACGGCGTCGGCACCGCCCGACGCTCGACGTCCTGAAGACCGGGAAAAGCGTATAGCCCGGTGCCGCCGATCAGTGCGAGGTCGATCGCCACTAATCTTCCTTGAGCGCGTAGATGCCGGGCAGATTGCGCCCCTGCTCGTGAAAATCCATGCCGAAGCCGAACACGTACCGGTCCGGTACGTCCACGCCGACCCAGTCTGCCGCGACGTCGGGCGCGGCACGACCATGCCGCTTCTGGCACAGCACGGCAATCAGCACGCGCTTGGCGCCCTGATCGATGCAGAAATCGCGGATCGCGCGCAAGGTGTAGCCTTCGTCGAGGATGTCGTCGGCGAGCACGACGACGCGGCCGCGCATCGCCAGCCGCGGCTGCTTGATCCACAACAACTCGCTGCCGCGCGTGCCGCCGTGGTAGCGCGTGGCGTGCACGTAGTCGAATTCCATGTCGGCCGGGATTGCCAGCGCCAGCGAGCCGCTGAAGATCAGTCCACCGTTCATGATCGTCAGAAAAATCGGCGTCTCGCCTTGCAGGCTGGCCGCGACGGCGCGTCCCATCGACCCGATCGTGTCGTCGAGCTGCGCACGGCTGAACAGCAGATCCGCGGTGCTCAGTGCGGCTTGCAGAGAAGGCCGGTTCATGCGGTTTTCCCGGCCGGATCGCCGGACAAGGCACTCACGCGCGCGACAAAGCAATCGCGTTGCGGGTTATCGAGCATCGCGTCCCACGAAGAAGACACACCGCCGCTCAGCGTCGCCACGCGTTCGTCCGGACACGGCGGCTTGCCGTGGCATGCCTGCAGCGCGTCGCCCACCGCTTCGGGCTTGCATACCAGGATCAGATCGCAGCCGGCAGCCAGATGTCCATCGATGCGCGCCGGAATGCCGCCGCTGCTCTTCGCCGCGGCCATGCTGATGTCGTCGCTGAAGACCACGCCGCCGAATCCGTACTCGCCGCGCAGGATATCCTCGATCCAGATGCGCGAATATCCGGCCGGGTGAGCATCGATTCGTGGATAAGCCACATACGCCATCATGACCGCTTCGGCGCCCGCCTTGATCGCATCGGCAAACGGCAGCAGGTCGGTCGTGCGCAGTTCACCCAGCGTGCGCATGTCAGCCGCCTCGTCGAAATGCGTATCCTCCAGCACCGAGCCATGGCCGGGGAAATGCTTGATCGTCGCGGCCATGCCCGCGAGGCGCATGCCACGCAGATAGGCGAGGCCAAGCGCTGAAACCGCAACCGGATCCGTGTGGAACGCTCGCTCGCCGATCGCCAGATTGCCGCGCTTGAGGTCGACTACCGGCGCGAAGCTCAGGTCGATATCGAGCGTCCGCATCTCGGTCGCCATCAGCCAGGCATGCTCCTCGGCGATCGCGACGGCATGCCGCGGATCCCGATCGTACAGCTCGCCGATGCGGGCGAGCGCAGGCAGATTCGTGAAGCCGTCGCGGAAGCGCTGCACCGGGCCGCCTTCCTGGTCGACACAGAGCAGAAATGGTCCTGCACGCACGTCTCGGATCGCCGCGACGAGCTGGGCTACCTGCACGCGTGAGGCGAAGTTGCGCGTGAAAAGGATCACGCCGCTGACGACCGGATCGGCGATCCAGCTGCGCTCCTCGGCGCTCAATTCCTTGCCACGTATTCCGATCACTAACAAGACATCACTCTCCGGCGCGTTCGACCGCACTCCAGCGTGAGTACGGGTGGTTCAACAGATGCAGATTGTAATAGCGCGACACGGCGCTGACTTCGCGCCCCAGCCACGACGGTCGTTCAAAGCGCGCATCGACCGCGTCGAGCTCGAGCTCGGCGACGATCAACCCGGTATTGTCGCCGAGGAATTCGTCGACCTCGAAGGTGCGGCCGCCAAGCGGCACATAATGCCGGATCTTCTCGACGACGCCAGGGCAGAATTCGGCAAGCATGCGGGCGGCATCCGGCACCGGCACGGCATATTCGTACTCGCGCCGTTCGACACCGGCGATCGCCGACTTGATATTGAGCCAGGCGGCATCGCCAGCAATGCGCACGCGCACCGAACAGGACGGGCCGTCCACCGCGCCAGTTCGGGTCAGATAGCCCTGCTCCATGGGCTGCGAACGAACGACCGACGCGCGCCAGTCATCCGCAACCACCAGGAACTTGCGCTCGATCTCGGTTGCCATGTCAGTACTGAAGTTTGCCTTCGCGAAGGTACATACGCGCTGCTTCGAGCGCAGCTACTACCGCTCGAACAGCGCGATCGATTCGACATGCGCGGTATGCGGAAACATGTCCATGACGCCGGCGCTGCGCAGGGCAAAGCCGTGACGCTCGACCAGGATCGCGGCGTCGCGCGCCAGCGAGCCCGGGTGGCATGAAACATACACGACGCGCCTGACCGATCGACCCGGCAGGTACTCGAGCACTTCGATGGCGCCTGATCGCGGCGGATCGAGCAGCAACAGGTCGTAGTCGGCTCTCGCCCAGGGGGTGGCGCGCTGGTCGGCAGCAAGATCTGCGGAATGGAACTTCGCGTTGTGCACGAAGTTGTGCAGTGCGTTCGCCTCGGCGCGCCGCACCAGGCTCACTTCGCCTTCCACGCCGGCGACCCCGGCGCAGCGACGCGCAAGCGGCAACGTGAAATTGCCGAGGCCGCAAAAAAGGTCGAGCACGCGGTCAGCCGGCTGCGGATCGAGCAGGCTGAGCGCATGATCGATCATGCGCAGGTTCATGCCGCCGTTGACCTGGATGAAATCGAGCGGAAGGAACTCGATATCGAGTTCGTACGCAGGTACGCGGAAACTCAGGCGCGCATCCACGGGCCACAACGCGGCGACACTGTCGATTCCGCCCGGCTGCAGATAGATACCCAGTCCGAAGCGTTGGCCGAATTCGGTCAACGCACGCAGATCGGAATTCGAAAGCGGCTGCAGGTGGCGGAAGATCAAGGCGACGAGATCGTCGCCGGCCGCCACTTCGATCTGCGCAATCGTGCGTCGCGCGTCGAGCGATTCGACCAGCGTGGCGAGCGCCTCGATGCGCTCGCCGACGGCCGGGTGCAGGATCTCGCAGCGTTTGATGTCGGCGATGTAACGACCATTGCTTTCGCGGAATCCGACCAGCACCCGACCCTTCTTGTCGACGAACTTGACGCCGAGCCGCGCCTTGCGGCGATAGCCCCACGGTGCATCGGTCAGTGCCGGCAGGATCGCCTGTGGACGCACCTTGCCGATGCGCTCGAAGTTCTCCATCAGGACATGCTGTTTTCCCGCAATCTGTGCAGCCGATGACATGTGCTGGAGCGCACAGCCGTTGCAGATGCCAAAATGCGCGCAGCGCGGCGTCACGCGGTTGGCAGACGGCTGCAGGACTTCATCGACCACGGCCTCGTCGTAGTGGCGATGCCTGCCGCTGAAGTGAAGCCGCACCCGCTCGCCGGGTAACGCGCCGGATACGAACACCGCTTTGCCGTCGATTCGGGCCACGCCGCGGCCGTCGTGGGACAAATCGGCTATTTCGGCTTCCATTACAGTCATGTTCGGCGCGTTGTGCGTTTCATCGGGGAATCTTGAATGATAGCAGCCAGTCCACGTGTCCTGATTGTCGATGACGATGCGGTCAGCCTGGCGTTCCTGCTGAAAGCGGTCGAACGCTGCGGTTGCGAGGCGATCGGCGCGGCCGATGCCGCTGGCGCGACGGCCAGATTGCAGGTCGAACACGCGGACTTGCTGATGATCGATCGACGCATGCCGGGTATCGACGGCACCGCGCTGCTTCGAGAACTGCGCACATTGGGAGTTCAGGCGCCGGCTGTCGCAACCAGCGCCGAACTCGACCAGGCTGCGACGGCAGCGCTGCTGCGTGCCGGATTTGCCGACACGCTGCTAAAACCAGCGGATCTGGCGACGATCCAGCGGCTGCTCCTGCGCTTCGTAACGCCAGTCGCGACAGCTCCCCATCGATGCGCCGTTGCCATCGAAAGCGCTGAATCGACGGCGCTGCTCGACGACGCTGCCGCACTGATTGCGATCGGCGGCGATCACATCGCACTACGCGCCCTGCGTGTGCTGTTCGCCAATGAACTCGATGATGCGGCCATCGGCACGGCAGATCCCGCCGACGCCGAGCAACGACGCGCCGTGATCGAGCGTCTGCACCGCATGCGTGCGTCGTGCAGAATCTGTGGCGCCCCGGCGCTCGGCAGTGCGACACAGCAATACGAGCGGGCGCTACGCGAAGAGTCCAATGACGTCGCCTCCGCTCGCGCTGTGTTCCTACAGACTTACAGCGCCACCCGGCAGGCCCTTGCCGCGGTGTCGTGACGGCTAGTGGCCCGTAACGCTTGAATCGGAAGCAGCTCGCTCGATCTCGACCGCCAATACGGCGGCGCGCCTCGTCGCCGTAGCCCCACTACGTCTTCTCGTCGCACCTTGTCTTGGCGCCCGATCTCTTCGCGATCCTACTCCCGCTTCAAGCGTTACAGGCCACTAGTCGCGTTGTCGCAACGTCACATCACTCAGCAACTTCCACGCCTGCAATTCGCCGCCGTCGAGATGCGCCGCGATGACGGCGCGCATCCAGCGACGCAGCGGTGGCAGATCCGGGTCGGCGGGCTTGCAATCGGCGGCCAGTGCCAGCAGTGCAGCGCCACTGACTTTCGGCCCGTCCGCAGTCGTCTTCCAGCGCACCGCTCCCAGTTCATGCCGGTAACCATAGACACCATCGGCCACCACCGGCAGCTGTGCCTGCGCGTCGACACCGGGGTTCAATCCGTAACCCAGTTGCTCGAGCAGGTCGCGCTCGAAGCGGCGCAAGGTCCAGGCCGCGGCATCGCCGCCCGCGAGCCGCTCCAGTGTCTGCTCGTAGATGTAGAACAGTTCGCCATACGCATCCTGGCGCACCGTCAGGCGCAGCATCAATTCGTTGAGATAGAGTCCGCAAAGCGCCGTCTCCCCGGCGAGCTTCAACGGGTTGGCGCGTGCTTCAGCCGCGGTCAGCATGGCAAGTTCTCCGCTGCCAATCCAGCCGAGAGTGACCGGCGTCAACGGCTGCAGCAGCGCTCTGGGCAACCGCGACTTCTCCTTGCGCACGCCACGTGCAACCAGACCGATTCGGCCATGGTCGCGCGTAAGGCATTCGAGCAGCAGCGAGGTCTCGCGGTACGCGCGTCCGTGCAGGACGAACGCCGGTTGTTGTTCTACGCGCATGGAGAGAGGTTACCGCATGACAGGTCAGATCGCTCGCTGCGCGCGTTCGTGAGGAGTGAGGCCGCTCACAAGAGGTAAGGTCGCGCTGCGCGCTTGTGAGGAGTGAGGTCGCGCGCTGCGCTCGCTCGTGAGGAGGGCTAACGTCGCGCGAGGAAAGCGCGGTGCTGCCTTTCCTCACGAGGCTGCGCAGCAGCCGACCTCACCAGCGAGCACCGCGAGCGACCTCACAAGGCCGCGCGGCGGCCGATCTCACTCGTTACTCGCCGTAGCCGAAACGGCGCAACGCGGCCTCGTCATCGGACCAGTTTTCGCGCACCTTGACCCACAGGCGCAGGAACACGCGCCGGTCGAAGAGACGTTCCATCGCGTGGCGCGCGGCGGTACCGATCGCCTTGAGCTGCGCACCGCCGGCACCGATGACAATCGACTTCTGGCCGTCACGCTCGACCCAGATCACGGCCCCGATTTGGCAACGACCGTCCTTGTCATCGAACTGCTCGATCTCGACCGTGGTCGAATACGGCAACTCCTGCGACAGCCGCAGCATGAGCTGCTCGCGCACCAGCTCACCGGCCAGGAAGCGTTCGTTGCGGTCAGTGAACTCGTCTTCGCCGTGCAGCGCCGGGCCCGCAGGCAGGCGCTCGATGATCGCCTGCTCGAGTTCGGCAAGTCCCTCGCGTGCCTTGGCCGACACCGGAATTACGGCATCGTAGCGGCGCCCCTTGGTAACCTTGGCGATGAACGGCAGGAGTGTACTTTTATCCTTCTTCAGGTCGATCTTGTTCAGCGCCAACAGCTTCGGCCGAGGCGATGCGGTCAGCGCCTGCCATACGCCCTCGTCTTCTTCACCCCAGCGTCCGGCTTCGACGACGTGGACGATGACGTCGGCGTCGCCCAATACCCGGCGCGCGGTGCGGTTGAGCTGGCGGCTGATCGCGCGCGCATCCGGGCGGTGCAGGCCCGGCGTGTCGAGCAGCAGGATCTGGCCAGCCGGCCGGGTGACGATGCCGAGAATGCGATGGCGTGTCGTCTGCGCCTTCGGTCCGGTGATGCTCAGGCGCTCGCCGACCAGCGAATTGAGCAGGCTCGACTTGCCGACGTTCGGCCTGCCGACCACGGCAGCGGTTCCGCAGCGATGGTCGCCGCCGTCCGCGATTGCCGCGACCTCAGGTGTCGTCATCTTCCACTTCCAGTTGTTCCAGGGCGGCACTTGCGGCCGCCTGCTCTGCTGCGCGGCGGCTGCCGCCACGTCCGAGCGCACGCATCTGCAAGCTTGCGATTTCGCACTCCACTTCAAAAGTCTTGGCGTGATCGGCACCGGTCGCCGCGACGAGCGCGTAGACCGGCAGCGGCTGGCTGCGTGCTTGCAGCAACTCCTGCAGGCGTGTCTTCGGATCCTTTTCGGTCGCTGCACCGGCACCGGCGACGCGCTCGCCGAACAGCTCGCGAACGGCGGTTCGACATGCTTCCCAGCCGCCATCAAGGTAAATTGCCGCGACCAATGCCTCGAACGCGTCGGCCAGGATCGAATCGCGACGGTAGCCGCCGCTCTTGAGTTCGCCGGGGCCCAGCAGCAGGGCGTCACCGAGTTCGAGATCGCGCGCGACCGCGGCGAGCGCCGGCTCGCTGACCAGATGTGCGCGCCGCCGCGTCAGTTCCCCTTCGTCGGCCTTCGGATACTGCTCGAACAGCATTTCGGCGACGAGCATGTTGACCAGCCCGTCGCCAAGAAACTCCAGCCGCTCGTTGTTGGCCGCGCCGACGCTGCGGTGGCTCAGCGCACGCGCGCGCAGTTCAGTGTCGCGAAAGCGATAGGTCAGCGGCGCAGGCAAGGAGTCAGTAAGTCGCGCCGTGCGACAGGTCGACGGTATTGTCGAAATGGACCAGCAGGTCGACGTTGTAGAGAAACGGCACGTCCTTGTCGTAGAAAATGCGCAGCTTGTGCTGCCCGTCCTTGGTAATCAACTGGATGTTCTTCTCGGGTATGGAGGCGTCGTCGACGTACTGCAGGTCGAAATTCACGTTGAGCTTGCGCCTGATATCCTCGATCGTGGCGGTTTCGATGCCGGACTGGCTCTGCAGCGACTTCATCGACTTCACGACGCCGAAATACTCGGTATAAACCGGGATCAGTTTCATCGCCCCGTAGGCGAAGAAACCGGCAATGATCAGGACGAAGGCGAACCCGATCAGCGTCAAACCGCTTTGGCGCACGACTCGCATGTTGTACCCCTTCATTTGACCAGTGTCCCGATCCGCTTGAAATCGATGCCGCTGTCCCAGTTCATCCAGATCACGAAGGCCTTGCCTACCAGATTGGCTTCCGGGACGAAACCCCAATAGCGGCTGTCCTCGCTATTATCCCGATTATCACCCATCGCGAAATAGTGTCCAGCAGGAACGCGAAACGTCCCTTCGGCTCCGGCATGCAAAGGCCAGGTCAGCAGATCATGTTCGGCGCCCGGCAGCATCTCGTGGCGGATCTCGGCGCCGGCCATCTTGCGGCCTTCATCGCCGCTGCCGACATACGGACCGGTGTAGGACTGCGGAATCTCCTTGCCGTTCACGTACAGCGTCTTGTTGCGATAGGTGATCTCGTCGCCCGGCAGGCCGATCACGCGCTTGATGTAGTCGATCTTCGGGTTGCGCGGGTAGCGGAACACGAATACGTCGCCACGCTGCGGCTCGCCGACGTCGAGGATCTTGTTGTTCAGCACCGGCAGGCGCAGGCCATAGGCGAACTTGTTGACCAGGATGAAGTCGCCGACCAGCAGCGTTGGCATCATTGAACCGGAGGGAATCTTGAACGGCTCGGCGATGAACGAACGGAACAGCAGCACGATCAGGATGACCGGAAAGAACGAGCGCGCGTACTCGACGATGACCGGCTCGCGCGAAGCCTCGGTGACGCGCTGCTGGCGCTCGGCCTCGCTGCCGCCGGCGACGGCGAGCGCCGCGGCGCGTGCCTGCCGGCTGCCGAAGAAAAACAGCCGATCGATCAACCAGATGATGCCGGTCGCAAACGTCAGGCCAACCAGCAGCAAGGCAAAATCAAAGTCCATCGTCACTCCTCGGAACCGGAAACGGGAAATCGGGAATCGGGGAATGGAAGAATGGTGATTCGGTCGAGCGGCAAGCTCGTCCGATACCCGTTTTCCGATTTCCTGTTTCCAGCTATTTGTCCACCTGCAACACGGCCAGGAACGCCTCCTGCGGGATTTCCACGCGCCCGACCTGCTTCATGCGCTTCTTGCCTTCCTTTTGCTTCTCGAGCAGCTTGCGTTTGCGCGTCGCGTCGCCGCCATAGCACTTCGCCAGCACGTTCTTGCGCATGGCCTTGACCGTCGAGCGCGCGATGACCTGCGCGCCGACCGCGGCCTGGATCGCCACATCGAACATCTGGCGCGGAATCAATTCACGCATGCGCTCGACCAGATCGCGTCCGCGTCGGTCGGCTTGCGATCGATGCGAAATTGCACTCAATGCATCGACCCGCTCACCGTTGATCAATACGTCGAGGCGCACGAACGGTCCGGCGGCGAACCGCTCAAGATGGTATTCCATCGAGGCATAGCCGCGCGACACCGACTTGAGTTTGTCGAAAAAATCCATCACGACTTCGGCCAGCGGAAGTTCGTAGCTGATCTGCACCTGGGTCGCGAGATAGTGTATCGAGCGCTGCGAGCCACGCTTCTCCTCGCACAGCTTGATCACGTTGCCGACGTAGTCCGGCGGCGTGAGGATGTTCGCGACGATGATCGGCTCGCGGATCTCCTCGATGTAATTGGCCGCCGGCAGCTTGGCCGGGTTGTCGAGTTCGAGCACCTTGCCGTCGGTCTGCAGAACCTCGTAGATCACGGTCGGCGCGGTCGTGATCAGATTAAGATCGTATTCGCGCTCGAGCCGTTCCTGCACGATTTCCATGTGCAGCATGCCGAGAAAGCCGCAGCGGAAACCGAAGCCCATCGCCTCGGAGCTTTCGGGCTCGAAGTGCATCGCCGCATCGTTGAGCTTGAGCTTTTCGAGCGCCTCACGCAGGGCCGGGTAATCGTCGGTGACTACGGGAAACAGGCCGGCGAACACTCGCGGTTGCATCTTCTGGAAGCCCGGCAACGGACTTGGCGCGGGTTTCGCCGCAAGGGTCAGCGTATCGCCCACGGGCGCGCCATGCACATCCTTGATCGAGGCATTGACCCAGCCGACTTCGCCGGCGCCGAGCTTGTCCTTCGCTGTGCGCTTCGGCGTGAAAACGCCTACCTCACTGACTTCGTGCACGCGTCCAGTCGACATGACCAGCAGTTTGTCGCGCGGCTTGATCTCGCCCTGCATGACACGCACGAGCGACACGACGCCAAAATATTTGTCGAACCACGAGTCGATGATCAATGCCTGCAGCCGGTCGGTGTCTCGCGGCTTCGGTGGCGGAATGCGCGCAACGATCGCCTCGAGGACTTCGGGGACGTTCTCGCCGGTCTTGGCGCTGATTGCGATCGCGTGTTCGGCATCGATGCCGATGACCGCCTCGATTTCCTTCTTGACCTTTTCCGGATCCGCGGTCGGCAGATCGATCTTGTTCAATACCGGCACGACCTCGAGGCCCATCTCGACCGCGGTGTAGCAGTTTGCGACAGATTGCGCCTCGACGCCCTGCGCGGCATCGACCACGAGCAGCGCGCCCTCGCAGGCAGCCAGCGAACGACTGACCTCGTAGCTGAAGTCGACGTGGCCCGGCGTGTCGATGAAGTTGAGCATGTAAACCTGACCGTCGCGCGCCGTGTACGGCAACGAAACCGACTGCGCCTTGATCGTGATGCCGCGTTCGCGCTCGATAGGATTGGAATCGAGCACCTGCGCTTCCATCTCGCGCGCCTCGAGGCCACCGCACAATTGGATGATGCGGTCGGCCAGCGTGGACTTTCCGTGATCCACGTGGGCGATGATGGAAAAATTGCGGATGTTGTTCATGCGTTGCCGAAAGCCGGTCCGTCCGACCGTCATTTGCGGTCGGCAAAACGACTATTATCGCACGAACCAAAGGAAAAACGCGCACTTGCAAACGAAATCGGGCCCCCTGGGGGCCCGATTCGGACCGGGCGTCATCGACTCCTGGTCACCAACCCGCTGGCCAATTGATCAGCCCCGATCCTTGCCTTTCGGCACCGAGATCGCGACGAACTGGGTCGTGCCGCCACGATTGACCAGCAGCATGGTCGAATCGCCCTCCTTGACGTCCTTGACGGCGCCATAGAAGTCGTTCGCCGACTTCACATGCTTGCGGTTGACCATCAGGATCACGTCGCCCGGCTGCAACGCGGAGCGCCGCGCGGCGCCGTTGACGTCGCTGATCACGACGCCGCCCTGGTCCTTCAGACCGAGCTGCTTGCGCTGTTCGGCAGTCAGGTCGTCGACGCTGATGCCGAGGCGATTGTGCATCTTGCCTTCGTCGGTGTTGAGGCTCGCCAACGTGGTCTTTTCGGACTCCAACTCGCCGACGGTTACAGGAACGGTCATCGTCTTGCCATCGCGAAACACCTTGACCTCGGCCGTCGCGCCGGGCTTGGTGCTGCCGACCAGCAATGGCAGGTCGGACGTCTGATCGATCGGGTGCCCGTTGTAGGCGACGATTACATCCTGAACCTTGATATTGGCCTTGTCAGCGCTGCTGCCCGGCTCGACGCTCATGACCAGCGCGCCGTTCGTGTTCGGCAGACCCAGCGTTTTGGCGAAGTCGCGCGTGATGGCCTGAATGCCGACTCCGATCTTGCCGCGCGACACATGGCCACTGGTCTTGAGTTGCTCGACCGTGTTCATCGCGACATTGATCGGAATCGCAAACGACACGCCCATGTAGCCGCCGGTGTTCGAGAAGATCTGCGAATTGATGCCTACGACTTGGCCGTCGAGGTTGAACAGCGGACCACCCGAGTTGCCGCGATTGATCGGCACGTCGGTCTGGATGAAAGGCACGTACTGCTGGTCGGCACCCCCGTTGCTGCGGCCGACGTAACTGACCACGCCATGCGTGATCGAGTGGTCGAGGCCGAACGGCGAGCCGATTGCGACGACCCACTGGCCCGGCTTGAGCTTGGTCGAGTCGCCGAGCGGCACGGTCGGCAGTCCGGTTGCGTTGACCTTGAGTAGCGCCACATCGGACTGCTTGTCCGTGCCGATGACCTTGGCGTCGAGCTCGCGACGATCGGAAAGCTTGATCACGATCTCGTCGGCGCCCTCGACCACATGGTTGTTGGTCAGCACGTAGCCATCGGGCGAAATGATGAAACCGGAACCGAGCGAATGGCGCTCGCCGCCTCCGCCGCCGTGCGGCCGCACGCCCGGGCCGAAGAAGCGCTTGAAGATCTCGGGGATATCCTGATCGTCGATGTCGCCTTGCGCGGCGGCGCTGTCGCTCTGCGTCGCCTCGACGTTGACCACGGCCGGAGCGCTCTTTTCGACCAGCTGAGTGAAATCCGGCAGCTGTTCGGCGTGCGCAGCGGCAATCGCGACGAACAGTGCCACTGCAAAAGAACCACGAATTGCAAGTGCCCTAAACATGGATGGATCCGCCTTGAAGTGAATGAGTATACATTTGAACGAAAATACGGCCTCTTGGATTGCACGGACGCTGCGGAGTTCCGCCGACGCGTGCCTTCCATGTCACTGGCATTCAGCCGGCAGATTGACTTCCACACAGCGCGGGAAGCGCGCTCTCGCGCGCCCTCGTTACTGTTTCGGCGGCAACTCGCGGCGCGCCGGCTGTTGCGCGTCGGCAGACTGGCGCGCGCCGACGACCAATACGTATGGAACGAACGCTTCAGATACGCCGCTGGCCGGAGTGCGCGCCTGCTGCTGCGTCGGCGCATAGCTCGGCACGATCGATTCGAAGCTGGCGGGCTGCGCGTAATCCGTGAAGCCGGCCGGCAGCACCTGCTGCGTCGTCGGCGCCTGGCGCAATTCAGCGACCGGCGCGGAGGGCACAGCGACGGGAACCTGCACTGCCGCAACCGTCGGTCCGGCCAGCACCGGTATCGCGGAGCCGCCATCGGTGCCCGCCGGGCGCGTTGCGACCAGCGCGAACACGGCAACGCCCGCCGCGATGGCGCCACCGCCGGCCCAGCGCAGCAGGCGCCCGGCCAGCGGCCTTTGTATTGCCGCGACGTCGGCGTCGAGACGGGCGAGCACGGCGGCCGCGAAGGTGTCACTCGAGCCGAGCGCGGCATATTGGCGCTTCAGTACCGCGCTGGCGACCTGATAGCGCGACCAGCGTTGCACCAGGTCGGCGTCGTTGTCGATCCGCCGCAACAGGAAGCGCAGCTCGTCGCGCGGCAATTCGCCATCCATCAGCGCGGACAATTGTTCGTGAGTCGTATCATTCATGACCGGATACCTGGGCATCGGACAGCAGCGGGCGTAATTTCTGATCGATCGCGTCGCGGGCGCGGAAGATGCGCGAGCGTACGGTACCGATCGGACAATTCATTGTCTCTGCGATTTCCTCGTAGCTCAATCCATCGACCTCGCGCAGCGTAATCGCCGTCCTGAGGTCTTCGGGCAGCTCTTCGACCGTCTCGAAGACTGTTCGTTCAATTTCCTGGCGCATCAATTCATGTTCCGGCGTCGCCCGGTCTTTCAGCCGGGCGCCGCCATCGAGCTGGACCGCATCGTCGATCGAGATGTCGTCCTGCGGCGGCCGGCGCCCCTGCGAGACGAGGTAATTCTTGGCGGTGTTGATTGCGATCTTGTACATCCACGTGTAGAACTGGCTGTCGCCGCGGAACGCGCCGATGGCGCGATAGGCGCGGATGAAGGCTTCCTGTGCCACATCCTGGCACTCGCTCCAGTCCGAAACATAGCGCGAAATGACGCTGACGAGCTTGTGCTGGTACTTGCGTATCAGCAGATCGAAAGCGCGCTTGTCTCCGTTCTGGACCCGTTCGACCAGGGCTTGATCGGTGTCTGTCTCGCCCATCCGGGCTGTGCTCCGTTCGTTCACGACCCGATCAAGCGTCAATGCCAGACCCTGAGCCATCGTAATAAGTTCCGCAAGGCCACTGTGGCCGACTTCTATGAAGATGCGGGCGCAAGTCCCGGCAATCAATCGGCGGCCACACCCCTGACCGGCGGCGCTGCGATTGACCCGGGCCGCGCCAAACCCGGATTATAGCCGTCCTGATCTGCATCCGTTGCGAGGCCCGCCATGTTCGAAGGACTGCGCTTTTCCCACTGGAAGGCAGAAACCGACGCCGAGGGCATCCTCGTCCTGACCTTCGACCGCACTGGTACCTCGGTCAACACATTTGCACGCGCGGTAATGGATGAACTGGCGCAGATCATCGAACGTCTTTCATTCGAGCCGCCCAGAGGCGTGGTCATCCGCTCCGGCAAGGAATCGGGTTTCATCGCCGGCGCCGACATCCACGAATTCGAGATGTTCGAAAAACAGGGCGGCGTGCTGGCCAGCATCGAAAACGGACAGCGGGTGTTCCAGAGTCTGGCCCGGCTGCGCTGTCCGACCGTTGCCGCGATCCACGGCTTCTGCATGGGTGGCGGAACGGAAATGTCGCTCGCCTGCCGCTACCGCGTCGCCACACGCGATCCGAAAACGAAAATCGGCCTGCCCGAGATCATGCTCGGCATCATCCCCGGCTGGGGCGGCACCGCGCGCCTGCCGCGACTGATCGGCGCCACCGACGCGCTGCCGATGATGCTGACCGGCAAGGCGCTGTCGGCCGAAGCAGCAAAATCACTTGGCCTGGTCGACGCGTTGACTTCGCCGGAGCTGCTGGTCGAAACGGCCAAGGAGCTGATCCGCCACCGGCGTACGCGCCCGTTCGTGCAGCGAGCCAAGGCCTGGGCCACGAACATCTGGCCGGTGCGCCAGATCCTCGCACCGATCGTCCGCAAGCAGACCGCAGCCAAGGCGCGACCGGACCAGTATCCGGCGCCGTTCGCCTTGATTGAGGTCTGGCGCCGCGGCGGATCCAGCATCACGCAGCGCCTGAAACTCGAGGCACGCGCCGTCGCCAAGCTCGCCTTGACGCCGACCTGCCGCAACCTCATCCGCGTATATTTTTTGCAGGAACGCCTGAAGGGTCTGGCCGCCGGTACGGAATCCGGAATCCGGCGCGTGCATGTGGTCGGCGCCGGCGTCATGGGCGGTGACATCGCCGCGTGGTGTGCGCTGCGCGGTTTCGACGTGACGCTGCAGGACCGCGAAATGAAATTCATCCAGCCCGCGCTGGATCGCGCGCAGGAACTCTTCTCCAAGCGTCTGAAAACCGCAGAGCGGATCCAGCCGGTTGCCGCTCGGCTCAAGGCCGACGTCGACGGAAAGGGCATCGCCGACGCCGACCTGGTGATCGAGGCGATTTTTGAAAACCTCGAGGCAAAGCAGGACTTGTATCGCAAGACAGAACCGGCGATGAAGGCCGGCGCCCTGCTCGCCTCGAACACATCGAGCATCCCGCTCGACGAACTGCGTACGGCGGTGAATGCACCGGCCCGCTTTCTCGGGCTGCACTACTTCAACCCGGTCGCTATGATGCCTCTGGTCGAGATCGTACGCCACGATCGGCTCGACGCAGTCAACGAGAAGCGCGCACTCGCCTTCTGCAAGGCGATCGACAAGCTGCCGGTGCCGGTCAAGGGCACGCCGGGATTCCTCGTCAACCGCATCCTGATGCCGTACCTGCTCGAATCGATACGCCTATTCAAGGAAGGTGTTCCGGGCGCCGTGCTCGACAAGGCGGCGAAGAAGTTCGGCATGCCGATGGGACCGATCGAACTGGCCGATACCGTGGGTCTCGACGTCGCTGCATCGGTCGGCAAGGAGCTCGGCCCGTTTCTCGGCATCGAGATTCCGGATGGTCTCGACGAACTGCTCGCCGCCGGCAAGCGCGGCAAGAAGAGTGGCGAGGGCCTGTACAAATGGGAGAACGGCAAACTGGTGAAACCCGAGGTCGATCCGAACTACCAGGCACCGGCCGACATTACCGAGCGCATGATCCTGCCGATGCTCAACGAAGCGGTTGCGTGCCTGCACGATGGCGTCGTCGAAGATGCCGACCTGCTCGATGCCGGCGTGATTTTCGGCACTGGTTTCGCACCATTCCGCGGCGGCCCGATCCAGTACATCCGCAGCGAAGGTGCGGCGAAGATCAAGGCGCAACTCGAGGCGCTCGCAGGCAATTACGGCAAGCGTTTTGCGCCGAAACCGGGCTGGGACTCCGGCGCGCTCACTTGAACGGAGCTGCGCACCCTGCCGGCCCGGTGCCCGAAGCGTGAGCGGACTGCGCACGACGACTGCGATCGTCGAGGCAATAGGCAAGCGGCGCCTGCTCGCCTTCGAGTACCACAGCCGTGCGCGCGTCGTCGAGCCGCACACATTCGGCCTCGATCGCTGGGGACGCAGTCTGCTGTGCGCCTATCAGGTCGAATGCGCGAGCAGTTCGAAGCCCTCGGTCGGCTGGCGGTTCTTCTTCGTCGAGCAGATGTCGAACGTTTGCGTCGACGAGCGGCGGTTTGCCGCGCCACGACCCGACTTCCTGCGCGGCGACGGCGCGTTCAAGTCGATCAGCGCCGAACTCTAGGGAACCTGTGCCTGACAAAGAAACGTTCCTTGACGCCGATCAACGCGGATTAACGCGGATAGAGCGAGAGCACTATCAGACCGTCGTAGCGCACTCGAACGAGTGAGCTTGACTGCCCGCACACCTCCCATCACTGCTCAATCGAATTGCCTGGCTCTTTCCGCGTTGATCCGCGCCAAATCCGCGTCCAAAGCACCTTCTGCTTCAGTCGTCGTCGGCGAAGCGCTGCGAGCCGAAGGGCTTCGCGGCCTTCGCAGCGGGCTTTAAGCCGCCCGTGACAGCTTCCCATACTGCCAGCGCATCGCGAGTAGCAGCCACGTCGTGAACGCGGACGATCGCCGCGCCCTTTTGCACCGCGAGCAATGCCGCGGCCACAGAACCGGCCGCCCGATCGGACGTCTGATCACGCCCGGTCAGCGTGCCGATCATTCCCTTGCGCGACAGACCGACCAGCAGCGGAACGCCGAGCGCCGCGAACTGGTCGAGCGCACGCAGCAGCGTGAGATTGTGTTCGAGCATCTTGCCGAAACCGAAGCCCGGGTCGGCTACGATCCGCTTCTTGTCGATGCCCGACATCTCGCAGGAGAAAATGCGTTCGGCAAGAAAACGGCGCACGTCGGAGACGACATCGTCGTAGTACGGCGCATCCTGCATCGTGCCCGGCTCACCCTGCATATGCATCAGGCACACCGGCACTTTCAGGTCAGCTGCGGCGTCGAGCGCGCCGTCGCGGCGCAGCGCACGAACGTCATTGATGAAGCCGGCGCCGGCCGCGACTGCCGCGCGCATCACTTCGGGCTTGCTCGTGTCGATCGCGATCGGGACTGCGGTATTTTTCACCAGCGTCTCGATGACCGGTACGACGCGCGCAATTTCGTCCTGCGCGGATATTTCCGCGGCGCCGGGCCGGCTCGATTCGCCGCCGACATCGAGGAGATCGGCACCTTCCTCGACCAGTTTCAATCCGTGCGCGATGGCCTTCCGCGTATCGAGAAAATTGCCACCGTCGGAAAACGAGTCGGGCGTGACGTTGACGACGCCTGCGATACGCGGACGATCGAGGCGAAGCGCACGTCCGCCGCAATCCAGTGTAATGACGATATCGAACATCACTCAGCTTTCCTCATTCGCACGCAGCGGCAGCACGGCAATCGACTTGCCCGGGATTGCTGCCGAGGTCGTGGTCGGCATGACCGCAGGTGCGTCTGCGTCACGAAAAAGCAACCGTTCGGTCAGCGGCAACACCACCGCGAGCGTGAGCACTGCAATGATCAGGCGATCGAGTTTCTTGCCGGTCTGGCGCGAGATCGAATCGTCCGGTCCGATCTCGCTCTCGCGCTTCAAGCCTTCCGGCGTCAGTTCATAAAACCAGGAAAAAGCGAGCCAGAAAGGAAAGCCGGTCACGCCGGCGGTCACGCACCAGCGCGTGAGCGAATCCGGAAGACCGAAAGCCGGCCCGAGTTGTGCAACCCCCTGCGCCAGAGCCCAGATCGCGCCGGCATACAGCGCGCCGGCACGCAACACATTGCGACGCTTCAACTCGGCGAAGAATGACCCTGTTTCCACGTCGATGCTCTCGGCGTCATCGGGAAATGACAAGCGGCGACAGTTTCCGCATGCGCGCACCATTGCGCAAGTGATGATGGAAAAAGCGCGAAGGCCGCATCAGGCGGCCTTCGCTTTCCACAGGAGGAGGTGAACTCAGTGCTGCGCAGCGGGGCCGCCGATCGGTGGCGATGTCGGCTTGCCGACGCCGCTGGGTCCGCTGCCGGCATCGCCGGCCTTCTGCCAGTCCTTCGGCGGCCCCGGTGTGCGCCCTTCCATGATCGCCGTGATCTGTTCGGCGTCGATGGTTTCGTACTGCAGCAGTGCGTCGGCCATCACGTGCAGTTTACCGAGGTTAGTCGTCAGCAGATCGCGCGCGCGGTGATAGGCGTTGTCGATCACCGAACGCACGACTTCATCGATCTTGCGCGCGGTTTCTTCGGAGACATGCTTGTGCTGCGTGACCGATCGACCGAGGAACACTTCGTCCTCTTCTTCGGTGTAGGTCATCGGCCCGAGTTCGTGCGACAAGCCGTACTTCGTGACCATGTCACGCGCCAGGCTGGTTGCACGCTGGATGTCGTTCGAGGCACCGGTCGTGACCTTGTCGTCGCCGAAGATCAGCTCCTCGGCCACGCGCCCGCCATAAAGGCTTGCGAGGCGACTCTCGAGGAACGTCTTGCTGTGGCTGTAGCGGTCGGCCTCGGGCAGGAACAGCGTGACGCCAAGCGCGCGGCCGCGCGGAATGATCGTGACCTTGTGCACCGGATCGTGATCCGGCACGAGGCGGCCGACGATCGCATGGCCGGCTTCGTGGTATGCGGTGAGCTTCTTCTCGTCCTCGCTCATCAGCATCGAGCGGCGTTCGCTGCCCATCATGATCTTGTCCTTGGCGCGCTCGAAGTGGTCCATGGTCACGTCGCGCGAGTTGCCTCGCGCCGCAAACAAGGCCGCTTCGTTGACCAGGTTGGCCAGGTCGGCGCCGGAGAATCCCGGCGTGCCGCGCGCGATCACGGTCGGGTTGACATCGGTCGACAGCGGCACCTTGCGCATGTGCACTTTCAGGATCTGCTCGCGGCCACGCAGGTCGGGCAATGGCACGACGACCTGCCGATCGAAGCGGCCCGGTCGCAGCAGCGCCGGATCGAGCACGTCCGGACGGTTGGTCGCGGCGATGACGATGATGCCTTCGTTGCCCTCGAAGCCGTCCATTTCGACCAGTAACTGGTTCAGCGTCTGCTCGCGCTCGTCATGACCGCCGCCGAGCCCGGCGCCGCGATGGCGACCGACCGCGTCGATTTCGTCGATGAAGATGATGCACGGCGCGTGCTTCTTGGCCTGTTCGAACATGTCGCGCACACGCGAGGCGCCGACGCCGACGAACATCTCGACGAAGTCGGAACCGGAAATCGTGAAGAACGGCACCTTCGCCTCGCCGGCGATTGCCTTGGCCAACAGCGTCTTGCCGGTGCCGGGCGAGCCGACCATCAGCACGCCGCGAGGAATGCGACCGCCGAGTTTCTGGAACTTCGACGGATCGCGCAGGAATTCGACCAGTTCCTGAACTTCGTCCTTGGCCTCGTCGACACCCGCGACGTCGGCGAACGTCACCTTGACCTGATCTTCGCCCTGCAGGCGGGCACGCGACCGCCCGAACGACATCGCACCGCGGCCACCGGCGCCGGCCTGCATCTGGCGCATGAAATAGATCAGCAGGCCGATGAAGATCAGGAACGGGATCCAGTCGAACAGCATGCGCAGCAGCGGACCGCTGTTGTCGGTCGGTTCGACCGTCACCGTGGCGTGCTTGCTGATGTCGTCAACGGTTTTTTCGGTCAGCAGCAGCGTCGTGTGCACCTTGTTGCCGTCCTTGCGCAGCGCGTCGACCGTACGGCCGTCATTGCGAATGGTCACCTGGGCGATGTTTCCGCTCTCGACCTCCTGCATGAACGCCGACTGCGAAACCGTACTCGGGTCGGTGCGCGGATTGAAGCTCTGGAAAACAGCGATCAGCACGACCGCGATCACGATCCAGAGCAGTAAATTCTTGGCCATATCGTTCATCTATGCCTGTCCCTCGCGACGGCCCGCCAATCCGGACTGCCCACGAAATGCAATGGTTCCATACCGTTCAGCTTCAAGCGGTACGCCGTCCGGTTGCCAGTGCGTACACTTCCGCACTGCGCGACCGTGATGCCTTTGGTTTGCGAATGCTGACCTTGTCGTAGTCTGCGCGCAAGCCGCGTAAGTAATCGTCAAAACCGCGCCCCTGGAAAAGCTTTGTCAGGAACGCTCCGCCCACCTTCAGCCGGCGGCCGGCGAACTCCTGGGCCAGTTCGGCCAGATGCATTGCGCGGGCCTGATCCACCGACTCGACGCCGCTGATATTGGGTGCCATGTCGGACAGCACAAGATCGACTGCACCGCCGTCGACCAGGTTCTCCAGCCGCGCCAATACCGCTTCTTCGCGGAAATCGCCTTCGATCATCTCCACGCCGGCGATGCCTTGCATCGGCAGGATGTCCAGCGCGATCACGCGACCGCGGTCCGCTCCGTGCGTCCGCAACCGTTCCCGCACCATCTGCGACCAGCCGCCGGGTGCCGCGCCGAGGTCCACGACCGTCATGCCGGGCTCCAAGAGGCGATCACGCTCGAGCAGTTCCTCCAGCTTGAATACGGCGCGCGAGCGCCAGCCTTCAGCCTGCGCCCGCTTCACGTAAGGATCGCTGAAATGCTCCTTCAGCCAGCGCGCGCTGGATTTGCTGCGAGCCACTTCAGGAATCCGGACCATGCTGCATGGCGTCATGATACCCTGCAATGGCTTAATGCGCCTTGTATTCGTCGCCTTTTCCGGTCACCTGGTCTCTTCGCCGATGAGCCTCACATCCAGTCAGAAACGCTATCTGCGCGGGCTTGCCCACGCCATCAAGCCGGTTATCCAGATCGGCAACAAGGGCATCACCAACGCCGTCAGGGCGGAATTTTCGCTGGCGCTCGACCATCACGAATTGCTCAAGGTCAAGCTGACGGGCGAGGATCGCGCGGCACGTGCGGAACAGATCGCCAACCTGGGAGCTGGCGCCAACGCCGAACTGGTGCAGAGCATCGGCAAGACGGCATGCTTTTATCGCCGCAACCCCGACGCGCCGAAGATTGCCCTGCCGAAGTGACGACAGGATGTCGGCATCCCGTGCAGTTCAGGGATGTACGCCAACCCGGGATCCACTTCTCGACAAGAACATGCAGCTGACTGAACACCGCAACGAGCAGCAGTTGTTCGTTCGCCGGGCCGATGCCGAATCGGTCAGCGTGGTCGATCGCGTCTTCCGCAGCAGCCTGGTGCTCGGCGCGACCCAGGTGCTCGACGATTTCACGCCACGCACCGTCGGCGAAATCGACGCGGCGGCCGTTGCCCGGATTCTTGCACTGAAGCCGGATGTCGTGCTGCTCGGCACCGGCTCGCACACCCGGTTTCCGACGCCGGCTTTGCAAGCAGCCTTTCTGCAGCGCGGGATCGGCATCGAAGTCATGGACAACGCTGCGGCAGCACGCACGTTCAACGTTCTGGTGGGCGAAGGCCGCAACGCGGTCGTCGTGTTCCTGTTGCCGGATCAGCCGTAGGCGGTCTCCGGGCGCCGCGCCGTCGGACGCCGGTTGGCCTTGCCGGTTCGTCGGCACACCGGGAAGCCAGTTGCGCAGACTGCCGGCGCGACCGATCTGCCGCACTCAGCTCTTCAGCGCCAGCTTGCGCAGCCGCGCCAGGGCTTCTCCCTGAATCTGCCGTACGCGTTCGCGAGTCAGGCCGAACTCCGCGGCTATCTCAGCCAATGTCTGCACGCCGCGATCGTTCAACCCGTAGCGACGCTCCAGGACATCGCGCTGGCGCGGCGGCAGGCGTGCGATCAGGACGTCGACCGGACTCGGACCGTCATCGGCAAGACTCCCGGCGGGCGTCGCATCGTTGTCCACGACCAGCTGGTCGATCAGCGCACGGTCGTCGCTTTCCGACCGCGGCGCATCGAGCGAGCTGATGTGTTCGGTCACGCAGAACAACTCGGCGATCTCGGCACCGGGACGGCCGATCGCCTGCGCCAGTTCGTCGATGGTCGGCGCACGGCCAAGACGCATCAGCAGTTGCCGGCGCGCACGCAGAACCTGGCCCAACTCGCGCAAGACATGCACCGGCACGCGCACGGTGCGGCCGTGATGCATCACCGCGTGCTGCACGGCTTCGCGTATCCACCACACGGCATAAGTCGAAAAGCGCAGGCGTCGCTGTGGATCGAACTTGTCCACGGCGCGCATCAGGCCGAGATTTCCCTCGGCGATCAGATCGAGCAACGGAATTGAACGACCGACATAATTGCGCGCGACCGCCACCACCAGGCGCAGGTTCGCCTCGATCATCTGACGGCGCGCTTCGGCGTCGCCCGCACGCGCCATGGCAGCCAGACGCAGTTCATCGTCGCCACTCAGCAGCGGGATCAGGCCGATCTCGTTGAGGTAGACGCTGGTCGAAGTACGCGCCTCGTCGTCCTGCGGCTCAATCGCGTCGATCAGCTCGATCAAGTCATCAGGTTCGATCTCGGCAGGAGCAGGCAATCCCATGGATGCAGAATACTCCGCCCGGCGAGCAGGCTGTAAAGCCCGGTCGACGCGCGTCAACGGGAGCCTATAAACCGTAGGGTGATCAGCGCGCCGGCAGGTAGTCGATCGGATTGACCGGCTTGCCGTTCTTGCGTATTTCAAAATGCAGCTCGTCGCGCGCACTCGCACTCGATCCCATCTCGGCGATCTGCTGGCCGCCCTTGACCTTGTCGCCTTCCTGGACCAGACGCTTGCGGTTGTGACCGTAGGCAGACAGG
>DASXKR010000075.1:0-45206 GCA_036496665.1 Rudaea sp. | reverse complement strand
GCGAACAGGCTGGGCTTCATGCGCGGATGCATTTCCCCTGCGGATGGCATGCCGGTCGGATGAGTGTGTTTGATCGGCAGGTGCGGCGCAAGCATCCGTTCGTGCTCGCCACCCCGCCCAACGCATCTTCCGCAGGGCAGGTGCCCAATGGGCTGGGCAGGAGCCCAGTGCCGCGGAATTTTCGTGGCGGTGTCGGTCAGTGCGAGAATATCGGAATCAGAGTGGCTTTACGCCCCACGCTTGGTCAAGGTCGAGTGAATCCACAAACCGAAACCTGAAGTGCCCGTGTCGCCTCATACATAGCGCGGAATCGGCCCCCATTGCGGCGTCTGATTGGGGAGATCGATTTCCTGGTTGTCGACATAACACCAGCCCCAGCCCTCGGGCGGATCGTAGCCTTCGATGATCGGGTGGCGCGTCGCGTGGAAATGCGCGGTGGCGTGGCGATGCGGTGAATCGTCGCAACAGCCGACGTGACCGCAGGCGCGGCAGAGGCGTAGGTGGACCCAGGTGCTGCCGGCCTTGAGGCATTCTTCGCAGCCGCGTGCGCTGGGGGTGACGGTTTTGATAGTGTTGCTGTGGGCACAGGATGTCATGTTGTTTTCCTCCTCGGCTTGTATTTGCCTCAGTTTGAAAATAGTTGGTAGGCCCTTCGACTTCGGCCCTTCTGCCGTAGCCTGTCCTGAGCTTGTCGAAGGGCTCAGGGCGAACGGCTTTTTGACACTCTGTGCGAACCGTTCAAACTGAGACGCTCGGGGCGAAAGGTTTTCAAACTGAGACACTACGCCTTGGCCTATCCTTTCGCGATCATCGCGTGAATCTGCGCGACGACGGCGGCGCCTTCGCCAACGGCGGCGGCTACGCGCTTGGTGGATCCGGCGCGGACATCGCCGATCGCGAAAACGCCGGGCAGGGTTGTTTCCAGCGGCAGCGCACCTTTGCCGGTGACGATGAAGCCTTTCTCGTCGGTTTCCACACAGCCGCGCAGCCAGCCGGCATTCGGTTCGGCGCCGATGAAGAGAAAAATGTGGCGCAGCGGCTTGTGGTGCATCGATCCGTCGGCACGATGGCGGAATGTCGCGCCGGTGAGGCCGGACTGGCGGTCGCCTTCGAGGCTCGTGATCTCGCTGCCTGCATGGATTTCGACGTTGGGCAGCGCGGCGATGCGATCGATCAGATAGCGCGACATCGTTTGCGACAAGTCACGCCGTACGATCAGGTGCAGCCGCTTGACCTGCGGCGCGAGAAAGACGACCGCCTGCCCGGCCGAGTTGCCGCCGCCGACCAGCGCGATCTCCTCGCCGGCACACAGCCGCGCCTCGATCGGCGTGGCCCAGTACGAAATCCCCGCGCCCTCATACACGGACAAATCGGGGATATCGGGCCGGCGATAGCGGGCGCCCGACGCGGCGACGACTGCGCGCGCACGCACACGGCGCTCGCCGGCCATTTCCAGTGTCAGCAACGCCTCGGAACAATCGAGCCGTTGCACCTCGACCGGTATCGCGATCTCGGCGCCGAATTTCAGCGCCTGGTTCCACGCGCGGCCGGCCAGTGCCTGGCCGGAAATGCCGGTCGGGAAACCGAGATAATTCTCGATGCGCGCCGAGGCGCCGGCCTGGCCGCCGATCGCGCGCTCGTCAAGGACAATGACCGACAGCCCCTCGGACGCCGCATACACCGCCGCCGCCAGGCCCGCAGGCCCGGCGCCGATGATTGCGACGTCGTATACTTTTTCCGGATCGAGTGCCGGCGTCATGCCGAGGCACATCGCGATTTCCACATCGCTCGGTTTCCTGAGCATCGCACCATTCGGGCAGACGACCAGCGGCAGATCGTCGGGTGGCACGCCGGTGCGCTCGACGAGCTCCCTGCCTTCGGCGTCGGTCGCCGCATCGAGCACGAGATTGGGAAAACCGCTGCGCGTGAGAAATCCCTGCAGCCGAACCACATCCGCAGTGCCGGGCACGCCGATGAGGATGGTTCCGGCGCCGCCCTCCTCGATCAGGCCGACGCGGCGCAGGATGAGCGCGCGCATGATGATCTCGCCGACATCCGCCGATCCGACCATGAGCGCGCGCAGGTGCGCCGGATCGAACGGCAGCGCGAGACAGCCGCTCGATCCCGCGCGGCCTGCCGCCATGGCCGGACGGCCGGCGAGCTGGTTGACTTCGCCGCTGAGTTGGCCCGCGCGATGCGTCGTGATCGGCGCTTCGTGACTGAGCCCGTCACGACGCATGACGTTGATCGATCCTTCCAGCACCAGCCACGCCGGCGCGCCCTGCTCACCGATCGCGTAGACGCTTTCGCCCGGCGCGAAATGCCGTTCCGGCCCGCTGGCAAAGCGCCGCGCAGTGGCGATCTGCGCCGCGTCGAGCACGGGGAACATCTGATGTTCACGCGTGCGCAGCGTGCTCATGACGGCTTCCTATCCCTTGCAGCAGGGCGCTTGCCGTGCATTGAGCACCGATCCTCAAAGCGATGTGGCAGCGAACTCACGACAGTCTTCACAACAGCGATCCGCCGCCGAATGACTGATTAAGAGGCGTTCTTCGTTTTTTGAGTTTCCACGTGCGCCGGCGCACAGTCAATCGCGCCTTTTACGAGATAAGAGAGTCAAAGTTGCTTTTCGCCAGCGTTCTGCCCAAAGAGGCACTCTACTACACGCCAGCGCGACATTCGTCTATATACTGCCGAGGCAGTGTTGGACCGGCCTCGTTCCCGAACCCGTTTCCGGCCTTTCTCAACGTCACTCGTATAGCGCCGTGTCTGGGGAGATCTGATGTCGAGCTGGCTATTGAAGATACGCACGCCGGCCGTCGCGCTTGCCGGAATCCTGATGCTTGCGGCCAATGCCATGGCCGCTGTCGTCTTCACGGTCAACAGCATCGCCGACCAGATCGACGACGATACGTCTGACGGCGTCTGCCACACCGCGGCGAACACCTGCACGCTGCGCGCGGCGGTCATGTCGGCGAACAAGGCCAGCGGTGGCGACGTGACGATCATGTTGCCTGCCGGCACCTACACCCTGGTCCGTCCCGCCCCTGTCGATCCCAACGACGACAGCGGAGGCAGCATCAAGCTGCTCCCTCCGGCGAGCGGCTCGCCGACCATCACGATTACCGGCGCGGGTGCCGCCGTGACGATCATTGATTCCAATCAGATCGATCGCGTGCTATCGGTCGAATTGCCTCGCACGGCGAGCATCTCCGGCGTCACGTTCCGCAACGGCCTGGCGAACGGGGATGGCGGTGGCATCTTCAACAACGGCTTCCTGACGCTTACCGGCTGCGTGGTGAGCGACAACAGCGCGGCGAATGGCTATCGTGGCGGCGGTATTTTTTCGACCGAAGTACTGTATTTCAACCAAAGCACGTTGAGCACCAACCACGCTCAGGATGGTGCCGGCATTTATAGCGACTTCTACGCCAGTCTGAGCTATTGCTCGCTGAGCGGCAATACCACCCAGCTGTACGGCGTCGGCGGCGGCATCAATAACGATTCCGGTTCGTTCTTCATTGACCACTGCACACTGAGCGCGAATGTCGGGGATGAAGAAGGGGGCGGCATTTTCAACTATGGCTCTTTGCACATCAGCTACAGCACGCTGAGCGGCAACACCGCGACGAAGCTTGGCGGCGGAGGAATCTACAGTTCTGGCGAACTGACACTCGAGCACAGCACGGTGAGCGGCAACACTGCGCCTGTTGGCGGCGGAATTGAAAGCAGTTACACCGGCACGGTGAGCCAGAGCACGATTTCCGGGAACGCGGCGCACCCTTACGCTACAGCGCCCGGCAATGGCGGTGGGATCTATGCGTCCGACGGCGTTCTGACGGTCACGAACAGCACGATCGCGCTCAACACTGCCGACGCCGATGGCGGCGGCATTTACACCGAGCTCGGCGCGGATACCAACGTCAACATCTACAGCTCGACGGTCGCTTACAACGACGCCGATCACGTCCGCGATGGGGGATTGGGCGGAGGTATTTTCATCACCGGCAGCGGCGGCAACGGCGTCAATCTGTACAACACCGTCGTAGCCGGCAATACGATGAGCAATTCGCCGATCTACGACGATTGCGATACGGTAAGCGGCGGAACATTGAAAACGCACGCACGCAATCTGTTCGGAACCACCGATGGTTGCGTGATCGCTACTGTCAGCGGCAGTTACGAGACGCTCACGCCGCTGGCCTCGTTGGGCGCCTTGCAGAACAACGGCGGCCCGACCCAGACGATCGCGTTGCTCGCCGGCAGCAACGCCATCGACGGGACCAGCGTCACCGGGTCCACATGTTTCGACGCGTCCGCTCAATTACTCGTCGACCAGCGCGACTATCCGCGCAGCGGCGCTTGCGACGTCGGCGCATTCGAATACGACGACATCTTCATCGACGGATTCGAATAGAGCGCAACGGAAGAATCCCTGCTTTCGTTTCCGGCTGTCAAATACCGTTCTGCGAACGCAAGTTCTTGCTCGTCATTCCAGCACAGGCTTCTTGCGCGCCCTTCCAGCGAAAGGCTCTTTTGCTCGTCATTCCAGCGAAAGCTGGAATCCATCTTTTTTCAGCAAATCGGACGGAGAGCTGGATCCCAGCGTTCGCTGAGCTTTCGCTGGGATGACGGATTGATCGATGACCTGCGTGACGGGTGAGGGATCAGGATTCCTCAGGTCGTTGTCGCCGCGAACGTGAGCAAAAAGGGCACGCAGGCATTTCTCTCGTCATTCCAGACCACCAACCCTGCACTACGTCGCTGCCGGTCCGGGCTTCACGGCCACCATATCCAGTAACGGCCTGACCAGATCCAGCGGCAGTGGAAACACGATCGTCGAGGTCTTGCCGTTGGCGGACATGTCGGCCAGCGTCTGCAGATAGCGCAGTTGCAGGGCCTGCGGCTGTTGCGACAGCATCGCCGCGGCATCGCGCAGTTTTTCGGCGGCCTGCAGTTCGCCTTCGGCGTGGATCACCTTGGCGCGGCGCTCGCGTTCGGCCTCGGCCTGGCGGGCGATCGCGCGGACCATCGTCTCGTTGAGGTCGACGTCCTTGATTTCGACGTTGGTAACCTTGATGCCCCACGGGTCGGTTGCCTCGTCGAGGATCTGCTGCAGGGCCTGGTTGAGCGAATCGCGCTTGCCGAGAATCTCGTCGAGTTCGTGCTGGCCGAGCACCGAACGCAGCCGCGTCTGCGCGAGTTGGCTCGTGGCGCGGTAGAAATCGGCAACCTGCAGCACCGACCTGTCCGGTCCGACGACGCGGAAGTAGACGACGGCGTTGACGCGTACCGAAACGTTGTCGCGCGAGATCACGTCTTGCGGTGGCACGTCCATCACGTTGACGCGCAGATCCACGCGTGTCATGCGTTGGACGACAGGCAGCAGAAGCACGATGCCGGGCCCTTTGGTGCCGGTGTAGCGGCCGAGCGTCAGCACCACGCCGCGCTCGTATTCGTTCAAGACCTTGACCGCCGAGAACAGCAACGCGGCGGCGAAAACCACGAGGACACCGATGAATCCGAACATGTCAGTTCTCCTTGTTGGGCTCCGAACAAGTCCCGCCCGGGATTTGTCGGGAGCGCGCCGATTAGGGCCTGAATTCGAACTCGGGCTACGACCGACGCAATCGTCGACGAAACGTCGAGCGCGCGTCGGCGATTGCCCGCGGGCGGGCATCCTGCAGCGGAAGATCTTCGGCCTGATCCAACAGCCCGACTCCTATTCCGGCTCGACCCAAAGCAGCAGACCCTGTCGGCGCACGGCGCGTATGCGCGCGCCGGCAGGCAGCGCCGTCGCGCTATTTACGCGCCAGCGTTCGCCGTGCACGAGCGCCCAAGTCTCGCCGCCGGCGCTCACGGCGGCCAGCAGTTCGCCGCGGGCGCCGAGCAGGTGTTCATCGCCGCTGACGCCCGGCGCGCGGCGCGAGCGCATCGCCAGCCGCAGCAATACCGCGAGCAATGCCATTGCGCATGCTGCAATGCCGGCGATCACGCCGAGGTTGATCTTGTAGCCCGGCACGCCGGTATTGAACAACAGGACCGAACCGAACACGAACGCAATGCCACCGCCGACGCCAAGCGCGCCGACCGTCGGCGTGAGCATTTCGGCAATCAGCAGCCCGATTCCCAACGCCATCAGCGCCAGCCCGGCGTAGTTCACCGGCAGCAATTGCAGCGCGTACAGGCCGATCAGCAGACAGATGCTGCCGGCGATGCCGGGCAGCAGCGCGCCAGGATGAAATGCCTCCAGCACCAGACCGTAAATGCCGGCGAGCAACAGCAGATAGGCGATGATCGGATTGGTGACGATCAGCAGAAACCGCGTGCGCCAGTCGGGTGCGTACGTGCGCACCGGCAGGCCCGCAATCTGCAAAGTCGACGTCTGTTCGCCGACGCGCACTTTACGCCCCTGCGCTTGCGCCAGCAGCGCCGGCACGTCGGCGGCGACGAAATCGATGACGTGTTTTTCCGCCGCCTCGTTCGCAGTCAGGGTCGCCGCGCCGCGAACGGCCGCTTCGGCCCACTCGGCATTGCGCTCGCGCAGCTGCGCGAGCGAGCGGATATAGGCGATCGCGTCGTTGAGGGTCTTGCGCGCTTCTGCATCGCCGCCGGTTGTTTCGGCCGCGGGCGTCTTGTCGGTATTTTCCGATTTCCCGGCGTTCGCGGATTTTTCCGACTTGTCGGATTTGTCCGACTGCGCAGACGAATCGGATTTGCCACCCGCGGGCGGCGAGGGCATCGAGCCGGAACCACCCAGCGAAACCGGCGTCGCCGCACCCAGATGCGTTGCCGGCGCCATCGCCGCGATCTGACAGGCGTACAGGATGTACGTGCCGGCTGACGCCGCGCGGGCGCCGCTGGGCGCGACGTAACCGAGGATGGGGATTTTCGAGGCGAGGACCGCCGCAATGATGTCGCGCATCGAATCCGCAAGACCGCCGGGCGTATCGAGCCGCAGCACGATCGCCACCGCTCCGTCGGCTGCCGCACGATCGGACGCCTGCTGAAAATACTCCGCCGCCGCGGGACCGATCGGACCGTCGAGATCGATCTGCGCAATCACGCCGGTGGAATGCGCCGGGGATGCGGACGCGGTTGCGGCGTCCGCCACCGATGCCGCCGCAGGCGCGAAGCAAGCGAGGGCGGCCAGCATTACCGAGATCCAACGCGTCATATCGCCATCCTGGAACGCAAGCTCTATCCCGCCAGCTCCAGCCGCGGGAACGCTCCTTTACATATACGCTCTCGCTCGGCGAAGCGCCAATGTTTGCTCGCGGGGTGGACGGTTACCCGCACGGCGCCGCGCGAACCGATGATGAGTACGTTGGAGATATTGCCGGGCACGGCCGCAGTCGGTGTGTACTTGTGCACTTTGTTAAAGTGCCGGAAGTGTGTTTGAAGCCGGTATCGCGATCAGCCGCGGACAAAGAAAAAGCCGCGGTTTCCCGCGGCTTTCGTTCTGCATCGCGTCTTCCTCGAGAAAAGCGGGTCAGTGCGCCAATCCCGCCTGCTTCATGACTTCGGCGGCGAAGTCTTCCTCTTTCTTCTCGATGCCTTCACCAACCGCGATGCGATGGAAGCCCAGCACTTCGGCGCCTTCCTTTTTCAGCGCGGCTTCGACGGCGATATTCGTGTCGAGCACGTAGGCCTGGCCGGTCAGCGACATCTCGGCGAGCGTCTTGCGGATCTTGCCGCCGATCATCTTCTCCTGGATCTCGGCCGGCTTGGCACGATCCTTCTCGGTCATCTGCGCGAGCGCGATTTCCTTCTCTTTCGTGACGATGTCGGCCGGCACGTTGTCCGGCGAGATGTACGGCGGATTCATCGCCGCAACGTGCATCGCCAGACCGCGCGCGAGTTCTTCCGAACCGCCCTTCATCTCGAGCAGCACGCCGATGCGGCCGCCGTGCAGATACGCAGCGACGCGGTTGGCGCTGTCGATGCGCACGAGACGGCGCACCTGCACGTTCTCGCCGACCTTGGCGACCAGCCACTGGCGCGCTTCCTCGACGGTCGGACCGTACGAGGTCTTCGCCTGTTTCAGCTCATCGACGCTCTTCGCGCCGCTCGCGAGCGCAGTCTTCGCGACTTCGTCGGCGAACTTGACGAAGTTTTCGTCCTTGGCGACAAAGTCGGTCTCGGAGTTGACTTCGACCAGCACGGCGTGGCCGGCTGCCTCACTCTGACTCGATTGGGCCAGCACGATGCGGCCTTCGGCAGCGATGCGGCTTGCCTTCTTGTCGGCCTTGGCCAGACCCTGCTTGCGCAGCCACTCGATCGACGCAGTGACGTCGCCGCTGTTCTCGGTCAGCGCTTTCTTGCATTCCATCATGCCGGCGCCCGAGCGCTCGCGCAGCTCCTTGACCATGCTTGCGGTGATTTCCATTGCTATTGTTCCTCGATAATTGCTGACGCGAGCAGAATGAGTTCGCGTCGTGAGAATCCGGATGATCGTATCGTCAAGCGACAACCATAAGACGCCGTGGCTCCGCGCCGTCACCCCGCGCAAGCGGCGACCCATCGTGATCTTCGCTGGAGCGAAAACGAACATACGCTTCGCTCCTGCTTCGCGCCATTCGGGCCATGACCAGCTCCGCTGTTGAAGCCGCTACGCAGATATTCGCTCCGGCATCCTGCTTTCCGCAGTCCCCGCTTGCGCGCGAATGACGTCCGGAAACGGTCGCCGTCTGCGAAATATCCGCGTTACTCGGCAGCGGGCGTTTCAACTTCGGCCGGCTTGCCTTCGGTCTTCTTGGCAGCGCCATGACTCGGCGTGCGGCGTGGCGGAGCTTTCCTGGCTGGCGCCGGCTTGCGCGGGCCCGGGCGGTTGCGACGGTCGTCGCGCTCGCGCACGGCTTCCTTCTGCATCGGATTGCCTTCGGCGTCGAGCTCGATGAACTCGTCCTTCTGCGCGGCGGCGTACTGCGGCGCGGCGGCCTTGCCCTCGAGCACGGCGTCGGCGACGGCGCGCGTATACAGCTGCACCGCGCGGATCGCGTCGTCATTGCCCGGGATCGCATAGTCGACCAGGCTCGGATCGTAGTTCGTGTCGACCACGGCGACGACCGGTATGCCGAGCTTCTTGGCCTCGAGCACGGCGATGTTCTCGTGGCCGATGTCGATGACGAACAACGCGTCCGGCAGGCCGTTCATGTTCTTGATGCCGCCGAGCGACTTGTCGAGCTTCTCTTTTTCGCGGATCAGGCCGAGCACTTCGTGCTTGACCAGTTTCTCGAAGCTGCCGTCGGCCGACATCGTCTCGAGTTCCTTCAGGCGCGTGATTGACGCCTTGACGGTGCGGAAGTTGGTCAGCATGCCGCCGAGCCAGCGCGCGGAGACGTACGGCATGCCGGAGCGGGTAGCTTCTTCCTTGATCGAGTCGCGCGCCGAACGCTTGGTGCCGACGAACAGGATCGTGCCGCGCTTCTGCGCGAGGCCGGACACGAAGTTCATCGCGTCGCCGAACAGCGGCAGGGTCTTTTCGAGGTTGATGATGTGGATCTTGCCGCGCGCACCGAAGATGTACGGCGCCATGCGCGGATTCCAGTAACGGGTCTGGTGGCCGAAATGCACGCCAGCTTCGAGCATCTGGCGCATCGTGACTTGAGGCATGATGAAACTCCATAGTGGGCGGCCGCGAACCATGGTTTCGCGCGGCAAAGCCCGGGGTTGAGACCTCCACGTCCCCAGCGTTGGCGACCTCACGGACAGACGGCGTAGCGTCTGCGGAAGCACCCCGACAACGGTATCGAGACGTGTGCGGATTTATTCCCGGCGAAGGGAACCGTGGAATTGTAACAGTTTCCGGCCTTTGCGTGCAATTCCGCCCTTGGCGCGGCCGGCCCCCCGGGCCCTGGAATCGGTGAAATCCGCTCAGGTGGCGGTAGCGGTCAGGAAATACTCGAACTTGTAGAAATGCTTGCGCTGGCCGTCGTGGTCGGCGATGACGATCGTCATCGATCCGCCGAGGCCTGCGAGATCGCCGGTCCCCGAGTCCGGTACCACGACGATGTTCTGTGACGGCTTGCCGCGCGCCATCGTCGAACTGTGCTGCAGCGCGAAACTGCCGCTGCGGCCGTTCAGTGTGCCGGTGACGCGTTCGATCGCCACGTAGCCGGCCGAACCCTGCACCGTGCCCATGGCGGTGAGCATTTCGCCCTTGCTGGTCGCTTCGAGATCGCCGTGGAATTCCTTGTCGATCGACATCCGGCCGAGACTCGCGCCGTCGTTCCTGTTGTACTGTTCGAGCGGCCTCAGCTTGACGTCGAATGGTCCGTTGGCGTGCATCGTCATGGGTTCTGTTTTCCGGTCGGATGGAACGATGATGTGGAACAGGAGCGAAGCGAAGCGCACCCTTGCAACGAGAACCTTACAACATCCGGCGCCCAAAGCGAGTTCGCACTATCAGGACGGCAAGTTCAGCACGTCAAACGCGCATCGGCCTGGTTCGACAATCGCGTGAGCGGCCCGGCGGCGTTGTGCCCGATGGATGACGGAGTGCTGCCGCGTGGTTCGACGGGCCAGCAACGTCAGCGTCAGGTCGCTTTCTGGATGCCGGCAACGCCGGAAATCGCCAGGGCCGCTAGGCGACTTTACCCTTCGTCGCGTTGCCGCGCATGCCAACAGCGTTGTAGAGCGGATACATCGTCGCCTCGTTGCGGCGGCGGTATTCGACCAGGGCGCTGCTCGCGTGCGCGGCCGCCTTGGCGATTTCGCCATGCGAGCGGATCGCCCGGGCCAGTTCGTCCAGGCGGCGCAGCACGCGCCGGGCGAGACCCAGCGCCACCAGGCGCGACTGCCAGAACAGACGCCGCGCGATCGGGTCGGGCGACAATCCGCGTGCAATCACCGGATACAGCTTGAGCGACTCGGTATGGCGCAACTTGTGCAACCGATTCGCGCAGTCCAGCACGGCGCGCTCGGCCAGAGCCGGGTCGGCATCGAGTCGGCTCGTCACGATGGAGAAACGAGCATTCAACTCGTCGTACTCGGCGACGAGTTCGCCGACGAGAGCCGGGTCGAATTGCACCGGGGTATTCCAGGTCAGGGCCAGACCGTCAGGCTTGACGCCCATGACCTCATCGATCGCTTGCATCGCCCGGGAAAGATTGAACATGGACGTCCTCACAAATGTTCACAGCCGCCGACTTGCGCCGACGATCTTTCCCCCTGCACGGACAAAGCTAGTCGAAGCGGCAGAAAGTGAGCGTGAAGCCGCGCACAATTCTCGACGGGGCTCGCCGGGCCGGCGCATTTGATTCAGCTTCGGGACAAGGGCTTGCGATGCGCTCGGTCTGGGCGCCAGACCGTGGCCGGCGGGCGGGCGGGGCCTTGTTTGTGCGGCGCACCAGCTACACCTTCGCTACACTATGTCGGCGATCGAGAGACGTCAGTAGCGGAAATTCCAGCAGATCATGGCCGCAAGCATCAAAACCCCCGAGCAGATCGAAAAAATGCGCATCGCCGGACGCCTCGCGGCCGAGGTGCTCGAGATGATCGCGCCGCACGTCAAACCGGGCGTGACGACGGACGAGCTCGACCAGATCTGCCACGACTACATCGTCGACGTGCAGAAAGCGGTTCCTGCCAACGTCGGCTACAAGGGCTTTCCGAAGACGATCTGCACCTCGGTCAACCATGTGATCTGCCACGGCATCCCGAGCCCGGGCAAGATCCTCAAGGACGGCGACATCGTCAACATCGATGTTACCGTCATCAAGGATGGCTGGCACGGCGACACCAGCCGCATGTACTACGTCGGCAAGGCCGATGTGCGCGCACAGCGCCTGTGCACGGTCACGCTCGAAGCGATGATGCTCGGCATCGAACAGGTACGGCCCGGCGCGACGCTCGGCGACATCGGCTACACGATACAGCGCCACGTCGAGGCGAACGGCTTCTCGGTCGTGCGCGAATACTGCGGTCACGGCATCGGCACGGTTTATCACGAGGATCCGCAGGTGCTGCATTACGGCCAGCGCGGAACCGGTCTACGCCTGCAGGAAGGCATGACGTTCACGGTCGAGCCGATGGTCAATGCCGGCAAGCCGCAAACGCGCCTGCTGCCGGACGGCTGGACCGTGGTGACCAAGGATCATTCCCTGTCAGCGCAGTGGGAACACACCGTGGCCGTGACCGCGGGCGGCTTCGAGATTCTGACACCCTGGCCGACGGCGGCCTGACAAGCCGATGCGCAAGGTTGCCGACACGCCCGCCAGTGCGATCGTCGATCTGCCGCGACTGGCTCCGACCGTTCCGCGCTCGGGCGTTTCGGACGCGGCACGGCTCGCGCTGCGCCAGCTGCTCGGCGACACCGATCGCCGCATCACAGACGCCTGGCGCGCCGGTGCGCCGGCGCTCGAACTGGCCCATGCGCGCGGCAAGGCGATCGAGAACATCGTGGCGCACGTCTGGACCGCCTGCATCGGCGAATCTGCCACAACGGCATTGTTCGCCGTCGGCGGTTTCGGCCGCGGTGCGATGTTTCCATATTCCGATGTCGACCTGCTCGTACTGTGCGAGGTGTCGCCGCGTGGCTCGAGCGTGCGTGCGCTCGAGTCGTTCTTCACGCTGCTGTGGGATCTGGGTCTGAAGCCCGGACACGCGCTGCGGACGCTCGCCGAATGTCGGGAACTTGCGGCACAGGATGCGACCATTTACACCAGCCTGCTCGATGCGCGCCGCATCGCCGGCTCTGCATCGCTCGACGCGGGACTCGAAGCATTGCTGGCCGACACAGCGGTATGGCAGCTGGCAACCTATCTGGCGGCCAAGCGCGCCGATCGCATGCAGCGGCATGCGCGGTTCGGCGACACGACCTACAACCTCGAGCCGAATCTCAAGGATGGTCCCGGCGGATTGCGCGACGCGCAGACCACGCTGTGGCTCGGCCGCCGTCTGTTCGGCGCGCCAACATTCGCGGCGCTCGCTCAACGCGACCTGATTTCTCCGGCGGAGGCAGCCACGCTCGAGAGCGCAGTCGAGTTGCTCGGCCGCATCCGCTTCGCCTTGCATCTGGCCGCCGGCCGCGCCGAAGAACGCCTGCTGTTCGACTACCAGCGCGAACTGGCGCGCCAGTTCGGCTTCAGCGACGAACACCGGCGCAATCTCGGCGTCGAACAGTTCATGCAGGATTTCTATCGCGCGGCGATCGCGATCGAACGCCTCAGCGAACAGTTCCTGCAGCGCTGCGACGAGGCACTCGACGACACCGCCGACTCGCGACCGCTGCGCCTCAATGTCGACTTCGTCAGCGTCGGCGGCCGCCTCGACTGCGATCCGCCCGATTTGCTGCTGCGCCGGCCGGCCGCACTGATCGACTTGTTCCGTGTCTGGGTCGAACACCCGGAAGTTGCGAGTCCGCGTGCCGACCTGGTGCGGCGTATACACGAGGCACTCGATGCCGTCGGCGCCGACCTGCCATTCGACGCCGAGGTCAATGCCGCATTCGCCAAGCTGCTGCGCAAAGGTGCGCCCGCCGTCGAAGCGATGGCGCGCATGAACCACTACGGCGTGCTGGCGCAGTACCTGCCGGCGTTCGGCCGTATCGTCGGGCGCATGCAGTACGACCTGTTCCATGCCTACACCGTCGACGAACACGCGATGCGTGTGCTGGGCATCGTTGCGCGCTTTGCCGACGCGCAAGCCAGCCGCGAATTCGCCCATGCACACGAGTTGTGGTCGCGCCTGGTCAAGCCCGAACTGCTGCTGCTGGCCGCGTTGTTCCATGATATCGCCAAGGGTCGTGGCGGCGATCACTCCGAACTCGGCGAAATCGACGCACGCGAATTCTGCGCGCGCCTGCAGCTGTCAGCCGCCGACACCGACCTGGTCGCCTGGCTGGTGCGCTGGCACCTGCTGATGAGTGTGACCGCGCAGCGCCAGGACATCACCAATCCCGACGTCGTACATCGCTTCGCGGTCAGCGTCGGCGACTGGGAGCGCCTGGATTTCCTTTACCTGTTGACCTGCGCCGACATTTCCGGCACCAGCGCGAAATTGTGGAATTCGTGGAAGGACCGGCTGCTGGCCGACCTGTACGTCAGCGCACGCTACATGTTGCGCGGCGGACTGGATCGCCCGCCGCACGCAGCCGAGCGTGTCGCCGATGTGCAGGTGCAGGCGCGTGCGCTGCTGCGCGAGCACTTCGACGACGCCGAAATCAACCGCGTCTGGTCCGACTTTCCGGACGAATATTTCCTGCGCTTCACTCCCGAGCAGATCGCCTGGCAGACCGAAGGCATCGCGCTCGATACCACCGCGGCGCCGCTGGTGCTGGTCGAAGCGGAGGGATTGCGCGGGGGAACGGAAGTGTTCGTCTATGCAGCCGACCGTGACGGGCTGTTCGCGACGATCACCGCGGTCCTCGACCGGCTCGGCCTGTCGGTCCAGGATGCGCGCGTCGTCAACTCGCGCAGCGGCATGAGCCTGGATACGTTCCTGGTGCTCGACGGGCAAGGGCGCGCACTGCACGATCCTGCCCAGGTCGGGCGCTTGCAGCGCGGCCTGAGCCAGGCGCTGGATCAATCGGCTGAGGCGGTTGTGGCGATTCGCCGGCCGCCGCCGCGCGCGCTGCGTCATTTTCCGATTCTGACACGCATCGAATTCCACGACGACGCCGCCAGCGGGCGCACACAGCTTGCGCTGGTCTGCGCCGATCGGCCGGGTCTGCTGGCAGGCGTTGCCGACGTGTTCCGCGCCGGCAACATGCGCGTGCATGACGCGCGCATTGCCACATTCGGTGAACGCGTCGAGGACTTCTTCCTGATCACCGACGAGACCAACCGGCCGCTCGACACGCCAGCACAGGACGCGCTGCGCGAAGCGCTCGGGCGCTGCGTGAACGCGTCGGCCCCCGCACCGCCCGAGGGAATCTATGTCATCGCTTGAACACACCATCGATCTGGCTTGGGAAAAGCGCGCCGCGCTGACGCGGACGCGCATCGAAAAAAACCTGCGTCCGGCGATCGAGGACGCGCTCGCGTTGCTCGAAAGCGGCAAACGCCGCGTCGCCGAACCGAACGGCAAGAGCGGCTGGCGCGTCAACCTGTGGATGAAGAAAGCCGTGCTGCTGTATTTTCGCGTCACCGAGAATCACGTCATCGGCCACGACCCGCAACCGTACTTCGACAAGGTGCCGCTGCGCTTCGAAGGCTTCGACGACGTCCGCTTCAGCATGCTCGGTGCGCGTATCGTCCCCGGTGCGATCGTGCGCCGTGGCGCGCACATCGGCAGGGATGCCGTGCTGATGCCGAGCTTCGTCAACATCGGCGCCTACGTTGGTACCGGTACGATGATCGATACGTGGGCGACCGTCGGATCGTGCGCGCAGATCGGCCGCAACGTGCATATCTCGGGCGGCGCCGGCATCGGCGGTGTGCTCGAGCCGCTGCAGGCAGCGCCCACCGTGATCGAGGATGGCTGTTTCATCGGCGCCAGGTCGGAAGTAGTCGAGGGCGTCATCGTCGAGAAGGGCAGCGTGATCGGCATGGGCGTGTTCATCGGCCAATCGACGCGCATCTACGATCGCGCGACCGGCAAGGTCCACTATGGTCGCGTGCCCGCGGGCAGCGTCGTCGTCGCTGGCAGCTTGCTGGCGAAAGACGGCAGCCACAGTCTGTATGCGGCCGTCATCGTCAAGCACGTCGACACCAAGACGCGTGGCAAGACGTCGATCAACGAGTTGTTGAGGGGCTAGAGAAGTCGTGAGGTCGCCTGCTTCGCAGGCTCGTTGGGAGAAGCGCAATGCGCAACCTCACTCCTAACGAGCGCGCCGAAGGCACGCCCTGACCAGCGGCCGCAGCAGGCGACCTAACGTATGTTCAGTCGATGGGAAAACGCGGCAAATGATAAACGTATACGGACTCGAAAAATGCAGCAGCTGCCAGAAGGCGCGCAGGTGGCTCGAACGTCACAAGGTCGCGCATGAATTCAGCGACTATCGCGCCCGGCGTATCGACGCGCTGACACTCAAAGGTTGGGCGAAGGCCGTCGGTGGCTGGGAACACCTGGTCAATCGCAGCGGCATGACCTGGCGCAATCTGGCGCCGGCGCGCAAGACGCCGGGTTCCGACCCGGAGTGGTTGTTGTTGATCAAGGAGTACCCGGCACTCGTGCGCCGGCCGGTGGTGGTGCAGGGTGACGACGTCAGCCTCGGCTTCACCGACAAGTTGTTTGAGCGCTTGTTTGCCTGCAAGGCCTGACAGCAGCTTGCCCATGTCCGAAATCGTCGACCTTACCTGCGAGCTGATCCGGCGTCGTTCACTGACTCCTGACGACGCCGGCTGCCAGGCGTTGATCGCGCAGCGTTTGTCGAAGGCGGGATTCACGATCGAGTCGCTGCGTTACGGTGCGGTCGACAATCTGTGGGCAACCCACGGCAGCGGCGATCCCGTGCTCGTGTTCCTCGGCCACACCGATGTCGTGCCGACCGGGCCGGAGTCCGATTGGGCCAGTCCGCCGTTCGAGCCGACTATTCGTGATGGCCGTCTATACGGCCGTGGCGCCGCGGACATGAAAAGCGGTGTCGCCGCGATGACGCTTGCGCTGGAAGCTTTCGTCGACGCGCAGCCGGTCCATCGCGGAACCGTCGCACTGCTGCTGACCAGCGACGAGGAAGGGCCGCTCAATCGCGATGGAGTCAAGCGCGTCATCGAGGAATTCCGAATCCGCGGCCAGCGCATCGACTGGTGCGTGACCGGCGAACCTTCCTCGCTCGACCGCCTGGGCGACATCGTCCGCATCGGCCGCCGCGGCTCGCTGTCCGGGCACCTGCGCGTACGCGGCGTGCAGGGGCATGTCGCCTATCCGGACAAGGTGCGCAATCCGATCCATCTGGCCACGCCGGCGCTGGCCGAACTCGCGGCGACGCGCTGGGACGATGGCAATGAATCGTTCCCGCCGACGTCGTTCCAGATCTCCAACATCCGTTCGGGCACCGGCGCGCTGAACGTCGTGCCGGGTGCGCTCGAGGCGTGGTTCAATTTCCGCTTCTGCACGGCGAGCACGGCGCAAAGCCTGCGGGAGCGCAGCGAAGCGGTCTTGCGCCGGCACGGTCTGGATTTCGACGCCGAGTGGGATCTTTCCGGCGAGGCGTTCCTGACGCGTGATGGCGCCTTGCGCGGTGCCGTCGCGCAAGCCTGCCGCGAACTGCTCGGCATCGAGCCGAAAGCCGATACCGGCGGCGGTACCTCCGACGCGCGCTACATCGCACCGCTCGGCGCGGAAGTCGTTGAACTCGGGCCGGTCAATGCGTCGATCCACAAGATCGACGAGTGCGTCGCGCTCGACGAGTTGGAAATGCTGCCGCGCCTGCATCAACGAGTTGCCGAACTGCTGCTTTTAGTGCATCTGGCACAAGTGGAGCCGATCGACCATCACTGATGCGTCGTCGGGTGCAGAATCCGATCCCGGGCGAAGGCGAGCAGGTAGTCGCGTTGCAGCCGGTTCCAACCCACCGACGTGATGTCGCTGCCGAGGGTTGCATCGTAAGTTGCAACGTCGGCGTAGCGCTGCTGGGCGATCGCCGACAGCATGGCGACGCGCAGCAGCCATTCGCGAACTGTCTGCGAAAGCGCAGCCTTGTGCGCCTGCGACAGTGACGCGGCTTTGAGACCGGCCTCGGCAAAATCGCGCCGGGCGAGTGCCGAGACGACGCCCAGCATCTCCCTCACGGTTTCCGTCGGCGTCGCGCACGTGATCCAGCTCGGCTCGATCCAGACCTGCCGCAACCGGACGGCATTGAGATAGGGAATCGTGCGCGCCGCAAGTTGCTGCAACATGTCGATCTTTTGCGCATCATCGCTGCCATCGGCGCATGCCGCGATGACGCCTCGCATCGTTGTGATGGCCTGCGCGAGCGGCGTGTCGGCCGCACCGCGGGTGCCGGCCAGCGCAGCGGCGACGAATACCGACTGTGCGGCAAGTTCCGATGGAAGGTACGCTTGGTCTGCCAGAAATTTTCCGGGAATCGGCGGCGCAATGCCCGCGAGCACTTCGCGCACGGGCAGGTCGGAGACATTCACGCCCAACAGCGCCATCGGCCGGCTGCTGAGGAATCGCGCGCGTGGCGCCTCGAGTGACAGGATCGGAAAAAAGTCCGAGTTCGACCGGTGCGAAAGAGAGTCGAACATCGGCAGCAGGCTGCGGCGGTCGCCAACCTGTCGTATCCTCAGGTCTTCGGCGCCCGCGAGACCGACGCGGCGCAATTCATCGGTGAGCGCCGGCTGGTGGAACACATCGTCGCGTATCTCCGGCAGCACTCCCTGTGCGGTGGCGACGATGACGGCGTCGGTATCATTGGTCAGGTACACGCGAAAATCGGTAAACGACTCGGCCAGCGAACGGCCGATGGTCGCGACCAGCTCGTCATTGATGTCATAAAGCTGAACCCACTGCACGAACAAGCCGCCTGGATTCAGATGGCGCGGTATGAATCGATAGAATTCCGTACTGAACAGCCCGCCCACCCCGGAGACCCATGGGTTGGAAGGCTCTGAAAGGATGATGTCGTAGCGCGCGGGGTTGGAGGCGAAGTATGCCTTGGCGTCGTCGAAGTGGACGTGTGATCGGGGATCGTCGAAAGCGCGCGCCACGCGCGTGCCAAATGCCTTCGCCCCCTCCACCATCGCCGGTTCGATCTCGATCGTATCGACCCGGCGCAAGCGCGAATCTCCAAGCAGCGTGTGCGTGGACTGTCCCGCGCCGAAGCCGATGATCGCCGCAGTTTGCGGTGCGGCATGCATAGCCAACGGCAACACACCCAGCATGACCATGGTGATTTCATCGAGCGTCGGCGGAGCATCCTTGTTGAGCTGGATTGACGCGTCTGCCTTGCCGTTGGTCGAAATGATCAGCTTGCCGTCGTTGGTCTTTACCGCAGCGATGCTCGCCGTTTCGCCGTCGCGATAGAAAATCACGCTGGCAGAGCTGCTCTCGAAACGCGCACCGCCGAAACGATAGACCCCCGCTGCCATCGCCATCGGATCGAATCGAGCGAACTGCGCAGCGGCGGCGAGCGCCACAACGCAGCCGGTTGCAAGCACCAGCCAGGGCGAACGCAGCGCTGCCGGGAAGCGCCGTAACAACACCAGGCCGAGGGCGAGGTCGCCCGCGGCAGCGACGATCATGGTTGCCTTGAGGCCTGTCAGCGGTATCAACCAATGCACGGCGAGGTAGATGCCGGCGATCGCGCCGACTGTATTTGCCGAGTAGATACGACCGACGCTGCGTTCGCCACCGCCGTCGCGGATCAGCGCGAGAGTGAACAGTGGCAGGGTCATTCCGGCGAAGAACGCCGTCGGCAACATCATGACGATGGCGCCGACCGCCGTGGCCACGTTGAACAGATCGTAGCCGTTGCTGGTCTTTGGCAGCACCTTCATTGCCCAGGCGACGCCGTCGAAGCAGCTGTCGTAGAGAACGAGGCTGGTCAGCGCCGCGACGCCCATGGCGATCTGTACGTAACCGCCGACCCGCAGGGGTTCGGCATAGCGGTCGATGCGTCGACGAATCGACGCGGCGCCGAAAGCCAGGCCGCCGACGAACGCGGCGAGCATCAGTTCGAAAGCATGCACGGTCGAGCCGAATACAAGGCTCAACATGCGCACCCAGCCGATCTCGTAGACGAACGACGTTGCTCCGGTGATGAACGCCGCGAGCGGCAGCAGCAAACGCAAATTACCCGCGATTGCGGATGTATCGACGACGGCGGCGGGTGCCGGCTCGGCCTCGCGTGCCAGCGCGAACGCGATCAGCGCGACGATCACGTTGAGCAGCGCACCAGCGGCCATCGCGCCGGGCAGTCCGACCGCCGGCAACAGCACGAACGTGGCGAACAGCGCGCCGGCGGCAGCGCCGATGCTGTTGGTGAAGTACAGGCCGCCGAGGATCGCGCCGGCACCGGTCGGCAGGCGCCGCATCAGCGCGTTGCTCATCAGGGGAAAGGTCGCGCCGAGCAGTATGGACTGCGGGAAGATCAGCAAGCCCGCCAGCAGCCATTTGAACAGCGCGCCGAAGCCGCTGCCGGCGAGTGCAGGAAAGGCGTGGTCGTAGGCGAACTGCGTCGCCGCGAGGTAGAACGGATGAAACAGCGCAGCCGCCAGTCCGATGCACAGCTCGACCAGAGCATACGCGCGCAGCAGGTTGCGCCAGCGCGCCGCGCGCGCGCCGGCCCACCACGCGCCAAGCGCCATGCCGCCCATGAAAATCGCCAGTACCAGGCTCTGCGCGTAGGCGGCGTGGCCGAGGAACAAGCCCAGGTATTGCGCCCAGATCGACTGGTAGATCAGTCCGGCGCAGCCGGACAGCGCGAACGCGCAGAAGACGATCAGTGTCGGCAGGCGCGGGCGTCCCATTGTCGCGGGGCGCACGGTTTCCGCGGCGCGACGCTCAGGGTCCGGCCGGCGCATGGAACGATCGCTGGCCGGTTTTCATGGCTTGAGGGTAAATGTGTATTTTGTTGCACCCGGAAGAAACGGCGTCGCCCGCCCCTTGACCCAGTCCTCATGGCCGGCGCCGTAGAACGGCGACAGCGGGTTGTCGCTCTGGCCGGCCGGCATGTGGAAATAGCCGAACTCTTCATGGCCGGGTTCGACGGCGAACCGTTCCGAGGCGCCGAAGCTGGCCGCGGCGACGTGCGGCATGTTGCTGTCGCCGGGCAGCTGGTCGGCCGGCATGTCGAGCAGCCTGCCCAGTCCGGGCAGCGCGGCGCTCAGCGGGTGATCGATCTTCGCGGTGTTGCTTTCGCCCCAGGTGCGTGCGGCGAGGCCGCCCGGTTTCCCGCCGAGAGTTTTCGCCGAACGCTCCGCGCACTTGCGCAACAGGTCGTCCCAGTCGGTATATCCCGGCGGCAGCAGGTTCGCCGGCCGCTGCAGCAGGATTGCGTCGACGATCACTTCGGCTTGCGCGAGCTTCGGCATCTTGAAGGTGTCGAACTTCGTGCGGACCGCCGCGGCGAAGCCGTCGAGCACCGTGTCGATGACCTCGGTGCGGAATGTGCGTGCCATGCGGTAGCCGACCGACGCAGGGTCGGCGCGGTCGTCCCAGTCGGCGGCAAGCCGTTTCGCTTCGGCGGCACCGGGCGAATCGGCGAGCGATGCGAGCGTGGTCTGCAGCAGCACGTGCCAGTGCTTGAGAAACACGGCGCGATCGTCGAGCTGGATCGTGAGCATGTCGTCCGGCACAAAATGATCTTTCGCCTTGAGGTCGTCGCGGATCTGGTGCGCGCGCGCGCCGAGGTCGTAACCGCCGTCGCCGAGGTGCGCGAAATCCGCACTCTCTAAATCCATCGTGCGTGCATTGGCTGTCCAGAGGCGCTGCGCCGGCGGATTGGACAGGCGCGGGTATTGCGCCGGCTCGAGCCAGCCGTTCCAACCGCTGCCGCGCTGACTCCAGTCCGAGGGCAGCCGCGGATCGTAGTTGCCTGCGCGTTTGGGAATGCGCCCGGCGATGGTCCACGCGATGTTGCCGGCCTGGTCGCCAACGACGAAGTTTTGCGGCGGCATGCCGGCATTGTTGGCGACGTCCAACGCTTCGTCTGCCGTTTCAGCAAGATCCAGATGAGCGATTTCCGTGTTGATCGCGCCCGGTTGCAGTGCGGTCCAGGCAAGCGCGAGTGGCGTGCCGTCCGCATCTTCGGCAATGATCGGCCCCCACATCGTGTCGCGCACCTCGATGTCGACGTCGGCGCCGCCATGAACCTTGATCGCCTCGTTCGTCACCTCGATCTGCTGCAGCCCCGATGGCGTGTGGTAGCGCGTCTTGTCAGCCGGATCGAGGCTCACGCGCACCCAATCCATCCAGTCGCCATAGCTGTTGGTAAACCCCCAGGCGACATGCCGGTTGCTGCCGGCAACGAGCGCAGGCACGCCGGGCAGCGTGACGCCGATCAGGTCGACGGTGTTGCCGGCGCGGCGCGTGTTCGGATACATCAGACGCGCGCGAAACCAGATGTTCGGCACACGCAGATTCAGATGCATGTCGTTGGCGACCAGCGCCGCATGTGTCGACGTCAGCGCGCCGCTGACGGCGAAACCGTTGCTGCCCGGCGATTTGTGTTCCATCGGCTCGGCAGGGACACGCAACAGCTTCGCGTCGATCTTGCGCAAGTCGATGTCGGTCGTTGGCGGAAGTTCCGGATACGGCATCGGCGGACCGAGCAGCGGCGCGTCCCATGGGCCGCCGCCGACTGCCAGAAATTTGTATACCGACTCCGGCAGCGCGGCGCGGATTTTCGCGAAGGCGAGTTCGCGTGCGTTGGTCGTATCGATCAGGTCGAAGAACATCGCGTCCATGACCAGGATGCTGTCCTTTGTCGTCCACGGTTTGGGCGACGCCTGCAGAAGCCAGTATTCCCACGGCCGCGTTGCAAGCGCGGCGAGGCCGGCATTGACTCCTTCGCCGTAGGCGGCGAGTGTGGCCGCGTCGTCGGGTTTTGCCGTGGCAAGCACCTTTGCCGCACGGGCGCGCATCCGGAACGGACGCCGCTGCTTGTCCATCGGCAGCGCAGCCGCACCGACCAGTTCGGACAATTCGCCGGCGGCGGCGCGACGCATCAGGTCCATCTCGAAGAATCGTTCCTGCGCGTGCACGAAGCCCAGCGCGCGTGCGACGTCATTGCGGCTGCCGCCGTGGATTGTCGTCGTGCCGAGCGCATCGCGTTCGATGGTGACCGCTGCCGATAGACCCGGCACGTTCAGGTCGCCGTCGAACTTCGGCACGCTGCCGCGAAGCAGCAGCCACGCTGCCAACACAGCGGCCATCAGTACGATGACGAGCAGGGACAACAGGCGTTTGATGACAGAACGGCGCTTGTGCATGCGAACCAGGGGCGTGAAGTTGGCGAACGCCGCATAGTACCGTAACGCAGGCGGGCGTTTGCTGCCGGCGATGCACCGGGCGTCCTGGCGGAGAACGGTCGCGTCCGTGCGGCAAGACACGGATCGATGGAGCAGTTTGTGTCGCAGCCGAAACGTACGCAGGCCGGCCGCGTTTCGCTGCCGCCTGCAGTCAGTGTCCGGTCTTTTGTGCGGTCAGTGTGGTCGACAGCTCGCTCAGCTTGGATCGACTGGCTGCGGTGACATCACGCGCCTTGCCGATTTCGCTGCCCGCGACGGCCAGTTCGGTCGCCGCGTCCTCGTATTTCCAACGCGCGATAGCCATAGGCAGAGCTATCCGCGTAGCCATCCGGGCGCTATGCTGCGCATCTGCGTAAGGGGCAGTGCGCGGCGTGGCCGAATATCTCGACGACAGCAAGACGATGCGGGAACCGACGGTCGCGTTGATCCGGCGCATCCGCGATGGCGATGGCGGCGCGCGCGACGTATTGCTCAAACGCTACCTGCCGGTGCTGAGGCGCTGGGCACATGGCCGCCTGCCGCCCTCCGCGCGCGACCTGAGCGATACCGACGACCTGGTCCAGGTCACCCTGTTGCGCGCGCTGAACCACATCGATGAGTTCGACGCGCGCCATACCGGCAGCTTCCTGGCCTACCTGCGCCAGATACTGCTGAATCAGGTGCGCGACGAGTTGCGCCGCCAGCAGCGGCGCCCGGGCGCGACCGAACTCGACACCGAGCTTCCCGATCTGGAAACCCCGCCACTGGTCGAGCAGATGCTTGGCCATGAACGCGTGCGCGCCTACGAGAGCGCGCTGGCGCAATTGCCCAAGCGCCAGCAGGAGCTGATTGTCATGCGCATGGAGTTCGGCATGAGCTACCCGGAGATCGCCACCGAGGTCGACAGCACGTCCGACGCGGTCCGCGTCATGGTCGCACGCGCGATCGTGCTGCTGTCGCGCGAACTCGGCGGCGAGAGCGCGTGACCTGCCCGCGCATGTTCGGTTCGATAACGCGGCGGCGTTGATACCCTCGGGTGCACGAGGAGCGAGAGCAATGCCAAACGAAAACAATCGCGACTCGAGCCAGCGCAGCGACGACCTGGAGCAGGTTGCCGCGCGCATCGCCGATGAGCAGCCGGTCAACTGGCTCGGTGTCGACGACACGACCGACGTGGTGTCGGTCAGCGGCTTGCGCGAGATCGAGCAGCTGGCGCAGGGCTTCCGCCACATGCAGGTCAGCGCGGTGGCGCCGAAGACTCCGAGCTCGAACCGCTTTCGCTTCGGCGCGCTGCAGGTGCTCGAGCCGCTCGGCAGCGGCGCGCAGGGCGAGGTGTGGCGCGCCTACGACCCACTGCTTGATCTGCAGGTTGCGCTGAAGTTGCGCAAGGTCGATTCCGATACGCTGTCGCATCAGTTCCTCGAGGAGGCGCGGCGCCTGGCGCGCGTGCGCCAGGCCAATATCCTCAGTGTGTACGGCGCCGCCGTGCACGAGGGCCGTGCCGGTCTGTGGACCGAGCTGGTGCGCGGCTCGCCGCTGTCCGAACTGCTTTCACAGCATGGACCGTTTCCGGCTGACGAGGTTCGTGGCATCGGCCTGGACTTGTGCCATGCGCTCGCCGCGGTGCATCGCCACGGCGTGGTGCATGGCGACGTGAAAGCCGAGAACGTCATGCGCGAGGTGTCAGGACGCATCGTGCTGATGGACTTCGGCGCGGCGCGCGAGTTCGAGGCCGCCGACGCGCGCGTGATCTCCGGAACCTTGCGTTACCTCGCGCCGGAAGTGCTGCGCGGCGCGGCGCCGTCGCCGGCCAGCGATCTGTACGCGCTCGGCGTGCTGCTGTTCCATCTGCTCAGCGGCGCCTATCCGTACCCGAGTTCGAAACTCGAGGAACTGCTCGAGCGCCAGGATCGCCGCGAGCGCGTGCGACTGTCCGAGCTCAAGCCCGGGCTGCCGGCTGATCTGGTCAAGGCAGTCGAGCAGGCGATCGAAATCGATCCGTCACGGCGTCATGCCAGCGCGCTGGCGTTTGCTACAGCGCTGACGCACAAGCCGGCAGCCGCACAGCCGGTCAAGACCTGGGCCGCGCTCGGCGCACTGGCTGCCGCGGCAACGTTGCTGGCGGCGTTCGTCTGGCGCGCCAGCACCGGTTCCTGGCAAGCCGAAGCGCAGTTTCAGCGCATTGGCGTGCTCGGCAACACGGTACTGACCGAGGGCGCCGCGATCGCGATGGGCGATCGCCTGATGCTCGAGTTCCACAGCAACCAGCCGGCGTTCGTCTACGTCTTCGACGATGACGGCTCGGGTTCGACCGGAGTGCTGTTCCCGCTGCCCGGAGTCGAACCGGCCAATCCGCTGGCCGCTGGCACCCGCTATCGCCTGCCTGGCAGAAAGAACGGCACGCCGGTCGCCTGGACGGTCAGCAGCCATGCACTGCGCGAGGAGTTCGTCGTCATTGCTGCGGCCTCGCCTCAACCTGAGCTGGAGCGGGCGATCGCCGACTGGCAACGAGCCGGCAGCGCCGGCACGACGCGCGGGGCCATGGAGCTGAATGCGACGCCGGACGATAACGAGATCGCCAGCGTGCCGTTGCGCGAGGTCCTGCAGCGCGCAGAACGCGACGGCGACCTGCGTCACTGGCGCTTCGTGTTTCCGCACGCCCCCTGAAGCCAACGCGGATCGCGTCCATCGGCGTTGATGGCGCATCGGCGTCCGTTCGCCGCCCCATTCCGCGTTATGATTGAGCGCACAATCCGCAGACGCGGTCGGCGATCGCAAGGCCCCGTCGCGGAAGTCACAGCCGTTCGTTTCGATCAGGGTGAGGCGTTTTGTCTGCCGTCGTTCAATTCCTTCGACGCTGCCTGCTACCGGCGTTGTTGCTGGTAGCCGGCATCTCGCCGACGCAGGCGGCAGAAGGTCCGGTAGCGGTTAGCGTCGATGATATCGAACGTGCCAGCGGGGCCGGTGATTTCGAGAAATCGCTGCGCCTGAGCGCCGATCTGCTTGCGCACACTGCCGATGCGGATCCATATCGCATCGCGGCGTTGCAGGCGCGCCTCGATGTCATCGTCGACGCCGACGAGTGGGCGAACCAGAGCGCCGCATTGCACCAGGCGATCGACCGGCTCCCCGAGAAAACGCTGCGCGAGGCGATGCAAATCAGTTTTGCGACCAGCGAAGCGGCGGACGCAAGCAACTATTCCAGGCAGCTTGAGCTGGCTCGCAAGGGCCTGGAGAAGAATCTCCGGGTGCCGGCCACGTTCGCCGCAGAAATGCACAGCGCGGCGGCCAGGGCCCTGGCCCCACTCGGCCAACTGGAAGCGGCGCAAAGCGAGACGCTGGCAGCGCTCGAGGTCTGGCACCGCACCGCCGGAGTCCGCGCGTGCCGTTACGAGCTCGGTTTGAACGACATGCTCGCGCACATTGAACTGCTTCAGGGCAAGACGGATGCCGCGTTGCAGCGAGCCGACTCGGCAATGCGCGTTGCCGAAGAGGTGTTCGGCCGCAACAGCCTCGCGCACGCACTCGCCGGCGACCAGCGTGCGGCCGCGCTCGAGACGATGGACCGTTTCGCCGAAGCGCGCGAACTGCGCGAGGCCACGTTGAAAGCCACGCGCGAACACTTCGGCGACCGTCACTTGAGCACGGCGCTTGCCGAGGCTTCGCTCGGGGCGCATCTGCAGACCACCGGCAACTATGTTCCAGCGCGCGATCACTACGCTGTTGCCGAGGCGATCGTGCGCTCGCTCAGCAACGTTGGAGCACATGAACGCCTGATCCTGGCGAACAACTACGCCAACCTCCTGCAGGAGATGGGCGATGAAGATGCCGCGCTCGATCACTATCGCATTGCCCTGGATCTTGTCGCAGACAATCGAACGCGCGCCATCATCCTGACGAACATCGGCAACACCGAGTTTCGCCTGCATCGTTTCGAGGCGGCGATCGGGGATTTCGACAAGGCGCTGCCGCTGCGCGAGCAGGCCGAAGGCAAGGACAGTCCGGGATTGAGCTTCGCGCTCGAAGGGCTCGGTTCGTCGGCGCTTGCGCTCAGACGCTTCGGTGACGCGGAACGGTATTTCACGCGCGCGATAGCGTTGCGCGGCAGGAATTCGGCGCCGAACCATTCGCAGCTCAATCTGTTGAACTTCGGACTTGCGCTGTCCAAATGGGGGCAGGGCGATGACGACGAGGCGTTTCGCCTTGCCGTACAGACAGCCACGCGGCAGCAGAGCCTGATCGGCTCGCTGGCGACGGGGTTTTCCGAGCAGCAAAGCGTTGCGTTTGACAATCTGCTCATGCCGGCGGCGCCGCTCGCCGTCACGATTGCGGCAGCACATGGCAATGCGGACGAGATTGCGACAGCATGGCGCCTGGTCATGATCGAGCGCGGCCTGATAGCGCGCGCCGAGGCCCGCCGGCTGGCCATCGCGCGGGCGAGTGCCGATCCGCGGCTCGCGCAGCTCTACCGCGATTGGCGTACCGCCAACTCTGCGCTCGGCGATGCCTGGATGAGCAGCCGCACCAGCGCCGCCAAGATGGGCGAGATGCAGAACGCGGCGGAAGCATCCGAGCGCGAGTTGTGGGCGAAGCTCGGTTATCGACAGGACGATCTCGCGGCCGCCGCGACTTCGGTCGATGAACTTGCCCGCGCGCTGCCAAAGGACGGCGTGCTGATCGCCTTCACCGAAGGTGTCGGCAGCGAGCCGGCGCGCGTTGTCAATGCCGGCGCGGCGCAACCGGCTGAAGACCTGTACGCGTTTGTCCTGCATGGCGGCGGGAAACCGGCGTTGTTGCGGATTGGTCGAATCGACGCTGTCGCGGCACAGACTCATGCCTGGTACGGATTGTTGCGTAATCCACATTCGGATCCCGAACGGCTGCGCCAGCGCGGAAATGATCTGCGCCGCGATCTTCTCGGCGCCATCAAGGGGCTGGACGCAAACCCGTCGCTTTTCGTCGTTCCTGCCGGGGAATTGTTCCGTGTCAGTTTCGCCGCGCTTCCCGAACCCGATGGCAAGGGCTACTGGATCGAATCCGGCATGCGCGTGCACACGCTGTCGCACGAGAGTGAACTGATGATTTCTGCGCCGCCGCCGGGAGCCGTCAAGGCATTGCTTGCGGGCGCGCCGCAGTTTGGGATTCCGGACAACGACAAGGCAGGCAAAACCGCGAACGACATGAGCAGGCAAATGTGTGCGCGCGTGGCAGAGCACGGTTTTGCGCCGATCCCGGGAGCCGCGCGCGAACTGGATGAACTCCGGGTGACATTGCGCGATGCGCTCGGCAAAGCCGGAGACATTGTCGTACTGGACGGCGCGCAGGCGACCAGGGAGCGCGTACTCGCCGCGCTCGACGGAGCAGGAATCGTCCATCTGGCAACTCACGGCTTCAGCTTCGACGAAACTTGTGGCGCCGGGGACGCGCGTGGCATGACGCTCGATCGTGCTGCAAGCCAGACGGCGTCCGCCGTGCAGCCGTTGTCGGGACTGGCGTTCGCCGGGGCCGATGTCGGCACCGGACATGCACCGGTCGGAGTGCTCAGCGCCGGTGCGATCAGCGCGGCCGATCTGTCGCATGCCGACTGGGTCGTACTGTCGGCCTGCGATTCCGGCCTCGGTCCCATCGGCCACGCCGAGGGCGTGTTCGGCATGCGTCGGGCACTGCGCCTGGCCGGCGCGCGCACGGTCGTCATGAGCTTGTGGGAAGCTGACGACGTCGCGACCGCCGATTTGATGCAGTCGCTGTACCGGGCGCGCTTCGCCGATCATCTCGACGTTCCCGACGCCATGGCGCGCGCGATGCGTGAAACCATTGCGCAGCGCCGCGCCGCTCACCTGTCGACACATCCCTACTTCTGGGGCGCGTTTATCGGCGAGGGTGGATGGCGTTAGCCGTCCCCAGCACAAGCCCGGCGAGTCGATATGCTGGTGGCGGTCCGACTGACGATTCGCACGAGCTCGCGCCTTCGTTGGCGCGTGTGCGTCGGTGTTCTCTTGTCGCCCGTTTCAGACGCGATCGCCCGCGACGCAACTTCGATGCTCGCAACGCCCGCGATGGGCGACGCGGCCGCTGCAAATTAGCCGGCTCCAGCACGGCTCGTTGCGGTCGTCACGCGTTCCTGGCGTCTTCGGCGTAGGGCGAGCTTCCTTCCAAGATGGATGCAAGGCACGGCCCGCGTGCCGCTGCGCCGCGGCTGTTCGCTTTTGGTTCCCTGCTTCGTTTCTCAAGGAATAGGCAACAGGAGGGGGAATGAATATCCGGGCAGTGTTTACCGGCGTCGTCGCGGCGATCGCCCTGATCGGCGCGCAGGCGGCGTCCGCAACTACCACGTGTGTGTCGACTACGGCGGGCTTGCGCAGCGCCATGAATGCATGGCAGACAGCGGGTGGTGCGACCCCCACCATCATCAAGCTCGTGCAGGGTACGTACCTGTATCCGAACAACGACTACTGGACCCAGGAGTACTACGGCGGCACCGCACCGCTGCAACTTCTCGGTGGTTACACAGCGGGATGTGCAGGCCGGTCACTCGTGGCCAGCAACACGGTAATCGACGGTCAGCAAGTGACGACGAACTCGCAGTTCCAGCTGCTCGGTCAAGGCAGCGTGCTGGTCGAGGGCATCATGTTCAAGAGCCTCGCCCAGGCGGTCGTGGTGGCCACCCAGTCGAGTGCCGCCACCGACAGCGTCACCGTGCGCTATGTGATCGGCACGGATCTGTTCGGGGAAGTTACGCAGTACGACAACTCCGGCGGATTTGTCGTGATAGGCGGCTCGAATGTGCGCGTCGAGAGCAGCCTGTTCCACAACGTGCACGGCGGCGACACGGCGTCGGCGCTGCAGGTGTTTGGCTTCCAAAACGACAATTTCATCGCCGTGATCACCAATGTGACCGTTGCATACAACGGTGCGCGAGGGATGAACCTGTCGTGCTTCCAGTGCTCCGGCTCGCTGCTCGCCTACAACAATATCTTTTACAACAACACGTCCGGCGATCTGGATACCCGCCAAAGCGACCCGAGCAGCGAGGTCCTGCTGGCCTTCTCGGACTTCAATCCGGCAACCTCGGCCGGTCTTTACTTTTCGATCGGGAATTTCAACGCCGATCCCAAATTCGAGAATCCACTGGACGATGACTTCCTGTTGTTGAACGCCTCGCCGGCGATCAACGCCGGCGCGCCGGAGAATATCGTGCCGGGCGGCTACGGCGGCCAGGATCTGGACGGCGGCACGCGTGTGGTTGGTAGCCTCATCGACCTGGGCGCCTACGAGTCGATCGTCAACGATCAGGTCGGACAGGTAGTCACCTCGAAGACCGACGATACGTTCACCGCGACGCTGCGCGAGGCGATCCTGACCGCGAATTCGAATGTCAACGCGACCACGATCAGCTTCAATCTGGGCAATGCGGCGAGCTGTCCGCAGGTCATTACCCTTTCCTCGCCGCTGCCGGACATCACCTCGGACGTGACGATCAACGGTTTCAGCGAACCCGGCTCGAAGGTCAATACGCAATACGGCACCTACGACGGGCAGCTATGCGTGATCCTGCGCGCCTCCGGCAGCGTCGACCATGCGCTGAAAGTCAGTGGCGCGGGTCGGCTGACCGCCAAGGGAATGGAGTTCGAAGGATTTTCGACGGCGGCCGTGCTGCTTGCAACGGGAAACGGCAGCATCGTCGTCGGCAACGGGTTCTCAGCAATACCCGGCTCGGCGGCGAACGACTCGGGTGTGCTGGTGCAAGGTACTGCAAATAATTCGCTGATCGGCTCACTGGCAGTAGGCGACCGCAACGTGTTCGATCAGGGCAGCTATGGCATCTATTTCGAAGCCAACGGAACCGCTCGCGCCAATACCGTGGAGGGCAACTATCTGGGCTACAACTTCGACGGCACGCCATGGGCTGGTGCCAACCCGTTCTCCAACATTTACCTGTCCGGATCGGGCGGCAACACCATACGCAACAATTACGCCGGCGGCGCGAAAAACGAGGGAATTCTGCTGAGCGGCTCGAATACCACCGGCAACACACTCGCGCAGAACATCATCGGCCAGTCGCCGAGTCTGGTTGCGGCCGGCGGCGGGAGTGCCGGCATCGGCATCGTCAATGGCGCGCACGGCAACGTGATTGGTACGTCGACCTTCCTGACCCAGAGCGGCGGCGGCAACCTCATCGTGAACAACTCCGGCCCCGGCATCTGGGTCGAAAGCACGGCCGGCGTTGCCAATCGCATCGACGGCAACAACGTGATTCACGACAACTCCGGGTTTCTCGCGGTGGATCTTGGCGCGAGCACTGATGTGTTCGGGCTGGGGCCGACGCCCAATGACAGCGGTGATGTCGATGTCGGTCCGAACAATCTGGAGAACTATCCGACGCTGACCCAGGCGACACGCATCGAAGCCAAGACCATCGCCTTGGACGGGTACGTATTGCCGCAGGCCTCCGGCCCCACCCAGAACTACCGGATCGACGTGTTCTGGACCGACACATGCACCGGCTCCGGTCCGGAGTCGCCGCGTGGCGAGATGAAGCGCTACGTCGGTTTCTTCTTTGTCAATATTCCCAACGACTCTTTCTTCATAACATGGCCCGGTCTGCGGATCACGGCTCCTGCAAGCATTCCAAAAAACGGCTACTTGTTTGCGACGGCGACGGATGCGGCGGGCAACACTTCTGAGCCCGGCAAGTGTTTCACGTTCACTGACGACTACATCTTCGGCAACGGGTTCAACTGAGCGTTCAAGCGGCGCGCTGCAGGCGCACATTGGCGGCGCGTCGCTCCATGCGTGATACGACGGCAATGGAAGGCGCGGCAAATGCTGACGGCGCGGACACGATATGCGGTTCTGGCGGTTGCACTGGCAGCCTGGACGGTCGTGCTGTCGCACGCAGCCGGCAGCGCGGGCCGCGGCCCGGTGTGGTCGATCTTTCGGACCGCTCGCTGCGGGTCGAACGCGGTGGCAACGCGGTGGGGCCCCGTGGCCACTGTCGATCTGGATGGGGCTATGCCGAACGCATCATCGCCGCGCCGGCGATCAGCGAAGACACGATTCCGACGCGATGGCGCAGGCGATGCGCTCGATCCTGGCGTCGCGCCGCGCCGCCCGCCCTGCGCGCCACTGGTTGAAATGCGCTGCGGGCAGCTGCTGTAGACTCGCTCCGCAAACAACAGCATCAATGCAAATTTGCCAGGCCATTTCAAGACGAGGGGCGGAGATTCATGCTGACCAGAACGATGATGGGGATCTGCATCATCCTCGGCGCGTCAATTGCGGCAGGCGCGCAGAGCATTGCTCCCGACACCGCTGAACCGGGCTCGGTAGAGGCGATTGCAAAGGCGACGACCGAGGCGCGCTTTTCGTCACCCTGGGTTTCGTACCTCCCCGCATCTGCCACAGTGCCATCGCCGCTGGCGTTTTATGGCCGTATCGCCGGTGCGCCCGGCGAACTGGTCAACTCGGCGCAGGCCTACGCCTATGCGCGCGCGTTGGCGGCGGCATCGCCGCGGGTAAAGGTGTTCACGATCGGGCGCTCGGAGGAGGGCCGCGACATCCTCCTCGTGGCGATCGCCGACGAGGACGGCATCAAGAACCTGGGCCCGCTCAAGGCCGCGATGGCATCGCTGGCCGACCCGCGCACGATCGATGCCGCGGCGGCCGAGCGCCTGATCGCCGGCTCGCGGCCGTTCTACTATTTCAATGCCGCGCTGCATTCCGACGAAACCGGTTCGACCGAATCGGTGCTCGAACTTGCCTATCGGCTCGCCGTTTCCGAGCAGCCGATGATTCGCCGCATTCGTCAGAACACCGTGGTGTTGATCAATCCGGTCGCCAATCCGGATGGCCGGGACAAGCAAGTCGAGTGGTTCTACCGCTATCTCAAGGGCAAGACGAACCGCGACACGCTGCCGCGCCAGTCGCCGCCGTACTGGTCGAAGTACGCGTTCGTCGACATCAATCGCGATGCGCATCAATTGACCCACGAGGCGACCAAAGCCGCGAGCCGGATGTTTTTCGAATGGCACCCGGTCATCGTCCATGACCTGCACGAAAGCGTTCCACTGCTGATGACCTGGAACGGAACCGGTCCGTACAACCCGAACATCGATCCGATCACGTTTACCGAATTCCTGGCGTTGAGCTTCCACGAAGTCGAGACGATGACGGGCTTGGGCATGCCCGGCGTCAGCACCTGGAATTTCGGCGACGGATTCGGCCACATGTACGCAGACTCGGTCGCGATGAATCACAACGCGATCGGCCGCGGTTACGAGACCTTCGGCAACAGCACGGCCGAGACGCTCGTGCAGTCGCTGTCCGCGGACGCGACCTCACGCGAGTGGTATCGCGTCGATCCGCCGCCGACCGGGAAGTTCTCGTGGTCTGCGCGCGACAATGTCAACTACAACGAAACCGGCGCGCTCGCCGCACTCGACTACGCGGCGGCCAACGCGAAGATGCTGCTGCGCAACTTCTACACCAAGAGCCTGCACAGTTGGCGCAAGGGCGTCGAGGAGGCGCCGTATGCATTCCTGATTCCCACGGACCAGGGCGACCCGATGCGCGTCGCGCAGATGGTCGCGATGCTGCAGGCGCAGCACATCGAAGTCAGCCGCAGCAATGCGCCGGTGACCGTTGCCGAAGGATCGTTCCCGGCAGGGACCTATATCGTCCGACTCGATCAGCCGTATCGCAATTACGCAGTCGATCTCCTGACGCCGCAGAATTATCCGAAAGATGGCGGCGAACCCTACGATGACCTGTCGTGGGAGTTCCCCGCCTATTTTCATCTGCAGGCGACACCGACAGGCGATGCTTCCATCCGCAATGCGCCGATGTCGTTGCTCACCGGTGCGCCGACGCCGCACGGTGAAGTCACAGGCTCCGGCCCCGTTTTCGTGCTGCAGGATTCCGGACAGGAAGGGCTGCTCGAAGCGCGCTATCGGCTCGCACGATTCAAGTTGCATATCGCCGAGCAATCGTTCGAACTCGGCGGCGTCATGTATCCGGTCGGCTCGTGGATACTGCCTGCGCAAGCCGGGGTGGCCGAAGCGCTGCACGACGTCGCGGGCCGTTTGGCAATCCAGTTCGCCAGCACGGCGAAGATTCCGGACGTGAAGCAGCACACCGCGGACGCGCCGCGGCTCGGCATCTGGGTGCCCTGGGCCGATACCGATTCGATCGGCTGGGTGCGCTATTCGCTCGACCAGCGCAAGATTCCGTACACCTACATCCGCGATGAAGACATACGCGCAGGCAACCTGCACGGGAAAATCGACGTGCTGCTGTACGGTCACGTCGACCTGGAACTGGCCGAACAGATCCAGGGCATACCGAAAGTGTGGGGGCCGATGCCATTCAAGAAGACGGCGAAGACGCCGAGCTTCGGCACACCGGCCGAGTCCGACGACATCACCGGCGGCATCGGCTGGCCCGGCCTTGATCATCTGCAGCAATTCATCGAACAGGGTGGCCTGATGGTGACCCTGGGCAACGGCAGCATGCTGCCGCTCGAAGGCGGCATCGTGCGCGGCGTGCGCCGCGATTCCGGCGGCGTGCCGCGCAGTTCCGGTGGCGGTGGCGCCGATGCTGCGGCGGCATCGCGCGAATCGGTGACGCGAACGCCGGGCTCCGAAGTGCGCGTGACCTTCGCGCGGCCGGATCATCCGATCGCTTACGGTTATCCGAAGACCAGCCAGGTATTCCGCGGCAACTTCGCGTTGTATTCGACGCCGCGGCGCTGGTTGCGCATGGCCTACTGCACGAGCTGTCTGGATGGTCCGTCGGATCCGCGCAGCGTCGTGCTGCAATGGGGCGGCCCCGAAGGCGTCCCGTTCGTCGTCAGCGGCCAGGCATGGGGCGAGTCCAACCTGATCGGTCGCCCGGCGATACTCGACACGCCGGTCGGTCGCGGTCATGTCGTCGCGTTCAATTTCAACCCGCTGTATCGCGACCTCAACCGCGGCGATCATCGCATGGTCTGGAATGCGATCATCAACTGGCAGAGCATCCTGGCCGATCGCAGTGCCGCGGCTGCGGGACAGTAAACGCGGCTTGATTTTGTGCCGCACGTTCGTCGACGACTACATCTTGCGCGGGAATGACGGCTTGATTTTGCGCCGCACGTTCGTCGACGACTGCATCTTGTCCAACGGATTCAACTGATCGAGTGGCGCGCGTGATCGCCGCTCGTCACCTGCGGGCCGGAAAGCGTCAAAGCACCTTGTCGACTCCACTGGCGAAAATATAGTCGTTGTCGAATTCGTAGGCGCCGATATCGCACTGCGCACCCTGCGGCCGCGCGGTGCCACGTTCGTCGTATTGGTACGGTGCGGGGGAGATGAGCGAGCAGTTCGTCGTTGCGTCTGTCGCCGGGCTGTTGGCGCCGATCGGCAATACCGGCAGCGATACGGTCGGCAAGTAACGGCTCAATGCGCCGAGCAGCGGATCGACGGTACTCGGCGAACCGCCACTTTGCGTCACGCCGCTGACGGTATACGAATGCTGGACCAGGTTTTTCCCCACATAAGCAAGGCTCGATGTATTGATAGCGGCTGTGTTGCCGGCGACCAAATTGGCGACTACATCGGCGTTCGTTGCGCCTTGCGTGCCGTGGACGATGCTGTTGTTGATGGTCAGCGCTGCGATGGAAGCGCCGCCGCTGGAGACATCGTAGCCGTAGGCGAGCGAATAGACCGAGCTGTCTGCCGGACCGCTCGCATCGCTCAATGTGTTGTTGCCGACTAGCGTGTTGCCGGCGATGGTCGAGAAATCGATCGTCGCGTGGCCATTCAGATTGAACAGGACCGCACCGAGTCCGCTGCCGGGCGAACCCGCGCCACTGATGCCGCCGGTCGCGCTGTTGCCGGTCGCGGTGACGCTGATCAGCGCGACCGTGCCGGCGTGATTGAAGATCGCGCCGCCCATGCCGGCGCCGCCGGTTGCGTGTCCGGTCGCGTCGTAGCCGCCGCCGAAGCTGGCGGGCGAGGCGCCGGTATGCGTGAAGCTGCTTCCGGCGCCACCGCCGAAACCGCCCGTGCCGCCCCTGTCGGTGTTGTTGCTGTAACCGCCGCCGCCGCCGAAGCCACCGCCGCCGCCGGCAAATCCCGCGCCGCCACCCCCGCCGACACCGCCGCCGCCACCGCCACCGGGGAAACCTGTACCGGCGCCGCCATTGCCGAACGAGCCGCCGGACGCTCCGGACGGCGCGCCATTTCCCTCGCCACCGCCGCCGCCGTCGCCGCCTGGCCCGCCCGGGCTTCCGTATGCTCCTCCAGCCCCGCCCAGACCACCCTTGCCACCGCCTGCGGCACCAAAAGGATTAGATCCGGAGTCGCTGCCGCTGACAAAACCGCCGCCGCCGCCGCCACCGTACAGCGGGGTTGCTGCGCCCTCCGAACCATTGCCGCCGTAACCGACGTTGCCCAGCGATCCGCCGACGGCACCGCCGTTCAACGCCAGCCCATCCTGGCCAATGCCGCCTCCGCCCTGATTGCCGGACGCGTCGATGCTGCCGCCGCGTGCGCTGTTGTCGAGCAGCGAGACATTGGTCAGCTGCAACGATCCCTGATTGAAGATGGCACCGCCCATGCCGGCGCCGCCACCGCCCAGGGAAGAATCGCCGCCCTTGGCCGACCCGCCCTGCAAGACCACGTTGACCAGCAACAAGGATCCCGCCGGCAGTTCGAAGCCGCCCGATACATAGAAGAAACGGAACGCGTTGCCGGTGGACGGCGTCGGATCGCCAGCGTGCGACGCGATCAACGTCACGCCCTGTCCCGCTGCACCGATGATCTGGATTGTGCTGGCGATCGGCGGCAATGCGTTGGGACCATACCAGTGATTGTCGGCGCCGGTCAGCGTGATCGTTTGCAGGGCCGAGTTGAAAAGAATCAAGTTCATTCCGAGCGAAGCGCCGGTGCAGTTTCCAACCGGAGCAATCGAACCATCGGCAGCAGCGGTTACGCCGTTCGCCGCGTTGGCTGTACCAATGGCCTGCGCCAGCGTGCACGTCGTATCCGTCGACGGCCCTGAATCGGTTACCGTGACGAGCTGTGCCCCGGCACTCACGCTGCAGGCAATGCCGAATGCGGCGAGCGCGCACTTCATCGCGCGCCGCGGCGCTGCGTCACGGCCGCGACAACGCGGATAGACCCTGTTTGATCTTGCGTGCATTCAGCCTCCTGAGCAGCAGTACGCAACAACGCCATCAAGAATGTCCGCGAATCTGACAGGTTTTCGCGGCAAAGACAATTTGCCGCATCGGATGGTAGTGGCGCAGTTGAAAAATCCGTTCGCCCTCAGCGCGAACGGTATGGGATTCCAAACCGGACCACTACGCATTTGGAACGACGCAGGCAACGACGACCAGGAAATTCGAGGTCTGCTTTTCCGCCGCAACCGTAAATGATGCAGACTCGTTGATCAGGTCGGCTTCCGGTCCGTTCCGGACACCCGATGCCTGCAACTGACTTCCGGAAACCGGACGCTCATGTTGCGGCAGCGCAAGCAGCGCTTGCGCACTGTGACGTAATTTCGGACACTCGGCCTTGACCGGATCGCCTCCGGCACAGGGGGATGCGTCCGAGCATGAAGCGCAGCCTTTTCGCCGAACTGCGGCGGCGCAATGTGTTCCGCGCTGGAGCGTTCTTTCTTGCCGCGACGTGGGCGCTCGCGCAAGGCATTTCCCAACTAGGTCCGGCGATCGGCTTGCCCGATTGGACGACACGCTGGTTCCTGGTCGCCGCGGTCATCGGCTTTCCATTCTGGATTGCGTTCGCCTGGTTCTACGAGTTCACGCCGGAAGGGTTGAAGCGCGAGAGCGAGATCGAGCCGCACGAGTCGATCACGCACCACACCGGGCGCAAACTCGATTTTGCGATCATCGCGATCATGGCGGTTGCGATCGTGTTGCTGGTGACCGATCGCTTCGTGCTGCATCACGGAGTCAATGAAGAAGCCGCGTTTCCGATTGCGGAACACTCGATCGCGGTGCTGCCGTTCGTGAACATGAGCGACGAGAAGTCGAACGAATATTTCTCCGACGGCATCTCGGAAGAACTGCTGAACCTGCTGGCGAAGATTCCGCAGCTGCAGGTCACGGCACGCACGTCGTCGTTCTCGTTCAAGGGCAAAGAAGTCGCGATTCCGGAGATCGCGCGCACGCTGCACGTGGCCAATGTGCTCGAAGGCTCCGTGCGCAAGGCCGGCAACTCGGTACGGATCACGGCGCAGTTGATCAAGGCCGGCACCGACACGCACCTGTGGTCGCAGACCTACGACCGCAAGCTCGACGACATCTTCGCGATCCAGGACGAGATTGCCGCGGACGTGGTCAAGCAGCTCAAGCTCACGCTGCTCGGCGCGGCGCTGAAGGTGCGCACGACCGACCCCGAGGCGTATGCACTCTACCTGCAAGCCGTGCAGCTCGGACGGCAGGGCACCGCCGAGTCGTTCCAGCAGTCGGATGCGCTGTTGCACAAGGTGCTGGCGATCGATCCGCGTTTCGCCCCGGCGTGGGGCGGTCTGGCTCGCAACTTCATCAATGAGACGAGCCAAGGCCTGCTGTCCGATAAGGAGGGGTTCGCCCAAGCCCGTGAGGCGGGTATGAAGGCGCTCGCGATCGATCCGGATTACGCGCAGGCCCACTCCACCCTCGCCTGGATCGCGGCGTTTGGCGACAACGACCTCGCCGGCGGGGCGCAGCACCTCAAGCGCGCGCTGGCGCTCGATCCGGCGGATCTGGAAGTGCTGCGCAACAGCGCCACGCTGCTTGCCGATCTCGGCCGCCTGGACGAGGCGCTGGCGCTCGAGGAGGCCGTCGTGCGCCGCGATCCGGTGAACGTGAACGCGCTCTTCAACCTGGGCCTCTTCCAACGCACGGCCGGCCGGCTCGACGCGGCGATTGCGTCGTACCGCACCGTGCTGAGCCTGAGTCCGGGCAACGGCGGCGCGCACGCCAACCTCGGCACCGCGCTGCTGCAGAAGGGCGATGCGCAGGGCGCGCTAGCGGAGATCGAGCAGGAGACGAGCGAGAACTGGAAGATGATCGGCCTGCCGATGGCGTACCACGCGCTGGGGCGCAAGGCCGACTCGGACGCTGCGCTGGCCGCGCTGATCGCGAAGTGGGAGAAGGACTCGCCCTACAACATCGCCTACGTCTACGCCTATCGCGGCGAGTCGGACAAGGCGTTCGAATGGCTCGACAAGGCGGTCGAGTACGGCGACCCTGGCCTCGGCGATATCGTGACGGAGAACCTGTTCGACAAGATCCACGCCGACCCGCGCTGGCTGTCGTTCCTGCGCAAGATCGGCAAGGCGCCGGAGCAGTTGGCGAAAATCGAGTTCAAGGTGACGCTGCCGCAGGCGGAAGGCGCGGCGAGCGGAGAGGCGAATCACTAGGCCCCGCGGACCGCGCCGCCCGAAAATATTCGCTGCTCTATAGCTGACGCTGGTGGACCCGCCTTCGGGTCCGTGACCGGCCTCTTACTTCCGCGAATTTTTCGTGAGGCAGCTAACGGCCCCGCGGCCCACCCATCGAGAAATCGCTGCCGCAAAGCCGACGCTTGTGAGTAACGTGTTTGGGTCGATGCCTGTGGTCAGACTTGCGGCGGGTGATCGCCGGAACGTGAATCGTCCTTGTGCAACGCAGCTATCATCATATGACAGCAACTGTAACGCGCAAATAAGTCGCCGGAATTGACGTCGCGTCCTTGTTGGCACTTTCATTCTGGCGGGTGAACAAATCCTCCAGCTCCGTTTGCAGATCGCTTGCCCTACCGTTCTTTTCAGCGACCTCAAAGGCATTCATCGTGGGTCCGTAAAATCTCCTGAATGCGTCGACGAGATTGGACGGCCTTTCGGGGAATTCGAAGGTGTAGGTATCCTTTTCGAATGAAATATTTGCCTTCGGCATGCCAGCCGCTGAGAATCGTTCGATCACATTGCTCTCGATGCCCCAAGTCATTGGGCTGATGAAGCCCTCCGGCGGCGGCAGAGAGTAAGCGCCGCTTATTTTCAGAATCTGGGCGACCAGTGTCGGATCATTTGGAATCCAGTTTCCCATGACGATCCTCCCGCCTGGCTTGGTCACTCGAACCATCTCTCTTGCCACGTCGAAAGGCTTGGGCGCAAACATGGCGCCGAAGATGCTCACGACCAGGTCAAAGGTGTCGTCCTTGAGTTCGTGAAGGTTCGATGCATCGCCTTCCTGAAACCTGCAATTGCTCAAGCCCTCTTCCTTCGCACGTCGGTTTCCGGCCTCGACCAGATTGCTGGCGATATCCACACCCAGCACGTCGGCGCCAAGCCTGGCCTGCGGGAGGGCGGTCGTGCCATCGCCGCATCCCAGATCCAACACCTTCATGCCTTGGGTGATTCCGAGATGATTGATGAGCGATTCGCCACTCGTTCTCATACTTTGCGCTATGCGGGTGAAGTCGCCTTTTTCCCAAAGTGCTTTGTTTGGATTCATTACTGGATCCTCTGCGGATAGAGTCGGTCCACAGTATGCGGCCTGCGAGGCGCAATGGTGAACATGGTGCTGGGCAGCCTAAGCGGCCGCTGCCGCGTACTGGATCATGACGCCACTGACCGTCGCAGCGGTTCGCTTGATCGAATTGGTTACCCCAAGGTGCCGATCGCCAGAGGCCGGCGAGACGCGTCTCCGATCGCCGCAAATTTTTCGTGAGGCGCTTGTCGGCCGAGGCTGTGTGAAAACTCGGCAACGAATTTTGCTTGTATAAACTTTGATCAAAAGTGGGCCACCTGCGCCGATTTGGACGCATTCGATTCGTCGCATGCGTATTAAATCGACGTACGCGGCCCATCGCTTCATACAGCTCGACGTTTTCACACAGCCTCGGTCGGAAGCGGACACGATTCATGCCTGCTTCTGCCCGCACCGACACGCAGGCACGTCGGCGTCCGACAGAGGATTCGATCGGTGGCATCAGTATGTGTCAAGGAAGACGCTGGGGCACGACTTGGGGCAACGGACGCTCCATGCGTTTGCTCCAGAGGATCGCCCGCAAGCTCAACATACGCAGGAAAAAGCGCCATCGCCAAGCGCGAAACCTGGATCGTTGCAGGAAAAAGCTACATCGGATGAACCGGACGACTGCACGGATGCAGGAACAAGTTGCAACGATGCAGAGGTGGACCTACGTCGATGAGGGAAATTTCGTCGTTGACGCAGGAAATTCCTGCGCCGACGTACAAGCCGATGGTCACGGTCGCAGCATTTTCCTGTAACGCAGCAGCTTTCCGCGCCAAGCGAGCAGACGCCCGCTGTAACGCCGGAGCTTGGTTCTGCAATCCCGGCATACCGACCTTCTCTGGCCATAAAAAAAGCCGCATCGCTGCGGCTTTGAGAGGGTAGGGAGCAGAACCTACGCGCTATGCCGCCTTGGCCTCGGGCAACGGAGCAGGCGCCGGCTGCGCCGCCCGGCGCGAAGCCTTCGAGAATCGCGCGCCCAACTCCTGCCGCAGCAGGTCGAGGCCTTGGGCACGGCCGGAAATCTTCAACAGGCTGTAACCCTGCAACGCCACCGTCATCACATCGCTGCCGAGCGCCACGTCGGTATCCGACGCACGTTCGCTGAGCCGCGACAGCCGGATCATGCGCGGGCGCAACTGCTCCTGTGCGGTCAGATCGGCCATCGCATCCGCCAGCGACACATTCGGCGGCACGATCTGCGGATTCTGCTCCAGCACCCGCAATGTCTGCCGGCAGAACGCCTCCGACTTCGGGCCCATCCCGCGCACCGTCCGCCTGGCAGGCGCCGACAGCGCAATCAAGCCGGCAAGCTGCGTTTCCAGTTCGGTCAGGGCCGCGTCCACGGCGGTGAGCTGCGCATCGGTGAGGTTCAGCGTAACGAGGTTCTGCGTCATAAGATTCCCTCTTCGGTTCAATGATCCGCTGCGACCCCCATGGTCGCGGGCGGGTGCCTTGCGGCACGAGAGGTATTGGAACAGGAGAGGGTCTCAGGGGGTGCGACTGCGCCCGCGGTGCCGCCAAGTTTTTTACATTTGCCGATCTTGAAGCCTCTTGCGAGCGGCGTATGATCGGCCGGAGTCGCTCGTCCGGTGCTGCCCAGGCACGACGCCAGGCAACAGGGGTACGCACAAGGAGCAGGGGAGTGCGAAATGGAGTGGATGACACGAGCATTGATGCTCGCTGCGCTGCTGGCTGCAACGGCTGCAGGGGCGCAGACGACTATGGCTGCACAACGGGTTCAATTCAGCGGCGCTGATGCCGTGTTTGGTGTGCTCGCGACAGCCAGCGCACAAGTGACGTTGGAACCGCAGTTCCTCCGCGTGACGCTGGAGCCCGGCGTGATTCGCGCAACAGCCGTAGCCAAGGTGCCCCAGCGCGTAATAGGCTATCGCATCAACCTCGGCTATACGCGGCCATCCGGCGAGTGGGACATGCTGCGCAAATCAGAGCGCGCGCCGCTCGACATTGTGCTCGATCATCTCGACACGTTCGCGGTCACCTTCGCGGCGGCAGTCGTTGTCTTCGCTATCATCAAGGGGACCGAGGAATTACCTGTTTGCAACGGACAACTCCGTCAGCCCTTTCGCCTTGCTATATAGAGAATCGTTCGATGCCTATCAACATCATTCATCTCTCGGATATTCACTTCAAGAAGGAACGAGCCGAGTTCAGTCAGATACTCGAGGCATTTTTGAAAGACCTTGAAGCCCAGATTGTACCCAATTCCGGAAATAGAACTTACGTTGTGCTGTCAGGTGACCTTGCCAAACAGGGAGAATCTGTTGACGACTTCGAAGGGCTGCATGAGCTGTTCGACGCGGGGCTGAATCGCTTGGGCGTACCGCAAGCCCAGCGCATATGTGTGCCAGGTAACCATGATGTTTCCGCAAAGATTGTGCGGCAACAACTCACCGACCATGAAGGCGTGGTTTCGCAAGACTTGGACGAGATCAACTTCAATGACTACGTGCAAAAGCCAGCCGCGCCCTTTATCGATAAGTTCAGGCCATATCTGGCCTTCCAAGCTAGATTTGCGAAGTTCGGTATAGCCGATAATGCGTTAGCTGGGAAGGGACATGATCTCGAAGAGGGAATTGGCATTTACTGCGCCAATTCAGCGTTCTTCTCGTCCGGTGGAGTCAAAAAAGGCGAAGCAGTACTTTTAGACAAAGGCCGTCTTTGTCTGTCCACCCGATCAATCGCAAGTTGGCTTCGCGAATCTAAGAGCAGCCAGAAGATTCTTGTCATGCATCATCCCGTTGATTGGTATGCGCCTTGGGTGCAACAAGAACTCGAAGTGCTTTGGCGCAAATTCTCGCTCGTGCTAACAGGACATCTACATGAACAAAATCTGCATCACCGCGTTGAATTCGGTGGAAGTGTAGTGTCGCTGTTCGCGCCGGCCCTGCTTACCGATAAGCGTGCCCCTATGGGTTACGGCATCGCGTCATTCTGTGAGGTACGCGGGCTCACGCGCGTCAAGTATCGTCAATGGGGCGCGCGCGGAACCTTTGTTTCGGGATCGGTAATGGCGAACTCAAACGATGGTTGTATCGATTTCGCGTCAGAGCGAACTGAATATCTTCCGGAAGCTGGAAGCGAAATCTACGCAGAACGCTACTATGAGAAAAAACTTGAAGAAGTGTTGCGTGCTTTTCCGCGCCACCGTAGGGTTTGGCACATGCCGATCTTGCGAGACCGGTCGGAAGCCGCCGGTAAGTACGCGTCTTCCCCCGCGATCTCGTTGGACGACATCATCTCGTCCACGGACTCAATGTTTATTCGAGCGCCAGCGCAGTACGGACTCACGTCGCTTGGAATATTCATGTGCCTTCAGGCGTCAAAATCTAGAAGCGGGGCTTGGGCATATGTCAATCTGGATGAGGTAAAACCTCACGACGCTGTGGAAGCGGTGGGCGGGTTGCTGAAATTATTTGGAAATACCTTAGACTCGTTGCGCTGCATTGTCTTGGATTCCTGGAAACGATCTTTAAACCGAGCGGACAAGATCATCGAAGTTTTAGTCGAGAAATTCCCGTCTTCGAGATTCATTATTCTCGAAACTATAGAATATTCTGGGCTGGCGATTGGCCCTGAGGTTGAGAAATATAGGCGAAAGTTCAGCGTCAAGTTCTTGTGGTCAATTCCTAAGTCAGGCGTGCGAAGGGTGGTCAACGAATACGCATCAAATGCCGACGAGAAGGGTCGAGCAATGATGCTAAGCAGAATAGTCTCGGACCTCGAAACATTGAATCTGCCGAGGACGATGCTCAATTGTCTGATGCTCCTCAAAGTTTGGGAACAGGACTTTGAGGAAAGTCCGGTCAATCGGGCGGAAATGCTCCATCGCGTGCTTCAAATGATTTTCGATGTTGAGAATGCGCCAACATATGGAGTACAAGCGGACCTAAAAGATTGCGAATATGTGCTGGGCAGTTTCGCCGAGTTGTTGGTCAGAGAGAGTCGATTGACCTTCAATAGGCGCGAATATCTCGTGTGCTGCGAGACATATACAAAAAAAATGCTCGTTGATGTGGATTACGACGCGATTCTTGACGTGCTGATCGAGAATCAGATCGTAGTCCGAAGTGGTTCGGAACTAAAGTTTCGTTTTACATATTGGGTTCACTATTTTGCGGCGCATCGCATGCATCACGACGTAAAGTTTCGTGGCTACGTGATGGGTGGACTCCAATACATTCGTTTTCCTGAGGTTGTCGAGTTCTATACAGGTATTGATCGGCGTCGGGATGACGCAGTTGAGCAACTTGCCAATGATTTGGCGGGCTTACGTTCTGATGTCGGCGACAAATGTGGAATACCTCTAAACGCGAATCTCTTTGGGTCAGCGCGTTGGAAGATGAATGCGCCGGACCTGAAGAAGTTGCGCGAGGACGTCGCAAGCGGTGTGTTGCTTTCGAACTTGCCTGATTCTTTGAAGGACGAGTACGCTGATCGTGACTACAACACTGCCAAGCCCTATCGTCAGGAAATTGAGAGGATACTCACGACGTACTCATATGATCGCCTCGCGAGGGCGCTGCGTGCTGCTTCGAGGGCACTACGCAATTCGGATTTCGCGACGCCTGATCTGAAGCGAAAATTATTCTCGAGCATTATGGAGTGCTGGCATCAGGTGGCGACGCTGATTATGGCGATCGCGCCTATGCTTGCGCGCAGTGGCAAGGCGAGCTTCGACGGTTCCGGATTCTATTTGGGTGAGGGGTTCGAGAAGATTGAGGCAGACGAGCGAATCAACGTCATTCTTGGCGTCGTTCCGTACAATGTTAGCAAATGGTTTCGAGAAGACCTGGCATCACCGAAAGTTGGCCCGGTAATTTTCGATTACCTGGAAAATTCCGTTG
>DASXKR010000074.1:0-101201 GCA_036496665.1 Rudaea sp. | reverse complement strand
GGATATTCGAGCTGTTCGCCCAGGTCGACACATCACTGGAGCGCGCGCGCGGCGGCCTGGGCATCGGCCTGACGCTGTCGCGCACGATCGTCGAAATGCACGGTGGCCAGTTGAGCGTCGAGAGTCCCGGTCTCGACCAGGGCAGCCGCTTCACCGTTCGCCTGCCCGCCTCGCGCATCATTGTCGAAGAGCCTTCGACGGAGCATTCTGCCAGCGTGTCCACAACGACCTGTCGCGTGTTGATCGTCGACGACAATACCGACGCCGCCGATTCGCTGGCCATGATCCTCGATCTGCTGGGCCACACGACGAAAAGCGTCACCAATCCGTTCGACGCCGTCGACGCGGCACGCGCCTTCAGCCCGGATTTGATCTTCCTCGACATCGGCATGCCCGGCATGAGCGGCTACGACGTTGCGCGCGCGCTGCGAACCGACCTGCCTGCGGCGGGCGCCAAGCTCGTGGCGCTGACCGGCTGGGGCCAGCCGGAGGACCGGCGGCGCTCCGAAGAAGCCGGCTTCGATTACCACCTGGTCAAACCGGCTGCACTGGCTTCGATCGAGACCATTTGCAGGGAAGTCGCTGTCTTTGCAGCACCGAAGGCCGCGCCGGGATCGACGACCAGCGTCCGTACCGCCTGATCCGGAACCGGCGCGGCACCTGCGGCGCTTGCGGCGAGGGTCATTTTTCCGCAGCAACGCGAACCAGATAGTTGGCGCTCTTCTCGTCGCCCTCCAGCTCGAGCAGGTTGCGTGCCCTGGCCTCCTCGAGCAGCGCGCGGAACGACTTGAAGCCATAATAGCTTTCATTGAAGCCGGGCTTGCGCCGCTTCAATGCCTGCTTGACCATCGAGCCCCAGATCTTTTCGTCCTCGCCGCGCTCGGCGATCAGCGCCTCGACGGTTTCGTGGACGAGGTCCAGCGCTTCCTGTTTCTTCGCCGCTTCGCTCTTTTTCGACTCGCCCTTCTTCGCTCCGCCCGCCACGACGGCAGCGCCGTCTGCGGCCTGCTTCTTCGGCGCCTGCCGGGCTTTCTGCGCGCGCACCAGATCGTCGTAGTAGATGAATTCGTCGCAATTGGCGATCAGCAGTTCCGAGGTCGAATTCTTCACGCCGACGCCGATGACGGTCTTGTTGTTCTCGCGCAGCTTGCTGACCAGCGGCGAGAAATCCGAATCGCCGCTGATGATGACGAACGTATCGACGTGGGCCTTCGTGTAGCACAGGTCGAGCGCGTCGACGACCATGCGGATATCGGCTGAATTCTTGCCGGACTGGCTCACATGCGGCACTTCGATCAATTCGAACGAGGCATAGTGCATCGTCGCACGAAATTCCTTGTAGCGCTCCCAGTCGCAGTAGGCCTTCTTGACGACGATGCTGCCCTTGAGCAGCAGGCGCTCGAGCACCTTGTTGATGTCGAACTGCGCGTAGCGGGCATCGCGCACGCCGAGCGCGACGTTTTCAAAATCGCAGAACAGCGCAAGGTTCCTGGTTTCCGGTTGCATCGCCATATTCCTGCCTCCAGCAGATTGCGAGACACCGAAAGATACCGGCGTTCGCGTCGCCGCCGCGATCGCCATCCGATCGGCCCGTCCCTGCCGTCGAGCATAGCCGGAAACTCGTCGCGGTATGCCGCTATCCCGCTGGAACGAGAGGATCCGCGGCCTGCGTTCAGGCGCGGTTGCATCGGCGCGGTCGCACCGATGCAGCGGCGAGTAGAATGCGCTCATGGACAACGGCGGCCAGCCCGATCGACGCTATTCGTACAGCGCGGAAGTTCGCCGGCTGGCCGAGCAGGCATTCTGCCGCGCCGGCGGCGCGGCGCTGGTCGGCGGCAACCGCGTCGAACTGCTGATCGACGCCGAAGCGAACTACGCTGCATGGCTCGCGGCCATCGGCGCGGCGAAAAGCAGCATCCTGCTCGAGAACTACATCATTCGCGACGATGCCGTCGGCCAGGAATTCCGTGCCGCGCTGGTCGCGCGCGCGCGCGCCGGCGTGCAGGTCCGCGTTGCAGCCGACTGGCTCGGCTGCCTCGGCCAGTCGGGCCCCGGTTTCTGGCGTGCACTGTCCGAGGCCGGCGGCGAGGTGCGCAGCTACAATCCGTTTCGCTTCGCCAGTCCGTTCGGCTGGATCAATCGCGACCATCGCAAGCTGCTGCTGATCGACCGCGACGTGGCTTTCGTCGGCGGCATCTGCATCAGCGCCAAATGGCTGGGCGACAAGGCGCGCGGCGTTGCGCCATGGCGCGACACTGCCGTGGCCGTGCGCGGACCGGCGCTGCTGGAATTCGAGCAGGCCTTCGCCGACGTCTGGGCGCAGCTCGGCGCGCCACTGGTGACAGCGAACGCCGCGCCACCCGGCAACCAGGGCACGACGGATGTGCGCGTGATCGCGACGCAGCCGGAGACGGCCGGCATGTTCCGCCTCGATCAGCTGATCGCCGCGCTAGCACAGCGTTCGCTGTGGATCGCCGATGCCTACTTCGTCGGCCTGGCGCCGTACGTCCAGGCGTTGATTGCGGCGGCGCGCGACGGTGTCGACGTGCGCCTGCTGGTTCCCGGCGCGAGCGACCTGCCGGTCGTGCGCTCGATGTCGCGCTCGGGTTACCGGCCGTTGCTCGAGGCCGGCGTGCGGGTATTCGAATGGAACGGCGCGATGATGCACGCGAAGACCGCCGTCGCCGACGGACGCTGGGCGCGTGTCGGTTCGAGCAACCTCAACATTGCCAGCTGGATCGGCAACTGCGAACTGGACGTCGCAATCGAGGACGCCGCATTCGCCAAGTGCATGGAAGACCAGTATCTGGCTGACCTGAAGAACACCACTGAAGTCGTGCTGCGCTCGAACCGCCTGCGCCGCGACGCGGGCCCAGCGCGCACGCGGCGCTCCGGCGGCAGTGCCGGGCGCGCGGCGGCTAGCGCACTGCGCATCGCCCATTCGGTCGGCAGCGCGCTCGGCAACCGGCGTGTGCTCGAACCGGGCGACACGAGCGCCCTGCCCGGTTTTTTTGCCGTCGCGCTCGGCATTGCGCTGGTCGGGCTCGTATGGCCGCGCGTGCTGGCATGGCCCTTGGCGCTCGTCGCTGCGTGGATCGGCATCGGGCTGCTGGTGCGTTATCTCCAGGCGCGCAGGTCGGCACGCCGGCTTCGCGAGCCGCAAGCCGCCGCAGCAGCCGCCGATCAGAGACCCAGTTCGCTCAACGACGGGTGATCGTCCGGACGCGGTCCGAGCGGCCAATGGTATTTGCGCTGATCCGCAGCGATCGGCAGATCGTTGATCGAGGCATGACGGCGCACCATCAGGCCGGCTTCGTCGAATTCCCAGTTCTCGTTGCCGTAGGCGCGAAACCAGCTGCCGGAATCGTCATGCCATTCATAGGCGAAGCGCACCGCGATGCGCGCGCCGTCGTGCGCCCACAGCTCCTTGATCAGCCGATAGTCGAGTTCTTTTGTCCATTTGCGGCGCAGGAAAGCCTTGACCTCGTCGCGCCCGGAAAGAAACTCGGCGCGATTGCGCCAGCGTGTGTCGGCACTGTAGGCCAGCGCGACGCGCTCCGGATCGCGCGTGTTCCAGGCATCTTCGGCCATGCACACTTTCTGTCGGGCGGTTTCGACGGTGAACGGCGGGAATGGCGGTTTGCTTTCCATACGGCCTCGCTGGCGCTGCAATTGCACAGAACGGATATGCTGGCATGGAAATCCGGAAACCGTGGCACGCGCACGCGGTGCAGCTTTCGCGTGGATCAGGCCGATGGGGTCGTCAACCCGGCCAGCCGGTCCTGTGCGAGCGCGGCGCGCATCGGCGCCAGCAACGCGGCAGGATCGCTGCCACCGAGCAGCACGCGCGGCGTCTCGTGCCAGTCCGCGCAGGTACGGATGGCTGTGGCCACGTCGCCGATCAGTCCCGTTTCGACCTTGATGCCCGGTTCGAGGAACAGCTTCTTGACCTCGAACGTGCCGTCCTCGCGATGGGCCTTCGCATCGAGCCGCCCGACCAGACGTCCGCGGCGCAGGATCGGCAGGACGAAATAACCGTAGCGGCGCTTCGGCTGCGGCGTATAGCATTCGATCGTGTAGTCAAAGCCGAACATCGCGCTGGCGCGCTCGCGATCCCAGACCACCGGATCGAACGGCGACAGCAGTGTCGTGTGCATTGCACGCAGGCGGCCATTGCGGGCCTGTTCGAGCAGAGCGGCATGATCGCGATGTACGTAACCGCACTCCTGCCAACCCTTGACAGCCACACGCACCAGTTCGCTGCTGTCGACGAGCGGCTGCAGGTCGTCGTCGCTGAAGCGCTTGCCGCCGCGGAAATAGTCGGCCACCCAGCGTGCCTGGCTGATGCCGAGCGCACGCACCGCGCGCCGCATCTGCGCGCGCCGGATCTCGGCCGGATCGAGCGCTTCGGGCATCTGCATGCCGATGCTGTCGAGCACGCGTTCGGTCAGGTCGTAGACGCGCTGGAAGTTCTCGCGGCGCAGGATCATCAATTCGCCGAGTGCGAACCACGCCTCGAGCCAGCGCTTTTCGTTCTTCCATCCCCACCAGCCCGCCGGCGCCTTGCGCTCCCGTTCGAAATCCGACGACTTGACCGGCCCGTTTTCGCGCACATGGGCGAGCATGCGGTCCAACTCGGCGCGCTGCTCGCGGTGCATGCGCAGGGCACTTCGATAAGCCCAATGATGGTCGCGCGGATTCGCGCCGTGCCGATGCAGGGCATAGTCCGCGATCGGCGCAAAGCAGGCCTCATGCGCCCAACATTCGAAAATATCGCCCGCCGCGAGCGCGCTGTCGAGCCATTGCTGCGGATACGGCCCCAGGCGCGAAAACAACACCAGGTATGGGCTGCGTGCCACGACATGGATCGTATCGATCTGCAGCAGTTGCATCGCCTCGATCGCAACCAGCAGCCGGCGGCGCGTTGCGCGGCCACGCGGTGGCCGCAGCAGACCTTGTGCCGCGAGGTGCAGGTTGCGGGCCTGCTGAGCGGTGATTGCCGATACTTCGTGCATTGCGTTCTTGGCTGCCGCGATTGCCTGACTGGAGGCGAAACGTCGATTTCAGCACACTACGCGCCGCGGCGGAACTCGGTTAGGCTAGGCAAGTCGCAGATAGCGAGTCGCGGGCGCGGGCGTCAGGGCCCGATGAAACCATTTCTCAGAGGAGATTGACGATGAACAACCGGTCACGCACAGCCACGCTGCTGGCAGCCTGCAGCCTCTACGCGTGCGCCACGGCTTTCGCGCAAAAGTCGGAGGAGCAGGTCACCACGTACACGGCGGCGGATGGCACGAAGGTAACGTTGACTTCGGGGCAGCCGAAATCCCGCTCCTATGGTCCGAAGCCACCGTTTGAACAGCTCGATACCGATCACGACGGCATCATCAGCCGCAATGAGGCGCAGGCTTTCATGCCGCTCGTGAACGACTACGACGATCTCGTGCATCACACCAAGGGCATCACGCCGGCTATGTACGCACGCTGGGATTACCAGTGACATCCGGACGTCTGCCGGCCGCTGCTTGACGTCGCGCGGGAGTTGATCGGACATCTCGGCGACCCCGCGCGCCGGTGGGTCTTTTCAGCGGCACGCGAATGCTGCAGCATGTGCGACCGTTGGCGCGGAGGGGATCATGGTCAGAAGCGAAATCACGCCGCCTCAAGTCGGCGGTCTGCGTGGCGTCATGCGCGAAGTCAGGCTCGCGCTCGGCGACTTCATCGGCGGCAAGCTCGATCCGTCGCATGAGCTGATGCTGCAGGTCCTGTTCGGCATGCTCGGTGCGCTGGCGCAGTGCGACGGCCTGGTGTCGACCGAGGAAGCCGATTACACGAACGAGCTGATGGAAGAACTCGAACTCGGCACACGCGCACGCCAGCTGGCCACCGAGGCGTTTCAACTCGGTCGGCGCCGGCAGATGGATCTCGAGAAGGAAATTCAGCGCTTCCTGATTTCGTTTCCGCACGGTTCGGTCGAGGTCGACCGGCTCTATGAAAGCCTGGTGCGCCTCGCCGCGGCAGACCATCGCATCCGGCCGGGCGAACGACAGTTTCTCGAACGCGTCACGCTCGGTCTCGGCTTCCCGCCGGAAGTACTCGATCAGCGCCTGGCCAGCATCCTCAAATGAAACGCGCCGCATCAGCGGCGCGTTTTCAGCAACGGCCTTGCGACCGATCAGTGCGTGCGATGGGAGCCGCCGCCATGCGACGACCCGTGGCCACCATGCCACGACCCACCATGGCCACCGTGCCCGTAGTGGCCACCGTAGTAGTAGCCGCCAAAGAAACCCAGACCGACGCCCGCCGGCCACCACGGATCGTAGTAACCGTAGCCCGGTCCATAGTAGGCGGGCCCGTAGTACGCGGGGCCGGCAGCATAGTACCCGGAGTCCGCATAACCGTCGGAATACGCCGGACCCGACGCGACCGTGCCGTCATCGTAAACGACGCCCGGGCGCGCGTAGTAACCGGGGTAGACGCAACCGCCAAGCAGTGCCAGCGCCGACGCTGCCAGTGCGATTCGCGGAAAGCGACCGATAAAACGTTTCATGACTCACCTCCTGCCATTGTTGTGCCAAGAGTAGCGCCTGACGGGTAAATCCAGCCTGACTGGCTGAACGCCAGATTACCGCGACGCACGCAAATCAACCCATGCGGCAAATGCGTTCATGAACTTGCCGAGAAATTCCCGCGTCGACGGGTTCGACAGCGTTCCGGCCGCATCGAACAATTTATCGGCGCCGCCGATATAAGCTTCGCGCGGCATCGCCGGCATGTTCAGGGCAACGAGCGACTGGCGCAGATGGTGATTGGCACCGAAGCCGCCGATCGCTCCCGGCGACACGCTGACGACCGCGCAAGGCTTTCCACCCCAAACGCTCTTGCCGGAAGGCCGCGAGCCGACGTCGAGCGCGTTCTTCAGAACGCCCGGCACCGACCGGTTGTACTCGGGCGTCACGAAAAGTGCCGCCTGCGCGCCGCGTATCTGCTCGCGAAACGTGCCCCACGCGGACGGTACCTGTTCTTCGAGGTCCTGGTTGTACAGCGGCAGGTCGCCGATCGCCACGATTTCGGTTTGCAACGTAGCCGGCGCCAGCTCGATCAGCACGTGCGCCATCCTGCGGTTCAGCGATTCGCGCCGCAGGCTTCCAATCAGGACGGCAACTTTCGGTGTAGCCACGGCCTGCTCCTTCGACTCAATGTCCGAGGCGGAACTCCGGGTGCATGACGGTCGCCAGGAACAGCGAGAACAGATGCGGATTCATCAGCAGCGTGAACGACACGCCGAACGCGGCACCCCAAAGGTGCGCGCTGTGATTGACGTTGTCGCTCGAGCGCTGGTCCATGTAGATCGAATAGGCGACGTAGAGCACGGCAAAGATGATGGCCGGCACCGGAACGACATACAACAGGTAGATCGTGTGCCATGGCTGCAGCAGGACGTAGGCGAACACGACGGCAGAGACTGCGCCGGAGGCGCCCAGACTGCGATAGCGCGGATTGTCGCGATTGGCGAGGAAGGTCGGCAGTATCGAGACGATCAGTGCGCCAACATAGAAGATCACCAGGCCGAAGGAGCCGAGGAATATCGTATACGCACGCTCGATCGGCGCACCGAAGAAAAACAGCGTGAACATGTTGACGAACAAATGCGCCGGACTGGCATGGACCAGGCCGTAGGTGACGAGCCGGTCGTATTGATGCTCGCGGCTGATCGCAGGCGGCCACAGGATCAGGCGTTCGAGCAGGCGCGCATTGTTGAACGCGACGAACGAGACGACGCAGGTGGCGGCGATGATGACGAGACTTAGGGTGTTGTTCACGGGGTTGGCGGTCTGATGCGCTAAGCTGATTGTGCATTGATGGAGTCAAACGATGCTGACATCGTACCCGAAGAGCAAAGCCGAACACGCTGGAAGTGCGGCGACCTGGCTCGATCTGGTCGACCCGACCGACGACGAGCAGCGACAGGCGGCCTCCTTGCTCGGCGCGGAATTGCCGACCCGCAAGCAGGTCGCCGATATCGCGCTGTCGAGCCGGGTTCGCGCCAGCGAAGAAATCCTGCGCATCAATATTCCAGGATTTGTCCGCGCCGACGGCGGCCAGGGCGCGCTGACACCACTCGGCGTGCTGTTGACGCCGAAACTTCTGGTGACGCTGCGCTATGCCGATTCGATCGCATTCGAACGGCTCGCCAACGCCGTGGCGGCCAATGCCGCCGGCGAATCGAGTATCGAAACCTTCGTCGGCCTGTTCGAGTCGGTCGCGGAAACTGCGGCCGACCGCATCCAGAACCTGTCGGGCGAACTGTCGCAGCTGTCGCGCGACGTTTTCTCCGATCGGCGGGGCCACTCGCAGATGCTGCGTGGCGTGCTGTTCCAGGTCGGCCGCATCCAGCGCCAGCTCAGCCAGGTCCGCACGGCACAACTGGGTGTGCAACGTGGCCTGGCCCACCTGTGCGACGGCGCCCCGAAGTGGATCGAGCACAAACACATTGCGCGGCTTCAGGTCGTGCTCGCCGACCTGCATGCCTTGTCGGAGTTCGATCAGCAGATGGACGACAAGGTCCAGTTCCTGCTCGACGCGACGCTCGGCTTCATCAACAACGACCAGAACGACCTGATCAAGGTACTGACGATCGCTTCGGTCGTCACGATCCCGCCGATGATCCTGGCCGGCATCTGGGGCATGAACTTCAAGTCGATCCCCGAATACAGCTGGGCGCACGGCTACGGCTTCGCCTGGGCCATGATCGTGTTGAGCATGATCCTGCCGCTGGCCTGGTTCAAATGGAAAAACTGGTTCTAGCTGGCTCCGGCTGCTGAGGCTGCAGAGACCGTTTGGATAGTGAGATGGCGGCCGCCGGTGCCGCAATGTCGCAAACAGGCTACACCGGCGGCTGCCGGCACCGCTTGCGCGGGCGGGACCTGCGATGGCCTCGGCGTCTGCCAGCCGTAGCGCGGCGGAGATTTCCGCAACCGCGAAAGGATTCGCGGCCCGCGGCGTTACTTGGCGCCGAGGTTGTCGGTCTTCTCGATGAACGCCGCGACGTTGTCGTGCAGTTCCTTCAGCGCCGGCAGGTGCGCGTAGACCATGTGCCCGGATTCGTAGTAGTGCGTCTCGATGTTCTTCGTGAGGTCTTCCGGGATCGGCAGGTGGCGCATCTCGTAGTCCGCAGTATAGAACGGCGTTGCCAGATCGTAGTAGCCGGAGTTCAACATGACGTGCATGCGCGGGTTGTACTTCATCGCCGCGGAAAGATCCGGGATGACGTTCGGGAAGCCCGGCACCGCAAATGGCGCGCCGGGCTGCTTGTGCTCGAACCTCCAGCCCGGGAACGTACCCTCGGCGAACAGCTGGTACGTCTGATCCTGGCCGAACTTCAGCTGCTTGCGCACATAGTCGTTGAAGGCAGCGACGTAGGCCGATGAAATCGCAGCGGATTGCGGATCGTAGGCCGCGCCCTGGTTCAATGCGTCCATCGTCGGCCCCGAAAAGCGCGAGTCGAGTCGACCGGTAGTCAGGCCGCGGTCGAGCTGCAAGTTGTGCTCGAACTCGCCGCCGTTGACGCGCAGGTTGGCGCGCTCGACGTACTCAACCGGCAGCCCGGTATAGTTGTGCAGTTTTTCTGCGATTGCATGCTTGCGCGCCGGTTCCAGCGCGGTGCCGGCCGCGAGCGCGTTGGCGTAGTCGCCCATCGCGAACTGCTCGACCTCGGCCAGGAAGGCCTTGATGTCGGCCGGCTGGCTCGGCAGCTTCTTGTGGTACCACGCGGTCGCTGCGTAGCTGGGCAGGACGAGCTGATACGAGAGATCCACCCCCGGATTGATCTCCGGGAAATCGATCAGCATCGCCATGTTCAGAACCTGCGACAGCAGGACGACGCCGTTGAGATCGATCGCCTTCTCGCTCTGCAGGATGTTCGCCAGCACGGCCGAGCGCGTCGTGCCGTAACTTTCGCCGAACAGGTACTTCGGAGAATTCCAGCGCCCGTACTTCGACATGAACTTGCCGATGAACTGGGCAAACGCGTTGGCATCGGGATCGACGCCGAAATACTCCTTCGGACCCTTCTCCTTGTCGGCGAACGTGCTGAAACCGGCGCCCGGCGCATCGATGAACACGAGATCGCTGACATCGAGCAGACTGTATTCGTTGTTGACCAGGCCGTACGGCGCCGGCGCAGTGTGCTTGTCATCATCGGTGACGACGCGCTTCGGACCGAATGCACCCATGTGCAGCCACACCGTCGCCGAGCCGGGGCCGCCGTTGTAGAGGAACATGATCGGCCGATGCGCCGGATCGGCGGCCTTCTTGAAATACGCCGCATAGAAGATGCTCGCGGTACCGACGTCCTTCTTGTCCTCGAGGATGATCGTGCCGGCAACGGCCTTGTAGTCGATCGCCTTGCCGCCGACCGTCACGACGCCATCGGTCTCGACCTGCTTGGGCGTCAGTTTCTCGGTCTTGGCGGTTTCGGTCTTGGTGACTTCGGTCTTGGTCTCCTTGGCTGGCTCGTCGTCGGCAAAGGCCGGCACGGCGAAGGCGACAAGGCAGGCGAGTGCAAGGGCGGTACGGCGCAAGGTCATGGTCGATCCTGGTTATCGGGGCAGGCGCATTCGGCACAATTGTCGGTATTTGCGCGCGGCGTCCACACTACCAGAAGTCATGCAGACGCCCCTGTTGCACGGACAACCAGCGCCGATCGGCGCACGCATCCCAACGAATTTCCGCGGCCGGTGGCAATGACGCGGCTCAGCGGTTCATGTACTTCCAGTCGCGCGGCTTGCCTTCGGCCATCCACTCGATCGCCTGCGCCAGGCGCTTGCTGCGCGTCTCGTCACGTTTGGCGTCGACGATCCATTCGACATAGTCGCGCCGGTTGGTCGGGCTGAATGCGGCGAAAGTCGCCGCTGCCCTTCGGTTCTTCTTCAGCGCGGCTGCCAGATCCGGCGGCATCGTCAACGCGCGCTTCTTCGGGGTCGCACGCGGCGCCTTGACGCCCTCTTCGTTGAGCTTCATCGCCCTCTTGATGTAGCCGGCGAGCGCGCTTGCCGACGGCAGATCCGACAGCTGTACGACCTTGCCGAACTGGACCATACCCTGCGGACTGCCGGCGAGTTCCTTGCCGACGACGAGGTCGTGCTTCCAGAAACCAAAGCTGCAGTGCTGCTTGAAAGCCGCCATGCCGGCCAGGATGCCGTGATGCATGAACGTGGGCATTCTCCACTTCAGCGTTTCTTCCACTTGTGGACAATTGCGATGCACCAGTTCGCGCAGATGGATCAGGATCGGCCGGGCAAAGTCCGCCGACGCGGCGATGTAGGCATCGACTCGTGGATCGCGCTTGGCCATGGTTTCTTCCCGGTTTCTGGCCCGCGCAAAATAACCGCTGCGCGCGGCCGAGTCGAGATGCGCCGCGGCGATCGCGACGCTTCAGCCCTGCAGCGCAAATGCGCCACCCTGCTCCAGTGCCCGCTGATAGGCGGGACGGGCGTGGATGCGACTGAGAAACGCCGCGAGTCTGGGCCGGTTCCCGCCGACCATGCCGCGCGCCTGGCCGGCCTCGATCGGGAAGCTCATCTGGATGTCCGCCGCGCTGAATTCCGCGCCGGCAAACCACTCGTCGCGGCCCAGTTCGCTTTCCATGAAGTCGAAGTGCAGGTTCAGCTGCGGATCGACGTACGATGCCTGCACCTTCTGCGCGAGGTTGCGCACGATCGGGCGCGCGAAGAACGGCATCGGCGCCTTCGGCATGCGGCGGAAGATCAGGCTCAGCAGCAACGGTGACATCGCCGAGCCCTCGGCGTAGTGCAGCCAGTAGGTATAGCGCAGGCGCTGCGCCGAATCCGCCGGGGGCACCAGCCGTCCGCCGCCATGGCGTCCGGTCAGGTACTCGATGATCGCACCGGACTCGGCGATCGTGACATCGCCGTCGCTGACCACCGGCGACTTGCCGAGCGGATGCACCGCGCGCAATTCTGCCGGCGCGAGCAGCGTCTGTGGATCGCGCTGGTAGCGCACGATCCGGTATTCGATGTCGAGTTCCTCGAGCAGCCAGAGCACGCGCTGCGAGCGCGAGTTGTTGAGATGATGAACCTTGATCATTCGTCTTTGTGCTCGAACTGGCTTGGCCGCAAGATTGACGCCAGCCGGGCAGGCAGATCGCGCGCCGCCAGCCGTGCATCGTCTTCCGCGACCCCGGCTTTTCGCGATTGTCACATGAAGCCAGCGGAATTGGTCAAGCGACGAAGGCGAGCCGACCACGGCGCCCGTCAAAAACACTACCGGATCATGCGCAGATTGATCTTTCTCGCGTGCGAGTAGATATTGACGACAGCCGAGGGAGAAGTTCATGAAACGCTGGCCCGAGTTGCTGTGCGCAACCTTGATGCTGCTGGTACCCGCGTTTGCCGCGGCGGCCGACGCTTTCGTCACGGTCGATCTTTCGCTGCGCGCCGGTCCCGACCCGGAATTTCCGCGCATCACGGTGTTGCCGGCCGGCAGCACCGTGTCGGTCCAGGGTTGCATCGACAACTACTACTGGTGCGATGTGATTGCTGGCCCCGACCGCGGCTGGGTTGCGGGAGAGTACCTGCAGTGCACCTACAACAACCAGCGCGTCTACGTCGATGCATACGGCGCGCGCATCGGTATTCCGATCATCACGTTTGCGGTCGCAGCGTACTGGGACAACTACTATCGCAATCGCTCGTGGTACGGCCGCCGCAGCTACTGGACGCACCGCCCGCCAACCTGGCACCGGCCGCCGCCACGCCCACCGCATCACAATCGGCCGCCCCGGCCAGAACCGCCCGTTACGCGGCCGCCGCCAAGACCGAAACCTCCGGTCACGCGGCCGCCACCGAGACCCAAACCGCCGATTACCCGGCCGCCGCCGAAGGCTCGACCGCCCGTCACGCGGCCGCAGCCGAGGCCGCAGCCGGCAATCACGCGGCCACAGCCGAAGCCGCAACCGGTGACACGCCCGGCACCGGCCAGGCCACAGCGGCCGGCCGTCAGTCCGCCGCAGCCCGCTTCGAAGGATGTGAAAAAGTCGAAGGACGACGGTGGCGGCTGACCGCTCGGTCTGATTTCTCATTTGGCAAAGGTGCGCGGCTACGAGCCGCGCGTCTGCAAGCTGCCGACTCAAGCAGGCTACGACTCGATCCACAATCAACCCAAGGAATCCACATGATCGGTTATGTCACTCTGGGCACGCAAAACCTCGCGCGCGCCGCGGCCTTCTACGATGCGTTGCTCGGGACAATCGGAGCATCGCGCTACATGGAGTCCGACCGGTTCATCGCCTGGACGGTATCCCCGACCACGCCGTCGCTCAGCGTAGCGATGCCATTTGACGGAAACGCCGCAACAGTCGGCAATGGGACAATGGTCGCATTGGTGGTCGACAGCCGCGCGAAAGTCGATGCCCTGCACAGGAAGGCGCTCGAACTCGGCGCCACCGACGAGGGACCGGTTGGCCCGCGTGGCGATGGCTTCTACGCCGGCTATTTCCGCGATCTCGACGGCAACAAGCTCAACGCGTTCTGCATGGGTTGACCGCTCAAGCCGCTCGCCAGCCATACGTTGCAACGCGATGGCCTGCGAACCTCTGCTGCTGGCCAACGTGTCGCTCTTCGAGCACCTCGAAGAGCCTGACCGCGAACAACTTGCCGGGTTTATCTACGAACGCCGGCTCGCTGCCGGCGACACTCTGTTCAAGGCCGGCGAACCGGGCGAGTCGCTTTACGTCGTTCGCTCCGGCGAAGTCGAGTTGTTCATCAAGGACACCGCCGGACAGAAGATCGTCCTGGCTATTGCCGGCGCCGACGAAGTGTTCGGCGAACTCGCATTGCTCGACGAGGGACCGCGCACGGCGACCGCGCTTGCCGTCATCGATACGCATCTGCTCGCGCTGAAACGCGACGACCTGCTGCTGCTGTTCCAGAAAAGCCCGAGGGCGGCGCTGCGCGTGCTCGCGGCAATGAGCCGCATGACGCGCAAGGCCGACGAGCTGTTGCGCACGCGTGTTTCGCGCAATGTGAACGAGGAAGTCGAAGAGCACATCAACCCGCTGCAGCGCGTCGCCGACTGGATCTCGTGGTTCAGCGGCAGCATGCTGTTCCTGGTCCTCAACGCGGCCTGGTTCGGTGTCTGGATCGCCATCAATATCTGGCCACTGGGCATGCCGCAGTTCGATCCGTTTCCGTTCGGCCTGCTGACCATGATCGTTTCGCTCGAGGCAATCTTCCTGTCCTGCTTCGTGCTGATCAGCCAGAACCGCCAGGCGGAAAAGGATCGCGTCCGCTCGGACATCGAGTACGAGATCAACATCAAGGCCGAACTGGAAATCGCTCATCTGCACGAGAAGACCGATCGAATCTACAGCGAGATGCTCGAGCAGTTCATGCAATTGAAAAAAGGCATGAAGACGAGTGCGTGATCGGGGCTGCATCGAAAGTTTGATCTCTTCAGGTTGCTGAAGCGCAGCCAACCGACCGCGTCATGCAGCCTTCTGCCATGAACCCTGCGCGTCGCCAGCGGAATCAACAGGCCGGCGACGGCACGGCGTGATTCTTTGCAGCCGGACCCGATGACTTAGCGCATGGCCTGCACCGTCGGATCGACGCGCAAGGTGGAAATGGCGGAGGGGACGACGGCGGCGACACCCAGAATTGATCGCGCCCAGCATAAGACGAGGCCGAAAGCATCCCGCACTTTCGGCCTCGCTTCGGGGCAAACGATCGGCTAATTCAAATGGGTCGAAGTCGGCCTGCCGCCCGCAGCCGGCGCATTGACACGATTCGGGCTGCCGTTCGGCGCGCGCCAGCTGGAAATCTTGCGCGAATCCAGCGGCATGCCGTACTCATCGACGAACTCGCCATCGACGTAGGTTGCCGGTTGCCAGTCGCGATTATCGAAGCGCACTTCTACGTTCTGCCGGTCGCTGGGAAGTTTGTCGTACATTCGATTCTCCTCTGCGTCGTTTGCTGCATGAGTACTGTGCTGCCCGGCCCATGAACGAGACCTTGCCGGTCTTTTTCCGTATTCGATACGTTCAGTGATGTGACGGTACGCGACGATTGCCACGCGCGTGGTGCCGGATCGCGTCGCCCGACCGGTAATCGCGCCGGCATCGTTGATGTCGTCCGCAAGCGCGATGACGTTCGGATAGCTGCCCTTGAAATCGTTGAGGTCACGCATGCCATTGCTCGAATCCCAGACGAATGCATGCAGACTGCCGTCGTCGGCGACGAAATAGCCGACCACCTGACGCTGCGCGTTGATGCCGGTTGCGGTGCTGTTGTCGTCCGGACCAGTGTCAAGCAATTGCATGCCGCCGGCGCGAGTCCAGAGGAACGCGTGCGTGATGCCGCCCGTGTCGTCGCTCGGGTCGCCGGCGAAACCGACCACGTCGCCATGTTCGTTGATCGCCATCGGCGTATTCCAGAATGGCGCCGGCAGCACGCCGGCGCCGATGTCGGTAACGGCTCCGTGATCCCAGAGCACGGCGTGCGCGGCGGTGCGGCGGCCGACTGCCTGGTCGCACGAACCGGAAATGCCGACCTGAACATCGGGCCAACCGGAGATGAACGATGCGCCGATGGGATCTCAGCGTGGCGCTCGATGCAAACCGCGATCAGCCGCTGTTCCTGCAGCTGGCCAGCGCGGTCGCCGACGAGATTCGCAGTGGAAGGCTCAAGCCCGGGCGACCCGTTGCCCGGTTCGCGCGAACTGGCCGGACAACTCGGTGTCAACCGTAATACGGTCATGGCCAGGGTAGCCAGTACGGTAGTGATGACTGGCGTCGCTTCTGTCAGGCCAATCGCTTGGAGCCGAGTATGAGTCGTCGGGGCAACTGCTGGGACAACGCCGTTGCCGAATCTTTCTTCAGCAGCTTGAAGAAGGAGCGCGTTCGCAAACGGATCTACAAGACCCGCGAGCTAGCGCGCGCCGACATCTTCGATTACATCGAAGTTTTCTATAATCGAACCCGCCGGCACAGCCACCTTGGCGGTGTCAGTCCCGAAGCCTTTGAACAGGCTTCGGCGTGAGGCAGCGATCTGTCCATGATTCCGTGGGAAGTCCAGCTGCTGACTTTTCTTTTTCAGTCAGTGTAAATCTCATTTGTCATCCAACCAGGGGAAACCCGCATGCCAATCTACGAAGTAACGTTGCGAATCGAGCAAGGCGAAACGCAGGCCGACGATGTCGTGCTGAGTTCCAAAGTCGAATCAGACAGCACAGACAGAAAGCAAATACGTGAGCTAGGAATTGCCGAAATAAAGCGAGCTAATCCGGGTGTGAACTTCATGAAGGGTTATCACCGCTCGGACGTAAAAATCGTCGGCTAACAACTCTGTAAGCCTCCGCAATGGCCGGCGCCGCCGCTTCAGGCGCGCCCGCCAACTCGTGCATTCGCCGTATAAGCGTCTCGGCTGCTCGGAAGATCGCTAGTTCTGCTGTTTCGCCGCCGCCGCCCATCATCCATTCCAAATCCTTGAAGAAATTCGCTTCGAAGGCGTGTTCTTGGCGCGGGCGTTGAGCCTTGCTGAGCAATTCGAAATTGCACTCAATCTTCATTTGTCACCTAAGCGGATAAGCATGCGGCCGCTTACTGTCCGATTTCGCCATACAAGTAGCAAATCCGCCACTGCCTTTGCTAAGCTTTCGGGTACACAGTACGCACCGTGAGCAGTCGTCACGAGATGGCGTAACCCGAGTCGGGAATTCGTTTCTCGCCGTGGCGCTGCAACCCCGGCCGATTGCCGGGTTCATCAGGTTCGATACGGAGAACACTCCATGCCCAAGCAGTCATTGAATGCCCTGTTTGCCTTCACGGCGCTCGGCGCCGCTACTCTGGCCGCCGCCACGCCGACCTACGAGCCGCTGTACATTTTCGACGGCCAATACACGGCCACGCTGCAGCAACATGCGCACCGTTGGCACCTTCAGCCGCTGCGCGGCGACGAGGTCGACGTCATCGATCACGCAAAGGACTGCGGCAGCCGCAAGCCGATCCCGAACGGACTATGGTTCGTCAGCCAGGACGCCGCCGGCAAGCCAGAACTTGTCGCACCGTCCGTGACGGCACTGCCGGCCGGATTTCCGCAGCACGTCGCGCTGGTTGCGTGCGGCGAGAAAGCCGACGGTGATGCGCTGTTTGTTCCCGCCGTCGCGCTGACCTGGATCAACGCAAACGTCGGCACAGTTCTGATCGATGACTAACTGATCGATGACTAGATCGATGACCCGAAAGACCTTCCGCGTCGGCCTGATGGCGCTCGACGGCTGCATGCTGTCGAGCCTCTCCGGACCAGCCGACGCGCTGCGCGTTGCGCAGACTCTCGGCGAGATTCGCTCACCGAACGATGCGCCGCGCTTCGAAAGCATCGTCTTCAGCGCGCGCAATGCCAGGCGCGTGCGCACCGAATCGGGCATCGAGATCAGCAATATCAAGCCGCTCGGACGCGATCCGCAATTCGATCTGGTGCTGGTGCCGGGCATCAACCATCACCGTCCTGGCGAACTATGGCATCGGCGCGCCGAGTTCGAACCTGAATTCGCCGCGTTGCGCACGATGCACCTGCGCGGTATGCGGATCGCGGCGACCTGCAGCGGCACCTATCTGCTGGCCATGGCCGGGCTGCTCGATGGCCATCGGGCAACGACGAGCTGGTGGATGGCTGGTTCGTTCCGCCGGCATTTTCCGGCGGTGCTGCTCGAGGAGCAGGCGCTGATCATCGAGGACCGCAATATCATTACGACGGGAGCATCCACGGCCGTATACTCACTCGTGCTGCGATTGATCGCTCAGGTAGGCGGCGACGAACTTGCGCAGCAGACCAGCCGCATGATGCTGCTCGACGGCGAGCGCCAGAGCCAGGCGCCCTACGTCAGCCAGGCTCTGCTCGAGAAACCGCGCCATTCGCTGGCCGAGAAGATCACGCACTTCCTCGACAAGCAGTTGCACAACCAGATCACGGTCGCGCGGCTCGCTTCGCACTGCGGCACGAGCGAGCGCAGCCTGCTGCGGCATTTCCGCTCGAACTACGGCACCAGTCCGCTCGGCTACATCCAGCACCTTCGCGTCGAACGCGCCAAGGCCTTGCTCGAGGCGACGCAATTGAGTTTCGACGAAGTCGTCGAGCGCTGCGGCTACAGCGATGCACCGAGCTTCCGCAAGCTGTTCAAGCGCGAAACCTCGCTGACGCCGGCCGATTACCGCGAGCGCTTTCGCCTGCGCGCGCGTTGAGCGACAACGGCTGCGAGGGCGTAGCCGTTGTGAGCGCGAATTTTTTGGCCCCACCGAAACGCCCGATGTCCCCAATCACCGCGATGCGTTCGTGCCCTGCCCCGAACCCAAAGTAATGCGCTCGGGGTAATTCGTTTCGCTTCAGCGCAGGCCGCCATCCGTCATGCGCAAGGTTTGACAATTGCGTTATCCAGCCTATTCGACGCCGTCTTTAGTCGACGCCGCGCACCGGCAACTCGACCCGATCGCCCGGATCGTAGTCCAGGCGGACATGCAGATTCTGACCCTGGTACGCATAGATGACGTCATAGAGGGTGGCGCCCTCGCTCTCGGCCCCGGTCGCCGGCCGGCAATGCTTCACGACACGCGTCACCGTGTCACGGCGCTGATGATTACCCTGCACTTTTCGCCCGATCGCTCCGCCGGCCACTGTGCCCCCAACCGTTGCCACGGTGCGTCCGCGCCCACCGCCGATTTGATGACCGATCAGGCCGCCGGCGAGCGCACCGATCACGATGCCGGCAACACGATGCTTGTCTTCCGGCCGGCGCCGCTCGACGACGGTCTGCTCGGTGCATATCTGGCGCGGTCCCGGAATCTGCTTCACGCTGACGACGCGCGCATATTCGACAGCGCCGGTCGCGTCGGCCGCCGCCGGGTTCGGCGCTTCGCCGGGCGACGCCGGATGGGCCGAGCCGCCAGCGACTTGTGCGGCAGGCGCTGTGGAAGGCGTTGTCGCCGTCGCTGCGGTATTCGATCCAGAAAGCAATTCGGCGACGGAAGCGTTCTCCCGGGCATCTGCCGGCGCCGGCTGCGTCGGTGGTGGCGCAGTGGCCGCCGGCGGTGGTGCGGCGCTTGCTGAATTCGGCGGCGGCGCATTCGAAGATTGATTGCCACAGGCTGCAATCAGGATCGTCACGAAGCTGCAGCACGCGAGCCGCGCCACTGGAAAACGTTGTCTGGGGGACATTGTCGGCGCTCTCCTGTGCCTTGTTTCCGGCCATATCGTAGCCGGCGATACCCAACCTGGCGTGAAGAACGCGTTCAGCAACCGCGTTCGAACGTTGCTGAACTTCAGGTGTGGAGCGGCCAGCGCCCGCGCACCACGTGCGACGACTGGTGGCTGTCGACCAGAACGAATTCGCCAATCCGCGAGACGATCGGCGCGATGCCGAGCGGTGCATCGAGCATCCGGTCGCCATAGGCTATAGTCAAATGCGGCAGAAAGCGCCGCTGCGTCTGCTCCTGCTCAGGCGTCGTGGACAGCGCAGCGCCGAGGCCTTGCCACAGCGCCTGGATCGCCGGTTCGGACCGCGCAGCACAGCGCAGTACGCACGGCACCTGGTAACGTCCGCGCAACGTCGCGACGCGGTCCAACGTGATCTCGAATGCCGCCGCGCGGACCAGAGCCGCTGCGGCGGTCGCACGATCCACCATCTCGTCGGCTGCATCGGCGAAGTCACCGAGAAACCGTGCGGTGATATGGTATTTCTCCGGCGCAGCCCAGCGGCCGCGGATTGTCCTTGCCGCGCGCAGATTCGCTGCAACGCGCTCGATCTCCTGCAGCGCCGGCGGGTCGGGGTATATCGCGAAGAAAAGTCGATGCATGCCGATCATTCCAGATATCGATGCTGACCGCAGATCTCGGAACTGCGTGCAGCACTGCACTACGGCGAATGCCATAAGATAGCGCATCGCCAAATTGTCACCGATCGATCGAGGGAAGAAGGCAGCGAAGGGCCGGTTTCCACGGGTGCCGCGTGCCGCTACGCATGCCCCAGCGCTTCAATCCGCCCGGGTCTGTGAAATGTCCCAGGTCGCGAACGTGGGCGGCGAGCCGGAATGCGTATCCAGAGATGGCGCGAACGATTCCACGCGATCGCGTCCATTGCGCTTGGCGCGGTACAGCGCACTGTCCGCATGGATCAGCATCTGGCGCAAGTCATGCCCGGACAGACCGCTCGACGTCACGCCGAAGCTGGCCGACACCGTGACCATAACACCGGCCTGGGCAAAACTGCCGATCGCGCCGCGCAATTCTTCGGCGCGGTTGCATGCGGTATCGAGCGTGCAATCGGCCAGCATGATGCCGAACTCTTCGCCACCGAGCCGGCCGAACAGGTCGGCGGCGCGCATATGCAGCTGGAACATTTCCGCGGTCTGCTTGAGCACGCCATCGCCGGCGACATGGCCATGCGTGTCGTTGACACGCTTGAAGTTGTCGAGGTCGACCAGGATCAGGCAGGCCTCGCGTTCAGCGCGGGCGCACGCGTGCAACATCGCCTTCGCTTCGTCCATGAAGTGCTGGCGGTTGACGATGCCGGTCAGGCCATCGCGCCGGGCCAGTTTCTGGAAGCGCAATTGCGAGCGTTTCAGGCGGAATATCCACAGCGTGATGAAGGCGATCACGAGCAGCAGCAGCAGGATGTAGAGCCGTTCGGTCTCCTCGGATTTCTCCGATACCGTGTGCTGGAGCAACAGCAGCTGGTTCTTCTCGCTCAGTTCGTCCAACTGACGCTTCTTGTCCTGGATGTGCTGGTTGACCATCTGGAACGCGAGCGCCCGCGCACTCGTTTCGCCGAGATAGCCTTTGTCCGCGGCCGAATATTTTTCGTGATACGCGAGCGCCGACTGGTAGTCACCACGCCGGTCGGCAATCCGATAGAGCACCTGATAGGCGTCCACCAGCGGCTTGGTCGTCTCATCCTTGACGCTCTTGTCGACCGCGCTGCGGCCGTAGCGCGAAGCCAGGTCCAGGTCGCCGCTGTCGAGGTAGGCACGCGCCAGGATCGAATCGGCTTCGGACGTCAGGCGGCTGTAGGCGGCCTTCTGGATCGCCTCGTAGTTGTCGAGCAGCAGCTTGATCGCTGCCGCATCGCGCTTCTCGTCAATCGCGAGATTTGCCAGAAACGTGCGAATCAGGTTCGCATACACCGGATCGCCGATCCTGTTGCACGCTTCAAGGCCCGTTTTCGCGTCGCCGTTGTCGTCGGAAAGCTTTCCGCTGCGATAAAGCGCCTCGACCTTGAGGTAGTTCGCCTTGCACGCGGCGCCGTCGCCGTCTTCGGCGAGCCAGCGTTCGGCATTCGCCATTGCCAGGTCGTATTGCCCGGCCTGGTTGTAAAGCACCGCGGCGATGCCGAATCCGAGCAGGCGCGTCGACCTGTCTTCGATCTTCGGCTGCAACTCGAGCAGCTCGTTCAAGTGCATGTACGCTTCTTCGAAACGTGCCGACAGCGCCAGGATGTTGGTCAGCGTGACGTCGGCGCGAAAGCGCAACACGAGATCGTTCGACTCGCGCGTGATTGCTTCCAGTTCCGGGATGGCAGCGCCGTAGCTGCCGTCGTACGACAATGCGTACGCGTGAAGGTAGCGCAGGTAGGTCAACTGCACTGCGGACAAATGCCGGCGATCAGCATCGAGCCGGTGCACGATCTCGAGAAATTCGGCGTGGTCCGATGTCTTTACGTCATCGGCATGCTTGAGCAGATCGGCCGGATCGTCTGCCGCGTTGGCTGCCGGCATCGACAACGCGAGGGCCACCAACAGGGGGATTCGCCCGATCGCGGAACGCACTTTGCCCGGCAACGCCATTGTTCGGCCTCAACTCCCTTTGCTTCCTGGCGCCGATCGCTCGGCGCCCCCGGCAAGCCGGGTACTGATGTGATATTGCACCGAACGCGGCCGCTCGGCAATGTTCGCGGCGCCGCAGCGCTCTCAGGCACCGTGTGCCGGGGCCGCCGCCAGGACACTGTCGACGACCTGGACGCGATTGCGACCGGCGCGCTTGGCCTGGTACAGCGCGCTGTCCGCATGGATCAGCATCTGGCGCAGGTCGTAACCGGATTCGAGCGTGGAAGTAGCGCCGAAACTCGCCGACACAGCCATTTCGGGATCCACGCGCACGCTTTCGGCGATGGCGCAACGCAGTTCCTCGGCGCGACGCCCGGCGATCTCCAGTCCGCAATCGGGCAACAGGACGCCGAATTCCTCACCGCCCAGGCGCCCGAACAAATCAATCGATCGCATGTACTGCTGGCAAGTCGTGACGGTTTGTTTCAACACGCTGTCGCCGGCAGCATGCCCGTGCGTATCGTTGACCGCCTTGAAGTGATCCAGGTCGATCAGGATCAGGCTGACCTCGCGCTTGGATTTCGCGCAATACTTCAACGCAACCACCGCTTCGTCCATGAAGTGCTGGCGGTTGACGATGCCGGTAAGGCCGTCACGTCGCGCGATCTTCTGGAAACGTACCTGGGAACGCTTAGTGCGGTAGGCCCAAAGCGCGATCGAGACGAGTCCAACAATGAGCAGTACGACGTAGAGCCGTTCGGTCTCGGCAGCCTTGCTCGCCACCTCACCTTCCAGCTGAAGAACCTGATTCCTCTCGTTCAAGACATCAATCTGGTGCTTCTTGTCGAGAAGCTGCTGGTTGACCATCTGGTATGCAATCGTCCGCGCGGTCGTATCGCTGAGGTAGCCCTTGTCCGCGGTGGCGAATTTTTCGTGGTAAGCGAGTGCCTTCGAAATATCTCCTTCGCGCTTGGCGACTTCGTAGAGGACGCCATAGGCATCGACCAGTGGTTTCGAAAACTCTTTCTTGATGCTCTTGTCGATCGCGCTTTGGGCATATTGCTTAGCCTGCGCGAGATCGCCCAGAAGCAAATAGCACCGTGCGAGGATGGAATGAAATTCCGACGTGATCCTTGCCGAGTGCGTTTGCTGCACTGTGGCATCGTTTTCACGCAACAATCGAAGGGCGTCTTCGACGCGCCCGTCCGCCATATAGAGATTGGCGACGAAGCTTCGAATTACATTTTCGGCAAGCGGCTCATGGATCTTTCTGCAGGCATTGATGCCGTCTTGAACTTGTGGATCGTCGACTTTCAGCCTTCCGCTTCTGAACAGCGCGTCGAGCTTGAGGTACATCGCCTTGCAGGCGCTTACGTCGCTATTGTCTTCGGCCAGCCAACGTTCCGCAAAATCGAGGCCGAGGTCATACTGCCCGGCCTGGTTGTATAGCAGCGATGCAACTGCGAACCCCAGCATGCGCGTCTCCTTGTCCGGCACCTGGGCCTGCGTGTCGAGTAGTTCATTGAGTCCCGCATAAGCTTCCTCGTAATGAGACGCGAGGGCTTGATCGTTCACCAGCGAAATCTGCGCGCGAAACCGCAGCGTCAGATCGGTGGCTTCGGCGATCACCGCCTTCAAGGCCGGAACGGCTGTCTCGTACTCACCGGTATAGCCCAGCTGCCAGGCTTTGAGGTAGCGCAAGGACTGCTGCTGCGCTGGGGTAAGCCGCGCTGGTTCGGAATCGAGGTCGTGTACGATTTCAAGGAATCGCGTGTTGTCAGCGGTCTTGATGTCATCGGCTTGCTTGAGCAATTGCGCCGGATCCCCCGACTCGGCCGGCCGGGCTTCGGAGATCGGCACAATGCAAAGCAAAACGCGCCCGGCGAAGATTACCGAGCGCATTTTTCCCATCAATGACACTTATGAGGACTCGCGCCCTGCTAGTGAAGAACAGGACGCTGGGTCGGCGCCGCTTTCTTACCGGGCTTCCTGGCGGGAGCTTTTGCGGGTTTCTTCGCCGGTTTCTTGGACGGTGCTTTTGCCGGTTTCCCCGGAGACTTCGCGGGCGCCTTCATCGGCGCTTTCTTGGGAAAGTTGAGACAGTGGATCTTGTCCCTTACGCCAAGATGCTCGCCGATCTGCGTGTTGCTCTGACCCAGAATCGCCGCCTGCAACTCGGGAGCAATGCGCTCGCGCTGCATCGCAGCCGCCAACTGGCCGCCGGTTGCGTGGCGCAACGCAGCGTCACGCCCGACGCTTTCCAGAAAACTGATCGTGCTCGACATGGTGCTTCCCCCTGAAGGTTGGTTGTGGACGCGCCACGCAGACCGGTGCATGGCGCGGATGCAGTGCGAACGCCGCGCAGCCCGCGGCCTGACTCCGGTGATCGGCAAGAAATCAAGACTGCCGAACAACCTTTCGGCTGCTGCATTCGCAGGGCGATATTGCACCCAAACAGTATCGATCGGCAACGCCTCAAATGCGACTTCGATCAAAGCCTGAATGCATTCCTTACCAAAACCACGTCGACATGCCTTCCGCATCAACATCACGCCGATTTCGGCGCGACGTTCACGCAGCTCCGGCGCCTGAATAGAGCACAGGCCAATCGCCGCGTTGCGTTTCTTCTCGACTATGGTGAAGAACATCGTTCCATGCGCCGTTGCCCGCGTCGGCAGGGTCAACTCGAAACTCGCCAGCGCCCGCTGCTCGGACATCGGCATCGTGATGAAACGCATCGTCTCCGTGTCCGAATAAAGCGCGCAGAACAGTGCGGCGTCCCTTTTCGCCAGTGGACGCAGGCGTAACAGCGACGTTTCGAGCACTTCCCGCATCATGCCTGGGGAGCGCGCCGATCAATGGCGCGCAGACGCCGGATCATCTCTTCGTCCGGTTCGAGTGCCCGCGCTGGCGGAATTACGAGGGTGTCCGCCGCGTCGATCTTTGCCGTCGGCAATTTCCGTAGTGCCGTGCGCCCGATCTGGGACTGCCGCACCGGCAGCGTCGCCGCCCGGTAAATGATGACTTCATGATTCAGGGGATAATCACGCACGAGAACGTCCAGCAACAACCGTCGATGCGCCGTGCTCGTCGCAGCGAGCGCCAGCGAGCGATCCCCGACGACGCCTACCTGCCATAACACCAGATACGCCGCCGGGTCGATGCGGCGCTTGTAGAACAGCAGCTGGCTGGCTTCGTAATGCTGGCAGCCGAAGGTTCCCGGGTCGATGCCGAGGTCGGCATACAGGCAGTCTTCGGCCGATATGCCGGGCTCCATGTGCGCCGGGTAGCCTTCGCGGCGCGCAATCGCTATGGCCTCGTGCGGCGGCCAGGCGAAAACTCCGGGATGTCCATAGAATGCGCCGCAGACTTTCTTGCCGGCACGCACCTCCTTCAGCATCGCGTTGACCATCTCGCGGTAGGTACGCGCGCGTGACTTGCCCTCGCGATAGTAGCGCTGCAGGCTGCGCACATCGGGATGCATCTGCCGGATCCACAGTTCGACGATGCCGTCCGACACTGCCATGAAAACGACATCGGCGTTCTCGATGTAGCTTCGCGCCAGCGGACCCAGATGTGAACCCAGAGTCATGCCGACGCCGACGCAGACGAGGCTGCCCTTCTGCTTCCCCGTACGACCATTGCGCTTCACGCATACTCCTCAGGTTTTACCGACGCAACGCGCCCGAGCGACGACGACGCACATCGGTAGCATTCCAGCCGACGCCTCGGATTGCAAACCACTCCTGTGCCTTGCTGCACGTCGGTCCCGCAATTGCGCGAACATGAAGACACGTCGCACCGGGACCGCCTGCCGGGGCGCTGAAGAAATATGATCGGCTCGAACCCGCCGGACACGAGTCGATTTTTCGATCCGCCTTCGGTCTCCGCGCCTTCAGTTCGTCGCACAGTCCGTAGCGACATCGTCGAATCCGTTCGCAAACAGGCAATCCGGGATGAACTTGAACTCGGCGATGGTCATGTCGACATCCTGGCTGTTGGTCGGCGCATGCCCCTGCAACAGCCACAGGTTCATATGCACCGGCAGGGGATGCTGCGGCACGCGCAGCGTGAAGTCCGCCGGCGCGAACATCCAGGTCTGATACAAGCCCGTATCGTCGTCGGTCAGACCGTACAGCGACTCGTAGTAGACCTGCCGTGAGGACCAGTTGAAGCGATGCGTGCTCGCGTCGCCGGTCAGCGACGTGTCGTACGAATACGTCGTCGCGTTGATGCCGGTCTGTTGCACTGCCGGCCAGACTGTCCAGTTGCCGTGATCGGCGGTCGGGTCATCCCAGGTAGCGAACTCGATGTCGATCTCGTTGGTGCCATCGGGCCCGATGTCCGGCGTCGTGTAGGTGAACAGACCCAACACGACATTCGTATCGAGCAGATCCGGACGGCCGATGATCTTGAACTGATACGTGCCGAAGCCGAAGCGCGCGTCGGTAAATACTTCGGCCGTCGTCCATTTCGACTTGCCACGCGAGATTCTCAGGTGAAGGTAGCCGTTGGCATCGAGCGACACGTTGCTCGAGGCGAATGTGTTCGGCCCCGGACCACCGATACCCGAGCGCACTTCCCAGGTGTAGCCGCTAAATTCGATTGCTTGGGCGTGCAGCACCGTACACAACCCGCCGAGCCACGCTGCAGTCAATCGCCCGCAGCGTGCACCACGCGCGGTCCGCGTCCGCCGTTGCGCTCGCTGCGTCACGGCCGCACGCGCGCTACTTGCGCTCGGCCGCGGTCGCGTCGCGCGTCACGCGGAATTCCGAATCGGTAGACCAGTTCGGCCACTGCGTCGAGTTCGCCAGGTCGCTGCCGACCTTGTACAGCACCGGCAGATCGTGGGCCATGCCGGCAAAGGTCCAGCTGGCCTGCCACTCGTCCGACGGCTGGTGATAGTGATTCTTGATGTAGTCCTTGCGCGCGGCGTAACCCGCAACCTTGCCGCCATCGACCAGGTCATCACCGGAGCCGAACGACAGCGCCGGCACGCCGCGCTTGGCGAACGGGAAATGATCGGAGCGGAAGAAGCCGCCGGTTTCCGGATGCGGATCCGGATTGAAGTCGAGGCCCGCCGCCTTTGCATCGGCGATCAGCAGATCGAGCAGGCCGGATTGTGCATTGCCGGACTGCGAGAAGTTGCGCGCCGGCCCGCCGGGGCTCAGCGCATCGGTATTGATGTCGGCAACGGTCATTGCCAGCGGATAGAGAGGGTTCGCCGCGTAGTATTCTGACCCGAGTAGCCCTCTTTCTTCCGCCGTGGTGTTCAAGAACACGATCGACCGCTCCGGTTTCGGCCCGTGCGCAAACGCGCGGCCCATTTCGATCAGCGCTGCCGTTCCGGTCGCGTTGTCGACCGCGCCGTTGTAGATCTTGTCGCTTCTTGCATCCGGCGCGCCGACGCCAAGATGGTCCCAGTGCGCCGAGTAGATGATGACCTCGTCCGGGCGCTTGCTGCCGACGACGCGACCGAGGATGTTCTGCGAGGTGATGAACGATTGGTCGACAGCGAACGATGCCGAGAATGTCGTGTCCTTGAGCGTGACCGGCTTGAAATCGCGCGTCCGCGCCTGTTTCTTCAATGCCTCGAAGTCGAGTCCGGCGCGCTGGAACAGGTCGACGGCGAGATCGCGCTGGATCCATGCCTCGACTTTCGTGTGCTCGCGTTCCGGATGGTCGCGCACGATGTCGAACATCGTATTGGTGTTCGAGTTCTTCACGGTGGCCCAGCCGTAGGCTGCCGGCTCGGTCTCGTGCACGATCAGGATGCCGGCAGCGCCCTGGCGCGCGGCTTCCTCGTACTTGTAGGTCCAGCGGCCGTAGTAGGTCATCGCTTTGCCGCCGAAGTCGCCGACGCCGGTCTCGAAATCCGGATCGTTGACCAGTACGACCATGATCTTGCCGTGCAGGTCGATGCCCTTGAAGTCATCCCACTGGCGTTCCGGCGCCTTCACGCCGTAACCGCAGAACACCAGCGGCAGGTTTGCCAGCGCAACCGACTTCGATCCGTCCAGCGGCGCGCGCACCGAAATTTCTTCGCCCTGGGTCAGGGGTTGCGCCTTGCCACCGATGTTCAACGAAAAATCCGGCGTGCCGGAGATCTGCGCGCGCGCCAGAGGAACCGCCTGGGTCCAGGCCCGTTTGCCGTTCTTCAGGTCGCCGCCGGGCTCCAGTCCCGCCGCCTTCATCTGCCCGACCACGTAAGCCACGGTCTTGGTCTCTCCCGCCGTTGCCGGCGCGCGCCCTTCGAATGAGTCGGAGGACAGCGTCCTGACCTCCCGCGACAGGCGCTTCGGGTCGAACGTCGGCGCTGCGGCCGATTTGCTCGCGCACAGTGCAGCGGAGGAAAGAGAAAAAACAATCGCGGACACCAGCAAACACTTCACTAAGAAGACTCCTGGACAGTTCAAACCGGGCTTTTGATCTTAGAGGCGCATCCGCCACCCGTCCAGCCAACGGCGATCGAATTGTCGGCAGCCGGGTCGATCGCTGATCTCACGGCATGCCGATGGCGCCGAATAACCACACGCAATCCGGCAATATCTCCAGAAATCGATACAGAGTAGCGTTGCTAACCGAATGAGCGGTCTTTCCATCCAAGCGTCCATGGGAAACGATGAAGAACGCCGGGTAGCGGCAGCCCGGTGCGGAGACCGCGATGCTTTTCGACTTCTCGTCGAGGCCTACGCACGCATGCTGTTCACGCTGTGCGTGCGCATAACGCGCGATGCGACCCTGGCCGAGGACGCGGTGCAGGAGGCACTGTTCAATGCCTGGCGGCATATCGCCGAGTTTGATGGGCATTCGAGTTTCAAGACCTGGCTGCATCGGATCGCCGTCAACGCCGCGCTCGAGCAGATGCGACGCGACGCCCGCCACGACAGGGTCGATGCCGGCGCGCAAGGCAGCGACGTCGATGACGACTTCCTGTTCCGGCGCAGTGCCGACGAGCCGGGGCCGGAACAGCAGGCACTCGGCAACGAGATCGGCCGTCATGTCGACGCGCACCTCGGCCGCATGACCGTGATCGAGCGCACCGCCTTCGTGCTTCGCCACGCCGAAGGCCACTCGATCGAGGAAATCTCGCAAACCCTGTCGATGAACACCAGCGCCTCGAAGCAGGCGATCTTCCGCGCCGTGCGCAAGCTGCGCGGTGCATTGCAACCCTTGCGGTGATGCCATGAACTCGATCAGCGACAACGACCTGATTCTGTATTTCTACCAGGACGGCCTCGACGCCGAACGCTGCGCCGAGATCGACGCGGCGCTGCGCAGTTCGGAAGCGCTGCATGTACGCTACCGCGAATTGCAGCGCACGCTGCAGACAGCTGACATCGCCGCGCTGGTTGAGCCGGACGACGGCTTCACGCAACGCGTCTGGCAACGCCTGGAGCAACGCATCGAGCAAGCGTCGTCGAAGGCACCGCGTCGCAACGACTGGCGCGCCGGACTGCATGACGTAGCGCGATCGCTGCTGTCGCTGCGTTACGCGCTCGCGGCGACGTGCCTGGTCGCGTTCGCTGTCGGCATCGGCTACTACGCCGGACGCAGCAGTGCAACGCGCGAATCAGGCACGCGCGACAGCGCGATGGCAGCGCGCGTGCTCGATGCGTACGTGTCCGATCATCTGCGTGCTACGGAAGGACTGCTGCTGACAGCGAGCAATTCGGACAGCAGCGAATTGGATGCCGGCAACAGCGCCTTTGCGGCAACGCTGGTCGAATCGAATCGACTGTATGCGGTCGCTGCAGCGCGCGCCGGCAACACGCGTCTGGCCGATTTTCTGCGCCAGCTCGAACCGGTGCTGATCGACCTTGCTAACCAGCCGGCCGACGCGTCCGTCCAATCACGTGACGGTCTGCGCGACTACCTGCGCAAGACCGACCTGCTGTTCCAGGTACGCGCCACCCAGGCGCGTATCGACAACGCAGGCAAGCACAAGACCTGACATTCATCGGAGCAAATCACATGCAAGGCATAACCCGATTGACCGTGCGCGTGCTGTTCGCGGCCGCGCTCGCCGCCGCAACGGCGATGGCGCCGATGATCGCTCGCGGCATGGCCGAAGATGCGATGGCACCGACCGGCAAGGCACTCAATCAGCTCTACTGGCAGGGCCAGGAATCGCTGAAACAGTCTGACTGGAGCACAGCGCTCAAACGCTTCGCCGAACTTGAAAAGCAGTTGCGCGCGAAGGAACCGCAAAGCGCGGACGCGGCGATCTACTGGCAGGCCTACGCTTTGCTGCAGGCGAAACGAACGACCGAAGCCAAAGCCACGGTCGAACGTCTGCACCACGATTTTCCAGCCAGCCGGTGGAGCAAGGACGCCGACGCGCTGCTGCGTCAGACGCAGCCGCCTGCCACCGCGGCGCACGAATCCTCCATCGCCGCCACGGGCAGCGACGACGACATCGCCGAAATCGCCGTCGAAGGCCTGATGAACGCGCCTCCGGACCGCGCCGTGCCGTTGCTGAAGAAGGTGCTGCAGAGCCGGCATTCGGACAAGGTCAAGAAACGCGCGCTGTTCGTGCTGAGCCAGATCGACGAAGACGCCGCGCTGGATTCGGTCGTCGAGGTTGCCAAGACCACCAACGATCCGGCGCTGCGCGAAGAAGCGATCCGCATGCTCGGTGTCAGCGGCGAAGACCGCGCGATCAAGCGTCTCGGCGAGTTGTATGCGGCCAGCAAGGACCCGCGCGAACGCCGCGCGATCATCCAGGCGTGGTTGGTGGCCGACCGCAAAGACCTGATCCTCGAGTCGGCTCGCAACGAGGCCGACGGCAGCGTGCGCCAGGCGGCGATCCAGGCGCTGGGCGCACTCGACGCATCGACCGAACTGAAGCAGTTGTTCGACAGCACGAAGGATCCGGCCAGCCAGCAGGAGATCATCCAGGCGCTCGGCGTCTCCGGCGACGTCAGGTCGCTGACAGCGATCGCGGAGGGCACGCAGCCGGACGAGCTCCGCGTCGAGGCGATTCGTGCACTCGGCGTTGCCGGCGACGAAGGCGGCAGCGCGGCGCTGGTCAGATTGTATCCGAAGGCGAACACGCCGACGCTGCGCGAGGCGGTCATGCAGGGCCTGCTGGTTGCCGGCGACGGTGACAGCTTGCTGCAGCTCTACAGGCAGGCGAAGACGAAGGAGGAGAAACAGGCGCTCTTGCGCATCATCACGGTAACCAACAGCGATGCCGCTCTCGACGTCATCGAATCCGAATTGAAGAAGTGACGGAGCCCGCCATGAATGCAAATGCAAGGATCGTCGGCTCGATAGCCCTTCTGCTCGCCGCCAGCGCGGCGAGCGCGGCCGAGGTTGACCTGGCAGCGCGCATCGCCGGGCGGGACGGATGGATCGCATGGCAGGTCCCCAGCGTAGCCAGCCTTGGTTCGGCCTGCTGCCATGAGTGGCGAGGCCACGGCGCTTCCACGGCAGACTGCGACCTGGAAGGCCACAGCTGGAGCATCGGCAACGATGACGATGATCATCGGCATGCTGGCGATTCGGACAACATGAACATCTACGTCCACGTCGCAGCCGGGCAAATCGACAAGGCGCGCGCATTCAGCTCCACATGCAAGGTGCGCGACGCCGACAAGGTGCACTGGATCGATCCCGTCGCCAGCGGCGACAGCATTGCGTTTCTGTCGCGCTCCGCCGCTGCGGCGACGCAGGAACTCGCCGATGTCGAACTGGCCGCGATCGCGATGCACGCCGACGCCGCAGCGACGCCCGCACTGACACAGCTGGCCGACGCAAAGCATGCGCGCAAGCTGCGCGAACAGGCGCTGTTCTGGCTCGCGCAGGCGCGTGGAACCGATGGCGCGAAAGTCGTCGAGCGCATCGCCACGTCCGACTCCGACGCCGAACTGCGCGCCGACGCCGTGTTCGACCTGTCGCAGGCACACGGCTACGACGGCTACGCGAGCATCCACCGGATCGCGCAGGCCGACGCTGCCGAGCATGTGCGCGAACAGGCCCTGTTCTGGATGGCACAGACCGGCGACCGGCGCGCCCGTGACGATATCCTTGCCGCAATTGTCACGGAGAAGTCCGACAGCGTGCGCGAACAAGCAGTATTCGCCCTGTCGCAGCTCAAGGATGATCAGGCCGATGCAGCGTTGATTGCGCTGGTGCGCGGCGATCACCCGCGCAAGGTAAAGGAAGAGGCGTTGTTCTGGCTCGGCCAATCCGGTTCCGACGCGGCGCTGGACTTTATTGACGAGGTGCTGACCGGGTCCGACGGCAAGCCCTCCCGCCGCTGAAGATCGATTGTCGCAGCGCGTGACCGAAGCGTCGGCACGCAAATTGCTGCTGCCACGAAACCGACGGAAATCCGCTGCTGAAGCCGGCGGCGTGGCGTCGGTCGATTACCAGGGGAAGCTGCAAGTACGATGTGGATGGTTCGCTGGTTTCTTGCCTGCCTGGTCGCCGGGTGGTGGGTGTCCGCTTGCGCGCAGGCGCAAGGCACGAACGTCGTCAAGCCACTCGGCCTGTTCGACCTTGGCGCGCCATCGTTCACCAACTTCACGACCCGCGACGGCGTACCCGAATCGGTGATCGCGAGCGTGCAGACCGCGCGCGACGGATTCGTCTGGCTCGCATCGGCCCAGGGCCTCGCGCGCTACGACGGCCAGCGTTGGCATACGGACGAACCGGCGACAGTCGAAGGATCCATCGGCTATTTGCTGGTCGATCATGACGGCACGCTGTGGGCCAGTTTCCGTGACCGCGGCGTCGCTCAGTTCGAGCAGGGCGCCTGGAAGTTCGATGACGCCGCCAACGGGCTGGTGACGCGCCACGTCCGCCGACTGACGGAGACGGTCGATGCCGGCGGCGGGTATGAATTGTGGGCGCCCACCTTCGATGCCGGCCTGCTGCTGCACGACCATGACCGCTGGATTCCCGCGCCGGGCAACGAACAACTGCCCGCCGCCGTGCTGTCGGTCGCACGGACCCGCAGCCTCGGCGGTCATGCGCGGCTGTGGGCCGGCACCTTCAACGAGGGCTTGTGGTTTCGCGAAGACGGCGACTGGCAGCGGCTGCGAACGGCGCAGTTCGATCCGGCACAGATCGAGCATCTGCTCGTTTCCGAACACGATGGCCACGAGGAGCTGTGGATCTCGGCGTTCGGCAACGGCCTGTGGCGACTCGACGATTCGGGATTGCGCTCGTGGAATGTCGCCCTCGGCAACCTGCCGACCGACGAGCTTTACGACATCGCCCAGAGCCACGCGCCGGATGGCGACCCGGTAATCTGGGTCGCGTCGCGTTCCGGCCTGGTTCGCGTGCATGACGACCACGTCGAGGTGTTCGACCGACGCCACGGCTTGCCGTCGAACGTGGTGCGCGGCATCAGCATCTGGCGCAGTCCCGATGGTAGCGACGTGCTCTGGCTCGCGACCGAAGGCGGCGTTTCGCGCGCCGTGATCGGCGCCGACCGCTGGCAGACGGCATCGCTGATGGGTTCGCAAAGCATCGGCGTATTCGGCGTGCTGGTCGAACCGGATGGCAGCGGCAGCGAGCGCCTCTGGGTGGCATCGAGCGCGGACGGGCTGGGACTTTACGAGCACGGCCAGTGGCGCCACTTCACCCAGGCTGACGGTTCGCTACCCGATTCCGACGTGCGCATGATCCGCCGCGCCACAGATGAAAATGGCGAATCGGTGCTCTGGCTGGGTCAGCGCAACGGCTACCTGCTGCGCGTGCATGAAGGCCCGCGCTTCGAACCGGTGCAGGTGCCGTGGGAGCGGCATCCGGGTGAGGCGATCATGGACATGCTCACCCGCCAATTTGAAGGTCGCGCAGAACGCTGGTTCGCCACGCGCCAGTCCGGTGTGTACCGCTGGCGTGACGGCGCCTGGACGGCATTCCGACCCGAAACGGCCGTTGGGCAATGGCGCATCACGCGCCTGCTCGAGCAACGCGACGGCGCTGGCCGTTCGTGGCTGTGGGCTGCGACAAACCAGGGTTTGGCCCGCTACGACAACCAGCGTTGGGTGCTGATCGGAACCGACGCCGGGATGCCCGATCTGGCGCTGGCCGGCATGACGCTGATTCCAGACCTGCAAGGCCGTCCGGTTCTCTGGATCGGCACCGCCAACAGCGGGCTGGTACGCGTCGACATCGGCGACCCGTCGAACCCTCGCGTCCTGCCGTCGAACCTGCCGGCGCCGCCCGACCTTGCGGTCTACAGCGCGACGCCCGATTCGACCGGTCGAATCTATGTCTGTACCAACGCCGGCGTGCAGTTGCTGACGCCGCATGACGGTACCTACGACTCGCAAGTCTTTTCGCGCCGCAACGGCATGGTGCACGAGGAATGCAACACCAACGCCCAGTTCGTCGACGCACACGATCGCTTCTGGACCGGCACGCTCGGCGGGCTGACGGTATTCGATCCGGCGCACTCGAACGTCGACGTGCATCCCAAGCCGCTGGTGCTCACGCAGGTGCGCGTCGACGGCAATGCGGCGGGAGGCGACGGCGTCCGCGTCGTGTCAGGCAAACATGAAGTCCACGTCGAATTTGCCTTGCTGTCGTGGCAGCGCGAGACCGAAAGCCGCTTCCGCACGCAACTGGTCGGTTACGAACCGGAGCCGGGCGCCTGGACGAACCAGAACCACCGCAACTTCAACAGCCTGCCGCCGGGCGACTATACCTTGCGCATCGAGGGCCGAGACTACGCCGGCAACCTCAGCGGTCCGCTCGATCTGGCCGTCGCGATCGTGCCGGCGTGGTGGCAGCGCAGGTGGGCGCAGGCGACGTTTGCGCTCGCCGCCTTCATCGCCCTGTACGGCCTCGTGTACTGGCGCACGCGCAGCATCAATGCACAACGGCAGCGTCTGCAGGACCAGGTTGCCGAACATACGGCCGAACTCAATGCCGCCAACACACGGCTGCGTGAACTGTCCTATCAGGATGCGCTGACCGGAATTTCGAACCGCAGGGCACTGCTCGAAGCGCTCGATACCATGGGGGCGAGCGCGGCGATGGCGACTCTCGTGTTCGTCGATGTCGACCGCTTCAAGGATTACAACGACAATTTCGGCCATCCGGCCGGCGACGAGGCGCTGCAGTGCGTCGCACGAACGATGCTGGCAACCGTACCGGACGACGTGCTGATCTGCCGCTACGGCGGCGAAGAGTTCGCCTGCCTGCTGTTTGCAACCGATCTGGCGCGGGCGGTCGAGATCGCCGAACAGATTCGCGCCGCGGTGGAGGTGTGCGACGTGCCGATTCCGGGCACGGCCGTGATCAACCATGTCACGATCAGCGCCGGCGTCGCCAGCCGGCTGGTCGCCTCGATGGACGACGCCCACCAGTTGTTGCGTGACGCCGACAACGCGCTGTACTACGCCAAGAACGATGGCCGCAACTGCGTGCGCACCTGATGCGCGCGGGTGTCAACGCATGGATCAGCCCAGTGGGTAGTGGTCCAGTTTGAATCCTATGCGGTTCGCCTTGAGCGTGGCTTGCGCAGCGGGCGAAGTCGAAACGCCAGAGCCCTTCGACTTCGCACCTTCGGCGCCACGTTCAAGGCGAACGGATTTCAAATGGACCCGTACCAACCAGCTTATCGAGAGTCGAGCGCACGCCGGCGAGGTAATCACCACCGAACAGGTTGAGGTGGTTGAGAAGGTGGTAGAGGTTCAACAGCGGCGCGTGACTGCGCCAGGTCGAATCGATCCGCGCCTCGGCCTCGTAGGCAGCAAAGAACGCGCGCGGCGGTTCGCCGAACAGAGTCAGCATTGCCAGGTCGCATTCGGCCCAGCCATGGTGCGCGGCCCCGCCGTCGATCAAGGCGAGTTCACCGCTGTCGCACGCATGCAGGTTGCCGGTCCACAGGTCGCCGTGGATCAGCACCGGCGAACATTCGGGCAACAGGTCGCGCAGGCGCGCGCACAAGGCCTCGATGCGCTCGATATCGCGTCGTTCGATCCGGTGCCGGTCGAACGCACGCTGCGCCTGGAAAATCAGGCGTCGCTCGGCAAAGAAACGATGACCGTCGGCATCGCGATGATTGTTCTGCGGGCTGTCGCCGCAATAGCCGTCCATGTCGAAACCGAACTGCGCCACCTTCGCACGATGCAGGAGCGCCAGACCACGGCCCGCTGCTTCCCAGTCGTCCGCCGTCGGCTTGCCGCTACCGAGATCTTCGATGACGATGCCGTGTCCGGAAACGGCATGAACTTCGGGGACACGCAACGCCCGAGCGGCAGCCAGGGCGCGAAGTCCGGCGGCTTCCACCGTGAAGAAATCGGACGGGACGCCGGTGCGGCGTTTCAGGAAAACTCGTCTGCCGTCACGCAAGACCGCAGTGCCGGTCGAAGATGACGAATCGAGCAGCGCGAGGATTTCCGGATTCACCTGCGAAGTGAAGCGCGTCAAGCGGGGGCTGTCGAGAGCCCTGTCGACTTTGTTGTTGCCTGCGATCGCATCTTGAACAAACGCGTGGCTCGTTTCCACGATTGAGTCTTCACGCACCACCATCCCCACCCAACCCTCCCCTTGAAGGGGAGGGCTGAAGCGGGAGCGGTTTGCATCCTGCCCTTGAAGGAGTGCGCGCGATCAATGACCGCTGCAGGAACCTTCCTTGCCTTTCTTGTCGGCCGAGCAACTGCCTTCCTTGCCTTTCTTGTCAGCCGAGCAGCTGCCCTCCTTGCCTTTCTTGGCCGGCTCGCTCTTGTTCAGCAGGTGATACGAGTCGAAGTCAGCCTGGGTCAGGAAGCCCTGATGCTTGGTGTCCGCCATCGCGAATTGGGCCGCCGTCCAGCCGGCAGCCATTGCTTCTTCCTTGGTCGCCTTGCCGTCCTTGTTGCCGTCACATTTGTCCATGCCGCACTTGCCCTCGCCAGCCTTGTCGGCGGTGGCGGTCGCCGCGAACGGCGCAAGCAGAGGATTCAACTGAAACGCCGACGACGCGTGCGCCACCTGCGCAAGCGAGACCGAGCCGACAAAAGCCGCGCCGAGCGCCAGGGTAAGAGGTTTGACGATCTTGTTCGACATGCGAGTTCTCCAGTGAGTTTGTTTGGCGTGTTCCGTGATTCGCCGGCACAGCGCTTCGGATCGTGGCGCAGCGGAGGCGATACAAGCCGGATGGCGCAAACCAGTCGGACCAGGCGGCGGCGTCTTGACCGTTCTCGCTCTGGCTTCCCTCCCCGATCGCGCCGGTGGTTTGGCTCGTACGGGTCATTGGACGTGGCGCGTCGCCGATCCTTACAGGGCAGCCAGCGACCACGCCAGGGATTGTTCGCTGCGGCTTCCCGGCGCTGCGAGCGCGGCGCCCTCTAGTGAGACGCCTTGGAGATAAATAGCCTAACGTATTGATAAATAGACGTTACTTAGCGTCAACCCATAATCAGGCGCTGCGCAGCGTACTGGCGGGTTCAGCGTCACCGTGCATCGCTTGCAGGTATTGCCGGTCGAACGCTGCGAGCTGGCTCTCGAGCTCCGAGTACGGCCCCGCCTCCCAGGCGCGCGAGATCACGCCCTTGTAGGCGTTGACGCACAGATTCCAATCCTGACGATTCGTCATGTCCCAGAAATCGACGGCCGGCTTCGGATCGAAACCCGACGCAGCGATCGCATCGGGGTGGAAATACCACTCACAGACGATGCGCGTGCGATCCTTCGCCAGTGGGACCGCGCGATGCACCATGACGTAGTCGGGATGAAACGACAGGAACGCACCGGGGAACAAAGTATAATAGTACACACGGGCGCGCTCGTCGGCGCTCAGGCCGGCGAATGCCGGCGCGCAACGCGCGCCGCCGATCGTCATGCTGCCGTCGCGGTTGTTCATCCACATCGGACCGCCAAGTACAGGCCCTTCATCGAGATCGTTCTCGGAATTGCGGAACGCGGTCAGCTTGTTCAGTTGCGGGTGCGCCAGCGGGCAGTGGTAGCACTCGCTGAAATTGTGGAAAAACATTTTCCAGTTCGCATCGACTTCATAGGTGCGGCGGTCGGCCGCACGCAGCTCTGCCGTCTGCCATTGCCTGAATCGACCGACCAGTCCGGGCAGGGCCTGCTCAAACGGCTGAGGCTCCTGCGAAAGGTTGACGAACAGGAAGCCCTCCCAGTTCGTCAACGCCACGGAGTGCAACGGATAGTCCGCTGCATCGAAGCCGGCGACTTCCTTCATCGCCGGCACATTCTTCAACGTGCCGTCGAGTGCATACGCCCAGGCGTGGTAAGGACAGACTATCGCCGGGCCAAGCATGCCTTGCGCCTCGCGGCAGAGGCGGCTGCCGCGATGGCGGCAATGGTTGTGGAATGCGCGAATTTCGCCCTCATGGTCGCGCAGCACGACGACGCTTTCGTGCTCGAGATCGAACAGGAAATAACTGCCCGGCTGTTCCAACTGGGATGCGTGACCGGCCAGCAGCCAGGAACGGAAAAAGACGCGTTCGTGCTCGGCCGCGAAAACCTCGTCCGAAACGAAATACTGGCGGTCCAGCGTGTGCTGGCCGAACGACGTGCGGTTTTTCATGTCGATGAATCCGAAGGGTATTGCCGAAAGTGCAAGGTTACACGTCGCCGTGGCCAAAGGCACCCGGCTCAGCGGTCGGCGACAACAGTGTCCGACCGCCAGCCGCGACGCCGCGACCGGGCGGCGGTCCTCGTGTACCCGCCCCGCGTCGGCTCTGCGCTTGGTTTTGGCACGCGGCGGCGTCATATTCACCGCCTCGCTCCGGTCCATCCGCAAGAGCGGCGAGGCACGCGCCGGCCGATTGAACAAGGAATCCAATGACCGCATTCGACCTGACCCCGCCGAACGACACGCAGCGCAATGCGCTGAGCGCAGGCCTCGGTGAAGACGAACGCCGCGTGCTGCTGCAGCATGGCACCGAGGCGCCTTTCTGCGGCGCGTTTCTCGACAACAAGCTCGACGGCGTCTACACCTGCCGTTTGTGCGGATTGCCGCTGTTCCGCTCGAGCGCGAAGTTCGAGTCAGGCACCGGCTGGCCGAGTTTCTTTCAGCCGTACGACGCGGCGCACGTACGCGAGATCCGCGACACGAGTTACGGCATGGTCCGTACCGAGATCGTCTGCGCGCGCTGCGGCAGCCACCTCGGCCACGTCTTTCCGGATGGTCCGCCACCGACCGGCGAACGTCACTGCCTGAATTCCGTGTCACTCGACTTCACGCGCAACGGCGATACCCTGCCAGATCCGCTGGCGCGCGGCGGCGCCGAAAAGATGCCGGCAGGTTGATCAGTGCCGGCGGTGCGATCCTGCTGGCTGGCGGCGACGATTTAAGCAGCATGCCTCGGCGCCTCACGCCGCGGCGCGGACAATTCGCCTGCACCCTTCTATAATTGCCGCCCTCGTCGATAGCGACGCATAACGCTTTGCGCAGGAAGCTTTCCCATGGGTAGAGGCCCGAGCATCGAAGGCCGCAAGAATGCCGAGGACGCACGAAAAGCCAAGGTATTCACCAAGCTGATCCGCGAAATCACGATCGCCGCACGCGGCGGCGCCGACCCGGCCGGCAATGCGCGCCTGCGCGCCGGCATCGACAAGGCGCTCGCGGCCAACATGACCAAGGACACGATCGAGCGCGCGGTCCGCCGCGGTTCGGGTGCCGACGGCGCCGACAACATGCAGGAGCTGCGCTATGAAGGCTACGGCCCATCGGGTGTCGCGCTGATCATCGACGCGATGACCGACAATGCGCAGCGTACCGTTGCCGACGTGCGTCATGCGCTCGCCAAGCACGGCGGCAATCTCGGCACCAGCGGTTCGGTCGCGTTCCAGTTCCATCGTCTCGGCGAGATTGTCGTCGACACCAGCAAGCCGGGCAGCGATGACAAGGTACTGGAGATTGCGCTCGACGCCGGCGCCGACGACGTGCAGACCGAGGCGGCGCAGACGACCGTGCTGACCTCAGCGGACAGCATCGAGGCGGTAAAGAAAGCGCTCGTGGCTGCCGGCTTCATTCCGGCCCGGGCCGACGTCGTGATGCGTCCGGAAAACCGCGTTGCGGTCAGCGACGAGATCGCTGAAACTCTCCGCGATCTGATCGATTGGCTCGAAGAACTCGACGACGTGCAGGACGTCTACCACAACGCGACCCTGCCGAGCGCCTGATTCGCCGGGCGCATCAGCGCGAACGCAAACGGTTCGAAGCAGCGGCGTTGATCAGGCCGCCGTCTCGATAACAGCGCGCGGACAACTGCACCGTCGCGCGTTCCGGCGCGGCAGCACAGGCCTCAGACGAAACGCGTGTAGGTGTCGAACGGCAGGCGGTCGATGTCCGGCACGCAGCAGTTTTCCGCAGCGTGGCCGACGACGAGCAGCAGATATGGCATCTGGTTGCGCGGCTGCTCGAGGATGTCGTTGAGAAAGCCCATCGGACTGGGCGTATGCGTCAACGTCGCCAGGCCGGCGCGGTGCAGCGCCGTAATCAGGATGCCGCTGGCGATGCCGACCGACTCGTGCGGGTAGTAACGCTTGTGCCTGCGCCCTTCGGCGTCCATGCCGTAACGTTCATAGAACACCGCGATCAACCACGGTGCGATCTCGATAAAGGGTTTTTCGGAATCGGTGCCGAGCACGGCCAGCGCCTGCAGCCATTCCTCTGTCGCCCGATGCCGGTAGAACTCGCGCTCCTCCGCTTCCGCGCCGGCGCGTATGCGGCGCTTGATCGCAGCATCGGAAACCGCCACGAAACGCCACGGCTGCTGGTTCGCGCCACTCGGCGCGCTGCCAGCCGCGCGCAGGCAATGTTCGATCACTTCGCGCGCCACCGGCTGCGGAGCAAATTCCCGTACCGTGCGCCGCCGCGCCAGTTCATCGGCGAAGGCGCGCGCGCGCGCGATGCGTTCTTCTTCGGTCAGTGCTTCGCGTCGCGGAAGCGGGATGCTGACGGGCAGTTGCATGGAATTCCCCTGTACTTCGAATCCACGTGCGTATTATCACTGCTTCGACCGCAAGATCACTCAGGCTGCAGTCGGATACGTTCAGACACATGGGCGTGGCCTGTTTTCCGCTCATCGACCGCATCCGTGCTTTCCAGTCATCGTCTGCGGATGCGCTACGGAAATGCACGCTGCTAGCGCGGTGCGTTGACGGCCGGCCGGCGCGTCCAGTCGAAAGCGAAGACCAGCTTTTCGGCAGTTCGCGTGTCGGTCGCCTCGAGCCGCGCCGGGCGACCGCTGCCATCGCAGATCCAGGCGCGCAAATCGCCCTCGCCGCTGGCGCCCGGCAAGCGGCCGCTGCTGTGAAAGTAGTAGACATGAGCGTTGCAGTTGCCCACCTTCGCAGTCCCCTCGAGTCGAACGTTGCTGATCGAGGCAATCGCCTGCCGCATGGCCGCCGTATCGAACGCAGTGATCGGCAACAGCGAGCGATCCGTCTGCGTCCACAAGCCGAACGTATTGATCCAGGCACGATCGGACAGTGCAATGAATTCGATGTCGTCGGTGCGCACGTGGATGCGATCCGGAAACAGCACATCGACGTCGCCTTCCATCGCAGGAAGTCCCGCACCAAAGACGCGACCCTGCGCGTGTCCGCGGAAGCCGCCGGTGGCGAGTATTCCGTCGAATGCGTGCTGGAGATCGGCACGGGGGTCGGCTTGCGCAACGGAAACGCCGAGCAGGCAGAGCAAAGCGGGGAAAATCTTCACGATGCTTCGTTGAATGAGTGTTGTGGCAAGTATGATCGATCGACATGAACGCGCTGTTAGAGGACAGGCTGCACGCGCCCTTGGGCCGCTGCAAGACCATGAGCGGCCTGCCATCCCGATGATAAGTGCGGCACTGCGTTCGCCGCTGCCGCGAGCAATTGTGATCCTGCACGAACTGCGCCACGCAAGTGGAGGATGGCAAACGAATTATTAACCTCGACAGCCATTCCACTCGACGCCTTTTAGGCGTAGCCTCTGCCGTCCCCTAGCAACGCCAGGAACGCCGTCATGGCCCTGTGGAAAGACCAGCTCAAAACGACCCCCTCGCCCACCACCCCCGAATCACTGAATCCGGCCCGCTTTGATCTGCCGGCCGAGCCGAAGGCCGACGTTGCCGCTCCGGTCGCCAACACTGCGCGCGCCGCAGCACCCGCGCGCGACCGCGACAAGGCCAAGTCCGAATCGCTGATCGCTCCAGACATCGCAATCGAAGGCAAGATCGAAGGCTCCGGCCACGTGCGCATCGCCGGGCGATTCAAAGGCGATGTCGATGTCCGCGGTGATCTGACCATCGAACACGGCGCCCACGTTACCGGCAGCGTGCGTGCCGAAAAAGTGATCATTTCCGGCGAGTTGGTCGGCAACATCGAAGCGGCGTCGCACGTCGAACTGATGCAGAGCGGATCGCTTACCGGTGACCTGAAGGCGGCCACGTTGAGTGTCACCGCCGGCTCGCGCATGCGCGGCCAGGCCGACTTCGGCTGGGACGACGTCAAGGCTGTCGACGTGACGCGCAAGTTCGGCAACGGCAGCGGCTCGGAAAACGGCCACGGCACATGACCGCATCGCGCGCGGGTACGCCTGGGGCGACGCGCACCTGCCCGCATTGCCGTGAAACGATTCTCGAGAGCTCGGCGGTCTGCCCGGCCTGCCGCCATCACCTGCGCTTCGAGTCGCGCACGGCCGACTCTGCGCCGCTGCCCGAAACGGTTACGCCGCTGCGCGTCGAAGGTAGCATCCGCAATCCGGCGCAGGCCGGCTCGTGGGAATACTCGATGGTTCTGACGATCCGCAACGAACGCGGTGAGGAAATCGCGCGACGCCTGGTCGGCGTCGGCGCGATCCAGCCGGAGGAATTGCGCACGTTCACGCTCAGCGTCGAGATGGTCGCAGCCGCCGACGCAAAGCGCCGGCACTGAAAACGGCGCCGCGTGGTGGTGCGCGGCGCGATTTTCGATCAGCGGCGCTTGCAGATGCCGTCGGCGAGTTGCTGCACCTGGTAAGCCGATCGACGATGCTTCGCCGCGGAGGGAGGCCTTCATCGATGAGATCTCCGCCGCCTGCTCGGCAACGAGGTGCTCGACGACAGGCAACCCGCGCATTGCGTGCCGATTGCTGCAATCATGGCGCATGAGCAGTTTTTCTTCGCTATCGCTTTCCGCCGCCCTGCAGAAGGCGCTGCACGCATCGAACTACGCCGCGATGACATCGGTGCAGCAGGCAAGCCTGCCGGCCATCCTTGCCGGGCGCGACGTGATCGTGCAGGCACCGACCGGCAGCGGCAAGACCGTTGCGTTCGGCCTCGGCCTGCTGCAACGGCTCGACCCGAAGGTGTTGCGCGCGCAGGCGCTCGTGCTGTGTCCGACGCGCGAGCTGGCCGACCAGGTCGCCAAGGTCATCCGGCGCCTGGCGCTGGCGATGCCGAACATCAAGGTGTCGATCCTGACCGGCGGCGTATCGCTCGGTCCGCAGCTGGCTTCGCTGCGCAAGGATCCGCACGTCGTGGTCGGCACGCCGGGTCGCGTCCAGGAACTGCTGCGCAAACATGTCCTGACTTTGGCCAAGCTGCGCACGCTGATCCTCGACGAGGCCGATCGCATGCTCGATATGGGCTTCGAGGAAGCGATCAACGAAATCGTCGCGGCGACACCACCGTCACGCCAGAGCCTGCTGCTGTCGGCAACGTTTCCCGACGCGATCCGCACAATGGCGCGCACCGCACTGCGCGATCCGCTCGAAGTCACGATCGACGCGCCGATCGAACAGGCGACCGTCAAGCAGTGGTTTTACGAAGTTGATCCGAAGCAAAAACCGGCCGCACTCGCTGCGCTGCTGTGCGAGCATCGGCCCGAATCGGCCGTCGTGTTCTGCAACACGCGACGCGACACGGCAACCGTGGTCGAGGCGCTCGGCCACCTCGGCATAGACGCGCTGGCGCTGCATGGCGACATCGACCAGCGCGATCGCGACGAAGTGCTCGTGCGCTTCGCCAATCGCAGTTGCAGCGTGCTCGTGGCGAGCGATGTCGCCGCGCGTGGTCTCGACATCAAGGACCTTGCCGCCGTCGTCAACTACGAACTGCCGTCGGACGCCGACATCTATCTGCATCGGATCGGCCGCACCGCTCGCGCCGGCGCGAGCGGCCTGGCGATGAGCCTGTGCGGCCCGAGCGAAATGCCGCGCGCGTTGCGCATCGAAGCGCAGCAGGGAGGCGGGCTGCACTGGCGCAAGCCCGGACCGATCGAACCGGAGTCGAAGGAAGCCCTGCAGGCGGCGATGGCAACCTTGCGCATCGATGGCGGCCGGAGCGACAAGCTGCGCCCGGGCGACATCCTCGGCGCCCTGACCGGCGATGCCGGCCTGCCGGGCGATGCGATCGGCAAGATCGACATCTTCGCTACGCGCGCCTACGTCGCGGTCAAGCGCCAGCTCGTGGACAAGGCACTCGGCCGCCTGCGCAGCGGCAAGATCAAGGGTCGAAACTTCCGCATCGAACGCATCTAGTCAAGGCTAGACGATTTGAATCGCGGCACATCATCAATTGTTGCCTAGCGTCGACGGGCTTTTCCTTCCCCTGCTTGCGGGGGAAGGTGCCTCAGGCGGATGGGGCGGGTCATGGCGCACGCCCGATCCTCGGCAGGTCATGTGCGCGCCGACTTCTCGGCGGCACCGTAGTCGACGCACGCACTTGACGGCCGGCCGGTCTACGCCGCCTCGGCTTCCTCGCGCCCCTGCTGGCGGATGATCGCCTCGTGCCGCGCTTCCTCGATCGACATCATCACCGACCGCACGTCAGCCTTGTGTTCGTCGAACGTGAATTCGCCGGTCAGTACGCTGTCGGGCTGCAGCTCGCTTCGCTCGTACAGTAACCACATCTCTTCGCCGAAGTGCGTCGCCGCCAGTTGTGGCGCACTGCGTGCGAGGCAGTCGCGAATGTTGTGCACGTCGCGCAACAGCATCGCGCGCGCCGCGTTGTTGCCGGCCGCACTGACGACCTGCGGCAGGTCGATGATGATCGGGCCCGCCGACGTCACCAGCACGTTGTATTCCGACAAGTCGCCGTGGATCAGCCCGAGGCAGAGCATGCGCGCGACGTCGCGCATCAGCTCAACGTGGAATGCGAGCGCACGTTCGGGTGCCAGGTCGACTTCGCCGAGGCGCGGTGCATTGTCGCCGTTTTCATCGATGATCAGTTCCATCAGCAGCACGCCGTGGAAGAATCCGCGCGGCTGCGGCACGCGCACGCCGGCTGCAGCCAGTCGATACAGCGCATCGACCTCGGCATTCTTCCACTCGGCTTCCTGCTCGCGGCGGCCGAACTTCGTCGCCTTGGCGATCGCTCGCGACTGGCGGCTGCCGCGGAACTTGCGGCCTTCCTGATATTGCACGCGCGCCTGAAAGCTGCGGTGCGCCATGTTCTTGTATACCTTTGCACAGAGGGTTTGAGTGCCTGAGCGCACCACGTATACCGACGCTTCCTTGCCGCTCTTGAGCGGGCGCAAAACGTCGTCGATGACACCGTCGTCTATCAGCGGCTGCAGGCCGTTGGGAATTTTCATCAAGGGTAGTTCGGAAAAAGGGCCGCGATTATCGCATTTGTGGCCGCCCCCCGTCCGTTATGGCACCCCAGCAGAGGCCGGCAGGACCTTATCCCGCGGCTGGCTCCGCTGAACCACCTGCACAGTCCGATTCAGGCTCGCGGCCGGCAGATTGGCGTGCTGCCTGTCGGGCTGCGTCTATTGCGCCGCCCGAAGTTCCAGCGGACGCGGCGCCAGCCCCATGGCCTTGCGATAGCGCGCGTACAGCGCGCTGACCTTCTCGACATAGTCGCGCGTCTCGACATACGGCGGCACGCCGCCGTACTGCGTCACGGCACCGATACCGGCGTTGTAGGCTGCAGCGACCAGCAGCCGGTCGCCGCCGTAAAGATCATCGAGTGTCTTCAGGTGTCGTGCGCCGGCCATGATCGACTGTTTCGCGGATAGTGGGTCACGCACGTGGTAGTCGCCGATCACGTCCGGCATCAGTTGCATCACGCCCTTGGCACCCTTTACCGAAACCGCATCCGCCGCGTAGTAGCTTTCGGCGTGCGCGATCGCGCGCAACCAGGCCTCGTCGATGCCGGTTGCGCGTGCGGCGCTCTTGAACTCGGGCTTGAACAGATCGAGCTTCGGCTCGCCGACCTTGCCAAGACCGGCGTGGGCCGGAGATGTAGCCGGCGTCGCCACCGTATATTGCAGCACCTTTGTCGATCCCGGCAGGTGGCGCGTGCTGTAGACCGTGCGGCCGTCCTGCTCGCGCTGATACAGCGTGCCATGGATGACGCCCATCCTGCCCCACAGGTTCGGCAGCGCCGCCGCGCTGTCGTCGAGCGTTCTCGCACTGCATTGCGAGCTGGGTTCGGGGGCAGTGGCCAGGCTGACCGTGCCGTCACGCAGGCAGCGCCAGACCGTGCGCGCGCCGACGTGCGCGCTCGACAGCGCGAGTGCAAGCAGAACCAGTAGAGCGTGGGTCGGACGCATCCTTTCCAGATCGCATTGCCACGGCGCCCGTGCAAGAGGCAGCCGGCGCCACCCGGCGCAGGCGGTCAGTATCGGTTTATCGCACACCGCGTGAATTCACAGCGGTCGTCCCTTGTCGGCACAACGGCCGCTGCCCGGCATTGCCTGGCCGGAGAACTCGTTTCGCTCGCCAACTACCTCGTCATCCACGGAAACAAGACCGCAGCCGACACGATCGAGCGAATCCGATCGCGTGCCCGCAACAGCGCAACCCGGGCAACCCACAGCGACGCCCGATGCAAATAAGGTGTCACCGTCGACGGAGTATATGATGGGCATCGTGGAACGGACTGCTCGAGCACGGTCGATCATGAGCCAGGTATTTGCCCCGCTGGCTAGACTTCGCCTGTGGAGGTGCGACCGGTACGGAACCGTGAGCCGGGCCAGGTTCATCGCGCTTGCGCTGTTACTGGCCGGTGTCGCTGCCGCCGCCGAAGATGCACCAGCGCCGGCACCCGGGACAACTGGCGCCGCGGCAAGGTCGCCCGCGCCAATGAACCCCGGCATCGATGCAGGACCGGACCAACGCTGGGTCGCCCGCACGGATCGCGACCGGATCGGGCGCATCTGGGTCCCGGTGCTGATCAACAACAAGGGACCGTTTCGGCTCGCGCTCGATACCGGCGCGACCAACACGGCGGTAACGCCCGACGTTGCGCTCGCCCTGGGCTTGTCGCCAGTCGATTCCGATCGCGTCGTGCTGCGCGGCGTGACCGGAACGGCCACCGTACCGACGATTCCGATCGACGGACTCATCGTCGGAGACCTCGATCTGCCGTCGCGCCGGCTGCCGATCATCGCCAACGGGCTCGGCGGAGCCGACGGCATCCTCGGTACCGAAGGGATGCTCGACAAGCGCATCACGATCGACTTTCGCAACGACAGCATTGTCATCGCCCGCTCGCGCCACGAGCGCGCCGCTTCGGGTCTCATCGTCATCCCGTTCAAGCTCGACGACGGCCTAGCCATTGTCGACGCGCGCATCGGCAGGGTTGCCGCCAGGGCCGTCATCGACACCGGCGGTCAGAGCACGATCGGCAATGTCGCTCTGCATGAAGCCCTGTTGAGTCGCTACCGCAAAGAAGCCGTGGTGCCGGACGGCATCGTCGGCGTCACGCTCGACGTGCAATTGGGCAACCGCATCGACACACCGCCGATCGTGCTCGGCAGCGTCGCCATCGGGCACGCGCAAGTCACGACCGGCGACATGGAAATTTTCCGCCAATGGCGCATGACGCGCGAGCCGGTAGTCCTGATCGGAATGGACGTGCTCGGCCTGTTCGATACGCTGGTCATCGACTACGCACGCCGCGAACTGCAGGTTCGCGTCGCGCACGATTCGTAGTCGCGCGCCGCTGCCGCTGCGCACGCCGGGATGATGAAGAACGCCCTCAAGATCGGCGTGCTGATCGCATTCGGTACCGATGCCGCTGTCTGCCCACACGGCATGAACGCACAGGCGTTCGGCGACTACGTCGATCTCGGCACGACGCCGGCCGCCGCACTGATGACCAGCAGCATCGGCCGGGCTACGCTGCTAGGAATCGGTGCCGATACCGGCACGCTCGAGGCCGGCAAGTTTTCCGACCTCGTCGCGGTGCCGGGCAACGTGTTGCAGACCATCCGCTCGACCGAGAAACCGCTGCTGGTGATGAAGCATGGCGAGAAGGTCACCCTGCATTGACTGCCTGATGCCTTCCCGCCGCGGACGAGCTCGCGTAGTGTGCGACTGCGTTGAAGGCGGCGCGAGAACCTGAAGTTCGTCGAGCGGCCTGGCCTTGCGTTCGCCGGGCAGCGCATCCGGAGTGCGTTCGAGGTCTACCGAGACCCTTCCGCTACAGGGTTCCGACAACGACGACTCGAGGCGGCGGCGTCGGCGCTTTCAAAGAGGGCCCGGCGGCCACAACAGGATACCGCTTAGCGTGCGGCAGATTGTCACGGGAAGCTTTGAACTATCCGTCCAATGTTCGACGCAGTAGAAGCGGCTGGCTTCGTTGTGCCTGAGCAGTTCGCTGACTTCCTTCTGCAGAGTCAGCAATTCGGATTTCTGGTCGCGATTCATGCCGTCGATCGTTCGATTGACGCGGAACAGATTGGCCATCTGGACCAGGTCCAGTTCGACGCGCCACTTGTCGCGGTCGTCGATGAAGGCATAGCGGCCACCGGGTCTCAGTTCGAGACGCAGACTCTCGGCGGCTCCGCCGAAGCTCTCGCGCGACTCGGCCAGAAGAAGCTGATCGACAGCCTTCGCCTTGCCGAACTCCTGCTCGCCCGCATGGGCAACCGGCGCCGCGAGAATCGCAAGCAGCAAGCAGCAGACGCGCATACACCACCTTGGTCCATTCGGCGAAGCGGACTACGTAAAACTATCGTACTGCACGGGTCCGCACCCGTCAACGAATCTTTTCGTACTTTGTGGTCGACCTGGGAATGTATTCTTGACGTCCGTCTCCAGGTCGCAGCGCCCGTTCGCCGGCGCGATCATCCGCCACCGTTCGTCCCCATCATTTTCGTGATCGGCATTCCTCGGCATCGTCAGTCACGAAAACGACCCGGCCCACCTGCCACTGAAGAAGGGCAGCAACGAATTGATGCCCGCTCTCGGCGAGCTGGGCGGCAGTTGGGGATTCATCTGTCGCCTGGCCGATCTCGAGCAACAGTCTGGCAGGCCATAGTGGCGGGCTGAGAGTGGCGCCGCTCGATTGCACCGTGCGTGTTCCGACGGTCCAGCCGGCTCAGCGGGCAGCTCGCTTCCCGAGGACCGTTACCGTCGGTTGCAGCGACTTCGGCGCCTGAGTCGCCCAGGCGTCGGCCAGCAACGCGCGCAATTCAGCGCGCCCAATCGCCTTCAGGCGCACCAGCACCGCGGGAAATCCGTCGTAGTGCGGCTCGGTGAAGAACTTGTCCGGATCCGCCATCAGCAGGATCTCCTTCGCGTCGAGGTTCGACACGCGCACCGCGAGCACTTGGGGACTCACCACGCGTGGTTTATTCGGATGAACCCGCTCCATCCAGATCCAGCAGAAGCCCTTGTACTTCGCCTTGTTGAGTACCTCGAAGGCGAAGTGTCCTTCTTTCTCTTTCGTTTCAGGAAACGAGAGCGCGATTTTGCGCACATCGGATCGGGTAGCCATGGCCCGGCGCTCTTGACAGCAGCAGTGCGGGAAGAATACCCAGAATTGTTTTTGCAAGCGAAGCACGACGCTGACCGGTACTACCCTCCCCTTGCCAGGGAGGGTTTGCCGGGCGAAACAACGAACTGTGGCAGCGCGTATTCTCCTCTTGCGCGGCTCGCCGGATGATCTGGTCGCGGATATGTCAGAAGGCAAAGTTATGCACGAGACGAACGCTTTCGACCGTAAGCGATCCGAGTCCGAAGGCAGCCGCACCGACCGCGGTCGCATTTCCGCCCACGGTGGCGTTGGAATTCACCGCCACCTGGATTGCGACGTTATAGCTGCCCTGCCCGACGTTCGGGAAGATGAAATTGAACGTATGGGCAGCGGTGGTCTGCAGGATCAACTGGGTCGTCAGGTCAAAGTCGCACGTGCCCGAACCGGCGACGCCACCGACAACCACGTTGACCACGCAATCACTGAGCGTCTGCGTCAGTGTCTGCACGCGCGAATCCAGCGTGACGCCGAAATCACCGCTGCTCGATGCCTGGCATCCGAGAATATCGTTGCTGCAGACGGCTACCGGATCGGCAATCTTCACGACCGCTCCGGTGTTGGGATCGGTCAGAACGGCACGCATGTAGACACCGCCCGAAGCCGTAGCCGTGGACGTGCTGCCGGTATGCGACTTCGTGGTAGTACTGGTGTACAGACCCGTCACCAGCGAAGGAGAGGCGAACAGCGACTGGCTCGCCGATACCTTCATCGGCGTGCTCATGATCGTGACAAAGTTGTCCGGCGTTACCGCAACCGATGCGCCGCTGAAGATATCGTGACAAGTCAGTGGCGCAGTGCCGATCGTCGTTGCATTCGATACCGTGCAGCCCACTGCCGTGTTGATGGCGGCCGACGCCTTGCTGCTTGCGTTCTGCGCCATTGCCTGTCCGGACCCGAACGCGAGCATCAGTGCTGCTACGGGAATCTGCAGCATCCCGGCCTTGAATCGCGATCCTGCGACGGCGGTCGCGACGTGGTTAGTGCAAGAATCTTGAAGGAGGTTTTTCATGGAGTTCACCTTGAATGCATACAGCGACGAACTGTGCGATTTCGGCGCCGCATGCGGAAACGGATGACAATACTTGAAAGCCCAGAGGCTCCCGCCTTGCCACTGCGGTACATCCAGCGGCGCGTCACCGTAGGCGCGGCGCGGTTACCGGCATGTGATGCATCCGATAGCAAAACATTGCGCTTTTTCTGAACGATGTTCATGAATATGAAGCGCTGCGAGACCTTGTTATTTGGAGCCTCGGAGGTCGCCGTCCCCAAGCCGCGATTTTTCGCCGCGGAGCACTGCCTTGCTTCCCTGCAATTGCCGAATAGGGCACTCTGGGCACCATTTCGAAGTCCGACACCGATTCGTTGCGGGCGTAGAGCTGTTCGCCCCGGGGGAAATGCATGCCGACCGCCACACTGTTCAACTATTCATTCGCGCTGACACAGCCGAACCCGGACGCGCACGTGCCGCCGACGATCCGCAAGATCGTCATCGTCGGCGGCGGCACGGCCGGCTGGATGGCGGCGATGATGCTGGCCGACGTGCTGCTGCCGCGCGGCATCGAAATCGAGGTGCTGGAATCGCCGGTGGTCGGCATCATCGGCGTCGGCGAGGGCTCGACACCCTGGCTGCGTGGCTTTTTCGACAAGCTCGGTATCGAGGAGGCCGAATGGATGCCGGCCTGCAACGCGACGTACAAGTGCGGTATCACCTTCGACAAATGGTCGACCAGGCCGGGCTTCGAGAGCTACTTCCATCCGTTCGCGTCGATGCTCGACAACCTGACGATGACGCAATTCGTGCACAACGTGAACGCGCGCGTGCGCGGCGCCGACGTGCATGCGCACCCGAATCGCTTCTTCATCGCCTCCACCTTGGCTGACCAGAATCTCGCGCCGAAACCGGCCCGTCACTTTCCGTTCGACGTCTGGTACGGCTATCACTTCGACGCCGTGCTGCTCGGCCAATTCCTGCAGAAGAAGGCGCTCGAGCGTGGCGTCAAATACAAGGTATGCCACGTCAAGGAGGTCAAGCTCGCTGAGAACGGCGACATCGCCTCGGTCGTCACCGACGTCGGTGAGACGATCGGCGCCGACCTCTTCGTCGACTGCACCGGTTTTGCCGGCCTGTTGATCCAGCAGGCGCTCAAGACGCCGTTCGTCAGTTTCTCGAGCAACCTGTTCAACGATGCGGCTGTCGCAATGCCGACGCCGATCGGCGAGCAGATTCCGTCGCAGACCATCTCGACTGCGATGAAGCAAGGCTGGGCCTGGAAGATCCCGTTGACCGAGCGCTTCGGCAATGGCTACGTCTACAGCTCCGCGTTCTGTTCGGCCGACGAAGCCGAACGTGAGTTGCGCGAACATCTGGGTCTGCTCGAATCTGACACGCCGGCGCGGCACCTGAAAATGAAGATCGGCCGCGTGACGAAGCACTGGAACCGCAACTGCCTGGCGGTCGGGCTGTCGCAGGGATTCATCGAACCGCTCGAGGCAACCGCCTTGCTGTTCATCCAGCAGAGCGTAGCGGACTTCGTCCAGGTGCTCGAAGCCGGCGACATGAGCGAATCGGCTCGCGAACGCTACAACCTGCGCGTCAACGAGCACTTCGAAGGAACGCGCGACTACATCGTCACGCACTACAAGTCCAACAGCCGCAACGACACCGACTACTGGCGAGCGAATGCGTCCAACAGCGACTTATCGGAGCCGCTGCAGGAACTGTTTCGCATGTGGTTGTCCGGCCGCAGCATCGTCGGGGACGTAACGCAACAGAAACTCGGCAAAGGTTATCCGGTATTTTCGTGGTACTGCATCATGAGCGGCATGGGTATCTTCCCGGACGACCTGCGCGCACCGACGAAGTCCGAGACGCGCTACAACATGACCGAGATCGACAACCTGCTGGCGCGCAGCGCACTGAATTTCTGCAAGCAGAAAGACCTGCTCGCCGATATCCCGCCGAAGGCGCGCGAAGACACATTGCAGATCTACCTCTGGTAGACGGCTTGCCCGCAAACCGGACGCCGACTGATCGTCTACCGTGATTTTTTCATAGCCGGATGCAGCGTCGCGTCGGGGTCCGCGATCGTGCGGCGCAAACTCGCAAGTTCGTCGGGGTCGCGCGCGTACGCCCTGGCGCCACGAACGAGCGCTTCGTCCCAGGCAATCTTGGCACCTGCCACATCGTGCAATGCGTAGCGCGCGAGCCCGAGCTGGACCAGGGTTCGCACCACGGTCGGGCTCTCGGGCAGTTTGGCTCGTCGGATCGCGACTCCCAGTTCCGCATCCTTGCGTGCTTCTTCGTAACGACCCAGCAGCAACAGCGCGCGGGCCCGCATTTCGTAGGAGACCGCTATTTCGGGATGATCGGCCGGAAGCAAAGCGCGCCGGATTGCCAATGCCCGATCGAAGCTTGTCAGCGCGCCGTTCCAGTCGCCCTCGTCCAGATGGACCTTGCCGATATTTTCGATCGGCCAGCCGAGGATCGCATTCTTTTCAGCGTATACCTCGCGGTACACCGCCTCAGCCTGCACGAAGGCCACCATGGCTTTTGCATTCTCACCGAGGCGCCGATACAGGTCACCCAGTTCGTTGATCGACGTTGCATAGTCGGCGGAATGCTCGCCGAGCAGGCGCTTTTTCTGCGCGTTGGCTGCCTCGATCATCACGCGCGCCTCGTCGAGGCGATGGCTTTCGATCAGTACCCAGCCGAGATTCTCCAGTGTTTCCACCGTACGGGGATGATCTTCGCCCAGTTCGCGCCGATAGATTTCGAGCGCCTTGCGCAGCTGCCGTTCGGCTTCGGCGTCCTCATCGAGGTCGCGCAACAGCAGTCCCAGATTGTTGTAGACGGTTGCGATCCTGATTGTGTTTCCGGCACCCGCCTTCTCCATGAACTCGATCGCGACTGCGAACTCGGCGCGCGCGACCCTGCCCTCGCCCATGGCCTTGCGCACCAGCGCAAGGTGGCTGTGCGTGCCGCCTTTTTCGGCCAGCGCAAGCGGCGAGTTCGACAGTTCGAGCACGGCTGCCGCTTCGTTGAGCAAGACGAGAGCGCCCTGTTCGTCTGCAAGCCGATGCCGGTTCCACGCCAGCATGCGCAGGTCATGACCCAGGTCGACCGGATCGACGCCCGGATCGGACTTGAGCGTGGCGACGGCCTGCGTCAGGATCTCGCTGGCCTTGGCATTTTCCCCCAACGACGAATAGACCTCGCCGATGACCGTCTGCAGCCGACCTTTCTGGGCCGGCTGATCGGTGAAATCGTGATCGATTTTCGCTGCACCGCGCGCGAGGATTTCGTTGGCGCTGAGCTTTTCGCCGCGGTTCACGCCGGGGTCGGACACCTGGAACAATCCGATGAGAAAATCCGCGACTGCGGTGGCACGGCGCGCCTCGGAGTTTGCGCGTTCGGCTTCGCGGGCCTTGAGGTCTGCCTGCCGCACGGCAACCAGCGTCGTGGCGACGAGTCCGGCGATCGCCACCAGAGCCGCCGCCGACGCGATCGGGCGGCGCACGACGAAGCGCCAAGCGTGGAACATCGCGCCCATCTGCCGTGCGCTGACCGGACGTCCGTCCAGAAACCGCTTCAGATCGGCGGCAAGCGCGTCCATCGACTGATAGCGGTCGGCCGGCGCCTTGGCCATCGCCTTGCGCAGGATGGCGTCGAGATCGCCCGCGACGCGGCGGCGCAATCGCGCCAGCCCTCGCACCGGTTGGCCGTCGTTGCCGGCGACCTCTTGCGTCAAGGTGTGGCGCAGCGTAACCGGATCGTCTTCGGCGACAGCCCGCGCCCACGCATACGCGTCGGTCGGATCTGCAAGATAAGGAAACCGAGCGGTCAGCACGCGATAGCACAGCGCGCCAAGCTGGTAGATGTCGGTCGCCAGCGTGATTTCCGCATTGCGAAACTGTTCGGGCGCCGCGTACTCGGGTGTCATCGGACCGACGGCAGCCAGCGTCACCGACTGCTGGGCCGCTTCGCCGATCAGCTTGGCGATACCAAAGTCGAGCAGCATGACCTGCCGGTCGGCCTTCACCAGGATGTTGGACGGCTTGATGTCGCGATGCACGACCAGGCGCTGATGGGCGTAGGCCAGCGCCGCAGCAACCTTCAGCAACAGCCGCACACGGTCTTCCACGCCGAGCTTTCGATCACGGCAATAGTCCGTGATCGCAACACCCGGGACGAACTCCATCGTGTAATACGGCTGGCCGTCGGCGGTCTGGCCGCCGTCCAGAAGCCGGGCGATGTTCGGGTGCACGAGGCCGGCGAGGATCTGCCGTTCGCGTTCGAAGCGTTCGCGTGCAACGGAACTGGCAACCGCGTGACGAATCACCTTGATAGCCACTTCCTGCTGGAAATCGCCACTGCTGCGCTCGGCCAGATACACCGCGCCCATGCCGCCGGAACCGATCAGGCGCACCAGCCGGAAAACGCCGACTGCCTGCCCCAGGCGTGCGTCTTCAGCGCCGGATTCATCCACAAGGTCGCGCGCCAGCAGCGGCGCGGCCACTTCCGCAATCTGCAGCGACGGGCTGTCGTCGCTGCGCGCATGCTCTTGGAGAAGCTCGACGAGATCGCCACGCAGTTCGGCATCGGACTCGTTCAACCCGGCGAGGAAATCGGCGCGTTCGCCCTCCGAAAGATCGAGCGCGCGATCCAGGAGCGGCCGCAGACGCTGCCAGCGTTGCGGATCAAGCTCTGCCACAATCTTCCCCTCGTGAATCGTGCAGCCGATGCCCCAGCCACGCATTGCGACAGAAGAGACGAAACAGGCGTCGTTCGGGCGCGCTTCGCCTCAGCAACGAGTCAATCTCCGGCCGAACGGCCGCGTGTCACCTTGCCGAGAAATGCCCGAGCCATCGACCAATGCCGTTTTACGGTTCGTTCGCTCACGTTGCGCAACTCCGCTATCTCGACCAGCGACAAGCCGGCAAACGTGTGCAATTCGACCAGTTGCGCCAGTTCCGCATCGCAGCTGCGCAGTTCGTCGAGCGCAGCGTCGAGCGCAAGCATTTCTTCGATCGATTTTTCCGGCTGCTCGATGAGCTCGTTCAGTTCGGTGCGCACCAGCGCGCCGCCATGCTTGCCGGTCGCCCGGCGCATTGCAAGATCGATCACGATCTGACGCATCGCCTGCGCGAAGACATTGTAGAAATGCACGCTGTCGTTGATGCGGGCCTCGCCTGCGCCGGCGAACTTCAGCCACGCTTCGTGCAACAGCATGGTCGGATTGATCGTCAAGGCCCCGCCAGACCGGCGCAAGCGCGCTCGCGCGATCCGCTTGAGTTCGTCGTAGGCCAGCACAAAAAGCTCGTCCTGCGCGCCCCTTTCGCCCTTGGCGACAGCACCCAGTTGCGTCGTGACTTCGGGCCGCTGCCTCATGCCGGATCTCCCCCGGGCGCAGTCTAGCGCGAAAGGGGCTACGGCAGCGGTCCGTCGCTCCATCCGGATTCGAAGCCGCTGCCGGTCGCGCGCCCGGCGCGTGGCCCCTTTTGCCGTGAACCTCGTTTTGACTGGATACGCGGACCATTTCGGCCCCGCATCCATGAGGCGAACTGACATGCGTCGTTTTGCGACCAACTCCACGACCCGCGGAATTGTCCTGTTGCTTTTGCTGATGTGCAGCCTGCCGAGCGCAAGGGCGGTTTGCGTGGCCAATGCCGGGCAATTGCAGACAGCGCTGAACCTGGGTTCCCAGCAGACGCAGCCGTTCACGATCCAGCTTGTGCAGGGTACGTACGCGCTGGGAGGGGACGTGGATATGTCGTTCAGTGCGCCCACGACAATCGAAGGCGGCTACAACGCCGGCTGCACGGCGCGCACACCGAACGCGTCGAATACGGTCATCGATTTTGGCGGTGGCGCGAATTACATCGACCAATTCGACAGTTCACCCAAGTCGGTCCTGGCAATCGATGGAATCACCTTCAAGCATGGCAATGCCCTGTTCATCGAGACGGGTGCGGACAACAACTGCTTTGGCTGTCGTGACAACCCCGGCGAACTGCGCGTGAGCAACTCGCGCTTTACCGGGTTCTCGGATAGCTACATCACCCAGGCCGGCGTGATCGAGTTCAGCTCGGTTGCCGGTTCCACGACGCTGGTCAACGTCCAGTTCGATCACAACTCCCAAGGCGGTCCCGATCTGTGCGAGATAGCCGTGAGCCTCACCAACGATACGTCGACGACGCTCGAATATGTGACAGCCGACCTGCACGGCGGCAAGGATTTCTGCTTCATCAATTCGCTCGAAGGTGGCGACCATGACGTCGACATCTACAACAGCATCTTCTGGGGATCCGACGGCAGCCTCGGTGGCATTCGCGGCACCTTCACCGAGCAGGATGGCATCCAGGATGCGATCAGCGTCGTCCTCGTCGACGACCTGTTTCGCGGCTACTACGGAATCGGCCCTTCGACGGTGATCGGCCAGCAGTTCCCGGCTGACGGCGCGCCGCTATGGGCCAGCCCGGCCACGTTCAATTACGCCCTTGCTCCCAGTTCGGCAGCGGGCGTCAACGTGGCAATCAACACGGGCGCCACGTCCGTGCCGAAGGGCAATCCGTTCCTCGACATCAAGGGTACGGCGCGCTCCATCGGCAGCGCGCCGGATCTTGGCGCCTATGAATCGCCGTACAACGATTCCGATCTGTTCACCGTGACGAATACCAGCGATTGCAACACCCCGGGCTGCGGCAGCCTGCGCGACGCGATCAATCTGGCGACCATTTCCAGCAATCCATCGGTTTCGATTCGCTTCTCCATTCCGAGTGCTTGCCCGGCCGTGATCGTGCTGGGCAGCCCGTTGCCCGACATCACCAAGTCGATGCAGATCGACGGCAACACGCAGTCAGGGGCGATCACCAACAGCGACCTGGAAGCGTTCAACGCCACGCTCTGCGTGGTCATCAAGCCGTCAACCCCGGTGCCCTATTATGCGATGCGCGTATTGGCCGCCAGCAGCAAAGCATCGTTGTATCTCAGCGGTATCGGCTTCGGCGCTTTTCCGATCGGCGTCGAATTGCTGGGTGGCAAGAACCACCAGATCGTGGGCAATCAATTCGGCGGCTTGATCAACAACGACACTTATCAGTTGTACGGATCATCGGTCGCCGACATCTACATGGACGTGCCCGGCGGACAGACCACGATCGGTAGCAGCGATCCGGCCAAGCGCAATGCCTTCCTCAATGCCGCATCGTTCACCGATCCGCCGGCATCGGCGATCCAGGTGGGCTACCACGTCAACAGCGCAGCCAATGCCTGCCAGATCGTCGGCAACAACATCGGTGTGCAGGACGATGGCACGTTCGCATCCCGCAATACCGACTTCGGGATCTATATCCAGGGCAATGGCTGCGCCGTGCGCGACAACCGCATCGTCGGCCTGTACAAGGACGCTATCTACATCGACAACGTGTCCGGCGGCGGCAACAACAATGTCGTGCAGAACAACATCATCGGACTGGTCCCCTACGGCTTCGACTTGTCGACGGTCAACAGCGGCGTCGGCATCCGCGTGCGCGCGTCGCACAACGTCATCGGTTTTGCGCCGATTCCTGGTGGTGCCGCGTCGTTCTATGGCAACCGCATCGAAAACATGGATGGCGGCGGCGTAGTTGTCGTCAGCGGTACCGGCAACACGATCCGCGGCAATGTCATGTTCGACAACGGTCCCGGCGGCGATGGCATGAGCATCGATCTCGGCGGCAGTGGTACCACGCCGAACGACTACGGCGATACCGACTCCGGGGCGAACAACCTGCAGAACTTCCCGGTCCTGCATTCGGTCACCTGGGCGACGCCGCCGCACGTCGGCAACACCAACATCGTGGCCACCTTGAGCGGCACGTTGAACACATTCATCGGTGCCGGCTTCTACCAGATCGACGCTTACTACGCGCACGGCTGCAACGTGACCGGGCGCGGCAGCGCGGAGCGCTGGATCGGCAGCGTCGACTATGTCTACGTCCCCGCAGGTTCCTTCAACGCGAACTTCAGCGTGAACGTCGTAGTTCCCGACTTCGACCCGGCAAATGGCCGCTTGAGTCTGACTGCAACGAACAACAACAACGCCGAAGGCAGTACCTCGGAGCTGAGCACCTGCTTCGCCGTCGATACGATCTTCAGGGACGGCGCCGACGGCCAATGAGATTGCATTACTATCTATCGGTGAGAACATTTTTCCGGTCGAAAACATGAGCCTGCAACTGCTCTATCACCCGTTGGCGTCGTTCTGCTGGAAGGTCTCGATCGCGCTCTACGAGAACGGCGCGTCGTTCGACGGCAGGATCATCGATCTCGCCGATCCGGACCAGAGCCGCGAGCTGCAGGGCTATTGGGCGGTCGGAAAATTCCCGGTGCTGCGCGACATCGATCGCCAGCAGGTGATTCCCGAATCGAGCATCATCATCGAATATCTGGACCGCCACTATCCTGGCCCGCAGCCGCTGATCCCACGCGACCCGGACCAGGCGCTCGCGGCGCGGCTGTGGGACCGGTTCTTCGACAATTACGTGCATCAGCCAATGCAGAAAATCGTCGCCGAAAGCATGCGTCCGGCCGGCAGCCGCGATGTCAACGGTATCGCTGCGGCGAAGGCCACCCTCGGTATGGCCTACGCGATGCTCGATCGATCGTTGTCGGCCGGGGGCTGGGCCGGCGGACCGGAATTCGGCATCGCCGATTGTTCGGCCGCGCCGGCGCTTTTCTACGCCGGCATTCTCGTTCCGTTCGCCGGGCACGCGAACATCGTTGCCTATTTCGATCGCCTGTCGGATCGCGCCTCGTTCGTCCGCACGATCAGGGAAGCGCAGCCGTATTTTCCGCTGTTCCCGATGCACCACGACATCCCTGCCCGCTTTCTCGACAGCACCGCGACGTCCTTCTCGAGTACCGCGGCGGGCCGCCGGTGAGCGCCGTCTGGGTCGGCGAATCCAGCAATGGAACGAGCTTCCGCCACGCGCTGGCAACGAGCCCCGTCGCCGCTGGATTTCAGAACGAGTGGCTGAAGATCATCAGCAACAGAGCTGCGATGAGCAGTGTCAGGGTCACTTTGCTCGCCGCGGCGCCACGACGATGCAAAGCGGCGATGCGGGATTGCGTGGCAGCGTCGCCCGCGGGGGCGCCCGCCAGGCGAGCCAGCTCGTGGCTCGCGCGTCCGAGCACTGCGCCGCCGACGATCGCCGCAGCGATGCCGGCCAGCGCGCCGAACGAAAGGAGCATCGCGCCGGTGCCGTGCATGGCGCCCGGGCCACGCGCTTGCGACCACATCCAGAAAAGTAGAAAGCCGCTGAGAATGGTCAGGCCGGCGACCGACGCCATGAAGATACCCAACCCGCGCCGCATCAACTCGGCCATCACCGAGCCGCCGGCAGCCCCGATGCTGCGCACGGACGGCATGATGTAGAGCGTGAGCATCGCGCCCGCGCCCAGCCACAGCGCCGCCGTCAGGATGTGCGCCGCGCGCAGGACGGAAAACAGTTGAATTTCCATTGACACCTCACCACCCAGAAGACCGCGCAAACACTGCGGCGTGGCGCAGGAAAATGCAAGGCGTCGGCATGCCGCTCGCCCCGGATGCAACGTTCACCCGCGATGCGTCGTCTGCGGGCGCGATTGCCAGTCTTTGCGCAGCAGGCCGTAGAGCGCCGAATCGGATACTTCGCCATTGACGATCCAGCGTTCGCGCAGCAGGCCCTCCCGCGCGAAACCGGCGCGTTCGAGCGATCGTGCAGAAGCGGTGTTGCGCGGGTCGATGTCGGCCTCGATCCGATTGAGCTCGAACTGCACAAAGGCGATGTCCAGCATGCGCCGCAGGGCTTCGTGCATGTAGCCGCGGCCCCACGCGTCGCAACGAAGTTCGTAGCCGGTCTCGGCACGCCGGCATTGTGCATGCAGGTGGAACAGGATGCATGATCGTCGACGCGCTCGAGCGCAAGGCGCAGCGTCTTGCCTTCAGCCCGCGCCGCCACTTCGCGTGCGACGAATTCCTCGGCTTCGCAGAGCGTGACCAGCGGCAGCGAACTGGCGTAGCGCATCACGGTCGCATCCGAACGGATCGCGAAGATGGCCGGCGCGTCCGATGGCTGCAGGGGACGCAGCAGTAGTCGCTCGGTGCGGCATGAGAGCGATTCGAATTTCATCGTTGCGGCGCGCGGCGAAAAAACAGGATCATACCGGCTGCAGCGCTTCGGCTGCGCCGAAGTGAAAACGCCACTCTTCGACCGCCGTGTCGTGCCGGCGTCAGTCAGACGCGGCCCGCGATCGGAATCAGCGCTCCGGTGATCGCCTGCGCGCGATCGGACAGCAGAAAGACGATCGCATCTCCGATCTGTTCCGGGCGCACCCAGCGCGAAAAGTCGGCATCGGGCATGTCGGCCCGGTTCGGTGCTGTGTCGATGATGCTCGGCAGCAACGCGTTGACGGTGATGCCGCGTTCCTTGAGTTCCTCGGCGAGCGCCTCGGTCAAGCGCGCGACGCCCGACTTCGCTGCAGCGTAGGCGCCCATCCCGGAAGCTGCCTTCATCGCACCCAGCGCGCCGATGTTGACAATTCGGCCGCTGCTGCTCTTGAGCAGATGCGGCAATGCAGCCTGGCTCGCCGCAACAGCGGTACGCTCATTCATGCGGTACATGCGGTCCCAGGTGTCGAGGCCGCCGCCTTCGATTTTTTCCCAGGCGAAACCGCCGGCGATATTCACCAGGGCGTCGATCCCGCCGAGCGCCGCGGCCGCATCGGTCAGCGCCGCGTTCGCGCCCTGCGCATCAGCCAGGTCGACTCCGCCGATCAGTACTGCATCGACAAAGTCCGACGCTGACCTCGGTGCCGCGGCGTGGTCGAGCGCCGCGACACGCGCGCCCTCGACCAGCGCGCTCCGAACAACTGCCGTACCGAGCGCACCGAACGCACCGGTGATCGCAACGCGCCTGTCTTTCAGGATCATGGTCGTCCTCTCCGTCAGCCTGCATCAATCGGCAAGTCTACCCGGCTCAATAAGAAACCGGACAGCGCTGGGCATGCGCATCAGTCAGTACCATACGCGCACTGCGGCTTTGCCTGCCGTTGTGTGCGCCATCGAAGCCGCATGCTCAATCGAGCTGCTTGCGCCAAAAATGGCCCTCTAAACCGTTTGAGTCTTCCTGTGCGCGGCGTTGTCGATCAGTTTCGCCAGCACCGCTTCGTCGACATCGGCCAGCTTCCTGATGTAGAGGCAGCCCTTGCCGGTCGCGTGCTTGCCGAGCTTTGCGAGCAACGCTTCGGCGCCCGCGGCGTTGATCAGGCCGTACAGCACGATCGCCACCTTGCGCGGCGAGAACCCGACAACCGGCATGTCGCCTTCGCGCCCACTTGCATAAACATAGTGATAGCTGCCGAATCCGATGATCGAGGGCCCCCACAGCGCGGCCTTCTTGCCGGTTGCGTGCTGCATCAGGCGCATGATCGCCTGCGCATCCGCACGCTTCTGCGGTTCATCGACGCCAGCGATGAATTCGGCGACGCTCGCCGTTGTTTCCCGCGTCTTGTTCTCGGCCATTTTCCCGGTCTCATATGCAGGCGAAAAGTACATCGTGGGGTACATCGATCGAACCCTGCACACGTCGCCATCACGCCACCCCGGAGCGAGGGCCTATTTCTTCAACAGCGCGCGTAGGTCGGCGAACGGATTGCCTGTGGCCGGCGCCAATGCTTCTTCGGCCGCCGAAGCGGCTACGCCGGTGTGATCGATGTAGCGCGAATGCTCATTGTCATGGCAGTAGACACACAGCAGCTCCCAGTTGCTGCCGTCCGGCGGGTTGTCGTCGTGGTTGTGGTTGCGGTGGTGCACGGTCAGTTCCTGCACGTTCGCGCGCGTGAACTCGCGTGCGCAGCGGCCGCAGATCCAGGGGTACATCTTCAGCGCGCGCTCGCGATAACCCAGTGCGCGCTGCTCGGCATCGCGCCGCGCCCGCGCCACGTTGCGGTCGAACTTGTCCGGATTCGAGTTTGGTTTGTGCGCCGACATGGTGGAGAAAAGTCTACCTCGGTCGGGGCTCCGTGTCGTTAGTGACACACGTACCCGGCACAGCAGGGATCGGTTCATGCAAAAGGCACGGTCGGGCGAGACGGATGTCGCGTGGCAGCGCATCGACTCGTGATCCGGCCATACCGGCGATCCGCACGAGACCGAAATATGCAATCCTTTCGCCAGCAAGCCACCGGCCGGCCCAAGCGCTGCCTTGGCTTCCGCAGAAACTCCACCAGGGGAAGCCAGTCGATGACCTCGAAAGCACCTTTGCCCGTAGCAACGCGTTTCTTCTTCCTCGCCCCGTGGCTTTTGGCGGCCGCGACGTCCGCAAATGCGGCCATGCCGGCAATCGAACTCGAAGTCGATGCGCGCGACGTCCAGCACGGCATCCAGCACGCGCACATGACCTTGCCTGCCACTGCAGGCGAGATGCATCTCGTGTACCCGAAATGGATCCAGGGCGAGCACGCGGCCTCCGGACCGATCGTGCAGGTGACTGGCCTCAAGTTCAGTGCCGGCGAGCGCACATTGCCGTGGACGCGCGACCCGCTCGACGCGTTTCGCTTCCGCGTCACGGTGCCGGACGGTGTTTCGGCGATCGATGCCGACTTCGACTACCTGTCGCCGCCGGTCGGCTCCGGCGGCAGCTACGGCAGCACGCCGAACATGACGCCGCATGTTGCGATCGTGCTGTTCAATCACGTGCTGCTGCTGCCCGAATCGGCCGACGCGCGCGTATTGCCCGTGCGCACGCGCGTGCGCATCCCGGACGCGTGGGCCTACGACACACCGGCGCGCGGCGAACGGCCGGAACCCGGCCTCGTCGTGCTGGCCGAGACGCCGGCGGCGACGCTGGTCGATTCGCCGTTCTTCGCCGGCGAGTTTTCGCGGACCGTCCTGCTCACGACCAGCACGCCGGCGACGCGGCTCAGCCTGTTTGCCGACGCGTCGGCGGACCTCGCGATCAAGGACGAGCAGATCGTGAAGATGCGCCATGTCGTGCACGAGGCCCAGGCGCTGTTCGGTGCGCGCCACTACGGCAGCTACGTCTGGCTCGTCGGCCTCGGCGATACGTTCACGAACAACGGCGTCGAGCATCATGAGTCCACCGACATTCGCCTGCCCGAATCGCTCTATACGAAACCGGAGTTCATGGAGCGCTGGGCCTCGATTTTCGCGCACGAATACGTGCACTCCTGGAACGGCAAGTATCGGCGCCCGGATGGACTGACTCGCGGCAACTTCCAGGAACCGCTCGAAGACAACCTGCTCTGGGTCTACGAAGGCATGACCCGCTACCTCGGCGACTTCGTGCTGCGCGGCCGCGCCGGTTTCGGCACGCCGGAGTTCATGCGCGAGTATCTGGCCTTCATCGCCGCGCAGCAGGACCGCCTGCGCCCGGGACGCGCGTGGCGCTCACTCGCCGACACCGCTGTCGGCGTTCCCGCGTTCGGCGATGCGCCGGACGAATGGGTCGGCGAACGCCGAGCGCTCGACTATTACGCGGAAGGTGCGCTGATATGGCTCGAAGCCGATACACTGATCCGCACGCGCAGCGGCGGCAAGCGTTCGTTCGACGATTTCTGCCGCGGGTTTTTCGGTGGCGCGGACAGCGCGCCAGCGGTACGCGCCTATTCCCGTGCGGATATCGTCTCGGCGTTGAATGCGGTCGAAGCGTACGACTGGGACACGTTCCTGCACACGCGTGTCGAACAGCTGCAGCCGCACGCGCCACTCGGCGGCATCACGGCCGGGGGCTGGACGCTGGTGCAGAACGACCAGTCGAATCCTTATCTCGATGCGGTCGCCAAAGTGACGAAGTCCGACGATTTTTCGCACTCGCTCGGCTTCTGGGTGAAGGAAGGTGGCAAGGTCGCCGACGTCGTGCACGGCTCAGCGGCCTTCGCTGCCGGACTTGCGCCGGCGACGAAGGTGATCGCGATCAACGGGCGCAAGTGGAGCGAGGATGCGGCAAAAGAAGTCGTGATCGCTGCCGAGAAGAACCCGCAGGCGATCGAATTGATCGTCGAAAGCGGCGACACCGTACGCACGCTGCGCGTCGACTGGCACGGTGGCCTCGCCTACCCCCATCTTGCGCGCAATTCGCAGCAACCTGACCTGCTCTCCCGCATCATTGCGCCGAAGAGCAAGGCCAAGGACTGAACGTCCGCACCTCGCAGCACTGCACCGGCGATGATTATTCCTGCGCCTCCGAGGAAAGCAGGATCCAGGCAACCATTGCCCAACCGCTGACGCAATGCCTGCCGGCCGACGCGGCAGACGTTCAGGGTAGGTGGCGTACGGTTTCCCCGACGAACCGGCGTGCACGCTGGCATGCCAACGGCTCGTCGCGCTGCTGCGGCCGCGGCGGCACCACTGCTGAAAAGGAGAAAGTCATGCCACGCGGAGACAAGTCTGCCTATACATCCGAGCAGCGGCGCAAGGCGCGCCATATCGAACAAAGCTACGAAGAACACGGAATCAGCGAGAAGGAAGCGGCCGCGCGCGCCTGGGCCACCGTCAACAAGCAGAGCGGCGGCGGCGAGAAGTCCGGCTCCGGCCGCAAGAAATCCGCGAACACCAAGGCGGCGGCGCGGCGCGACTCGGCCCGACGGGCGGTGGCGACCAGGCACGGCCATTCGCCAAATCGCGGGCGCGCGGCAACGCGCAAGACTGCCAACAAGAAGACCGCGAAGCGCAAACGCTCGACGTAGATTCGAGCCTTTCGAGCACCATCCCCACCCAACCCTCCCCTTGAAGGGGAGGGCTCAAGCACACTCGCCTTATCGTTGACGGGCGGATACTGGCCAAGGATCTGGAACGCGCAGGAACTGATCGTCTTGCGGTTCTGCCGTTCGCTCGGCACGAACACGATTTTGTGCGTGTACGGCTTTTTTCACATCTGGCCGAAACAGCGGCTGAAGGTGCCGGTCGATGCGCGCGTCTTGCTTTCCGTGTGCTGAACGGGCCTCCCACGCGCTTCGCCGGCGCAGTTGGCATTCAGTGCCGCGGTGCTTAGATATCCCTCGACGGCGATGCGCCGGGATCAGTCCGCGCTGTGGGGGTGCGGGAGTAGCAACGAATGCGGGTCAAACGCACGCGCGCGCACTGCGCGGCAAGAGGAGTCCAGCCATGTATACAATGCAACGTTTTCTCGTCGCGATGATCGGTGCGGCGCTCGCGTCGTCTGCCGGCGCGCAATCGATGCCATACCAAGGCCCGGATCAGGCGCCTTCCGCACCGGCCAGCGCCGGCCAGGCGCAGATCGACCCGCCGGCGCGCGTGGCGCGCCTGGGTTATCTTTCCGGCAATGTCAGCTTCACGCCAGCGGGCGAGACCGATTGGGTGCAGGCTCAACTCAACCGTCCAGTCGTGACGGGCGACAAGCTGTGGACCGACGCCAGCGCGCGCGCCGAGCTGCAGATCGGCTCATCGACGATCCGCCTCGACCAGAGTTCGAGCTTCGATTTCCTCAACCTCGACGATCAACTCGCACAGATGGAACTGACACAGGGCGCACTGAATCTCGACGTGCGCCGCCTGCATGGCAATGAGACGTACGAGATCGACACACCGACGATCGCGTTCGTCGCCAACCGCATCGGTGATTACCGCATCGACGTCAATCCGGCTGGCTACACAGTCGTGACCGCACGCCGAGGCGGCGGCGACGCGATCGGCGAAGGCGGCAAGCGTATTGCCGTCGAGGAAGGCCAGTCGGTGCGCTTCAACGATTCGCAGTTGAACGATTATCAGGTCAACCAGGTCGCAGCGCCCGACACGTTCGACAGCTTCGCGGATGAGCGCGACCAGCGCTATACGCGGGCTGCGCCGAACAACTATGTCTCCGAAGACGTCGTCGGCTACCAGGATCTGAACCAGTACGGTACCTGGGACGATGCGCCGGACTACGGCCACGTCTGGTACCCGAATGAAGTCGCCGCCGACTGGGCGCCGTACCACGACGGCAGCTGGACCTGGGTCGACCCCTGGGGCTGGACCTGGGTCGACAATTCGCCTTGGGGCTACGCGCCATTCCACTACGGCCGCTGGGCCTACATCGGCTCGCGCTGGGGCTGGGTGCCGGGTCCGGTCGACGTCGAACCGGTATACGCGCCGGCGCTCGTCGCCTTCGTCGGCGGCAGCGGTTTCAGCGTCGGCTTTTCGATCGGCGGACCGATCGGGTGGTTTGCGCTCGGCCCGCGCGACGTCTATTTCCCCGGCTATCACTGTGGCCGCAGTTATTTCGATCGCGTGAACTACGGCGGCAGTCGGTTTATCGATCGCAGCCTCGTCAACAACTATTACGGCAACTGGTCGAGCGGCCGCCTGAACTATGCGCAGATCAACTACACGAATCGCACGGCGCCACGTGCACTGGCAGCAATGACCGGCAGCGCATTCGTCGCCGGGCGCTCGGTGCGCTCGTCGTCGATCGCCGTGAACAACGCGACGTTTGCGAATGCACGCGTGCTGCCGCGGGCAGCGTTGGCGCCGACGCGCGCGAGTCTGGTATCCGGTCGCGGCCGGGCTTCGGCTCCGCCGCCAGCGGCCTTCAACCGCAACGTGATTGCGGCACACCAGCCGCCTGCCGGGAAGCCATCGTTTGCCCAGCGTCAGGCGTTGCTGCAGCGAAACGCCGGCCAGCCGCTGACGGCGAGTCAGATGCGCACACTGGCCGCACATCCGGCCAATGCACGCAGCGCCCGGGCCGGCGGGAATGTGCGCGTGGTCGGGGGGCATCGCGGTCCGGAAATCGCCGCGAGCGCCAACCAGCGGCGGGGCAACGATCGCGCAACAGCTGCGGCCCAGGCCCAGGCACGCAGTACCGGCACGTCGCAGAGTAGCCGCGCTGTGCAGATGAATCGTGCGCTTGGGAAGTCCAACGCGCAGCACCTGCGCTCGGCCGGCTTCGCCCACCACGGCGTGGCGCCCAGGTCTGAACGCTTGACGACGACCGGGGCCGATCGTGCCCATGCCGCGTCGCACGCAACCGCGCGCGGCGCGGGTCGGTCGGAGAGTCGGGGTACCGCACTTTCGTCGAGCAGCTCCCGTACGGCCGGCAACAATCGGAATACGCGCATGCAAGGTCGTCTGAACTCCTCGACCTTCGCGCACCAGCCGGGCGGCACTCGAGCATCGACGCAGTCGCGTGGCAATGCGACACCACGTGTTGCAGCGGGCGAACGTGCTTCACGGGCCGTGACGCACCGCTCCGCCGCGACCAGTGAGTTGCGCCGCCGCAGCAGCAACAATGCACAGAGTGCGCATGCGACGGTGCGGCGTTCGAGGGCAACGGAGTTGTCTCGCTCGTCGAATTCTTCCATCAGCAACCGGCAGACGCACGCGCAACGTACAACCGTGCTGCGCGCACCGACCCAACGCGTGGAATCGGTTCGCGAGCGCCCGGCTTTCACCCAGCGCCCGACTCCCGTGCAGCGATCCGCGCCGATGCATGAAACACCGGTCCGGCGCAGCGCGCCACAACGGCCGGTTGCTCGGGCTCAGCGCATGGAACGCGCCACGGCAACGCCGCGCAATGCGCCGATCCAGCGCAGCGAGCTACGTGCCCAGCAACAGGTCGCACACTCAGCGCCGCAACAGCGCGCCCCACGCCAGATGGCGCGGCAAGCGCCGCGCCAGAGCCAGCCGCACGGCAACGACCGGAAACGAGACAAGGATGGTGGCGGCGGCCGACGGTAATTCCGCGGGCAATCGATATGCCATGACGTCGAAGGATCGCGCGATGGCCACGGACGGCCTCAAGTCGACCTGCACTCCCGCGAGCCACCAGTAGCCTAGCGCGATCTTGCGTACTTCCATTGCGGCCAAAGCGCTGCGTGCACCAGCGTGCTAGCCTTTTTCGAATCGTACGCAGGAGAATCGCATGTGGCGCCTCGCCGTCTCGATCGTCGTGTTGTCGTTCGCGGGAATTGCTTCGCCCGCCACCCACGTGGCCCCGCCGCCGAAACGGCCGCCGGTCGATTGCCACGACGCCGATCATCGCGCGATCGGCTTCTGGGTCGGTGCATGGAGCGTCATCGATACCGGGTCGTCGACGCCGATCGCGGACAGTCGCATCGAATGGATGTACGACGGCTGCGCCATTCGTGAAACCTATACGCAGACGGTCGGCCCGGGCGGCAAGCCGGTCGACTATCGCGGCAGCAGCTACACCGCGCTCAACAACGGCGATCACACCTGGCGGCAGTTCTACATCGACAGCACCGGCGGAGCGTTCAGCTATACCGGCGACCTGAACGACGCCACACTCACCCTGACGACCCGCACCGCCAGCGTCACCAACCGCATGACGATCAAGGCACAGGCGGACGGCAGTGTCCGCCAGAGCGGCGAAATCTCGACCGATGGCGGCAAGACGTGGTCGCCGGGATACGATTTCACCTACCGCAGGAAGTAGCGCCGCATCGAAGACACGCTGGCCGATCGAAGCTTCTGCGTCGCTCGCCGAGCGAAAGGGCCGATCGAATTCCCGGCCGCCTTGGCAGACTGTGGATGAAGAAGTCGGCGAAGCATTGCGCAGGGCCGCCGCATCATAGGACTGCTCTGTCGAGCAGACCGGGCGTCCCTGCCGCGGCGTGAGTTCCGCCGGCGACCCTGGCAATGGGGTTGGTGCTCGCTTGGCAGCTTTCGGCAGCCCCTGCACCGCGCGGCACGGAAGAACCTGCCCTTCAACTACGTAAACCATCGTAGGTCCGTCCGGAACGGAAGTCAACGAAGTCTTCGTCGACTGCCAACGGCCGACGCCGGTTTTCGTCGTGTCACAAGGCGATCGCAGCAACCACGCGATTGCCAGGGCCGGCTTTGGCACGCAGAATGCTGCGACGCGTTGTTCATACGGTCGGATCACAACTGATGGCAATCGGGGGGATGTCGCAACGGCGCATGGCTGTCGCCGGCCTGGCGTTCTTGCTGCTGTATGCGCTCTGGCTCGCGTGGCCGTATCTCGCCGCGATCGTCGTGCGCGATGCAGCGGTGACAACCTGGGTCAGCGTCGCCGCGGCACCGGTCGGCGGCTACACGACGCAACCGCTCTATCCCGGCGCACGGGTCGGCGCCAACGGGCGCATCGCGACCGTCTCCGATGAACAGGCCGACCAGCGCGAGCTGGCCCGCGCACGCGCCGAACTCGTGCATGCAACCGCCGCCGCGAACGCGCAGCAGCAGCTCGCCGACGGCCTGCGCAACGGCATCGAAGCGCGCGAAAAACACGCCACCGGCTATGCTGCGACATTCGGCCAGGATCTGGATTCGGCGATCGCCGGCACCAAGGCCAGCCTGGTGTCGCTGCGCCAGCGCCTCAAGCTCGCGCAGGCCGAGGCCGACCGTTTGGCCAAACTCAGGGGCTCGGGCCTCGCCTCGCAGAGCGCACTCGACACCACACACGCCAGCGTCGCAGCGCTCGAACAGCAGATCGCCGAAGCCGACGCCACGCTGGCTCGCGCTTCGAAGCGTCAGCGCGCCTCGGGCAGCGGCGTGTTCCTGCTCGAGGACGGCAACAACGGCAACACCACGTTCCAGAATCTTGCCGACGCGAAGCTGCGCCTCGTTCAGGTCGAGGCGTTACTCACGCAATACGCGGCCGAGCGCGAAGCCGCCCAGGGTGTGCTCGATGCGGCGCAGAAGGCCTACGACAAGTCGCGCTCGCTCGACATCCTCGTGCCGGCCGGCGCGATGGTCTGGAGCCTGATCTCCGGTCCCGGCGCCGCGGTCCAGCCCGGCTCACCAATCGCCTCGTGGGTCGATTGCAGCGTCCTGCTGGTCGATGCGCCGGTATCTGACGTCGAGATGTCCCTGCTCCATTCCGGTTCGCCGGCCGACGTCGTCATCGAGGGCGAACGCAAATCACGTCGCGGCAGCGTGATGCTGACGCGCGGCTCGGCCGGCACGCTGGGCTTGCATGATCTCGCCGCCGTCGCGAAAGGCCGCAGGCCCGGACTCGGCCAGGTCATCGTCAAGCTCGACGCGACTGCCGACGACATCCGCAACTGCCCGATCGGTCACGCCGCCTACGTCGATTTTCCGGATGTCGGCATCCCGCAGATCATTCGCGGCCGGCTGCGCCTGTGAGTGCGGTTCCGGCGTCCCTGCCGCGCGAACCGACACCGGAACAGCAGGCGCAGGAGCGCTCCATGCTGTTCATCGTCATCGTCGATGCCTTCATGGTGTCCGCGCTGATCGTCGGCGCCCTCGCCGGATCGCTGACCATGACCGCCGAGGCCATGCGCGGTGGACTCGGCTACGCTCTCGAATGCTTCACCGTCGTGCTGCTGCGACGCATTCATCGCGGCGTACTGGCCGACATGGAGTTCGGCGCCGGCAAGCTCGAACAGGTCGCCAGCGTCGTCATTGCGGCCAGCATGCTGCTCGCCGCCACCTGGGTCGGCTGGAACGTGCTGCGCCTGTGGAGCGGAGCGCGCGAACTCGGGACGCCGATCGGCCTCGCCCTCGCGGCGATCATCGGCATGATCAACCTGTACGTCAATGTGCTGGCGTGGGACTCGGTGCGCCGTTCGATCACCGACGATGCGTCGCTGATCATGCATGCGCAACTGCACCTGCGCCGGGTAAAGCTGATTGCGTCGCTCGTCGTCAGCATCGGCTTGACCGTTTCGGCGCTGTCGACAGACGATGTCGTGGTCGCCTGGTCCGATTCGCTCGGCAGCCTCTTCGTCGCCGGCTACATGATCGTTCACGGCGTCGGCGTGCTGCGCGCCGCGCTTCCGGATCTGCTCGATCGTTCGGCCGGCGCCCACGTGCGCGAAACCGTCGCACGGGCGCTGAAAGCGCATGCGGCCGACCACGACTGCGTACTGCGCGTGCGCACGCGCCACTCGGGCCGGACTACCTTCATCGAAATACACCTGGCCTACGACGCAGCGCTGAACATCGCCGAGGTGCAGCGCCGGGTCGATGCGTTGAAGGCCACGATCGATGCCGATCTTGCCGGTGCCGAAGTCGCCGTTATCGCAACCTCGATCTCGATCGCGGACACCGCCGTTGTGGCGTGACAGCTAAAGCAGGAAGCAGCGGTGCGGCGAAAACCGGATGACGCAATTGCGATCACCCATGGATGACGCCAGACCCGTCAGCGCAGCTGGCTGTCCTTGCTGCCGCGGCGATTGTAGCCGCTGGACGCGGCCTGCTCCTTGTCACGCGCGTCCTGACACGACACGCACAGGCGCACGCCGGGTACGGCCTTGCGCCGCGCCTCGGGAATCTTCGCGTCGCACTCCTCGCAGTGCACGAGGCTCGGACCCTTCGGCGCCTTGCTGCGTGCGCGCTGGATCGCGTCCTTGATGGTCGCGTCGATCTGATCCTGCACTGCGTTGTCGCCCGCCCAGCCGGTAGCCATGGTCGTTCCTGAACGTGTCTCGGTTCGCCAAATGATGGGGTCGAACGCCGCCTGGGACAAGCTGCGCTGCCTTGCATTGACCGCCGCAGCGCCCGTATCGGATCGGGAGGCAGCATGCCCGCCTGAGGTCACTGAACCTCATCAACTGGTAGCGGTATCACAATCTCTTAACGATCCAGTATGGCAACTTGGACCGGCTTGCGCGGCAGCCGGCGTAAGGCCGGCAGCGCGCGATCCAACGGACAGCCAATCGAAGGGAAAACCATGTCGCGCAAAGTTTCCTGCTGCATTCTCGCATTGAGCCTTGTTGCCGCATTCGCTCCAGCGGCCGCGCACGCGCAGAACACGCCGGTCACGGTCAGCATCGATGCGAATGCCAATCGTCACACGATCAGTCCGCTGGTCTACGGCATCGCGTACGGTACGTCGACCACGCTGGCCGACCTCAACAGCCCGCTCAACCGCTACGGCGGCAACAATGCCTCGCGCTACAATTGGCAGCTCAACGCCGATAACCGCGACTTCGACTGGTACTTCGAGAGCATCGCCGACACCAGTGCGGTCGCCGGCGAGCGTGGCGACACGTTCATCTCGCAGAGCAAGGCCGCCAACGCGCAAGCCATGCTGACGCTGCCGATGCTCGACTGGGTCGCGAAACTCGGCGCAAATCGCGGAAAACTGGCAAGTTTCTCGCAGGCAAAATATGGCGCGCAGACCGGCAACGATGCGCAGTGGTATCCGGATGCCGGCAACGGCGTGCTGAAGGCCACCGGACAAAACATCACCGGCAACGATCCGAACGACGCGAACGTGCCGAACAGCACGACCATGCAGCAAGCCTGGGTGCAGCATTTGGTGTCGCAATGGGGCAACGCTTCGGGCACGGGCCTGAAGTACTACATCCTCGATAACGAACACAGCATCTGGCAGTCGACCCACCGCGACGTGCATCCGATCGGCGCGACGATGGACGAAATCAGGCAGCGCATGATCGACTACGCGACCATGGTCAAGAACGTCGACCCGGCTGCGACCGTGGTCGGTCCCGAGGAGTGGGGCTGGAGCGGCTACTTCTACTCCGGCTACGACCAGCAATACGGCGCCGCACACAATTGGTGCTGCTACCCGGACAAGGCGGCGCATGCGAACTGGGACTACCTGCCGTGGCTGCTCGATCAGCTGCACCAGAACGAAGTGGCGACCGGCAAGCGCCTGCTCGATGTGTTCTCGGTGCACTGGTATCCGCAGGGCGGCGAATTCGGCAACGACACGTCGACGACGATGCAGCAGCTGCGCAACAAGTCGACGCGGTCGTTGTGGGATCCGAACTACGTCGACGCGACCTGGATCAACGACAAGGTCCAGTTGATTCCACGCATCCGCAACTGGGTTGCGACGTACTATCCGGGCCTGAAGACCGCGATCACCGAATACAACTGGGGCGCCGAGAGCCACATCAACGGCGCAACGACGCAGGCGGACATCTACGGCATCTTCGGCCGCGAAGGCCTCGACATGGCGACGCGGTGGACGACGCCGGATCCGTCCACGCCGACCTACAAGGCGATGAAGATCTGGCGCAACTACGACGGCAACAAGTCGACGTTCGGAGACACGAGTGTTTCGGCGTCCGTGCCGAATCCCGACAACCTCTCGGCGTTCGCGGCGACGCGCACGTCAGATGGCGCGATGACCGTGATGGTGATCAGCAAGGTTCTGTCCGGTTCGACACCGGTCACCGTGAACCTCGCCAACTTCGCCGCTGCTGGAGTAGTGCAAGCCTGGCAATTGACGTCAGCAAACGCGATCACGCGATTGACCGACATGAGCTTTGGCGGATCGAGCTTTGCCACGTCGGTGCCGGCGCAGAGCATCACGCTGTATGTTGTTGTGGCCGGCGGCACGCCGAACACGCCGCCGACCGCCGCGATCAGCGCCAATCCGGTCAATGGCACGGCGCCGCTGGCCGTATCTTTCAGCGGCGCCGGGTCGAACGATCCGGATGGATCGATCGCCGGCTACGCGTGGACGTTCGGCGACGGCGGAACCGGATCAGGGGTCAGCACGTCGCACACCTATGCCGCCGCCGGCACGTTCACGGCGAAGCTGACCGTCACCGACAATCGCGGCGCGACCGGCTCTGCGACCATGACAATCACCGCGACCGCGGACACATCGGCGATCAACGCGCCGACCGGCCTGTCGGGATCGGCTTCGAAGCCCGGCACAATGAGCCTGCGCTGGACCGACAACTCGAACAACGAACAGGGTTTCTATGTCGAACGCGCACCGGCAGCCACCGGCGTGTTCGCGCGCATCGCCACCACTGCCGCAAACGCGACGACGTATGCCGGGTCCGGTGTCGCTTCAGGCACGTACCTGTTCCGCGTGCAGGCGTTCAACACCACGACCGGCCGCGTGTCGGCTTATTCGAACCAGGTCAGTATCAAGGTCAAGTAAAGCTACTGCCGCCCGTTAGCGATGAATCCCTCTTGCGTCGCAAGAGGGATTGCGGTGTGGCGAATCCTGCTCCACCTCGACGTCAACCCGGGCGCCCAGCCCGCGCCGTGGCAATGAGGTCGGACAGTTCGCGCACCGCGGAAAGTTTCTGAACTTCGGCCGATGCACCTGCGATCAGCTTTGCCGCTTCGGCCAGCCCTGTCTCGCGTTTGGCGCGGCTGTCGGCGTCGGGGCCGCGCGCGAGCGCATCGACATAGAGCGCATAGGCGTAGTCGCGCCGGAACGAGGTGCCGTGCGCACCTCCCCGCTGCTCCTTCTGGTAGTACGCAAGCGCGGGCTGAAGGATCGTCCGCGTTTCGTCGCCGCGCCCTTGCAGCGCGACCGCGTGCGCCAGGATTGCCTCGTTGCGGGACGCCAGTTCCTGCGAGTCACTTTGAGAGCCCGGGTCGTCAGGCAGCGCAACGAGCTGACGCGCCAGCGGTTCGGCCCGCGCGCCTTGGCCAAGCCGAATGGCGCTCATCGCCGCTGTGGTCAGGTTGTAACGCAGGTTGTTCTTCCGGGTCCGTTCGAAATTCAAGTCCTTTGCGTCCACCTTGATGCGCGCGACGCGATCGATCACGGCACTGGCGTTGGTGAACGCCGTCTGCGCATCGCCTTCGGCCAGCAGCACGCGGCTGCGCAGGCCATCCGGAGACGTTGCGATGACCTGCCGCCGCGGATCTTCGGATGCGTAGGTCGCCGCCAGATCATCCAGGTCCCTGGCGAATGCCTGCATCGACTGCTGCACGGCGGCCTTTTCGCCGAGCATTGCCTGCAATGCCGCGATATTCAACCAGCGATAAAATATTATTGGTCCGAGGCTGGACGGCCTGCGCCGGTCCTGCGCCAACGCCGTCAGCGACCGATAGGTCGCGAGTGCCTGCGTAACTTCGCCGCGTTCGAACTGCAGGTCCGCAACCTGCTGCAGACCCTGGGCCCACCAGCTCCAGGTATTGAGGTCTGCCGGATTGAAGCGCACATAGTCTTCGCCGGCTTTCGCCGCGCGAGCGGCATAGTCGGCTGCCGCCGTGTCGTCGTGCCGGCGCTCGGCCAGGGTACCGAGCAGGTTGGCGGCAAAAAACCGGTTGGCCAGCGAGCGCAGGTCGCCGGGGCGCTGCACGAGCACTTTCTCGGTCAATTCGTAAACCTGCGACTCGACCTTCTGCGCCTCGTCGGCGCGTCCCAGATCCAGCAAGTGGCGCGCTTCGGAATCCGCGACGTCCGCATACCCCGACGCCGCATTGAGGTTCGACAGATCCAGCGCTCCGAGTCCTTCCAGGATCTTGAGTGCCTCCTGGCAGCTGGCGACCCCGATTTCTGTCGACTGCATATGGCTGAGGATGTTGAGCGTGTCCGCATAGGTCTGCCGGATCTGGCGCGAACTGTCGGGCGCCTGCACGAGCGGCCGCAGCAGATCCGCCGCCTGGTTCAGTTGCGCGGCCGTACCGCGTCCGTTGAACAACGCACTCGATCCCTGGTTGTACAGCGAAAGTGCCAGGCCGTAGGTAACCGCTTCACTGCCGTTTCCGGATGCGCGCAGCTTCTCGAACGCCGCCTGGGCTTCGCCGAAGAGCTTGTACGCCGTATCGACTTCGCCACGCGCATTCAACGCGGCGGCTTCGCGCACCATCGCCATCGCTCGAAACGTTGCGGTCTGCGGCGTGATCAGTTCCTTCGGCAGTCCGTCATAGTAGCTGACGGTCGTATGCGCAAGCCGGCCGAGTGTGTCCAGCTGCCCGGTCGGTTCGAGTTCGGTGTAGAAATCATCGATCAGGAACGCGACGAGTTTTTCGGCATCGCCGCGTGCATGCTCGGCGAGCAAGCGTGACTTCTGCGTCTCGGCGTCGGCGGCGCGCGCACGGTCGAGGTTGATCCAGCCGAAGATCGCGCCGGCAATCGCGACTACCATGAGCACCGCGCAGACGCCGGCGACCATGCGCGCGCGCACGAGAGCAGCGTGCGATGCGGCCTCGCGCGCCTGCTGCGCGGCGAGCTGCCGCTGTGCTTCATCGCGCACTTCGCGCTCGTGGCGCAGGTTGCGGCTCGATTGCACGACGCTGCACAGCACGTCGTGCGTCAGCTCGACGCGGCGCATGTCGAGGCGTTCCTCGATGCGCAGCAAACGCCTGTCGACGAGTTTGGCGAGCGAGTCCGGCGCGGCGCCCGCCGCGGCAAGGGCCTTGTTCACGCGTTCCTCGGCCAGGCTTTCGCGATAGCCGGACTCGGTCAGCAGGTCGTCCTCGATGACGCGGCGCACACCAGGCGGCTGGTCGGCGAGCGTGCGTTCGTAGAACTCGGAAAGGATCGTGTCGCGCGAGCCGGCGAGAAGGTCGGCGGAAATCTCGCTGCGCGCCTGCGCCTGCCGCACCGTGTTCAGTTCGCGGCAAACCAAACTCAACAGCGACGGCTCGATCTCCGCGTTCTGCAGCTCCGAGCCGCCGGCGACGAAACGCACGATCGACTCGGCGACTTCCTGAGAGACGAGCTTGCCGCCCGGTTTGACGACCGCGCTCAGTGCCTGTGCGCCGGTCATCCGCGCCAGGCGCATGCGATTCTGCGTGATCGACGGCATGATGCCTTTCACGCCCTCGAGGTGCGCGAGATAGTCCTCGCGCAGCGCAATCAGGATGCGATAATCGGCGCGCGCGAAATCGAACGCCTCGGCGGCGTTGTCGTCATGTTCGAGGCGGCGTTCCAGCGCCGCGGGCGGCCGGTTCTCGACCAGATCGGCAAGGTCTTCGAGAAACTCCTTCGCGCGCATCCGTCCGGCGTCGTCGGCCTGGCCGAGCGTGAAGATCTCCTCGAACTGGTCGAAGATCAGCAACGGCATCAGCACGTTGCCCTGCGTGTCGCGCAGCAGGTCTTCGCGATGGTGGAGGAATTCCCACAGCGATTCGCCTTCGATCGCGGTGCCGGGCCGCGTCCAGTGTCCAGCAGCAGCCGTCGCCTTGAAGATCGCCTGCTTGATCTGTTCGGAAGGCGAAGGTGAATCCGGCGCATAGTCGATGCGCACGTAGACCGGGCAGAAACCTTCGTCGCGCAACCTCGGCACGAGGCCGGCGCGCAGCAGCGAGGTCTTGCCGAGCCCGGACTGGCCGAACAGCACGGTCAGCGGCTTGCGCTGCACACGCCGCGCAAGTTCGCCGCCTTCTTCCTCGCGGCCATGGAAATAGGCGCGCGTTTCCTCGGAATACGAGAACAGGCCCAGCCATGGATTTTGCGGATCTATCGCCACGACGGCGGTACTCCCGCTGTCGGCCGGGCTCATGGCCGCCTCCCGCTGAACAGCTCCTGCAGCCGGCGCAGGAATTCGGGCGGCGGCTCACCGCCGGGCAGGCGCACGATGTGTACGGCCTTGAACTGCTCCGGCACCAGCGCGTCGGCTTCCGCGGTGTCGTCGATGCACACCGGCAGGAGGAACACTGCACCTTCGGCAATGTTGCGTGCGCGATCGACCGCGTAGCTCCACTCGCGGCGGAAGTACGCTTCATGCCGGCGCTGCGTCGCCGCCGAAATCACCGGCAGGAAGAAACTGCAGCGGCCGATATTGGCGCGGATCTTCCGGTCGTAGTCATCGCCGCCTTCGAGCCGGTCGAGATCGAACCAAGTCGTGAGTCCCGCGGCATCCAGCGCTGCCTTCAGGTGCTGCACGGCGGCCAGATCCTCACGCGCGTAACTGATGAAAATAGCGTTCTCCGGCATCTCGCGCGCCGGCGGCATGAATCGCTGTGGCACGCTGCCGGCGCCGGCCGCTGGCGTCGTCGGTCGTTGCCGCTGTGACCAGCGCTGATGCAGCTCGGCGACGAACGCCTCGGCACCACCGTAGACGCGCGTCCGCACGCTGACCTGCTGCAGGAACGACACCAGCCGCCCGTCCTGCATCGTGTGGTCGTCGGCGAACACCTCGCTGACGTCGCGCGGATCGGACAGGCGCTTGCGCTTGGCCATGCGCAGGAACAGCCGTGCCAACCAGTTCGAGAAATCGCTGCCGATCAGCAGCAGGTGATTGTGTTCGAGCTCGTGGAAGAGTTTCTCGGGCGTAAGGTGCTCGGACTGCAACGCGCAAATGAACTCGAGCATGTCTTCGTCGGAAACCACGTAGGTCGGCGAAGCGGAAAGACGGCCGAGCAGGTGATAGATCACCGTGCGCTGCAACTGGCTGCGCTCAACCGGCAGGTCGGCGACGCGATTCGGCGCGTAGGCAATCACATCGGCTGTCGTCTGGCCGCCGTAGCGTTCGAGATTGATCGCGTTTTCGAGCAGCGGATCGAACGTCGTCGTCACGAACAGGTCGAAGTCGGTGATCTGCGCCAGCTGTCGCAGCGCAGCCGGCGGCTCGAACTGCACTTCCCGCATGATCGAGCGCAGGCGCGTGTAGGCTTCTTCTCGACGGCCGCGCTGGCCGAGGTAGCAGCACAGCACGTCGTTGAGCGTCAGCGGCGTCGGCAATCCGACCGTGTCGACCGATAACCGCACCGCGAGTTTTTCCGCCAGCCACTCGTACAGCGGTCGCAAGCCACGTTCTGTCTGCACGCGCAGCAAGTCAGGCCCGATGATCGGGATGACGCGGCGTTCTTCGATATAGTTGAGCAAGTCGTCCCAGGCATCCTCATCGAAGGCCTGCGGCGAACCACTGCTGGCAAGACTGATCGTCATGGGTTTCCCTTGCTCGGAAAACATGCGGCGCGCCGGTCACGACCGGATCGGCGAGTACCGCGGGCGCTGAAATACGCGCTCCCCTGCGTGCCACATTCAGTCTCCGGCACGTCCCGGCTAGTGTAGCAATTCTGCCGGCCTTGTCCTCACTGGAGCGAAAACGTCCCGACCGGGACGAAACGGACCGCCGTCAATCGGCCGAACGTCGCCGATGCAACGACGACGCCACTGACCGCCGTGCATTGCTGCGGTACTCTATTCCTTATGGCCAGACGCAGCGCGGGAATCCTGCTCTATCAGCGCCGCGCAGGCCAATTGAAGGTGCTGCTTGCGCACCCCGGCGGACCGTTCTGGCGCCACCGCGACGCCGGTGCCTGGACGATTCCGAAGGGTGAATTCGACGCCGGGGAAGCCGCCGAGGATGCCGCACGCCGGGAATTTCGCGAGGAACTCGGCGTCGACGCCATCGGCACATTGCAACCGCTCGGCGAAATCGTCCAGAAAGGCGGCAAGCATGTCGTCGCCTTCGCGCTCGAAGGCGAGTTCGATGTCGCCAGGCTGAGCAGCAACACGTTCGATCTCGAATGGCCGCCGCGCAGCGGAACGATGCAGGCATTTCCGGAAATCGACAGGGTCGAGTGGATGGCGCTGCCGATCGCTCGCGGGAAGATCCTGCCCGCTCAGGTCGCATTGCTGGATAGACTGGCTGGCTACGAATGAAGCACAGGAGATCGGGACCGTGCGGACGGCACTGGCGACTGATCAGGTGGAGTAGCTGTCGACACCCAGTTCGCTCAGGATTGCGGCACGCAATTCCTGCACGGGCGCGCTGGAAAGCTTGCGCGGATGCGGAAAAGGCACATTGAAGGTCGCCTGGATGGTCGTGGGACGGGCCGAGAGCACGATGACGCGATTGGCGACGTGGATCGCTTCCTCGACGTCGTGTGTTATCAGCAGCACGGTGTGTCGTTCCTGCTCGAGGATGCGCAACAGTTCGTTGCGCATGCGCAGATGCAGTAGTGCATCCAGCGCGGAGAACGGCTCGTCCATGTAGAGAATTTCCGGCTTCACCACCAGCGCACGGGCGAGCTCGGCGCGCTTGAGCATGCCGCCGGAGAGTTCGTGCGGATAGCGGCTCTCGAAGCCCTTCAGGCCGACCATCTCGGCGTAATGATCGGCGAGCTGCTTCCTGTCGCCGTGTTCGCCGCCGTTGAGTCCGAACATCAGGTTCTGCTGGACGGTGAGCCACGGAAACACCGAGCCGGCCTGAGAGATCAGGATGCCGCGCGAGTTCGGCCGGGTCTGGACGATGCCATCGATACGGACCGCACCTCGATCCGGCGGATCGAACCCGGCGACGATATTCATCAACGTCGATTTGCCGCAGCCCGACGGACCGACGATGGCGACGATGTCGCCATCGGCCACCTCGAAGCTGATGTTGTCGAGCACCTGCAGCGTGCCCTGTTCCGTCGCGAAGCTCTTGCCGATGCCGTCGACGCCGATCCTTGAAGATGTGCTGGAGGGCGAGCTCCTAGTGGCCATAGCGCCACCTGACCACTTTCAAACCTTCGAGCAGACGCATCAGTCGATCCAGCAGCAATCCGATCAGGCCGATGATGATCATGCCGGCGACCACCAGATCGTAGCGATTGCCGGCGTTGCGTGAATCGATGATCAGGTAGCCGAGTCCGGAGTGCAGCGCGATCATTTCCGCCGCGACTACCACCAGCCAGGCGACGCCCAGGCCGATGCGCATGCCGACGATGATCTGCGGCAGCACGGCCGGAATCACGACCTGGCGGAACAGGGTGGCGCGCGTCACGCCGAAGTTCGCCGCCGCACGCAGGTAGCGCTTCTCGATCGTGTGTACGCCCGAGGTAGTCTGCACGACCATCGGAAACACCGAGGCAATGAAGATCAGGAAAATCGGCGACACGTTGCCGACGCCGAACCAGAGGATCGCAATCGGAATCCACGCGATCGGAGAGATCGGCCGCAGCATCTGGAACAGCGGATTCAGGGTGACGTAAGCCCCTTTCACCCAGCCCATCCACAAGCCGAGCGGCACGGCAACAAGCACGGCGAGGCCGAATCCGCTGCCGACGCGGAACAGCGATGCGCCGATGTGCTGCCACAAGGTGCCGTCGCGGATCAACTCGACGGTGCCAGTTACCACCTGCCACGGCGTCGGGAACACCACGCTGCGCGTCGCAACGACGATGATCCACCACGCACCGATGATGAGCGCGATCACGGCGAGCGATGGCAGTACGCGCTTCCAGCCACTCATGCGACCGCCTTCCACAGGCTGACGGCGCGCCAGCGCAGGCGCGCCCACGGCGACAGCGGCTGCGGCTCGACCACGATCGTCATCTGGCCGCTGAGATGCGCGGTGCACGCGAACGTATAGCTCGAGGCGACCTCGAACGGCAGGCGGAAACTCTGCCCCGGCATCATGATCGTCGGGCCGAACACCTGCGGCACATCGTCGAGATTGCGCAGCAGCAGCACGTCGCGCACGCCGAGCGTCAGGCGAATCTGCGCCGGCAGGATCTCCACCTTGTCGCCCGACATACGCCGCGCCCACGTGCCCTTCGGAATCTCGAACACTTCTTCGCGCGAGGCGAACTGCACGGGCTTCAGCGCCGCCCACGCGATCGTGCCCAGCACACCGGCCAGGAGCGCAATTGCGAGCCAATGCCGGCGGGAGACCTTCATGGCGCGGCCAGCAGGATTTTCAGATCGTGGATGTAGTCTTCGGCCGGATGGCCGAACGGCATCAGCGCACGCAGCCGGCCTTCGCGATCGATCAGGTAGACGAAGGACGAATGCGTGTAGCTGCCGTCGGGACCGGCGACTTTCTCCGCTGCGATGCCGTAGTCCTTGCGCACCGCGGCCAGTTGCGCTTCGCTGCCGGTGCCGCCGATGAACGTCGCGTCGAACGCGGCCAGGTATTTCTTCAAGCGTGCCGCGTCGTCGCGCTCCGGATCGACCGTGATGTAGACGACCTGCAGATCGCCGCCCTGCGCACCGAGCTTCTTGTGCGCTGCCGCCAACGTTCCGAGCGTGATCGGGCAAACCGCGGTGCAGGACGTGAAGCCGAAGCCGAGCAGCACGACCTTGCCGCGATACCGGCTCAGTTTAAGCGCCGATCCGTCGGATCCGTGCAGCGTGAAATCCGGTGCGGCGCGTGCCGGCTCGAACACTCCGGCTTTCAACGTCGAGGCATCGTCGGCGCGCAGCGATGTCGCGCAAGAGAGCAGCGCTGCCAGCAGGATAAGCGTGCGCATCACGAGCGTCGCACCGGTCAAATCGTAATCTGCGCCGCGCTCGCCCGGCGCGCGAACGTTTCGTCTGCGTAGGTTTCATACGCGATCGGGTGCTTGATCGTACCGGCATCGACCGAGAGCTGCATCAGGTCCTCGAACTCGGCACGGATCATGCGCAGGTCGCCGTAGGTCACGCGGTCGGTCGGATTTTCCATCACGAACTCGAGGATCTTCGGATCCTGATTGAAGAAGTTGCGGCCGGCCGCGATCGCGACCGCCTTGTCGCGGTTGGCCTGCTGCGCATCGAGCCACGCCCCCGCGCCAAGCACGTGATTGACCAGATCCTGGACCAGCGCGGGGTTCTCGGCGACGAGCTCGTCGCGCACGGTAAGCACACAGCAGATGTAGTTGCGCCACTCGTCACGCGTCATGCGCAGCGGCCGCGCATAACCTGCCGCTTGCGCAGCCGCGCCGAACGGCTCGCCGGTGCAGTAGGCGTCAACGGCGTTGGCGTACAGTGCGGCCGGCATGTCGGGCGGTGCCATCTCGATGATCTCCACGTCCACCGGGGCCATGTTCTCCCGAGCGAGCATCTTGCGCAGAAACAGGAAATCGACCGCGAACCGGCTCGGAATGGCGATGCGCTTGCCGGCCAACTGCCTGAAGTGCTGGTATGGCGACTCGGTGCGCACCATGATGACCGCGCCGGAGCGGTGGCCCAGCGAGACGATCTTGACCGGAATCTTCCTGTCGGCCAGATCCATCACCAGCGGCGCAAGCATGTAGGCCGCCTGGATGCGGCCCGTCATCAGCGACTCCTTGATCTCGGGCCAGCCATTGAATTTGCTGTACTCGTAGCGAAAAGCGGGTTCACCTGCCGCCGCCTTGTTGGCCATGTCGCGCGCCACGCATGCCACGGGGAGCGTGAGGTTGCAGGTGACCGGTAGTCCGCCGACTTGCAGGGGTCCGGCCTTGCGGTCCGCACAAGCAATCAGGCTGAATGGGAGCGTAGCCGCCAACGTGGCCTGCAGGAACTGCCTGCGTCCAATCCTGTTTGCGGTCACCACCAACGCCAAACCCTTTTTTTGCCTTCCCGGAACGCATCATTCTAGCGGAAGGTGGCCGGCGCGCGCGAAGGCGGGTCTTTGGGAGCTTAGGCCATCATGCGTTCCACCAGCGTGCGTCGACTCAGCGAACCACCGGTGGCTGCGCGAACGGCTTCATGCCGAGGGCAATGGTCCGGCGCGTTCGCCTCGAGAGCGCGCCGGCAACTCGTCGGTCAATTCGTCATCAAGAATACGCGACGGGATCTAACGGACCGCGACCCTTCAACCTCGCGCGATCGGCGGAACACTCAGGCGACTTGCTTGACCGTGCCGTTGTGCTCGGACCATTCCTTGCCATCCGAAGCGAACGCGAACAGCTTGCCGGATGCCAGGTTCATTGCCGTCGTCAATGTGAAGCCATTCGGACCCATGTAGGAACCGACGTAGCAGTCCTCGCCGATCCTGATGAGCTTGCCTTCACTGGTCGTCATCTTGTCCGAGCCGGCGGCGCCCCAGTCGACCTTCTCGCCATGGAAGGTGTGATCGAAGTCCTTGCCCTTCATCGGGCCGTCGCTGAAATGAAAGCGCAGCTTCTTGCCGTCGAGCGACGGGGCCTTGTGTTCACTGGTCATGTTCGTCTCCTCACTGTCGTACGACTCGATGACCTTAGCGCGCCATCGATGACTCGCGGCTTACGCGAAGGCGCGGCCGGCACGGTACCGGTTTGCCGTTGCATACGGTTCAGATCGCTGGTGGCCCACGCACCGAATCCAGCGAGAAAGAACGTATCGATCCAATCCCGTCCCGGCATTGCCGATTTCGATGTGTTGCCGGCAATCGGCGGCGCTGAGACATCCGCCGGGCGCTGCTACACGCGGCGCTGTGGCGATGCACTCGCATGGCCGCCATGATCGGGGCCTTTGCGTCCGCGACGCTCGCGCTCGCCGCACTGGCGCTGCTCGGCGGCTGCGTGAAGCCGTTGTCACGCGTCCGACGCGCCGGCCGGCCGAAGTGCGCACGCAGACCCTGCGCAATATTCCGACACAGCCTTCCGATCGCGAGGGCTGGGCCACGGACATAGACGCCGCCTTCGCGGCGCCGCAGATCGAAACGTCGGTGCAGCACATCTGTGCGGCGCTCGCAGTCGCGGCGCAGGAGTCCTCGTTCAATGCCGACCCCCCGTGTCCGGCCTCGGCCGGATTCGCGCGCGTCGAGATCGGGTGCTGCCGCGCATTTCGCTCGAAAGTCCGAAGATCACGCGCAAGCTCACTACCGAGTGGTTCGCCCAGCGCGTCGAAGAGCGCTATCGCGCGTGCTTGAACCAGGATCCCTGAGCCGAACTTCCTTCTCCCACTGGGCGAAGGTGGCGCGAGGCGCCGGATGAGGGTCCGAACACGTATCACGCTGGGCGTCGCCGACTGTCGCGCCAACCCCTCTCCGACCGGGAGAGGGCTCTGCGCTCCCGAAAATTCCGCTGCAGCAACCGATCGCTGTCTTACGGGTATCATCGCTGCCGGCCACGAACGCCAATAAAAGGAGTCACCTCAGCATGTTCCCGTACGCATCGAGCGACAATCGCGTTTTCGCATTCTTCCGTCATGGCGCCACGAATCCTTTGCGCGCACTCCGCACACCGCTGCTGCTCGCATTGTTCCTGTTGCAGGCTTGCGCAGCGACGCAAACGCGTTCCGATGCGACGCCGGCGAATCTCGGCGAAGTCAAGGCAGCCTTGCGCACGTACCATGACAGGCGCTATCAGGCAGAAATCGAGGCGGTCGCCGCGCGCGCGAGCACGTACCTTCTCGCGCACGCCGGGGGTGCCGTCAAACCGGCGCTGGTTCTCGACATCGACGAGACATCGATCAGCAACTGGGAGCAGATGATGGCCGATGACTTCGGCTACTTCACCGACGGCCCTTGCGACAACCTGCCCAAGGGCCCATGCGGTGCGATCGCATGGAACGCGACCGGCCGCGCCACGGCGATTGCTCCGACGCTGCGCCTGTTCCACACGGCGCGCGAAAACAATATCCCCGTATATTTCGTCACCGGCCGCTACGAAAAAGAGCGCGACGCCACCGTGCGTAACCTCACGCGCGCCGGCTACGCCGACTGGGCCGGAATCTACATGCGCAAGGATGGCACGCCAGTCGGCTCCACTGCAGAGTTCAAGGCATCGCAACGCGCGGCGATCGAGGCGCAGGGAGTCACGATCGTCGTCAACATGGGCGACCAGCCGAGCGACCTTGCCGGCGGCCACGCAGTGCAGGGCTTCCTGCTGCCGAATCCGTTCTATCGCATACCCTAAGCGGTTCTGCTTTCGCGCCAAACGAAGCGTTCGCTGAGCAAATCGCCTCTGCATTTCCCCTTCTCCGGCTGACGCCAGAGGCCAGGGGAAAGGTGTGCGCCTCGGGACAGCGAAAGACCTTCAGCCCGTCGCAGACCCCGCCTTGGCACGCACCGGCAATCGCCAGCCGGGCCGCGCGAAGTGGCAGCTGTAGCCGGTCGGAAAATGCTGGAGGTAATCCTGATGCTCCGGTTCGGCTTCCCAAAACGCCCCGGCCGGTTCCACCTCGGTGACAACCTCGCCGGGCCACAGCCCGGACGCATCGACGTCGGCGATCGTGTCCTCGGCAACGCGCTGCTGTTCCGGCGACGTGTGGTAGATCGCCGACCGATAGCTCATGCCGAGATCGTTGCCCTGCCGGTTCTTCGTCGACGGATCGTGGATCTGGAAAAAAAACTCGAGCAGCTGGCGATAGCTCAGCCTCGCCGGATCGAACACCACCTCGATCGCTTCGGCATGTGTACCGTGATGGCGATAGGTCGCGTTCGGCACGTCGCCGCCGGAATAACCGACCCGGGTCGATATCACACCGTTCATGTTGCGGATCAGTTCCTGCATGCCCCAGAAGCAGCCGCCTGCGAGAACTGCACGTTCCGTATTCATCGAGCTCCTCCAAGTGTCCGGTAAGCCTAACGGCCAAAAATGGGGCCGGATCAGGATATTTCACCGGGAGAAATTGAACCCCGGCGCTGTCTTTCCGGTCGAGCCTCGCCTCATCAGGGAATGGTGGAGCCGGCCGGCATTGTCGTCAACTTCTCCATCCACCAATGCTCGCTGTTGGAACCACGGTCGGTGACGCCGACGTATGCCTTGGTATTTTTCTTGAGCGTCGCCGCCAGATCGGCTTTCGCCGAAGTGGTCTTGTAGATCTTCTCCGGAGCCTGCTTCCAGACGGTGGCATCATCCCGCGTAGCGGCGACTTCGCTCCACTTCGGCGCCGTCGCATCGTCCGGTACACGGAACCTGATCGCCCTCGCCGACACGTCGACCGAGATCGCATGGGCGCGGAACGACTTGAAGACTTCGGTACGCGGTGGCGCAGACACGCAGCGACTGGGCAGCGAGACAACAAAAGATACGGCGCACCTTCCGACAACACGTAAACCAGCGCTACGACGGCTGCGGCCAGCGTCGACTGCTTGATCGTCCAGCGGATGCGCAGGTCGATGTCGAACAACTGCGTGAGCAGGATGCCGTAGGCGATCAGCGGCACCGCAATGAACGTGCCGAGCGGATAGACGATGAACCAAAGCGGTATTCCGGTGAAGACATCGGCATAGTCGCCCTTCCACAGCTCCCAGACCTGTGTCGCGATAGAGAAAACCCCAGCAGACATCGCGGATGCCGAAGGCCACGGCAAAGATGCGCGCGCGCTTCCGCGCCGCACCGGTCGAGACGCTCCAGACACGCAGCGAAGCGGCAAACGCGAAGACGAACCGCGCCACCAGCGCGGCGTAAAGAATCCCGGTCGGCAGCGCAAGCAACTGGAAATCGGGCGCCGCCGACGTACGCAACGCCGTGGCAAGCGGCCAGAAAAGGCCGGCATAGAGCAACGCGGCACACAGCGCCGTGCCGACGCGCATGCGTTTGCCGGCGAAGGGACGGGTCCACCGCGTATTCAGCGCGGCGGCAAGGAACGGTGGATACAGGACGAGCATGCCGCAGTCGCCGAACGCATGCACCATCGTTTCGACAATGGCGAAGCGGGGATTGCGCTGATAGAAGTCGTCGGGCGAGGTGAACAGGAGCTCGATCAAGCCGCACGAAACAAGCGCCACTCCTCGACAAACAGCACCAGCGCCAGCTTTCGTGCGACGCTGCCGCGAACGCCGGTGCGCAACAGCACCACGGACAGAGACCAGCACATCGCGACGGCGATGAGCGCCAGGATTGCCTGTGGGTCTGCCAGGAGCATGCGAAATCATATACCACCCACGCATGCGCATTTCGCGCGTGGCGGCCGCCAAGTCCCGGTCTTCCTCACACCCTTTTTCCGCCGGTGGGCGTATAGAATGGAACTGGCAACCATCGGAGAATCATCATGAAGCATCTGCTCAGGCTCGCCGTCATCGGCGTTGCGGGCGCTCTCTCGTTCACGTCGGCATCGTTCGCCGCACTGAAGGTCGGCGACAAGGCGCCTGACTTCAGCGCGCCGGCTTACCTCGCCGGCAAACCGTTTACGTTCAATCTGGCCGACGCACTGAAGAAAGGTCCGGTCGTCGTCTACTTCTTTCCGGCCGCGCACACGTCGGGCTGCAATCTCGAAGCACACTTGTTTTCCGAAGCGATCGACAAGTTCAAGGCGAAGAACACGACGGTGATCGGTGTGACCGCCGGCAATACCGACCAGCTCGCCGACTTCTCGAAAGAAACCGAACACTGCGGCGGCAAGTTCCCGGTGGCCGCCGATACGGATGCGAAAATCGCCAAACTCTACGACTCGCTGCTGGCGCAAAAACCTGGCTGGTCGGACCGCACGTCGTACCTGATTACCCCATCGGGATCGATCGCCCACGCCTATTCGGCCTTGAATCCGGACAAGCATGTGCAGGAAATGCTCGACGCGGCAAAGGCGCTGAAGAAATAGATCACCGCGCCGAATCAGAACAATGACCGGGGCGGACTGGCACGCTCTGTCCCGGCAGTCGGGACAGCGACGTTTGCGATCCGATTGTCACCGGTCAGCGCTCGCCGAAGCGGCGCTCGACGAAAGGCTTGTCGCCATCTCCCGATAGAAACTCCACCACCTCGTGTGCCGGCGCAGCGGCCGGCACGAGTTTGCCTTGTGCATGGAAGTCGACGAACAACCGGTTCCACGGGCGATCGCCGGCCCGCGCCGATTCCTGCATCGCCGTATCGACGACACCGGGCGCATAGCTGAGCACCGCCGCGTCCGGTCGCGCGCCGCCGGGCCGCTCGTTCGACGCCAGTTCGGCCGCCAGCGTCATGCTCGCCAGGCGCAACGCGGCCTTGCTGCTGCCATAGTCGCCGATTCCCGGAATTGGTTGCACCGCGGCGCCGGTCGACACGTTGACGATACGCAGCGGCGTGGCCTTCGGTGTAGTGCGGGCGACGAATCCGCACAGGAAAATCGGCGCGACGGCATTGACGGCGAATACCGACGCGAGCCGGATCGGATCGGCTTGTTCGAGTCCACACATCGCGCCGATCGCACCGGCATTGTTGACCAGACCGATACGGCTCCACTTCGGATCGGCCACGACCGGCGCCAGTTCGTCATCCGCGACATTGCGCAGGCGTGCCAGGTCGCCCAGGTCGATCTCGAGATGCCGGTAGCCCGGCGCGGAAAAATCGGTCTTCCTGCGGCTCATTCCGATCACGGTCCATCCTTCCGCGAGCAAGGCCTGCGCGATCGCAGCGCCGAGTCCGGAACTCGTGCCGGTGACGATGGCGAGGCGCAGTTCAGGCGAATGATTCATTTGGCTCCTACGGCAGATGGCGACAGAGATCAGCGCAGCATGACGATCACGACTACCACAATGGCCTGATCTGGAGGCCGTTATTCTGCCGCTTCGGGACGAAGGGCAAACGGTATGCCGCGATTGAGCGCGCTGATGGCGGAGGACATGTGCTCTTCTCCTGCAAACAGCACGAACGATGCGTGCACGCCGCTGCCGGCAAGTCGTTCGACCAGCGCCTGCGTTTCGGCGCACTTGTCCCATTGCTTGTCCGGCTCGCGGAACAACTCATCGACAGCCTCGGCGACGGTCTGTCCGGGGATTTCCTCCGGGTGCTCGGTAAAGTACCGGCGATAATCGTCCTCGAGCGCGGAACTGGCGTGAGCTTCGAGCTCTCCGTCGGTAACGAGCAAACGAGGAATTTGCCGTTTCGGATTCGCCTCGAAAACGATCGCCTCTTTCAGCACGGCCTTGTTCGAGAAAGCAATATGCGGGCTGGCCGCAAGGAAGACCGCAAAACCCTCGGGCTCATGGAACATCGCATGCAGCACGAAAAGGCCGCCGAGCGAATGGCCGAACAGGATCTGCCTTGCCGGATCGGACCGATAATGCGCACGCACCCAGGGCTTCAGCGTGCCATCGAGAAACGCCAGGAATTCGTCGGCACCGCCAAGCTCAATGGCTTCGAAGTCGGGCTCGGACGAGCCCGGCGGCGTGAAGTCGTAACTGCGCGACGGATCGAAGAAAAAATGCTTGGTCGAGGCGACGCCGACGACGATCGTCGGCACCAGCTTTTCGTACTCGCGCATCTTGACGATCTCGACGGCCGCGCCGAACCAGCCATCGGCATCGAGTACGTACAACACCGGAAATCCGCCCTTCGGCGGCGTGCCTGACGGCGCGGAGACGACGATGCGGTAATGCCGCCCCTCGCGCGACGCCATCATCGAATCGCTGACCTTGCGCGAGCGCAGCAGCGGACCCTTCCGGGGCGGCGCGGGCGTTGCCGCCGGTTGCGGAAGACTGGCCGCCGCGGCATTCCGAGACCCGGAGCCCACGATGCACAGGAGCGAAAGCGCAACCAGAAAGCCCAATGCGCCCGGAAAGACAGCGAAGCGTCTCTTCATCGTAGGGCAAGCCTACATCAAGCCGATGTGCTCAGACTGTTTCCACAGAAGCTTTTTGTGCCGCCGTGCACCGACCCATCCGCGCCGGACTCCGAGGTATATTTCGCCTTTGGCTCCGCAGGCAACGTTCGTCATGGCTGCAAACCATCCCGAAGCGGGAAGCGTCACCGCTCCGAATCCGCGTCTTCGGGCACTGCAATCCCTGCAGCAGGCCGGTCGCATGCAGGAAGCCGAGGCAGGCTACCGTGAATTGCTGCGCAACGGCGACGCGAGCGCGGCCGGGCCGCTGGCAACGTTGCTGCTGCAGCAGGAACGCGATGGCGAAGCCGTCGCACTGCTCGATCCACTCGTTCGCGCCGTTCCGGGCAACGGCGAGATCGCGGTCAATCTTTCCGTGGCGCTGCGCCGGCTGGGCCGCCTCGACGAAGCGCTGCTGCATGCCCGGCGTGGCAGTACGTTGCTGCCTCGTGCGGTTCCGGCCTGGAACGCGCTGGGCTTGGCGTTCCTGGAATCCGGCAGGCTCGATGAAGCGCTCGCCACGTTCGACGCCGCACTGAAGGTGGCGCCGCAGCATCCGGCATTGTCCCTGCATCGCGCCATGGCGCTGCGCCGCCTGGGCCGCAATGAGGAGGCGCTGCCGCTTTATGCGCAGTTCGTTCGCGCGTTTCCGCAGATGCAGGAGGCATGGCGCGGACTTGCCGACGTGCAGTCAGCGCTCGGCGAGACGCAAGCCGCATTGCGCAGCCGCCAGCAGGCGCGGGTGCTGGCGCCGAATGATCTCGACGTCGCTTTCGAACACGCGACTGCAATGCTGCAGGCTGGCCACGCACTCGAGTCTGCACGCGAGCTCGAGCGCATTCTCCGGACGCGGGAAAATGATACGCAGGCGTGGGTATGGCTCGGCCGCGCGCACCTGAAGCTCGACGACATTGTCGCCGCGCGAAGCGCTTTCGAGCGCGCGAGGACGCTCGACCCCGGCGATTCGATGATCGCGCATTTTCATGCGGCGGCGACCGGCACGCTGCCTGCAACTGTGGAAAGCGACTACATCCGCATCCTGTTCGACGATTTCGCCGACCGCTTCGAACACACGCTGGTCGACCTGCTCTCGTACGATACGCCGGCGCGACTCGCGAGCTTCCTGCAGCGGCAAGGCGCGGATGTCGGCGACCGCGTGCTCGACCTCGGCTGCGGAACCGGGCTGATGGCTACACACCTCGCCCGGGCCGGTCGCATCATCGACGGCGTGGATCTGTCGCCGCGCATGCTCGAACGCGCACGCGCGAAAGGCTTGTACAACGAATTGCACACGGCGGAACTGATCGAGTTCCTGGGCGACGCCGGCGAAGACTGGGACCTGATCGTGGCCACCGACGTTTACATCTACCTGCCGGATGCGGCGGCGTCATTTCCACTGACGCTGGCGCACCTGACGCCGGGCGGCTGTCTTGCGTTTTCGATCGAAACCAGCGTTGGCGATGGCACCGAACTGCTGCCGCAGACCGGTCGTTATCGCCAGGCGCCGGCACGCATCACTCGCGAACTGACTGATGCCGGCTTCGTGGATATCGCTCAGGAACCGGTCGTCCTGCGTCTGGAGAGCGGCAAACCGGTCGCCGGCGCACTGTTCATGGCACGACGGCCCGTCGGCTGACCCGGTCGATACGAGAACGCCTGCTCCGGGTCCTGCCTCGCAAATGAATCCGAAACCATCTCGTTCCGGCGCCTCGAACAAGCCTGCCCACTCGCGAGGCGAGCCGCATCACGTCGTCATGCTCGGCTACGACGATGCGCAGATTCTCGACATCACCGGCCCGCTGGAAGTCTTCGCGCGCTGCGCGCGCTGGCTGCGTGACAAAGGCGTCAGCGACGGCCTCGCCTACCGCATTGAACTCGTCGCCGAGACGGCCGGACCGGTTCGTACCTCGTCCGGTCTCTGCCTGATCGCCGAGCGCAGCTTTCGCGATGTCGCCCGCGCCGACACCCTGCTGATTGCGGGCGGCATCGGCTGCCATCGCGTCATGCAGGACCGGGCCGTACTGCGCTGGATACGCCGGATCGCGCCGAAGAGTTCGCGCCTCGGTTCGGTGTGCACCGGAGCCCTGGTCCTGGGCAGCGCCGGCCTGCTCGACGACAAGTCAGCGACCACGCACTGGGACTACGTCGATGAACTTCACAACATGGGCCGATCGATCCGCATCCAGCCGGATGCGATCTACGTGCGCGATGGCAACTTGTATACATCTGCCGGGGTGACCGCAGGGATTGACCTCGCACTGGCGATGGTCGAGAGCGACTGGGGGCAGCCGGTTGCGCTCGCGGTCGCGCAGGAACTCGTGATGTTCCTGAAGCGCCCCGGCGGGCAGTCGCAGTTCAGCAGCCATCTTGCCGCACAGTTCAGCGAGGACGACAAGTTGCGCGAACTGCAGTTGTGGATTCTCGATCACCTCGATCGGGACCTGTCGGTACCTGTGCTGGCCGCGCGAGTTGCCATGAGCGAGCGCAACTTCGCCCGGCGCTTCAATGCCGGCGTCGGCGTTCCGCCCGCGCATTACGTCGTGCGGGCGCGCCTGGAGGCGGCGCGCCGCAAGCTCGAGGAAAACAACCTGCACATCTCGCAGATCGCGCGGCGCTGCGGGTTCGGCACCGAAGAAACGATGCGGCGGTCGTTCGTCGCCGAACTCGGCGTGTCGCCGAGCGACTACCGCGAGCGCTTCCGCAGTTCCGCGGCGTGAGTATTGCCGCCGGTCGACGGCTCAGTTCGGCGCCTGCTTCTTCAACGTCAGCGGCCGTTGCTTGTCATCCTGCGTGAAGGTGCCGGTGATCGTGTTCTCGTCGATCGCCTTTCCTTCAAACGTGGCCGGGTGGCCGGCAATGGCGAGAGCTACGTTGAAATTGCCGTTGTCGGTCTTTGTTGTCGCCGGCACACCGGCCAGATGCTGCGATGGAATGTCGGCGGTCAACGTGGGGCTGGCGCCCAGCGTGACGACATGCAGCGTCAGCGCGGACTCCGGTGCGAACTGACCGGACCATTCCTCGCGCGTCACCGGCGTCGGAAATTCGGCGGCGAGCTGATTCGATTTCCAGCCGGTTCCCTGATACTCCATGTAGTCCGCGGTCTTCTGCGCCTGCGCCACGCCGAAACGCTCGGCCACGACATGCAACGCCAGGTCGACGCCCGATGTCAGGCCACCGGCGCTGAACGTGATCGGGTCAGCCTGCACGTAACGCACCTGTTTCACCAATTTCACGTTGGGAAAGTCGCGGGCGAAATTGCCGAAATACCAGTGATGGGTCGTTGCCTGCTTGCCGTCGAGCAGCCCGGCCTTGGCCAGCTTGAACGCGCCGGTACAGACCGACATGATCATCTTGTGGTCCGCATGAACCTTCTGCAGCCATTCGCTCAGTCCCGGGCCGCCGGACTGCGCACCGATGACGACGATGTCGGGCATCGGCGCATCGTCGAATGTATATTCCGGCGTAACCAGGATGCCGTGACGCCCACTGCCCGTCGTGTGCAGCGGCGTTTTGCCCGGCGCGACGGTATACAGGTCGAATGGCGAGACGGAGTTGCCATGGCTGTCCTGCGCGGTTGCGTCCTGGAACACTTCCCAAGGTCCGGCAAAGTCGATCACGGTCGCGCCCTCGCTCAGCACGACGGCAACCTTGATCATCCCGTCTCTGGCTTCCGTCGGCGCAGCCGGAGCATCGGCCGCCGAGCACAGCGTCGGCAACAGCGTTGCAAGCACGGCAGCGAGCACGATCGATTTCATGGCGGCATCCGGGTCGTTGAAGTAGGTTGATCCTAACGATCGCAGCGCGACTCGACGCGACAAAGAACCCACAGATTCGGCCAATCGACGCCCGAACACCCGGTCACCGGCATCACACGCTCGCACCGAGCGGCGAGTACCGCTCAGACGCGGATCTGCCGGCAAGAGGCCGTGACGTGCGAAACGACAAACAACGGACTACGCACTGTTCAGTCAGGAAGACTTCTGGTCGCCTCGACGGGAATCGATGCGCCGCCAGGAACGCGAGCCCGCGCTGACCCGTTCAGTGCCCGCCTTGACGACGGCCGTTGAAATTCCCCTGGCTGACACCGATCGAAATATTCACGCCGCCGGTCGGCTTTTCGCAGCTGCCGAACGCCTTGGAAACGTTGACGACTCCGGACTGGTAATTGCCGCTGACATGGTTGCCGCCGACGACACCGACGCTCATGCCGCCATGGATCTGAGGCTGGTTGTAGGTTGAGTCGTCACACTTCGGCGGCATTACCGCCGCATTGGGATTCAGCGGCTTGCGGTTGCGATCGTCGTACTGCACCCCGGGCGGCGCCTGTTCGGGGCTCGTTGCCGGAATCGACACGCCCTTCGCGTCCAATGCGTCGACCGCCGCGTTCCCGTCGATGGCGGCTGGACCTGGCGCAGCGCTCGCACTTTCAGCCGGCAGCTTCTCGGGTGGCAACTTGAGATTCAGCGGTTGCGGCGCTGACTGCGCCCAAGCCGACGCCGCCACGATCGTGGCCAACAATGCAGTGACGGGACGTGTAATCTTCATTCCAACTCCGGCGTGAACGGGTTGCGAGCGCAGCGGCATCCGAACGCTGCCGTTGCCCTGCACACAACCACAGTCTACTCCGTCACGTGTTATGAAATCCTCCCGACCGATTGGGCTCCTTGTCCGGCGACCGCTACGACGCAGCGGGCAGATGCCGTCCGGCGCTGGGGGTGAGTGCCGAACGCCAGTAGCGCTTGGGAATCTGCATGCGGTCGGCCGCGATAAGACTTGTTGCCGCTCTCAGCGCGCCTCGATCACCTCGAGTTCGCGTTTCAACTCTGCCGCCCGGAGGCCGATTCAACAAGAAAGGAGCAGCCCTGCCGCTGTCTTCGGTATCCGCCCTGTTCTCGCGACTTGCGCAAGCGTACCCTCAACGCGCTTTGCATCGATGTGCAGCCAGCTTCAATCACCGGAGATGAAAACCCATGTCGCTCCCGGAATGGTCCAATCTCGCACAAGTCGTCGGTACAGTCCTGGTCATCGTCTCGCTGATTTTTGTCGGTCTGCAGATCCGTCAGAACACGGGCGCGCTTGAGCGCAATGAACACAATTCCACGATGGAGCAATGGACCGTGATCCGCATGGCGATCGCCAAGCATCGCGACATCGCCGAATTGATGACCGCCGGACTGCACGGGGAGAAGGTTCTCGATGCGGCCGATCAGCTCCGCCTCGAGCAGCTGCTGCAGGAACAGGCCTGGGCATCGTTCCACATCTGGGACCGGACTCAGCGCGGCGTCTTTCCGCCGGGAACGTTCGAATTGACGGCAGGCGCCCTGTTGAATGTCGTGCTCAGGACCACGCGCGGGCGAGCGTGGTGGCAGGAGGCGAAGCACCTTGGTTTCATCCCCGCTTTTGCCGCCGACGTCGACGCCGTGCTCGCCAGAAGCAGCGGAACGTAGGCCGTCCGGGCAGTGGCAAATCGCGGCGCAACGTGCGGACCGCGCGCCGGCCCCGCGATTGCCACCCGCGTGTCGATGATTCCCAGGCCCTGGTTCGAGTCGGCGTGACGTTTCGCGCTTCTGCCATGAATATTTCCTTCCGGCCACGCGATACCTGTTGCAAACATGCGAAGACTTTCGTATGTTGTATGTGCGAAGCATTTCGTATAGCGTTATCGGCCTGCCGCAAGCCAGTAGAGGAGGATTGCCATGATGCCGCCAAACTTGCCGAATACCGGTTTTGCGTTGTTGGCGTGCTGGGTCATGACGCTGGTTCCGCAGGATGTTCTTGCGGTTGACGCTACGTTTCTTTCGTCCTCAAACCGGGACAGCCCCAAGGAGGCGCTGCCCTATGACGTGGAGTACGCCGCCGCGGACCTCGAACTGGGCACCGCTCAGGACACACCGGAGTCCGATGCCCGGCCGGGCGAATATTTTTTCCTGCGCGGCGCGCGTGCGTTCCGGACGAAGGACTACCAATTCACGATCCAGATGTACGAGGTCGCCGCATCCTGGGCCTACAAGCCGGCCGAGTACAACCTGGGCGTCATGTATGCGCGCGGTCAGGGCATACCGGCGGATCTGCCGCGCGGGATGGCCTGGATGGCGCTTGCCGCCGAACGCAACGAGAAACACTACATCGACGCGCGCGAAGCGGTCTATGCGGAAATGACCAAGGAACAGTTCGACCAGGCGAATGTGATCTGGCGCGAACTGAAGAAAACCTATGGCGACGAGGTCGCCCTGCGCCGGGCGAAAGCGCGCTGGGCGGAAGTTCGCGCGCGTGCGACAGGATCGCATGTCGGCGCGGTCGGCAATCTTGTGGTCAGCTCTCCCGGAGCAGGCACTGGACTCGCAGGTAATCCGGGGAACCCGATGTCCAACGGCCCGCCCGGCGCGCTGGCCGCCCAAAAGGCTATCATGATCGAGGCAGCCGAACACGACCCAAGGCAACGATCCGGACAATCCCGCATCAAGGGCGCGGACATGAACAGTTCAGGCCCTACAAGCGCGGGTGAAGTAACCGGGGCGCAGGGCGTCGACGGCTCGATCGCCTATGGCCGACTTCGGGAAAGCGACAACCCCTACGATCCGAAATTCAAGTCGGCGATCGGAACAGCCAAGGTCGGGCCACTGACGCCGGTCAAGGCAGGCTCTTCAAACGACAAGAAAGAAGACAAGTCGGACTCGACCCAGGACGATCAGTAATACCGGTCGACCGGCAGGATCATCGACCAAGGCAGAAGGCGCACCCAGAGGAGAATCGTCATGACACCGCGAGGATTCCCGCACACGGGTTTCGCGTTGTTGGCGTGCTGTGTCATGACGCTGGTGCCACAGGACGTTCTTGCCGTGCGAAGCAGATCATCCAGATAGCGCTCGGCGCCGGTCGTATCGATGTCGTCGATCGTGTCGACGCCGGCCGGAAGCAGCGCCTCCATTTCCTGCGCACTGCCGACCGGCCCGTGGGTCCGGTCCCGGAGCGTCGCGCGGTCGCGGTGATTGCCTGCAGCTCTGCGGGAAGGAACTTGCTGCGTCATGCAGCGAGATCCACTCGGCTCCGGACTCCGCAGCGCGTCGAACCTCGGCCGCCGCGTCGTCGGCGTTCTTGCCGCCGATGAAGTTCGGAGTTTTTGCTTGCGGGAAACCGAGAGATTCTGCGGTTCGGCGCGCTGCGCTACCGGTACGTCGAAAATCTGGACCGGCCTCGCGCGCGCGGACCGAAGAGTGCCTTGACGCAAGGGCCCGGGCATCGTGTCTTTCAACCGATCCTTCGATCCTCACTCCGCCTCGGCGTCGAGTTCGCCCATTGTCGATTTCGCTCCGTCCCGTTCGACGAATGGACAGGTACTCGACCAACACGGAGAAAATCATGCGTACGCTCATCGCCTTATCCGGCCTTTTCGCCAGCGCCTGCGCGGTCGCCGCGCCGGTCGCCTACACGCTCGACCCGGCCCACACCCAGGTGCGGGTCAGCTGGAACCATCTTCAGTACTCCAACCCTGAAGCCGGTTTCGATGACGTTACCGGCACGTTGATGTGGGACTCGGACCACGTCGGCAACAGCTCGGTCGACGTGACGATAACTGCAGACAGCGTGCATTCGCACGTTGCGATGCTCGACCAGAAGCTCAAATCCGCAGAATTTCTCGACGCGCAGCGTTATCCGACGATGAGGTTCGTCAGCACGCACGTCAAACGCGAGAATGATGCTGGCGGCCACCTGCGCATCGACGGCAACCTGACCTTGCACGGCATCACCCGGCCGATCAGGCTCGACGCACACCTCAATCGAGTCGGCATGTACCCGATGCTCGACGTGCCGGCGGCCGGTTTCAGCGCCAGCGCTGTGATCAGACGCTCCGAGTTTGGCGTCGGCGAAGGCATCCCGTATGTCGGCGACGAACTCAAAGTGCGCATCACGGCCGAGGCACTGCAAGCGGACGGCTTTGCGAAGGCAATGAAAGCCATCGCGGCGAACGCGCAGGCGAGCAAGTAACGCCGGATTCAGGCCGCGCCGCCACGGATTCGTTGCGGCGCGGGCGGCTGATTCAAATCTATCCAATCCTCGTTTTTTTTAGACCCGCTTGTCGCTGAGCGCCTGGAATGATTTGTGTGCACGCTAACGGCGGCAGGTTCACTTCCCGTCGGTCCAATCCGTGATGGAACAGCCGGCTGTCTTGTGTCTTGCATTCGACGCAACAACGTCGACTCCATCGTTTTGCAGTGCGCCGGTCCGCGATCGCAACATCGGCCTCTGTGATAATCCCCGTTCCGTTGCCATGGAATTGCCGATGAATTCGACGAACGTCGTCGACTCGCAAGATGCGCGCGACGCGCCTGAACGTCGCCGCTGGCTCGCGTTGGCGGTCCTGTGTATCGGCGTTTTGATGATCGTGCTCGACGTGACGATCGTGAACGTTGCGCTTCCGACCATCCGTGAGAGTCTCGGATTTTCCGAGAGTTCGCTGGCCTGGGTCGTCAACGCCTACCTGCTGACCTCGGGCGGATTCCTGCTGCTTGGCGGCAGGCTCGGCGATCTCTACGGCCACCGGCGCCTGTTCCTGCTCGGCATCGTGCTTTTCACACTGGCCTCGCTCGCATGTGGCCTGGCAGGATCACAGCTCACATTGATCGCCGCGCGCGCCGTGCAAGGTCTTGGCGGCGCGATCGTCGATGCGGTCGCGCTGTCGCTGATCGTGGACCTGTTCACCGAGACCGGCGATCGCGCCAAGGCCATGGGCGTGTACGGATTCGTCTGTTCGGGTGGTGGCAGCATCGGCGCACTGCTCGGCGGGTTTCTGACCAACATGTTCGACTGGCACTGGATTTTCCTGGTCAATATTCCAATCGGAATCGCGGTTGTCGCGATGTCCTTGTCGTTGCTGCCGGCCTCGCGCGGGCAGGAGGAAAAACGCCATCTCGACGTCGCCGGCGCGGTAACGGTGACGACCGCGCTGATGCTCGCGATCTACGCGATCGTCAACGGCAACGAGTCCGGCTGGACCTCGACGCAGACGCTCGCGTTGCTTGCCGGCGCGGGCGTGTTGTTCGCCGGGTTCCTCCTCATCGAAGCAAGAGTGCGCGTGCCGCTGATGCCGCTCGGCCTGTTCCGCTCGCGCAATCTCGCGGTCGCGAACGTGGTCGGCGTGCTGTGGGCCGCGGCGATGTTTGCCTGGTTCTTTCTGTCCGCGCTGTATCTGCAGGTCGTGCTCGGCTACAGCCCGCTCGAAGTCGGGCTCGCATTCGTGCCGACGAATCTGATGATGGCTGCCTGCTCGCTTGGTCTCTCCGCCCGATTGGTCATGCGCTTCGGCATCAAGCCGCCACTTGCCGCAGGTTTGCTGTGCGCCGCGGTGGGATTGCTGCTGTTTGCGCTGGCGCCGGCCGACGGCAGTTTCGCCGTCGACGTGCTGCCGCCGATGCTGCTGCTCGGCTTCGGCGCCGGCATCGCGTTCAATCCGCTGCTGATGGCGGCAATGAATGACGTGGCGCCGAGCGAATCCGGGCTCGCATCGGGCATCGTCAACACGTCGTTCATGATGGGCGGAGCGCTCGGCCTGGCGATTCTCGCCAGCGTTGCCGGGGCGCACACCGCGCACCTGACGTTGCTTGGTGCGGATCACACGGCTGCACTCGCCGGCGGCTATCACGCCGCGTTTCTCGGCGGCGCGCTGTTCGCGCTGCTGGCCACCGTTGCCGGCATTGCGTTGCTGCGCACACGCGCGAGCGCTTGCTGAACACGCTCATCCCAGCGCGAAGCCAATGGCCGCCCGGACTGCCTCAACCTGTGCGGCGTTGCACCGCTCAGGGGTCGCGCGCGGGCTGTCCGGATACACCTCGGTGATCGTGCGATAGCGCGCGGTCGTGATGGAGGTGCACAGGCCCAGCGCCTTCACCGGATAGTTGATGACGCCGGGCGAGACGACCGGCGAACCGATGATCTCGCCGTTGGCGTCGGCCGGTGCGATGTGTGTGACCTTGGCGACCGCAGCGATCACGGCCTGCTGGAATTCCGGTTGCGGATCTTCGGCGTCGCCGACGACATAGAAGCCGTCGGGAATCTCACCGGGTTCGAACACCTTGCCATCACGCGCGGCCAACGCCGGGCGGAACTCGGACTCGTCGCTATCGGTGGTCTCATGCAGATCGATGTGGACGAGGAAGCGGTCGCGCAGCGGCGCAACCAGCCGCATCAGCGCCGCCGATTCCGCCGCCGGACTGTCCTCGCGAAACGAGCGGTTCGGATCGATCGCCTCGGCGTTCCAGCGATGAATGCACTCGTAGGCCCACGGGCTCACGCACGGCGCGACGAGCAGGTTCACGCAACCGGCATAGTCCGATGCGTGCCGTTCGACGAATTGCAGTGCCCCGTGCACGCCGCTGGTCTCGTAGCCGTGCACGCCGCCCGTCACGAGCACATTCGGCAGCTCGTCGCGCCAGCCGCGGCTGCGGATCGCGAACAGCGCAAAGCTTTCGTCGCCGTACTCGAGCCGACCGTACTCCGTCACGTCGAACCGCGAACGCAACGCATCGATGCTGGCGACCACCTCTTCGGCGTAGCTGCGCCGGCGCACCTGCCGCGACAGCCATTCGGCCTTCTCCGCCGCGCCCCAGGGCTGGCCCGGAGTGCCGATTGGAAAGGATGCTGACGTGCAAGTCATCGTTGATTCCCTGCGCTGCTCGATCAAAGTCGCGTACTGTAGCACCGGTGCGGAAGCCGACAGCAGTGATCAGCAGTTCCGACAATTTGCGCAACGCAACCCGCGCTTGCGCACCTTGGCGTAATTGCGGACACTCGGCCTCGACCGGATAGCCTCCGGCACAGGGGGATGCGTCCGAGCATGAAGCGCAGCCTGTTCGCCGAACTGCAGCGCCGCAACGTGATCCGTGCGGCGTTGCTTTACATCGGCGCGGTGTGGGCATTCGGACAAGGGCTCTCGCAGTTCAGTCCGG